>JAKFYD010000028.1 GCA_021731025.1 Pseudobdellovibrionaceae bacterium | reverse complement strand
AGACAGATAAATACGTTGGCCAGAGGAGTTATTTATTCCTTTGGTTATTTAATGAAAATTAATCTAGCTGCTGTTGCTCTCGCTTTGATAATTTATTTTTTAGCTTACTTAAATTATTCAAAAGTTGGTGAAATATCGAAACTCAATTCGAATATTTTATCTATTTTTTTTATACTTTTATTTTTTTTGGTGTTAGGAAATATTTACTTTATATCTTCCATAGTTTCTAAATTAGTTTATTGGTATTTTGAAATCACGCCGCTCGGAATAGCTTTTT
The DNA here is from genome assembly GCA_021731025.1 of Pseudobdellovibrionaceae bacterium. Taxonomy (GTDB): domain Bacteria; phylum Bdellovibrionota; class Bdellovibrionia; order Bdellovibrionales; family Bdellovibrionaceae; genus UBA5009. The sequence goes on along the minus strand of JAKFYD010000028.1, from coordinate 59,847 downwards.
ACTCAAAGGACAAAAAGCTTAGATTAATTAATTTTGAAAGTATTGTGTTCATTAGGTTTATGAAAAATTCTAAATTTGATGCCTACAATAGCAAAGACTCTACGACTAAACTATTGGGATATTTGCATTACAAAACTGGAATTCTAACTAAAATGGCTCTAATAGGGCCAAAAAATTCTTCTGAAACGGAATTAATTTGTAGTCAAATCAGACAAAAACTCCCTGATAACAAGATTTTCATTGAGTCAATTTCAGATGTTCATAAATGAAACTAAATACTATCCGACAAGTATATGTATGTAAGATCAGCACTAGTATGCTCCCTGTTTGAGAATTAATAGTAACTGTTATTCAAATCGTCGAAATAAGAGTAATCCTGACCTCAGGATTAAAAAATCCTAGTTTTAAATCTGGAAATCCGGGACTTTTCTCATCAATCAAGGGATCATGGAAAAAGTGGTCAGCTTTTATGATTATCAGGAGGCCAATAAGCATGGTTCGCTATAGAGGAGAATGCTCGCTTTTAAGGTCTAATATTTGTTATAAGTAATTGATATTGTATGGTTTCGTAGTGAAACCTCCAATACTCAACGAAAAAACGAAGTACAATCCCCGGTATCCAGGATGCTGGGCCCGGTATCCTGGATACTGTTCGGTATTCAGTATTCTGTACATGAATTCGAGAATCTTGAATTCATGTACAGAATACTGAAACTGAATTCAGATTACTGTACAGAGTTCTGCAACCAAAGCCGGTTTGCTTCCGCCTAGACAAAGTTGTTCTTTTCCGGATAATTGAATTAATGAATTCCTTAGCTCAATTTTTGAAACTTTCTGTTGATCGCAGGCCTCATCAATTCGCACGAATCGAAACTAAATCATTCGATGGGTATACTAGAAGTCTTATTGAATATTCTGGTTCGGAAGATGATCTCATAAAGGCGTTTTTGTTTGAGCCTACGAATTCAAGTTTGGCTTCGGCGCCGGCTGTGCTCATTCATCATCAACATAACGGGGAACAATTTTTAGGCAAAAGTGAAGTTGCTGGAATTGCGGGAAACCCTCTTCAGGCTTTTGGGCCCCAACTGGCGCAACGGGGCTTTGTTGTTCTGGCTCCAGATCAAATTTGCTTTGAGGACCGTCGTCGCAATAAGAAGGGCATAGAGCCTGATCAAGGTGACAAGGATTTTCTTCAGCAATTTAATGAGATGACCTATCGACTGATTAAGGGTGACACCTTGATGCGCAAAGTATTGGATGATGCCGCTCGGGGTCTTTCGATTTTATTTCATCACCAACTGGTTCATCAAGGTCGGATCGGAGTTATGGGACATTCGCTGGGTGGGAATACGACTTTATTTCAAGCCGCGACCGACGAAAGAATTAAATTTGCTTGTTCGAGCGGTGCTCTTTGTTCCTATAAAAATAAAATAGAAAAACACACGAGCCTCGAGATGGGGCTTGTTATTCCTGGATTTATAGAAAATTTTGAAATCAAAGATTTAGTTCAAGCAATCCTTCCACGCGATCTTATGATTGTTTCCGCAGAGCAAGACAAATACTCTCAAAACGCTGACCTGATTTTAAAAGATTTTAAAGAAGTTAAACACTTTAGATTTTCAGGTGGACATGCTTTGGATCAAAATCGGTATAATGTCATTATAAAGTGGGTCGCCGCCCATTAGAAAGAATATTTATATGAAAGCTTTCATTCTTTTCTTTGCTCTCTTTCTTTCTTCAAATGTATTTGCTCTTCCCCAATTCACTCTCGAAGTTGGAACTCAGTCCTGCGTTCGCCAAGATGGTATAGAGAATTGCGGCAGAACCTCTTACGCCGCAGAAGGAATTCAACTGAGCGACGAACCCTACCAGAAATTGTTTATCGCCAACGAATTAAGTAAGCCATTTCATTTTCAGCTTATTCTTGTTGTGCGCGAAAACTCCAACGGCAAAGGTTACATTTGCAGAGTTTTCTTAAAGAACCCTCAAGATGGATCTGGTTTGGGGTCCTATTCAACCAATGTAAATTCACTTGAGGAACTTAACGAAATCAAATTAGGCAGCAGTCAGGTTGCCGTTTCTCCGACAGAATCTTACTATGGCTGGGTTAAGCTCACTCGAACTCCTCTTCCTCAACAAGCTCTTGCCCGATAAATAAATACAGCCCTTAATGTTCATGACGATGATGTTCATAATGGCTATGGAAATGTGCATGAGTAATCTCTACGAGTGACCGTTGTAGTTACAGATTCAATATTTAATAGTTGAACTCGATAAAAATATCCATTACTCATTAGGAATGAACTCAGTGCTGAAGCGAATATATATTTTTTTATTCGGAGCGATATTTTTTGCATTTGCTTCCTTTTCTTTCGTAAGTACTCAGTTTCAGTCCGTTACCGATCACGATCATGCAGAGTTGAGGACTTCTCATCAGCAAGATGAGGACTCTGAAGAATTACACCATCATGATTCTAATAGTCATGAACATGATCACGATAAGGTTCATGAATCAGTTTCTTACACTCACAGACATGCTCCAGATCAGCCAGAACACACTCACGATAAATCTCATTGTTATAGCATTGCTACTGGGTTCACTGCATTGGTTGCTTGTGAAGCAAATCCAGTATTCTATCGACCGGTAATTGCGAAGGTGATTAGTTATTTTCAGCAATTAGCATATGCTAGTATTTTTATTTCATCAATATTTCGACCGCCCATCGCTTAAGTCTTTTTAGACAACAGTATTCCAAGTAATGATTCAACTCACGTTCGGCGGAGCAGTTTATGCTTAATTACATCATTAGAGTCTCTTTAAAAAACAGGTTAACTGTTTTGCTCATTGCCATTGGTCTTATGATTTATGGCTTTTGGATTACAATTCATTTGCCTGTGGATGTATTTCCAGATCTTAACCGTCCAACTGTAACTATTCTAACGGAGGCTCATGGTTTAGCCCCTGAAGAAGTAGAAACTCTTGTTACACTTCCCATTGAATCTGTTCTGAACGGTACACCAGGGGTAATCCGGGTCAGATCCTCGAGCGGCATAGGTATTTCTATTATCTTTGTCGAGTTTGATTGGGGCACAGATATTTTTAGAAATCGTCAGTTCGTATCCGAACGTTTGCAATTGGTGAAAGAAAGATTGCCTGAAAAAATAACTCCCACAATGGGCCCAGTGAGTTCAATCATGGGAGAGATTCAATTTGTGGGTCTGACCAGTCCTGATGAATCTGTTCACCCTATGGATTTAAGGACTATTGCGGATTGGTCGCTTCGTCCACGGCTTATGACCATTTCGGGAATTAGCCAAGTTGTTGTAATGGGCGGTCAGGTTAAGCAATTTCATATTTTAGTTTCCAGTGACAAACTTCAACAGCGTGGAATTTCTCTTGAAGATTTAAAACATGCGCTCTCGGAAATCAGTGAAAACACGACGGGTGGTTTTATTGATCTTGATGAGAAAGAATATTTAATTCGGCCTTTGGGTCGAGTCGAAAGCATCGAAGAGATTCAAAATTCCTCGGTTGGAATGCATTTAGGAAGGCCAGTTCTTCTTAAAGAAATTGCTGAAGTGAAGCTTGGGCCAAGAACCAGACGCGGTGAAGCTAGCATTAATGGAAAGCATTCGGTTGTCATGACGATTCAAAAGCAGCCGGGCGCCAGTACTATAGAACTCACAAAAAAAATCGATACTATGTTAAAAGATCTTGAGAAGACCTTGCCTCAAGGTGTGAAAATTGAGTCTGATTTGTTTAAGCAGTCGCGATTTATTACCGCTTCAATTTCAAATGTTGAGGAAGCGCTTCGTGATGGGGCTATTATGGTCGCCATCGTTCTGTTTATCTTTTTGCTGAATGTTCGCACGACAGCAATCACATTGGTAACTATTCCACTGTCCTTATTAGTTACTGCAATTATTTTTAAAATATTTGGTTTGAGTATTAACACAATGACCTTAGGTGGGTTGGCTGTTGCTATCGGTGAACTTGTTGATGATGCCATTGTTGATGTTGAAAACGTTTTTCGTCGACTGCGGGAAAATCGCGCTAGCTCTCATCCTCGAAATCCTCTGAAAGTCATTTATGAAGCTTCGTCTGAAGTCCGAAATTCTATTGTTATTTCAACCATAATTGTGATTTTGGTTTTTATTCCCTTGTTTGCCTTGGGTGGTATTGAAGGAAAACTTTTTTCACCATTGGGCGTAGCCTATATCATTTCTCTGACAGCCTCGCTCTTTATTTCGCTCACTGTTACGCCGGTGTTATGTTCTTACTTATTGTCTGATGCAAAGATTATCGAACATAAAGAGGATGGTAAGTTTGTACGGTTTTTAAAAGAGTTAGATCGAAAATTGATTTTAAAAACAATTGACCGTCCAAAAGCAGTCTTGATTGGTTGCGGGATTGCGCTGGCACTGGCCTTGTCATTATTACCTCTGATGGGAAGAAATTTTTTACCACCTTTTAATGAAGGAACGGCAACCATTGGAGTCGCAGCAGCACCGGGAATCGCTCTGAGCAGTTCCGATGAGCTAGGAAAAAAAATAGAAGAAGCTATGCTTTCTGTCCCTGAAGTTAAATCTACGATCCGTCGAACAGGTCGGGCTGAAATGGATGAGCATGCGGAAGGTGTTCATTGGAGTGAAATCGATGTCGATTTTAAAGAAAACGGAAGATCAAAAGATATTGTTCTGCAGGAAATACGGGAAAAAATCGAAAAAGTCGGCGATGTTTACGTAAACATTGGTCAACCTATCAGTCATCGACTTGATCATTTGCTTTCGGGTGTCAGAGCACAAATTGCAATCAAGGTTTTTGGTTCCGAGCTATCAGAGCTTCGACGTCTGGGTGCTCAAGTTGAAAATATTTTGAAAGACGTTGAAGGCATCGTGGATTTGCAAGTAGAGCCATTAGTGTTAATTCCACAATTAAAAATCGCTATGAATCGTGAAGAAACGGCAAAGTATGGGATACGTCCGGGGACTCTCGCTGGTGATTTAGAAATGGCGCTGAATGGTGTGGAAGTGGGATCAGTTTTAGAGAAACAAAAAATATATTCCATTTTTATGCGTTTAGATGATCAATCAAGGTCTACTCCAGAAAATATCAGCTCTACGCTCGTTAAAACCTTACCAACTGGACAACTTATTACAGTGGGTGACGTCGCTGAAGTTTATAAAGGAACTGGACCAAATATGGTCAATCGTGAAGACATGCAAAGGCGTATTGTTATTTCTGCAAACTCTCATGACAGGGACCTAGGAAGTCTTATCAATGAGATAAAATCCAAAATTTCACAAAACGTAAAGCTGCCTTCTGGGTATTTCATCACCTATGGTGGACAATTTGAAAGCCAACAACAGGCTTCTCGTTTGCTTTTGTTCTTAGGTATTCTTTCACTTCTAGGAATTTTCTTTGTTCTTTACGTGCATTTCAAATCAATGATGTTGAGTTTGCAGGTCATGTTGAATGTCCCTCTGGCATTAATTGGAAGTATCGTAGCTATCTTTTTAACCGAACGCGAATTATCGGTAGCCACGTTAATTGCCTTTATTACTTTGTGCGGAATCGCTTCTCGGAATGGAATTATGATGATCAGTCATTATATTCATTTGATAAAAGAAGAAGGCGAACATTTCAGTAAAGAAATGATCATTCGTGGATCTTTGGAGCGTTTGGTACCCGTTTTAATGACAGCATTTTCAGCTGCCTTAGCTCTTTTCCCGCTATTACTTTCCAAAGGGCAACCAGGAAAAGAAATTCTTTATCCTGTTGCGGTGGTCATTGTTGGCGGGCTTTTTTCTTCAACTTTGTTGGATATCATTGTCACACCGGCCGTGTTTTATAAATTTGGTAAAAAATCGATCGATAAAATTATTAAAGAAGATCAAACAACAAAACAACAAGGAGAAGACGTACTATGAAATCATTAATATTAGCCAGTGCTCTACTACTGAGCTTCAGTTCTTACGCCCACGATGAAGGGCATGGACCAAAATTAAGCGATAGCGGAAAACAGGGTGGAATTGTATCGCCTGTGATCAGTGCTAACGAAGCATCAAAAGGCGCTAAGGCTAATTTGCTTTATAAAGCAGAACTCGTTCGATCAGAAGATGGAACTGTTAGAGTTTATTTCTATGATAAAGACATGAAACCTCTTGATTTGAGCAAGCTCGAAAAATCGGCCAAAGGATATTTAGAATTTAAAAAGAATAAAAAGTGGACAAAAAATGAATTTGCTTTAAGTCAAGCTGACGGTGCGTTTACGGCTAAAGTTCCCAAATCGCCTTCAAAGCCCTTCAATATTGATGTGGTTGTTAAAGAGGGAGATAAAGAACTTTTATCAGCTTTTGATAACTTGGACTAGCATTTCACCAAGGGTGGCCTTATGAGTTTATTTTTTTTGATATTTTTTAAAATCAGTTTTGCAGCGGAAATGAAGTTGACAGCTGATGATATTCCAAAACTTGTTCAAGAAAAGAATAGAAATGTTTCGGGAGCATCCTTAATGAAGGATGCAGCCCAAAGCAAAACGGGCCACCTTTTTCGATCCTATTTACCTTCGGTGAAAGCTTTTGGAGGACGAGAGAGCTTTCAAACTGGAGTTTATACGGAGCAAACCCAGCCCTACGGGGGCATCGAAGCAAATATAAATTTATTTCGAGGCGGAAGGGATTCTCTCGAAGAGCAAATTCGCCTCAGTCAATCGAGGTCCGCCACAGCTAATGCTCAAGGTGTTTTTAACAGCGAGCTTAAATCTGCAAGGAAGTTATACTGGGAAATTGTTTCTAGTCGTGAGCTCTTGAAAATTTTAAGCGGAGCTTTAGGACAGAATGAAAAGACTCTCGCTTTAGCGAATCGACGTATTCATCGAGGACTAGGGACGGAAACAGATCGCCTTGATTTTCAGATTCATAAAGGACAACTTGATGAAGAAATTGAAAGCATTACCCATGAACTTGTACTTTTGCAAATGAGCTTAGCAGCAATTCTTGGAGTGGATGAAGGAACTTCATTCAAAACTCCTGAATTGGTCGAACATGTCCACGATGAGGTATTACTCGCTAAGAAAATCAGTTCCGAAAGTAATCCCGAATTTATTTTCTTCAAGTCGAATGAAGAATCTCTGAGGAATCAATACAAACAATCCAGTCGCTGGTGGTTGCCTTCCGTGGATCTCTATGGCGGGTACCAACTTTTTACGACTCGTGACCGTGACTACTTAACAGAAAAAGATCGTATCGATAAGTATGTTGGAGCTAGGCTTATTATCGAATTTGATTTTATGAAGGTCTCTGACAGTTTTGCTTTAGCTCTTGAAGCTCAAGGCGCCCAAAAGCAAGCGGAACAAAAGTCCATATCTTTAGAGACTGAAATTAAAGTAACTCAAGAAGAGTTAAAACATGAACATGAACTGATTCATTTTAGTGAAGAAAGAGCCGAACAAGGAAAAAGATATTTAAACCGGACCATGGATGAATACAACCGAGGCGTCAAAAACTCGATCGATGCTCTTGGAGCTTTACAAAAATATTTAAGTTTTCAACGCGAATCTGTTGAACGTCGGAAAAATTATCAAATTAAAAAAGCAGAAGTTTTGTTTTTAACCAATAGCTAATAGGGGAAGCGATGGAGAATCTTTTTAAATTATTAATAGGAACAATGGTTTTTCTTATGTGCGTGTCTTGCAACAAAGACAACGACGGACGCTTAACCGAAAAGGCAAACATTGAGGGCCAGGCCAATGCCGAAGGGCAAAGAAAAGCTGAAGCCATAAAAGCTTTAGAGATGGAAAGTGATCTAGAAATGCGTCAGCGGTTTTATCAAGCACTTTCGGGAACATTTAACGGCATTATAAAAACTAAGTTAAGTAATGGTGAGATTTTAGATCTCAATGTGCGATTTACATTTATACCTAATTTACCTCCGTACAAAGTCGATCGTTCTCGCACAATGGACGAGATAATCTCTGATTTAAATAATTTATATCTTACTGTTGATGTTTTGCATTTTGATCCCAAAGATAGCGCGATCGCCTTTCCCTGTACTTTTGAGAAAGTGCATCCTGACCTAGCCAAGGGCACAATCAGTTTGGCTAAAGATGGATGTCCAAGTCTTTTTACGCTTCATATCTTTGCACCGGATCCTTCAGACCTGAATTTAGAATTAAAATTCGTGAGTGAGAGAGTTTCTAGAGAAATTTTGAATGGACAAAGAGATAGAGTTGAAGAATTAAAGGGATTTAGGCAGTCATCAAAAACACCAAACATCTTTGATGTATCGGTTAAAAGGTAGGCTTGAAATGAAATTCATGAAATTTTCTACAAGTATATTATTAGCTGCATTTACAGTTGGTTGTCGTGATGTCAATTTACAGCAGCTTTCTGGTCGTTATCAGGGAACGATGATCGTGAATTCGGTAACTTCTCAGGTTGTGACTGAAGTCCCTGTTGCAAAACAAAAAGGACAATTTAAAACGCTTGAATTTTCTGTTTTTAGAACACTTGGCTCAGCCAAGCCGGAAAGAATTTTCATTCAAATTGCGGATTCGTTTATGACTTTGCAAAGTCCAATGTTGGGGACAAAAGAATATAAATTGAATCGAAGATCAGGAAATTGTGGGTTTGGTGAAAACATCGATAGAAAAATTAAACTTTGTTTAGCAGTAGGAAAGGTCGATCTTGATTTAACAGATAAGCAAACTGAGCAGCTTATTGTTTCAGCTCGCTTAATAAAGGATGGTGCCTTGCCGCCGGCTCCGAAAAGTGGCGAGCAAGAAGGGCATTATAGTCTTGATGAACTGATGGGTCGGGCAAGATTTAGTAACTACACAGTTTCCCAGGATGCAGAGAGAGTATTCCAATCCAAACAAAGGATTAAGATCGCTGTAGGCAATCTCCTGCCTCATTTTAACATGAGAGATCTTTTAGCCTTTGTTTCCGGCGGTCCGCTTGGCGGTGTAGAAGCCATTGGAAGCTTTTTGCCATTTTTATTTCCGAGCAACTGGTATAAAGTTGATGAAGCTAAAGACCTGGCAAAAGCTAAAAGTAAATCGTTTGCTTCATTGCGTGGAAATGAAATGCAGTATGTGGAAACGACATATTATTTAGTTTCCCGTGATTTGGCGATTCAGGAATTTCTTCAAAAAGATTTACTTAACCAAAAAGAAATTCACAGAATTATCGAGAAAAAAGAGAGTTTTGGGCTTGTACCACCCAAAAGTGCCGAAAATTATCGTTTAACAGTTTTAGCGATGGAGCAAGATCTCTTACAGTTAAACACTTTGATTGAACTGGAACAGAGCTCATTAGCTCATGCTGTGGCTCTGCCAGCTTCATCAGGAATTAAGAAGCTTCTGCCAATCACATTGCCGGATTTGGCCAGTGAGAGTGAATTGAATCCCAGGGATTTCGTTAAGATCGCTCAAGAAAAATCCTTCGAGATCGCGACTCTGAATTATTTAATTAAAGCAATTAAGCTTAACACGAAAGCTCATGCCTGGGGATTTTTAGATCCTAATTCAGATGACGTTATGGGATTTGGATATGCAGCCACATTACGAGTAGGAAAATCGGGGGAGCGAGAACTCATCAATAAAAAGGAAGAAACCTTATCCCTCATTGATCAAAAAACTGTAATGGCTATTGCTGAATATAATAATAGCTTAAGATCCTATAAGATCGCGAAGACAGGGCTAGTGAGTGCGGACGAGAGAATAAATAGATTACGTCGACAATTGCAAATTGGTGATGCGCGTATTACCGATGAATACTTTGTCCAAGAAATAGTGAATGCTAATGGTTTGCTCCTAAAATCTAACGCTAATCATATCACTGCGATATATGCATTTCTGATGGCAAAATCAAAGTTGCAGAGACTTATGTTGGAAGGTTTTTACCGAGATTTGGAATTAACGACACAGTAACCTGTATTCTTCGTTAAGAGCTTCTAAAGAAGGCTGGCTCAATCTGCGAAAGCGGTCAAAAATGCGGATTGGCCATGGAACAGCTGGAAAAATTTAAGAATGGAAAAATGAACGACATGGTGTTGCGCCACTTTGTTAACCAAGATGCTAGTGGAAATGTTGGGACTTCCGATTTTTTCTGGTTTGAAATTAGAGGACCTCGAAAAGCTTTGTGAAATGGACAAATTCGAGACTTAGGATAGAGTTCGTCTTTTTTAATATGTGTCCGAAGATGCAATTTATAAATTAAATTAAAATCAGAATCATCGCCATAATCGCAGGTAGAGCCTGCACAAAAAGTATTTTCCGATTAACAGTGTAAGCGCCATAAATTCCGGCGATCACAACGCAAGCTAGAAAATAAATCTTTATTTGGAAAGAGAATTCAGGAATGGAGTGCGCAAGCCCCCAAATTAATCCAGCAGCGAGAAATCCATTGTACAGGCCTTGATTTGCCGCAAGTACAGCTGTCGCCTGAGCTTTTTCTAAAGTGTTTCCAAACACTTTAAGACCTTTTGGTTTAGTCCATAAGAACATTTCTAAGATAAGAAAATAAATGTGAAGACAAGCTACGATTCCGACAAAAATATTTGCGAGTGTATGCATGCGGCTATCATTAGTGAACAAGGGACCAGAGTCAATAATTGCAGACGCCCTAGGCTTAATTATAAATCTTTGACTTTGCCTTATTCGCTTTATCAAAAATTTCAGAAATCGAATAAAGTCCATCAACGGTTTTCTGACAATTAAGCGATCCTAAGCCTTTTTCGAAAACAGCTTGAAGCCGATCGTAAAATTTGATGAGTGAAAGTGCTTTCCTTTTGCCTTCGAACTTAAGTTCGATTTTAAAACTGCGCGCATCTTTTTCATTTAAAACGCGCTTAATATAACCTCGATACTCGAGACCAGATAAAATATGGCTCATGTTACCTCGGCTTGTTTGGAATATTTCCGCAAGTTGAGATGGATTGATATCCGTTCTTTCTTCAAACAAAAGACCAGTGAGCACGAGCCCCTGAAGTAAATTGAGCTCCTCTGATTTCAACTGCTTATTGAGCTTAGGAATTATGCTTTCGTAAGCTGTGTTTAAAGCGAAGATGGGACTTTGTTGAAGATATTTTTTAATTTTCATTTCTATATCTTAGTTGAACGATTCAACTATTGAAATCAAAAATTTGGTTTTGATTATTTTAAATACTCGCTGTTTCTGATAATTTGTATTTACTAAGATGGAGTTTATGAAATACATCATCGTGCTGCTGTTTCTGTCACTGAGAAGTTACGCTGCCATTGAAATTGCATTTATTGAATTAAGAAATCATGAAGGGCAGGTCATTCAATTGGAGCCGGGCGGGCAGTTTGCTCATATCGCAATTTCCTATCAGGGACAGTGGATTCACTCTTATCCATTTCGTGGTGTCGAGATCATTTCCAAGGAAAATCTTGAAAAGATTGGAGCTATTAAAAGCATTTTGACGGTTTCAGAATCGCAAGACTTGCAGGAGGAGCAAGTTAATCGCTACTTGGGAAAGCGCTATGATTCTGAATTTTCATGGAGTGATGATAAAATATATTGTTCCGAATTGGTTGGAAAGCTACTCAATATGATCCCAAAACCAATGAAATTTAAGTCCAAGTTTTGGAGCCAAAGTTCTCAATTTGTAAAATCTCAGAATGGTGGGGGGTTGTCCCCTGATGATATTTTCCAGTATCTTGAGGAAAAATATAAGACGCAAAGGGATGAGAACCAATGCTCAAAATTGTTTAAATTTTAGAAAACCTATCTCCCGAAATAGCCATTCTTCTTAAGAATGGCTGATAAAATCACGGCGAAAGCTAACAGACGAATAACATAAACCCAAATCAAAGTTTCGCTATTGGCCGATAGGGACTGCTGAGTGATCTCTAAAACCACAGCGGTGATTCTTTCCAGACAGATCATCCAACAGAAAATCACAAAGTGAAGAAAAAAGGGATCCCGAGAGGCTTTCCAAAATTTAAGGAAAAATAATCCAGCAATCGCAAAGGTAGCGACAAAAATACCAGCAAAGAAAATAGCAAAACTCATGGTCATGTGAGCTCCCAAACCAGCCCGAAAACCAAAAGGAAGCCAGCAATCGATCCCATCAGATTTCTCCACAGAACTCCGGCGAAATCCAGCTCGGGAAAAATAACGAGATCTAAAACTAAGGTGATATTATTCAAAGCTAAAAAAGCGAAACAGAGGCTGCTCCACAAAAGAAGGCTCGAGCGTCCTACGCGATAGCCTTTAAAAAGAAGGAAGGCGCAGAGCACGCTCGTAAAAGCGCAAAGCAAATAAACTGTTTGAACCATTTCATTCCCCCTTTTTCGGTGGTTTGCCAATCATAAATGCATCGGCGAAATTTTTTGCTTTTTTCATTGGCGAGAAAATGATCTCAAAAACCTTTTGCCGTTTGAGACGGTAAATCTCACTGAGCTGATTCACGGTATTTCGAAGTTCATTGGTCCTAGGATTATACTGAAATTCTTCACCGTTTTTCTGGACGAGTCCGATCGCCATCAAAGACTCAAGTCTTTGGAGGACAGAAGCTCGCGAGGAGCGCAGCTCGACGCTGATCGCTTCACTTGTGCATGTTTTTTCAGCATTTTGTCGTAAAAAGAGGAGGACTTCGATCTGCTCTACAGAATTGATGTGCTCGAAGATAAAATGACGAATATTTTCGGGTATGTCACTTTCAGACATCATGTCCTCGTATAACTGCGATTAATTCAAGTTGAGCCATTTTTTAAGTTTAGTTACTTTCTGTCCACTGTTTTCTTTTAAAATATTTTTGCACGGAGCAAAGATATTTGTTACACCAATCCGGTCAGTTAACGTATCTATTTATTTTTAGAGAAAAAAATCAAATATGTATAAGTTGTTAATTGTTGAGGATTCTCTAGATATTCAAGATCTTTTGACAATTGCCTTGAAGCCAATTGCAGATCTTCACATCTCCGGATCCATTCATTCGGCCTTTGAGGCCTTTAAAAAAAATAAATTCGATCTGATTCTTATGGATGTGATGTTAGAAGATGGCAATGGATTTGAGCTAACCCAGCAGCTCCGCATGCTTCCTGAAGGAAAAAACGTTCCGGTGATTTTTCTGACATCAAAAAACGATATTGCGGATAAAGAAGCTGGATTCCTGTTGGGAGCTGAAGATTATATCGTTAAACCCTGTGATTTGCGCGAGGTTCGGCTCAGAATTGAAAATCGTTTAAAAAAATTAACCTTGGAAAAGCGATCCCAAACTGCCGGAGATTTAGTCAAAAATCATCTTCGTTTAGTTATTCCTTTGCAAAAAGTTTTCATTAAAGACGAAGAAATTCAGGTCACTCCTCTGCAGTTTAAAATTTTATTTTATTTGATGTCTCATGAAAGTGAAGTCGTTCCTCGGGATCAGCTGATCAGTGAAATTTGGGGTAAAGGCGTTCACGTCAGCCGCAGCATTGATACTCACGTTAATTCGCTCCGACGAAAATTAGGCACTTATTCATCTTGCATCCAGGCTGTTTACGGCACTGGCTACGTATTTAAAGCTGATTAACCAAAGGAATCCAGCACTTAATCTCTGGCGTAAAACAACCAATTTGCTTTACAAGGTGATTGTTAAGATCTCTTGGCAATTGAGGGTTTGCTCGAGTGAAAATAATCCTTTTAAATCTTAAACTAAACAAAAATTGATTCGTGATTGCACGTAAAATTAGAGGAGTGTTCATGAAGGCATCTCAGGATAAATCTTTATCGGTTTCTACGGGCAAAAAAACAAAAATTCCAGAAAGTGTAATACTTCGAGCAAAGCGGAAAGTCGATAAAGACGACAACTTCCCATCGCCACTTCACCACGCTGATAAAACTTCACGTCAGCAACTCAAACAACTTTTGTATGTTGTCAAATCCGTTCGGGCCGGTGACTTTTCCGTGCGTATGAATGTGGATCAGGAAGGTGTCATTTCCGACATTGGCGAAATTATCAATGACATCATCGAACTCAATGAAAATATGGCCGGTGAGATCACACGTGTACGAAACATCGTTGGTCTCGAAGGAAAGATGACCGAGCGAGTGACTATTGGAAATATCAAAGGCAGTTGGGCGAGCAGTGTTAATGATTTGAATGACCTCATTGGTGCTCTTGTTCAGCCGACAAGTGAAGCAGCACGGGTTATCACCTCGGTGGCTAAAGGGGACTTGTCACAAAAAATGTCGATGGAAATCGACGGACGACCTCTGAAGGGTGAGTATCACCGTATCGGGATGACCGTGAATACGATGGTGGATCAGCTGAACTCATTCGCCTCTGAGGTGACTCGGGTGGCGAAGGAAGTGGGAACACAAGGGAAACTGGGCGGACAAGCTGACGTTAAAGGAGCTTCGGGAATTTGGCGGGATCTGGTTGATAACGTGAATGGTCTTGCCTCGAATTTGACAGATCAAGTGCGAAATATCGCGAAAGTGACAACGGCGGTTGCAAAAGGTGACTTGTCACAAAAGATCACAGTCGATGCCAAAGGTGAAATCTACGAATTGAAAAATACAATTAACGTCATGGTGGATCAGCTCTCTTCTTTTGCGGCAGAGGTTACTCGTGTGGCGAAAGAGGTTGGTACCGAAGGAAAATTGGGCGGACAAGCGGTCGTTAAAGGGGTTTCTGGAACATGGAAAGATCTCACAGACAATGTGAACAGTCTTGCTGGAAATCTGACAGGACAAGTTCGTAATATCGCGAAAGTAACAACAGCGGTTGCAAACGGTGACTTATCTCAAAAAATTACCGTTGATGCCCGTGGTGAAATTTCAGAATTAAAAAATACAATTAATACGATGGTGGATCAGCTGAACTCATTCGCAGCCGAGGTAACTCGTGTGGCGAAAGAGGTTGGTACCGAAGGAAAACTGGGCGGACAAGCTGACGTTAAAGGTGTGTCTGGTACTTGGAAGGATTTAACGGATAATGTGAATGGTCTTGCGGGGAATCTGACAGCTCAAGTTCGTAATATCGCGAAAGTAACAACAGCGGTTGCAATTGGAGACTTATCTCAAAAAATTACTGTTGACGCGAAAGGTGAAATCTTCGAGTTGAAAGACACTATCAATACGATGGTGGATACACTTCGTCGATTCGCAGCCGAAGTTACACGGGTTGCGAAAGAGGTTGGTACCGAAGGTAAACTCGGTGGACAAGCTGACGTAAAAGGAGTCGCGGGAACTTGGAAAGATTTAACGGATAACGTGAACGGTCTTGCAGGAAATTTAACGGGCCAAGTTCGTAATATCGCGAAAGTGACAACTGCGGTTGCCAATGGTGACTTATCTCAAAAAATCACAGTCGATGCTAAGGGCGAAATCTTTGAATTAAAAAATACAATTAATATCATGGTGGACACTCTAAGAAGTTTTGCAGCGGAAGTTACACGGGTTGCGAAAGAAGTGGGTACCGAAGGGAAGCTGGGTGGACAAGCTGATGTAAAAGGGGTTTCCGGAACTTGGAAAGACTTAACGGATAACGTGAACGGTCTTGCAGGAAATTTAACAGCGCAAGTGCGAAATATCGCGAAGGTAACAACAGCGGTTGCCAATGGGGACTTATCTCAAAAAATTACTGTTGATGCTAAAGGCGAAATCCTTGAACTTAAAAATACAATTAACGTGATGGTGGATCAGCTCTCTTCATTCGCTGCGGAGGTAACTCGTGTGGCAAAAGAAGTGGGTACAGAAGGAAAACTGGGCGGACAAGCAGACGTTAAAGGGGTTTCTGGAACATGGAAAGATCTTACGGATAACGTGAATGGTCTTGCAGGAAATCTGACAGCGCAAGTTCGTAATATCGCGAAGGTAACAACAGCGGTTGCAAATGGTGACTTATCTCAAAAAATCACAGTCGATGCTAAGGGCGAAATCTTTGAATTAAAAAATACAATCAATATCATGGTGGACACTCTCCGAAGTTTCGCAGCCGAGGTAACTCGTGTTGCGAAAGAGGTTGGTACCGAAGGGAAGCTTGGTGGACAAGCTGACGTAAAAGGAGTCGCGGGAACTTGGAAAGATTTAACGGATAACGTGAACGGTCTTGCAGGAAATTTAACGGGCCAAGTTCGAAATATCGCGAAGGTAACAACAGCGGTTGCCAATGGGGACTTGTCACAAAAAATTACTGTTGATGCTAAAGGCGAAATCCTTGAGCTAAAAAATACAATCAACGTGATGGTGGATCAGCTGAATTCATTCGCAGCCGAGGTTACTCGTGTGGCGAAAGAAGTGGGTACCGAAGGAAAACTGGGCGGACAAGCTGATGTAAAAGGGGTTTCTGGAACTTGGAAAGATCTCACAGATAACGTGAACCAACTCGCTGGAAATTTGACAGCGCAAGTTCGTAATATCGCGAAAGTGACAACAGCGGTTGCCAATGGGGACTTGTCACAAAAAATTACTGTTGATGCCAAAGGTGAAATCCTTGAACTGAAAAGCACGATCAACGTGATGGTGGATCAGCTGAATTCATTCGCAGCCGAGGTTACTCGTGTGGCGAAAGAAGTGGGTACCGAAGGAAAACTGGGGGGACAAGCGAAAGTGCCTGGAGTTTCTGGAACATGGAAAGACTTAACAGATAACGTGAATTTCATGGCGTCAAACTTAACGACTCAAGTGCGAGGTATCGTGAAAGTTGTGACTGCGGTTGCAAATGGTGACTTGTCACAAAAATTCGTCCTTGAAGCTAAAGGGGAAGTGGCAGCTCTAGCAGAAACAATCAACAACATGACAGATACACTTCGAACTTTCGCTGACCAAGTGACTACGGTTGCACGGGAAGTGGGTATCGAAGGTAAACTGGGCGGACAAGCTAAAGTTCCGGGTGCAGCGGGAACATGGAAAGATTTAACAGATAACGTGAATCAGCTCGCTGGGAATTTGACCTCTCAAGTGCGAGCCATCGCGGAAGTTTCGACTGCGGTCACACGCGGGGATCTCACACGATCCATCACTGTTGAAGCCGAAGGAGAAGTTGCGGCTTTAAAAAATAATATCAATCAAATGATTGGAAATTTAAAAGACACGACTCAAAAAAATACCGAGCAAGATTGGCTGAAAACAAATTTAGCGAAATTTTCAGGAATGATGCAAGGTCAACGCAGTATCAATTCTGTGGCACAGTTGATCATGTCAGAACTGACTCCGCTGGTGGATGCTCGTTTGGGAACTTTCTTTATGGCTGAAGGTGATCATGAAGACACCGAATTGGTGATGATCGCAAATTATGCTTACAACGAAAGAAAAAATTTATCTCATCGTTACAAATTGAAAGAAGGTCTTGTTGGTCAATGCGCTTTCGAAAAGAAATCGATTTTGATCACGAATCCTCCTTCTGATTACATCCGCATTTCTTCGAGCACGGGCGAGGCTGCTCCAAAAAACATCATCGTTTTACCAGTACTCTTTGAAGGAGAACTGAAAGCGGTCATCGAACTTGCTTCTTTTGTTCCGTTCACTCAGAACTACTTGAATTTCTTGGATCAGCTGATGGATTCCATCGGTGTTATCTTGAATATGATTTCGTCTTCAATGAGAACGGAAGAGCTGTTACAAGAGCTGAAAAAATCCAATGCCGAACTGGAAGCGCAAGCGAAAGAGCTGGAAGACAAAGCGAAGCTGCTTGAAGTTAAAAATCAAGAAGTTGAGCTGGCTTCACGAAGCGTGGAAGAAAAAGCGGAACAATTGTCATTAATTTCACGATACAAATCCGAATTCTTGGCAAATATGTCCCATGAACTTCGAACACCACTGAACAGCTTGCTGATCTTGTCTAAAAATCTTTTGGAAAATAAAGATCACAATTTGAGCAATGAACAGATCAAATATGCGGGAACCATTCATTCTGCAGGACAAGATCTCTTAGCATTGATCAATGAAATTCTGGATCTTTCTAAAGTGGAAGCTGGAAAAATGCCAGTTGATCCAACGGCCATTCAGTTGCCAAAAGTGAAAGAATATCTTGAGCAAACTTTTAAGCCGATCGCGGAACATAAGAGCTTAGAGTTTAAAACATCGCGGACTCCCGATGTTCCAAGAAGCATGTTTACCGATGAGAATCGTCTTCAGCAGATCCTAAAAAATCTGTTGTCCAACGCCTTTAAGTTTACTGAAAAAGGCAGTGTTTCTTTAACAATAGAATTGGCGCCTAAACACAGAAAATTCTCTATGGAAACTTTAGAGAATGCTAAAAATGTTATAGCCTTCGTTGTTAGAGATACCGGTATTGGAATTCCAGAAGATAAACAGAAATTGATTTTCGAGGCTTTCCAGCAAGCTGACGGAACGACGAGCCGTAAGTACGGTGGAACTGGTTTGGGTTTAACTATCAGTCGTGAAATTGCTCGACTGCTGGGTGGTGCAATTGAAGTCAATAGCGTGCCGGGTGAAGGAAGTACCTTTACATTATTCTTGCCTCAGAACTACATGGGGCAAGAGCCGATGAGACCATCTGCCGAAGAGCATGAGCTTGTTATTTCCGAGCTTCCTCAAAACGCCGACTTCAATGGCAAAAAAATCTTGATTGTCGACGATGACATGAGAAATATTTTTGCGATTACGAGCATTTTAGAAAAACAAGGAATGTCCGTTTCCTACGCAGAAAATGGGAAGTTAGCGCTTCAAAGTCTTCAGAATCATCCAGATATTGATCTGGTTTTGATGGACACTATGATGCCAGAAATGGATGGACTAGAAGCCATGAGACAAATTCGCAAAATGCCAGAATTTGCGAATTTACCCATCATTTCATTGACCGCTAAGGCCATGAAGGGCGATAGGGAAGAGTGCTTAGCGGCTGGTGCGTCGGAGTACATCACTAAGCCTGTGGATTCGACCAATCTGTTGGCTAAAATGCATTCATGGCTAACAAAGTCTGATATTCAAGAAGTTCAACCCGTTGAAACTTTTGTTGAGGTTCAAACATGATAGAAAAAACTAACATACTTTTGGTTGACGATAGGCCAGAAGGTCTTGTTAGTTTAGAGTCCGTTTTGAAATGCCCTGAATACAACTTGATCACAGCAAGCTCGGGGCAAGAGGCCTTGGCCCAAGTTTTTATAAATGATTTTGCTGTTATTTTAATGGACGTGCAAATGCCCGACATGGATGGCTTCGAAGCCACGAGCATTATTAAACAGCGGGAAAAATCCAAAAATATTCCGATCATTTTTATGACGGCAAATAATCGGGCAGAACAGTATATTTCTATTGGTTATTCGGTCGGCGCTGTTGATTATGTCTTAAAGCCTTTTGATCCGCATATTCTCAAATCCAAGGTTGCGGTCTTCGTGGAGCTTTATAAAAAAAGTCGTTTGCTGGAAAAACAAGCGGCCACCTTGCAAGAGGTCGAACGTCGTGACCGTTTAAGAATTTTGCGGGATCTAGAGCTTGAAAGCCGCCGAAGATACCAAAATTTAGCCGACGCTATTCCACAGATTATTTTTCGCGCTGACAGCGTCGGGGAGATTGAACACTTCAATCAATTTTGGTTCAGATTTACCGGCGAGCATACAGCACACCATCCGGCAGACCAATGGGAACAAAGTTTATTTATTAACGACCAAGTGATCCTTAAAGAAAAATGGCATCAAGCTTTAACGAATCAGCTAGGATTCGAGGTTGAGTGTCGTCTGCGACAAGGTTCTGATCAAGAGTATCGCTGGCACTTGCTTCGTGTCGTGCCCGAACTTGATCTTCACTTAAATCCAATCAGTTGGATCGGTGTTGCTACAGATATTCACGATCAAAAAATAATTCAGCAAGAGCTCACCTTGGCAAAAAAACAAGCCGAAGTTGCTAACGAAACTAAAAGTAATTTTTTGGCAAATATGAGTCATGAAATTCGGACTCCACTGGGAATTATCTTGGGATTTTCGGAAGTCCTTATGGACACAGAAGTAAATCCCGAAGAAAAAAAAGAAGCCATTATGGCAATCCGTCGCAATGGAAAACAACTCTCACGCATTATCGATGAAATTCTAGACCTTTCGAAAGTGGAAGCTGGAAAAATGGAAATGGAAAAGAGTGAAGTTGTTCTGCCCGAATTTTTGCAATCACTTAAAGCCTTTTTGTCATTGCCTGCTAAAGAAAAGGGGCTCAAATTCCAGTTTAAGATCGATGATAAAATTCCTACAAAAGTCATCATGTCTCCCAGTCGGGTTCAACAGATTTTGGTGAATCTGATTGGCAACGCGATTAAATTCAGTCCAAAAGGAAGTGTCGTTGTGAGTACGGGCTTTGTGCAAAATGGAACGACTCAGCTGAGAGTTTCTGTTAAAGATTCTGGGCCTGGATTATCTTCAACTCAAATTGAAAATCTCTTCCAACCTTTCACCCAAATTGACACTTCGATGACTCGCAAACACGGGGGGACGGGACTTGGTTTAGCACTTTCACGTAAGCTTGCTCGTGCTATGGGTGGCGAAATTTCTATAAAAGAAAGCATTCCTGGAGAAGGCTGTGAGTTCATCCTGTGCTTTCCAGTGACTTTATGTGAAGACAGCAGCTTTATACAAGAATTCAGTTCAGGGATATCCCCACAACCGGTCAATTCAAATTTGAACAGTGAAACATTGAAAGGCACAAAAGTTTTGCTGGTTGAAGATTCTTTGGATAACCAAGCTCTTTTTAGTCTGTTTCTTACAATGGCCGGCGCTGAAGTTGAAGTCGCAAATAACGGTCTCGAAGGTGTTAAAAAAGCAACGGGTGGCCATCACGATGTTGTACTGATGGACATTCAAATGCCCGAACTGGATGGTTACGGTGCAATTGATCAACTTCGCAAAAATGGGTACTCAACACCAATTATCGCCCTGACGGCGCATGGTATGGCTGAAGATCGACAAAAGTGTTTTGATCTTGGGTCAAATAGCCATCTGACAAAACCCATTGATCGCCATGTCCTGATTGAAAGCGTGCAAAGCTTCAGCAAAAAGAAAGATATCCAGCATCTTCAATTCTTATAAACAATATATTGTTTAATTAAGTTTGCTATTCAATTTCCAACTGTTCCGTGGCCTGAGCAAAAAAATCATTATTCCATAGTTTAATTTCAGAATCATCTTTGATAAAAGGTCGAATGTCTTTTTGAGCCGCAATAAAATCGACTTTGCTAAAACGGCTTAAAAGCGCTTCTTTAAGTTGGGCCAGATTTTTAAAATCACTTTTTTCCGCATGACCACTTTGAATGGCCTTTTCGCGAAGGTAATCGAGCCGCACTGGTGTTTTATTTTTCAAGTACCAAATGTAGTCGTAGAAGTCTCTTCCCTTAACTCGGTTTTTCCATTTTCTAAACAAAAGCGCATGGATTTTTCCGGCAAAAAGATCAGGTTTTTTTAAGCTAATGACGGGGAAACTGGTGGGTGCTAGCAGATAGCGGGTTTCATACTGAAAGTTTGTAATTGGCTCAGTATCGACTTCGAACTTAATTTGTAACTTAGAATTCGTTTGCGTTTTTATTCCAAAGCCTTTTAAGGATTCAATTTTTAAAAGATGAATCTGGGTGCTGGCTTTAATAAAGGCTGATTCAACTTCAAGTTTATTTTTTTTATCCACAGGGACAACGTCGACCTGGAATCCATAGGCCTGAAGTTCTTTTTCGACTGCAGAAAAATAGGCTTTTAAAGAAAAGTCAGGCGTCTTTTTGAACAAAGTGAAATCCAGATCTTCGGAATAGCGTGGGAGCTTGTACAAAATGCGCAGAGCAGTTCCTCCATAAAAAGCAGCTTTCTCAAAAAAATTTGCTCGGTGTAAACCCAATAGAGCAATTTCTTGAATGATTTCTTTAAGAGCGTTCTCAGCCTCAGCCCCAGTTTTTATCTGGTAAGTGTTGAGCATTTCTTTAACGGCTTGATTCATCAGGACTCCAGTAAAATTTCAATGAGTAAACGGTTCCACGTGCGATTTTTGTAAAAGGGTTTCATTTCATTTAAGAGTTCGCGGTTGGCTTTAAATTCTTGAATTGAAAAACGCAGATCATCTTCCAGTGCGGCTCGAACCATTTTAATTGTTGGTTTGCGAGATTTGGGAAACCTTAAAGTAAAAATATCCATCAGGGCTTTTTCCGGAGTTGCGATTAGGAAATTCCTTTGATCTTGCGTTTTCTGAAGGCCAACTCCGATCGGATAGAGCTGTGCGGAGAGATGAGTGTAGGTGAAGCGGCCAATGGAAGTTGGGAAGTTTTTATTTTTTTGTGTCGTTACGCTTGTGATTTCCTCAACTCTTTCAGGAATCAATTGATAATACGACAAGGCTGATTCCAGGGAAATGTAGGAGGGCCCATAAAGAAGATTAGCCACAATTTCGATCGAGTAAACTTGATCGCAAACTTGAGAGGATAAAACATAAAAACCTTTTTTAAGTCGGGTCAGGAAGCCCTTATTTTGCCACTCTTTAAGTTTGCGACGAGGATGAGTGCAGGGGGGCATTTGGGCCATCAATGCTTGGTAGTCGACTTCGGGAAGGAGGGCCTCCCAATTCATTGAGGTTTTTTTAGAACGGACTGGCTTCATAAATATATCCCTGTATGTGACACTATTTGTAACATATCGGCTTAATTTTATCAAATTTAATCCAAAAATGGTCCAGTAAGTTACAATAAGTGTCACATACAGGGATATATTTTCATCTTTTGTCGAGGGACAAAACGACCTTTAGCGAGGGGTATTTTGGCGAGCTTTTCAAGGTCGGTGCAAAAAAGAACCGGCGATAAATTCCATTCACAAAAACCTGTTTATAAAACAACGAGACAAATTAACAACTTCTAAAATAACTCCCTGCAATATTTTTGAAATACTTTTAAGAAAAAGAAAAATTAATTATGGTCTTTCTTTTGCTGTTGCACGCAGCTGGTATCAAAAATTGACCGAATCTAAAGGGGGCTTTCTGGAAACACCAAAACCATCACTCAGCGCGCGCTTTTTTTATGCACCTATTATTTTGCTTTTTACTTTGGCTTGCCAGGCAAACAATGCTTCAAGTCCGCAAGCGGTCGCACCCGTTGGCGAAAAAGTTCTGGCAAATCCTAACAACATTTCGATGTTAGTCGACCATGCAAGTTTGCAAATGCAACAAAATCAATATCAAGAAATTGAGCTTTCAGCCGCAGGTCAAAACCTGACACAACTTCAGTGGTTTGTTGATGAAGATGAATTTTTGCCGCCAGGTTTAGAAGTGCAAACTCTAGATTCAAATCGTGCTGTACTTCGAGGTTATCCCCAGTTTGCCGGGACTTGGTGTTTTAAGCTCAATGCTCGTGATGAAGCTTCGGGCTCACAAGTTCGTGAAGAACTCTGTGTGAATGCGAAAGAAGATACCGCTTATCCTTTAAAGTTTAAGACACAAAGCCCGCTTTCTTCTGCTCAAGTGAATAAGTACTACAGTCAACCTGTCGACGTGCAGGCGCAGGGGGTTGCAAAAAACTCTTTACAAGGACAGCAGGTCAACACCGGCATCGAGCCTTTCCAGGTTCAATTTCAAACGTCGATGAACCGTTTCTTAATTCAAGGTCAAAGTTCAAGTGCAGGACAGAAAAATTTGATCTTAAGATTATGGACGCAAAATGATGTCAATAGCTCTGACTTCTACGAGGTTTATCGTCAGTATAAAATTGATATCCTTGACGAGAGTGGAAATCAGTACGCTTGTCCTGCAGGCTATTATTACAACGATAGTTTGCGATATTGTGTACAAGGTAACGGAAGCTCAGTTTGTGAGGCCGGAACATTTTATAACCCGGATTCAAACACTTGCGTGGCCTACGCAGCTCCTCCAACCTTTGTTACTTGTAACTACAACGAAGTTTTTGATTCTTATTTAGGTCAGTGTGTGATGCGCACTTATCCTCGATGCCCTCTGAATTACAGATGGAATCAATTTGAATATCGCTGTGATCGCTTGCCTTACACTTGTCCTATTGGAACAACCTATTCTTATTCAACAAATTCTTGTTTACGTATCTGGCAATACACTTGTGGATCTAATGAATACTGGGATAATTATGCTGGCCGTTGTCGCCCGGCTGTAGGTTATTGCTCGATTGGTTGGTACTGGAATTCGATTTATGCTCGTTGTGAAGTGAGTTCGTACTATTCTCGTTGTCATCGGGATGAAGTTTGGAACTGGGGTTCTAGTCGATGTGAAAGACATTTTGTTCCTCGCTGCCAGGGTTATGAAGACTACGATTTTAATCGCCGCTATTGCGTGCGACGGGAAATTGATCGAGCTTGTGGACCCCGCGAGCGCTGGTCCCCCGGGGATCGTCGTTGTGCCCCTTGGATAACGCCAAATCCTGTGCGACCTCCTCATCGTCCAGATCCGATTCGCCCAGGGCCGGTCAGACCCGGCCCGGTACGACCGGGGCCAGTGAGGCCTGAGCCGGTACGCCCAGGGCCAGTGCGACCTTCACCTGGACCAGTCCGTCCGAATCCTGAGCCCGTTCGACCGGGACCTGTTCGTCCAAATCCAGAACCCGTTCGTCCACGCCCAGAGCCAGTAAGACCTGGGCCCGTAAGACCATCTCCGGAGCCGGTGCGTCCACGCCCAGAGCCAGTAAGACCTGGGCCCGTAAGACCATCTCCGGAGCCGGTGCGTCCACGCCCAGAGCCAGTAAGACCTGGGCCCGTAAGACCATCTCCGGAGCCGGTGCGTCCACGCCCAGAGCCAGTAAGACCTGGGCCCGTAAGACCATCTCCGGAGCCGGTGCGTCCACGCCCAGAGCCAGTTCGTCCGTCACCAGTAAGGCCATCTCCGGAGCCAGTCCGACCTGCGCCACAACCAGAGCGACCACGCGTTGAGCCACGACCCACGCCAGGTCCCGTGCGCCCCGGGCCAGTGCGCCCCGGGCCAGTGCGGCCATCACCGGAAAGACCACCGCGTTTTCGTCCTTAAATTTGTTTAACAAAAAACGGGGCAACAAAATGAAAACTCTCATCTTGTTGCCCTTGTTGTTTATCAAAGTTCAATTCGCTTTTTGAAACGTCGATTCTTTTCCCCTCTGAAAATCACTAGCACAGCACATCAAATTTTATTTTTTTATCAAAAGACTTGGGTCTAGGAAAAAGTGCGATAGCATCGGACCAGTCAGGGAATGATACCAATTTTTCTTCAAGGGGGAAGAAGATGCAGAACCACCACAGCAAAAAACGTATTAGCACGTTACTTTCAGTTTCTTTAACACTGCTGATGAGCGCAACTTTAGTTCATGCTCAAGTGCAAGAAGAGCAAAGTGAAGATGATAAATTGCTCGAGCAGAGAGTGCTTTCGGAAACTCCAAAAGTTCAAAGCTTAATTCCGGCGAAAACATTTTCAATGTCTCAAGCATTAGTTGAGCTGAAAAAATTTCATCGAGCAGCAGCGCAGACACCAAAATGTGCAGACTCTAGTAAGACTTTGTTTGCCCGCAAATATGTTCTGACCCGCGACAGTGCTGGGAAGCCTTGTCGAATTTATGATTTATCTTTTCCAAATTTAAAAACTTTGTTGTCAGCGAAAAAAACTTTGCAAGTGCCAGTGCAAAAATTAAAATCAAGAGACTACTTGAACTGGCTTGATGGAAATTATTCTGCTATCGAGCAAAGTCGCGAACAGTTTCGCCAGCGCTTCAACCCTTTGCAAGTCGCTAAAGAAAGTTGGATCGCAAAGTTAAAGTTTCGCATTAAGCCTTCGGCTATTCCAGGCTCTCAGGCCTCACTTTTAGAAAACGGTTTGCCTCGCTCCTTTCGTATTGCTGATTTAGATATTGGTCAGTATCGATTCGATGCTCAAACGCAAAACGAAATCCAAGGTTTTTTGAGCGAGCTGCAAAACTACCGTTCAACATCTCCCGAAGCGGCGACTGAAGCTGAATACATGACGAAAGTTTTGAAGACTCCTGAAAGCTTTTTGCAAGGAATTCGCTTTGATTGGAATGAATTAGAAAAAGTTTATGATGTTGTTCTAGATGGGGATTTTCTGCCTTTCGCAGGGCCTGTCATTCTTGTTGATTACCAAACACAATATAAATATGCGGTCGAGAAACTTTTCCGCTCAATCTTATCTTCTGGCATTCAAAGCCTTTCGCGATTTATTCCAAATAAAATGATCGCCAATTCTGTTGAAACTCTGGTTACTGACGCTTTCGAACAAATCGAAATGGCCTACAGCTATCAAATGTTGCAACTGGAAGACACCTTGAGAACGGCTTCTTTAGGAAGATCTGATATTGGTATCAATGCTGAAGATACTGGTAGGGCCTTTAACATTCTTCATGGGCAAAGAACTGATTTGTTTACAACTTACATTTTGGCAGTCGCTCAAGGTAAACCTTTTGACTGGACAGCCTTTGAAACTATGGGGAAAGCCTCTCGCTACAATGTCGAGAAACAGCGTGATATTTTGATGTCGAAGCAGAACTCCAAACTTGTTTTGGACAAGAAATGCCAAACTGAGTTTGTTAAGGACTATTTTGCCGTCTGTACTATTGGTGGAAAAAAAGATGCTATTTACTCTTTGATTTCTGATCAAACTGTTATTAACAAAAGTTTTGGTCCACCTTTACTGTACCGTTACCAACGACCTTACGAAGCATCACTTCGTCGCGGTGGAACTTGGGCCCTTTCCCTTGCGCTGCGAATTTTTGGTGTCAACATTGCTCGGCAGGCTGTAGTTCAACTTGAGCCCGTACTTAAAGGTTTTATGAATTCTGGAATCTTAGACGAAGCTTTAATGAGAAATTCATTTTCGACTCAACAACGATCAGGAACAGCTTTAAACGCTGAAGAAAGTCAGTTGTTGCAATGGCTGTACATTCAAAATCTAAATCCATTTTTGCCAAAATCAATGATTTCTGAAGACAATGTCATCGCCGCGAATAAAAAGCTTATTGGTGTTAATTAATTTTGAGGGGAACTTTATGAAAAAATATTTTATCGCCTTAATGGCATTTTCAATAGCGACAAACAGTTTTGCAACTCAAGTTGCCGTTACGGATTCAGGAACGGATTTCTCACACTCTTGGCTTAAGGGTCGAGAGTTAGTGAATTCACGTGAAATTGCTGGGAACCGCGTGGATGATGATCGGAATGGTAAAGTTGATGATCTGACTGGGTGGAATTTCGTCGACGGTTACGGGCGAGTCTTTTTCCCTGAACATCTTCAGTCTCTTGATACAAGTATTTTTAAATATTTTGAAGTCATCGCTCGAATTCAGTCTGAATCGCCAACGCGTGAAGATCAGCAATTTTGGGAAGACAATGTTTCGAATCTAAAGCCGGAAGACAAAAGACGCCTCGATGCAAGACTGAACTTTTATGGTCAGTACGCCCACAGTACACATGTTTCGGGAATCATTGCCAGTCTTTCGCCTTCCTCAAAGATCATGTCCAATCGAGTTTTTCCCGACACTCCTCCTGAAAGTCAGTTGATGTCGAATCAAAAAACACAGACAACTTCGATGGCAGCCAAAAAAATTGGTCCAGCCGATATTTTTTATAAAATTTTTGCGGCTCTTAACAACGGTGCCTTTAAACAAGTGGGTGGTTATCTTAAAGAAAGACAAATTGACGTAGCCAACTACAGTTTAGGCGTTAGCCTGCAAACGATTGCGAAATTAGTTTTGGGTTTGCGCGGAATCAAGGAGCCAACGCCAGAACAGCTATCGAACGAAACTCGTCGAGCAGCTGCTCAGTTTATTCCAGAAGGTGAAAAATGGATGGCCATTACTCCGGGAACTTTGTTTGTGGTTGCTGCTGGAAACGAAGGTAGCGATAACGATGCAATGCCAACTTTTCCTGCGAATGTTCGCGTTGATAATTCAATTACAGTTGCTGCAACCAATGGGATTTCTAAGTTAGCTAAATTTTCTAATTACGGAGCAAAATCTGTTGATATTGCTGCGCCTGGTGTGGCGATCATCAGTTCAGTGCCAGCCTTAGATCAAAAGCAGTTGTTGCCCATGTCGGGGACCTCGATGGCGGCTCCTTACGTGGCTGGAGTCGCAGCGAAAATGAAAGAGATCAATGCTCGTTTGTCGTCTCGGGACCTTAAAAAGATGTTGATGTCGACGGTAGATCGTAAAGATTGGCTGAAAGGAAAAGTTCTCTCTGAAGGGCTTGTTAATCCCGATCGCGCTTATTTGGCTGCAGAAAAATCCAAAAGCATGAGTTTGGACGAAGCTATTAAGTTGGCCCGAACTGAAATCAAAGATCAAAGCGATGTGCTGTTACCTTCGACTCCAAAATCACAAGTTCCTGCGGATATGCAAAACTTTGCGAATACTTTTGTATTTTAATATGAATGCGGCGGAATGATTGAATTAACAGAAAAAACTCCGCTGTTGATCGAATTGGGCTTCAATCCTTCAGCTCTGCCAGGATTGAAGTCTTATCTCGAACTTTTATGGCGCTCAAATCAAGACCTGAATTTAATCAGTCGTAAAATGGAAACGACTGAGTTAATTGATAATCACGTTGTTGATAGTTTACTGCCTTTAAAATATTTTCCGAAAAATCTAAAGAAGGTTGCTGATTTTGGTTCGGGTGGGGGATTGCCTTCGGTTATCTATGCTTTGCAGTTTCCCGAAACTCAGTTTTTTCTTTTTGAAAAAAGCCCTAAAAAACAAAGTTTTCTGAATCAACTCAAGGCCATAGCTCCTAATCTTCACGTTAAGGGTGAGATCACTCCAAAGTTTGAAAAGCTCGATCTGATCATGGCGCGAGCCTTTAAACCATTGAATGTTATTTTGGAACTCAGCCGTTCTCATTATGAATCCCAAGGTGAGTATTTTTTATTGAAAGGCCGAAGGGAAAAGATCGAGGAAGAAAAGTTAGAAGCACTTAAAAAATTTAAAAATCTCAATTTAAAAATTACGGCTTTAAAGTCTCCGGTCTTGGATGTTGAAAGAAATCTCGTTCAAATCGGCGGTCTACTCTAAAAACTGGATTCCCATTTTATAGATATTCTCTTCGAGGTTTTTGCACCAAACAACTTTGGCCTTCATTTCTGATAACTGGCCAACTTTGATTTTAATCTTGTCGCCTTTTTTGAATTCATGGCTTGTCGCTATTAAAACAGCGCATCCAGAGTAAGATTCATTAATAGCCAGTGCAACATGTTGAGGAGTAAAGCTTCGTGAATTTCCATTGTCAATGTAAGCAACAGTCAATGGATCAGGTTTAAAGCGAATCGGGGCGCGTTTTACAGCTTTAGCCATAGAGTTCTCACTTTCCAGTTCGACGAGAGTAGTGTAATTCATGGTAACATATTTCAAGGAGGAGCCAAGTGAGTTTTGACCCAAAAAATTTTAAAAAGCCGAGTCCAAATGAACTTCAAAAAAAACTAAGCCCCCTCCAGTACTCGGTGACTCAACTGGAAGACACCGAAGCCCCTTTTGAAAATGAATTCCACGAATCAAAATCTCCCGGTCTTTATGTCGACATCGTATCGGGCGAACCACTTTTCTCGTCTTTGGATAAATTTGATTCTGGTTGCGGCTGGCCCAGTTTTACTCGACCCTTACCTGAAGTGAAAATTGTTGAAAAAGAAGATCACAAGATGTCACGAAAAAGAGTCGAAGTGCGAAGTCCATACGCAGATTCTCATCTTGGGCATGTTTTTGAAGATGGGCCTGAGCCTACGGGATTGCGTTACTGTATTAATTCAGCTTCACTTCGTTTTATACCTTTTGAAAAATTAGAAGAACAGGGTTACGCGGAATTTAAAAAACTCTTCGAAAAATAGATTATTTATTCGGAGACTTCTTTTTCAAATTGGCGCTCGACGACTGAGTTTGCGGTTTTGACTTCAAAGTAAAGTCTTCCGATCTCTCGTTGATCTGTTGTTTCGACACTCACTCGCCATTCGCCCGGGCTGTAGTTTTGTTTTGTCGCAAAACCACGGTAACCGGTGCGGCGTCCTCCTGTAACCTGCATGGGAATCCGATCTGTACTTTTCCATCCCCAGCGTGGATCTTTATAATACCAATGAAGCACGACTGAATCATTGAAGCGACCGGGACAAAATATTTTAGCAAAGAAATAAATTTTATCACCCGGCTGGGCTTCAAAGTCTTGATCTCCATTGTGCCAAAATCGCCACCAGGGCCTTTCATGATGAAGGATAAACTGCCCAGAGCTTTTTTCGATCTGATGATAGATCCCCATATTTTGTACTGAGAGTGGAACAGGGGGAACCCAACCAATCAGATAGAATAACAAAAATAAACTGGTGACTGCAATTCCTGGCGAAACTAATTGTCGAATCAGAGTGCGCTTATCAACTATCTTTTTCAGGAGCAATCGATAGGCAAAATAGATATAGGCCAGAGTAAATAAAAAGGCGAGGGTGAAGGGAACAATTCCCACAAAGCCAAGAATCACGGGAATGATCATGGAAAAAAACGAAAAAATACAAATGATGTACAAAGCGATTTTAATATTAAGTCGACTTTTTTGCACTGTCTTAAGTTCATTCGCGACCATCAGGGCCATAAGTAAAATAACAAAAATCATGGACGAGAAAAAAGAGGAACTCTTAAGGAAGAACAAAGAGTAAACGCTGAGTAGACTTCCCATTAAAAAGTGAAAAATCAATTGCCGGTAATTCCAAATTTTACTCAACCGGGGACTGATTTCGGCAAGGTTAAGAGGGACTAGAAACTCGTAGTAAAGAATAGTCCCAGTCACAAAAAGATAAACAATTTGCTGCAAAATGCTGAAGGGATCGTCAATGTCAGACAGGGTGACAACATCAAAAAGAAACCCACCTAGAAAAAAAGCAACATCAACTTTAGCTTCATTCTTTTCGTAATAATCGACCAAGCGATTTTTTAAATTTGTCATGGCTCAATTTTTATAGAGATTTCTCGATTGGTCAACTTATGTAGAAAGTTCGCGTAAAACAGTTTTCCAATTGTTGAGCTCGTTCTGCAGCTCGCTCTTATCCTTTTCTTTCAGGGCAGAGGATTTGAGGTCGGATTCCAATTTGTTGATCTTTTGCGAGATGTCTTTATGAAAGTAATTTTTAATATAGCTTTTATACTCGTCTTCAGTGTAGCGGGTCATATCGCGATCGCTTGCGATATCGTAAGCTTTTTTAAGCTGAAAAGAACAATAAACGCCCGTGATCATTGTCGTGATAATGGCCGCCTTTTTAGCAACAAAGAGAGAGGTCTTTGAAAAGTACTCTGTTAACAATTTGACTTTTGGATGAGTCAGGAAATGTTCGGCGGCAACGAAGGCTGTCCCCGCAGACGACACGACGATCCCGCGAGCTAAATTTTCAATATTCTTCAGCCTTTGAATGAAGTCTTGGTAAGTTTCCCTACTTGCGCCAGGCTCAGTAGCAAAGCAATTGTTTAAGGCCATTGGAAGAACATCTTGAGATAAATATTTTTTTAAAGTCGGTGAAGTTAACTTTGAATCCAATTGCAACTTGATAACGGAAGGAGTGAAGGCGGTGAGACGATAAAGGTCGTGAAGACTGCCTTCGAGGATTTTTAGTTTCGTTGTGTCTTTATATTGGCCCACACTCCGGCTGCATTCATTGTAGATAGATCGGTAGCTTGGTCTTGACTTGAGGACATCGATTTCGATCCCTGTCCCTGGCGAAAAGTCACTACCACGCTTAACTTTGAGTTGTTGTTCAAGCAAAGAAAATTGTTTTTCCCTTAAACTCTTCATGTGTCTTTTAAGTATGACTAAGTCATTTCGATGAATCGAAAAGCTTTCAATGTTCGCTTGAAAGTGTTGGGCTTCTGATAAAAGTTTAACCGAAGTCGTACTTAGCAGAAAGCTGTTAAAAAGTTCAGACAAGGTTGTTCTGGTTTCAACAGTTGCACTTCGCGCGACAACCGGTATTGCTAGTTTAGAATGCTTAAGATTATAGCTGATCATGCTGACAGAGATGGGCGTCAAGTTAATTAAAGTTGATATTGTAAAACTGATCCGGTCTAAAGAATTGCTCTGTTCTTTGTATTCCACTTCTTCGATGAGGTCATCCAATTTGCCTAAAGAGTCGAAAAGATAGTCGCTGACTTTGAATGAATTTTTACTTTCCTGGGACAAAGCCAGTGAAGGTGTGAGTAAAAACAAGTTTAGACAAAGTCCCAATATTCTTAGCATGGTCACTGGAGTAGCATAAACTATTCCCGTTTATGGCTAGTGAAATGCCTTTAACATTCATTGACTGTCTAAGTTTGAGACAGTGGCCAAAATGGGCTTAGGACCTTCATCGGGTCGAATAAAATACGATGTTATTTACAGTTTAAGAAAAGCTGTGATATTTTTAAGCGGGGATAGTTTTTAATCACGGACGCTGGAAAACGAAGTTGAATGGCAAAAATTGATTTTTTAGCGATAGCATCAGAGTCTGACATCAAAAAAAGATGTGAAGAGATTTCAGCCGAATTCGGGTATTCCTACGTCAATGTCGATAATGTCGACCAATTCGCTGAAAAAGAAGCCGAGTTTGCGGAAGTGACATTTATCCTTGTTTCTGCCGAAAAAGTTCAGATCGACGCGGAAATTGCTGGCATGGTTCAAGTGATTCGTCAGATTGCTCCCGATGCTTACATTCTTGTTGCCATCGATTCGAAGTTAGATCCGAAGGTCGCAGTTTTTGTTAAAAAATCTGGCGCGAACGCTGTTTTTGTCGGCACCGAACTTCGTCACACCAGCAAATTAGAATTTGTAGCTTCACAAAAAATTCAATCTTCCTTTTTACCGATAAAAGTGAACGAAATTATCCTTGATTCTGTCATTGATTGTCCACTTTATCACTTGATGCCTCTTAATCGTAAGTATCTGCCAATTATTCGCGCGAATGAACCTATCAATGCGAAGAAACTTGAAAAGCTTAAAGAAGTTGGCGAAATCTACGTTCGCCGAGAACATATTTCCCATTTTCAGAAGTATTCTGAAAAGTTTATGGACAAATCAGCAGCGGGCCTCAGCGGACGTTGTCGAGCCCAATTCTTAAGTCTTTTTGGATCTTATGTAGACCTTATTTTAATGATTTCTGATCAAAGCGAATCGACCTCCTTTAAAGAAGGGGCTGCACTTTACGAGCGTTGTGAAAGATTAGCTTCGGATTTAATGAATACTTTGGGCGCCGTCGGCGATGCATGGAGTATCATCAACAATTCCAGCATCGGTCAATTTGGTTCCGTGGAGCGTGCTCCTTCAATCGCAGCCTATGCAGGTTTGTTAAGTTTAAATTCAGGGATTGGTGTTCCCACTCAGGTTATGACGGCAACTTTTATGTCAGATATTGGTATGATTGAGTTGTCGCCAAAAACCACAAAGAAAATTCGCAAAGGGGAAGCCATTGATTCGCTCTCAGCAGAGGAGCAGCAAGCATACCGCAATCACCCCATTGCCAGCTTAGAGAAAGCCTTGTCCCGCAAGCTGCAAATTCCTGAAGATGTTAAAAACACAATTTTATGTACCCATGAACGAGTTGACATGAAAGGTTTCCCTAAAAGGCCTCGGCCCGAGAAAATTCCGCTTGAAGCTATGCTTGTGCAAATTTCGCAAGAGATTGATCAGGCGACGTTGATCCGATTGAATGCCGAAAGACCTAAAATCCAGGATGTTAAAAAAACCATTTTTGAACAGCACTACGCCGCTGGCAATGTTTACAGTTTGCTCTTTTTAGAAAAAATGAAATCGCAATTCTTATCGTAAAAATCTAACTCTTTTTTTTCTGCATTTTTAAAATCAAATGATAGCCGAATTTGGTGCGCACGGGGTTCAAAGTCATTTCACCGATGGCTAAACTTTCCGCAGCCTCAAGGAAGTCTTCATCCAAAGAACGAAAGTTAACTTCACCCAAGTCACCCGAGTTTTTTCCCGAAGCACAGTGTGAAAACTTTTTCGCGAGCTCGAAAAAACTATGACCCTCCTTTATAAGACGAAGGAGATCATCAGCTTCGTGCCGATGTGGAACCAATATGTGAAAAAGATGAATAACTTTCGCTTTTAACATAGATCCTTCTGATGATTTCATTTTTTTAAAATTTTGATTTGATTGTAACCTATCTTTTTGTTTATTGTACTTCACTTCTTAAGCACTTAAGTTTTTTTACAACGATGGATGGAGGATGCAGTGAACTCTTTAGGTAAGTTATTGAAGGACAAGCGGGAAAAAGTAGGATTCTCACAAGCGGAAGTTTCTAAAAAGTTGGGCTATTCGTCTCCACAATTTGTTTCGAACTGGGAAAGAGGACTTTCTACTCCTCCGGTGGTCTCTCTTCGTGCCATTGCTCAATTGTACAAAATTTCACCAGATAACCTGTTTCAAGTTTACTTGAAAAGTACGCTTAAACAAATCGAAGCTGATTTAAGAAAAAAGTTTTCTAAACGCCGTTAGATCTCCTGACGCATTAACTAAGAAAAATTTTGCTGAGTTGACCAGAAAATATCTCAGGCCTAGCTTTAGAGCGTAGAGTTAATCTTTTACTTTATCTTAGCGAGGTTAATGATGGAATTTGCACTGCTCACTTATCCGGGACTTCATTTTTTCCTGAAATGGCTTCATGTCTTTTTTGGCCTTTTATGGATTGGTCATCTCTATTATTTTAACTTTACCCAAGGTGCCTTTATGGCCCAGGCGGATGCAGCAACCAAATCCCAAGCGACGCAAAAGTTGGTACCGATTGCTTTATGGTGGTTTCGATGGGGAGCCATGTGGACCTTCGTCACAGGTTTGCTGATGTTGCACACGGCCGGTTACGTTGGTTTTTCTCTTCAAGGCGATTGGGGAGTTAAAATTCTAACAGGCGGGATCTTCGGGATTCTTATGTGGTTCAACGTTTGGTTCATTATTTGGCCTCATCAAAAAGTAATTATCCAGTCAGCAACTCAGGTTGCTGGCGGAGGACAACCTATTCCTGATGTCCCAGCACGAGCTGCTCGTGCTTTGGTGGCTTCAAGAACCAACACTTTATTTTCGATTCCGATGTTGTTCTATATGTTGGCAGGAGCACATCTTCCCATACAAATGGACGTGGCTAACAGTACAACCTATTATATCGCGTTCTTGATCCTCGTTGGCGCACTAGAGTTTAACGCCATCAAAGGAAAATTAGGACCGATGGCCACAGTTAAAGGCGTTGTCAGTAGCGGTTTTGCTTTGACGGCGGTTGTTTACCTAATGATGGAACTAATCCTCTAAGCGAACGACTCCTAATAAACCCGGGTCCTTCGTTGCTTGGTCGGTCGGCTTGTGCGGCGTACGTTCGTACGCCTCCGCGCCTCTCTCCTGCGCGCCTCGGCCGCGGGCTTATTAGGAGCCGTTCTTAGTTTAGTGGTGTGCGGTTTTTCTCCTTAATCTTATGTGATTTTGTAAAAGTTTTTTTTACTGTTGGGATTTTGGTTGTTTCCAGAAGATTTGTTGGGGTGGGGCTTTTCTTTCGGGGTGGAGTTGGTATTGGTAGGCGCAATTTTTTGAGCAGGTGATGTTTTTCCATTCTTGTCTTTCGCAATCTCCACAGATCAAAGTTTGAGTGTCACAGCGTTTACAGTCGATGGAAATTGAAGCGGGTTGCCCGCAATGCGGGCAAAGACCATATTTTGTTGTTGGTTTTAAGTCTTGATCTAAGGCCACGCGGTGATCAAAAACAAAACACTCGCCTTCAAATTGTTCGTTAGGGAATTCTTCCAAATATTTGAGGATGCCGCCTTCTAATTGAAAGACATTTTGATAGCCTTGTCGCTGAAGTTCTAGGATGCCTTTTTCACAACGAATGCCTCCGGTGCAAAAAATCAGCATCTTTTTGTCTTTGGAAACTTTTTGCTCTTCAAGATACTTAGGAAATTCTGTGAATTTATCAATGTTAGGATTTATCGCACCTTTGAAGCTGCCAATGTTGTATTCATAC
The DNA here is from genome assembly GCA_021731025.1 of Pseudobdellovibrionaceae bacterium. Classification (GTDB taxonomy): domain Bacteria; phylum Bdellovibrionota; class Bdellovibrionia; order Bdellovibrionales; family Bdellovibrionaceae; genus UBA5009. The sequence continues at coordinate 23,969 of JAKFYD010000028.1, read as the reverse complement.
CAATTTCGAGTGTCGATGATGACATAATCTTTTTCGTTTTTCATGACTTCGTTCCACTCGGCGGGACTAAGATGATGATTGTTTTCTGTCATGTTGGGAACTAGTTCTGGCGTCCCTAGAGTAACAATTTCCTCACGAACTTTAACGACGAATTTTCGAAATGGTTTTTTGTTGGCATACGAATCCTTGAAATTTGTAATTTCAATACCTAAAAGCTCTTGAATGAATTTTTTAAAATCAGCCAGAGTTTCAGCTGATGAAGCCGAAATAGTGGAATTGATTCCTTCAGCTCCAAGAACCATAAGGCCAGTGGTGTCCAGTTCTTGAGCCTTCGCGGTGATCTTACTTTTGAGAACATCCAAATCGTCGGAAATTTTTGAAAAGCGATAAAAAGCGGTGATGTGAAAAGTCATTATTCCTCCGTCCTCTCAATGCTACAAACACTGCGGACTGCGTGGTGATAATACAAAATAAGATCGAGGTCAACTTGAGCAAAAATTCACTTGCTGGGCTTGATCGCTAAAGATACATAATAGTTCATGAAAATAGCTGCTCCTGCACAAAAAGAAATCTTAAGGCGAAGAACCTTTGCCATTATCTCGCATCCCGATGCCGGTAAAACCACTTTAACCGAAAAATTGCTCTATCACGGTGGAGTTATTCACGAAACCGGTGAGGTTAAAGGCAAGTCGGGGAGCAAGGCGGTTACCTCAGACTGGATGGAGTTGGAACGACAAAAAGGAATTTCGATCACCTCTTCTGTCATGACTTTCGATTACAAAGATCTGCGCATTAACTTGTTGGATACTCCAGGACATAAAGACTTTTCGGAAGACACTTATCGCGTGCTTATGGCCGTCGATTCCGCTTGCATGCTGATTGACGTGGCCAAGGGAGTGGAAGAGCGAACGAAAAAACTTTATGAAGTTTGTCGAATGAGACACGTTCCCATTTTTACTTTTGTGAATAAATTGGACCGCGAAGGAAAAGATCCTTTGGCTTTGATCGATGAGGTTGAAAAAACTTTGGGCATGCAGTGTTATCCTGTGACCTGGCCCTTAGGAATTGGTCAACGCTTTCGCGGTATCTACAATCGCATCACTCAAGAGGTGATGATTTATGATCAACGACGAGAAGGCGATGAAGTGAGAATTTTTCCTTTTAAAGGCCCCGATGATCCCATTCTCTTCGAATATCTCGATCGTGAAAGTGCAGAGCAGGTTCAAGGGGAGCTCGAGCTGATTGAAGGCGCTTTACCTCCCTTTGATGAAAAGGCCTTTCTTTCGGGCGAGATTTCTCCGGTCACTTTTGGTTCCGCTAAACAAAATTTTGGTGTGAATACATTCCTGGATTTTTTTACTCGCTTTGCTCCGGCTCCGCAGGCCCGGAAAACTCAGGCGGGACCTGAGATGGATCCCCTAGATGCCAACTTTTCAGGCTTTGTATTTAAGATTCAAGCCAATATGGATCGCCGTCATCGCGATCGCGTAGCTTTTTTAAGGATTTGTTCAGGAAAATTCGAAAGAGGAATGAAGGTTCAGCACTCGCGGCTGCAGAAAGAATTGCGCTTGGCTTATTCGAATCAATTCGTGGCTGCGGATCGGGAAACTGTGGACGAAGCTTACGCCGGTGATATTGTCGGTGTGAATGACACCGGAAATTTTGCGATCGGGGATTGTGTTTCTTCCCAAGGGAAGGTGCGCTTCGAAGACATTCCTAAATTTGCACCCGAACTTTTTGGAAAACTTGTGGTTGGCGATGCGATGAAGAGATCAAAAATGCAAGAAGCTTTACAGCATCTGTCTGAAGAAGGCGCGATTCAACTTTTCATGGATCCTCACGTGGGGATGCAAGATCCTTTGATCGGTGCTGTCGGCGAACTTCAATTCGAAGTTTTACTACACCGATTGCAAGATGAATATAATTTGGATGTACGACTTCAACGGCTTCCTTTCACTGTCGCTCGATGGCCCAAAACTAAAGAAGGCAAAGCTACGGATCAGCTGAAGGGTGATTTTACAATTTACCGCGATATGATTGATCAACCCGTTATTTTATTGAATCAAGAATGGGATTTGAATTGGGCCGTTCGAGAAAATCCGGACATTGAATTTCACACTTCAATTTCTCGAGCAAGATAGGAAATTCATGAATCAAGTAGCGATGCCTTTGCGAATCGAAAATTTAAAAAAGTCTTATGGAACTGTTGAGGCCGTTAATGGCGTTAGTTTTGAGGTTAAGCCAGGAGAAATATTTGGTCTCCTCGGTCCTAACGGAGCAGGAAAGACTTCAATCATTTCGATTTTGACGACACTCGAGCGGCCCACGTCGGGTCGTGCGCTTATTTTTGAAACGGATGTGACTGAAGATCCAATGACAACCAAACGCCAAATCGGTGTTGTTCATCAAGAAGTCATTAACTCGGGGTTCTTCAGTGTTGAAGAAATTCTAGAATTTCAATCGGGCTATTATGGCATCGCTAAAAATAAAGAACGTATCCATTACCTTTTGGAAAAGTTGGGACTCTACGAGCACCGGCAGAAAAAAGTAAAACAGCTTTCGGGCGGTATGAAACGACGGTTGATGATTGGTAAAGCTTTGGTTCATAATCCTAAGTTGCTCTTGCTGGATGAGCCCACAGCCGGAGTCGACATCACCTTGCGCGAAACTCTTTGGAAGTTTGTCTTAGAGCTTCAGCGCGAAGGTCTATCAATTTTATTAACGACACATTACCTCGAAGAGGCCGAGCAGCTTTGCCAACGCGTAGGAATTATCAATTACGGCCGATTAGAATGTGTTGAGCCCACTCAAGAAGTGATTCAAAAATTCACACAGAAAAAAGTAGTCTTGCAGCTGAAAAATCCGCGCACTTTCGTTTCACCCTATCTCCAACACTCCGAGGCTAACAACTTTACCTTCCGTGTACCCATGGAAAAAGGCCTAGGAGATTTGTTGAGCGAGCTGAAGGTGGGATCCCAAGAGATCGATGACGTGCGCATCGTCGAAGGCACTCTGGAAGAGGCCTTCGTCGCCGTATTGAATAATAAGTAACGTGCGAAATGGAGAATGCAAGAATTCTCACGAGGTCTCATTGGCCTTCATTACAGCTTCGAATTTTAGGCAAGGCTCCTTGATTTCCAGGCACCTTCGATTTAAAAGAACTCATGATTATTTTCCTCACTCTGCTGCGTCGAGAAATTAAGCGTTTTATGAAGGTCATGGTGCAAACGGTTGTTTCTCCTTTTGTAACATCTTTCCTTTACCTTCTCGTCTTTGGTGTTTCTCTTGGGTCACAAGTTAATGATCCCCATGGCTTACCCTACCTCGCGTTTTTAATTCCCGGTCTCGTCATGATGAGTCTCATGAACAACGCTTTTCAAAACACTTCATCATCCATCGTGACCTCTAAGTTTTCTGGGGATCTTGAAGACATTCGCGTAGCTCCTATAACCAATCACCAGTTTATTTGGGCCCTGATGATTGGAGCTTTAATTCGCGGTAGCGTGGTGGGTCTGGTGACTTACATTGTTGGGACCGGATTTTATTCCTACATTCAGGGAAATTTTTTAGGCGTCGCTCATCCATGGATTCTTTTTTATTTTGTTATTGTTGGCGGCTTTATTTTTGCTCTGATGGGGATTTGCATTGCCTTCTGGGCGAAAACTTTTGATCAGCTTTCGGCCTTCAGCGCATTCATTCTTTTACCCTTAACTTATTTGGGCGGTGTTTTCATTTCGATAAAAAGTCTGCATCCCTTTTGGCAAAGAGTTAGTGAGTGGAATCCATTGCTCTACCTGATCAATGGTTTGCGCTATGGTGTGGTCGGCGTCAGTGACGTTGAAATCATGCGTGCCATGATGGTTTCATTAATTGGTTTTGTGGTTTTTTATATTCTTGCTTTATGGAGTCTTAAAAGAGGCTCATTTCAACGGTGGTAATCTTTTATGTTTGAAAATTTATCGGAACAAATTTTAGGTAGTCTAAAAAAAATTAAGGGTCAAAATAAGATCAGTGAATCCAACATTGATGACACCTTAAAAGAAATTCGTCGCAGCCTTTTAGAAGCCGACGTTAACTTCAAAGTCGTCAAAAATTTTATCGAAAGAGTTAAAGTTAAAGCCCTCGGTACCGAAGTTTTGAAGAACGTCAATCCGGGCCAGATGTTCACTAAGATTGTGCACGATGAACTTGTACAAACTTTAGGTGGTGGAGCCGTCGATCTGAATTGCCGAGAAAATCCATCAGTGATTTTTTTGGTGGGCTTGCAAGGGGCGGGGAAAACAACCTCTGCAGCAAAATTAGCTTTGTACATTCGTCAAAAACTGGGCAAGAAGCCCGGGCTTGTTCCTGCGGATATCTATCGACCAGCAGCGGTCGATCAACTGCAGACCTTAGGGAAGCAAAATAACTTTCCAACTTATCCAACAGCTGCTGGGCAGAAACCTGAAGAGATTCTTACTCAGGCTAAGGCTTGGGCTAAAGAAAACATGATCGACGTCGTCATTGTTGATACAGCCGGTCGCTTACAGATCGATGAAGACTTGATGGGCGAACTGCAGAGGTTGAAATCGATCTGGCAGCCTCAAGAAGTTTTGCTCGTCGCTGATGCCATGTTGGGACAACAGTCAGTGAATGTCGCTGAGGGCTTTCAGCAAAAATTAGGTTTAACGGGCTTGGTTTTAACTAAGGTCGATGGTGATGCCAGGGGTGGAGCGGCCTTAAGCATTCGTGAAGTTACAGGAATCCCTATTAAATTCCTAGGGATGGGAGAAAAAGTCGACAAGCTCGAAGTTTTTCATCCTGATCGTTTGGCGGGACGAATTCTAGATATGGGCGACGTGATCACCTTGGTTGAAAAAGCCCAAGAGGTCATTGACGAAAAAGAAGCTAAAGAGTCTGCCCGCAAGATGATGAAGAACGAATTCACTCTCGAGGATTTTCTGAGCCAAATCCAGCAACTTAAAAAGATGGGAGGCTTTGAAAGTATTATGAAATTTTTACCGGGAATGGGCGAGCTCAGTAAGAAAATGAAGAACTTGGCTCCTCCGGATCAGGAAATTAAAAAAATAGAAGCTATAATTCGCTCAATGACGGCGCAAGAGCGCCGAAATCATAAAATTCTTAATGCTAGCCGGCGCCAAAGAATTGCTCTGGGAAGTGGCACTCAGGTGCAAGATATCAATAAACTCGTTAAACAGTTCGAGGAGACTCAAAAGTTCATGTCAGGAATGATGAAAATGGGACTAGGTCGTGGTGGAATGAAGTTTCCATTTTGAACTTGAATTTTTTTTCCAAAGCCGTTAAACCTTTGAACTTCATTTGAAAGAGGATTGAAAATGGTTGTTATTCGTTTATCTCGAAATGGTAAAAAACACGATGCTCGCTATAGAATCACTGTTGCTGACTCTAAACGTTTCGTAACAGGAAAATATTTAGAAATTTTGGGAACTTACATCCCAACACCTCGCGGTGCCGAGAAAAAAGTTGAAATCGATTTAGCCAAGTATGAAAGCTGGGTTAAAAAAGGTGCTCAACCTACGATTCGTGTAAAACACGTCGTGAAATTGGCTCAACAAGCTAAATAGTCCTTGTTTTTTGCGCAGCTCGTTTGCGAAAATCAATGAGGGTTTGTTTATTAACAGTAAACAGGGGAATAAAATGGATAGTTTAAAAGAACTCGTCGAGTATATGGCCAAAGCCCTTGTGGATAAGCCAGACAATGTTGAAGTTGACGAGATTCCAGGACAACAAACTACACTTTTGGCCTTGAAAGTAGACAAAGATGACCTCGGCAAGGTGATTGGTAAACAAGGTAAAACGGCTGCAGCTATGAGAACAATTATTCGCGCCGCTGGAACTAAACTCAATAAACGCTACCATCTTGATATCGTCGAATAGCAAATTCAGGTAAAATTTACTGAGATCCTTGATGAAAAAAGGCCGCCATTGAAGCGGCCTTTTTTTTATTCACGAATTGCAGTAAAAAGAATGAACGGTCTCGAAAAAGGTAAAGTTTTATGAAGTTAGTGGGAAAAGTTAAAGATGCACACGGGCTTCGCGGAGAACTCTTTGTTTTAATTTTTTCTGGGGATATATCATGGTCCGAAGATCTGGAAGTCTTTCAGTTGAAGGATGGTCTTGGACAAACTCAAGAATTCAAAGTCAAAAAAATTAAGCCTCATAAAAAGGGTATCATAATATCTTCACCTGACATTCAAGATCGCACTCATGCGGAAAAATTAATTGGTCATCATTTCTTAGTTGCAGAAGATCTTTTAGTTTCTAAACAAGGGGAGACGATTTTTCTTTCAGAGATTTTAAATTTTTCTTTAGTTGATGAAAAAAACCAGGTGCTGGGAAAAATTTCGGGCTTTTCTTCAAATGGGATGCAGGATTTGCTCATCATTAAAAATCAGCGTGGGGAACATCTGGTTCCCTTTGTACAGCCCTGGATAAAAAATTTGGATTTTGAGAACCAGTGTGTCCAGATGGATCTCCCCCCTGGGCTTTTGGGGGAAGAGTGAAGTTCACTTTGTTTACTCTTTATCCTCAGATGATTCATCAGGCATTCGATGTCGGAGTCGTCGGCCAGGCTCTCAAAAAAGGAATCTTCCAACTGAGTACAGTTAATCCGCGCGCTTGGGCCACTGGGGTTCATAAGGCCGTGGACGATAGACCTTTTGGCGGTGGAGACGGAATGATTATGTCTCCAGAGGTGCTTCATCGCTCACTGAAAGAAACTCTCCACGGGTCAACTTCCCACGTTATTTACATGTCTCCTCAGGGGAAAACTCTGAATGAAAAAAAATGCATCGAGCTTGCAGACTGCGAACACGTGGTTATTTTAAGCGGTCGCTATGGCGGCATTGATCAACGGCTTCTCAACGAATGGGTCGATGAAGAAATTTCTATTGGAGATTACGTTTTGTCAGGCGGCGAGGTACCAGCTTTGGTGCTTATCGATGCTGTGGCCAGAAAGATTCCCGGAGTTTTAGGCCACCAAGAATCTTCAAGTCGAGACTCTTTTGCCAGGGGTTTGCTCGAGGAACCTCAGTTCACCAGGCCCTGGATCTGGGAAGGAAAACCAGTTCCCGACATCTTAAAAAGTGGCCACCATGAAAAAATTAATGAATGGAAAATGCGAATGGCCTTGCTGGTCACAGCTCATAAGCGCCCTGATTTGTTAAAAGATGTTCCTCGAAAAGAAATTGAAGAGACTAAAAAATTCTTGGCTTCGCTTTCCGCAGAGGAAAAGCACATCTGTGGACTGCCTGAAGGAGAGGATTTCTTTGGCTGAAGTTTATGTTCCTCGGTTGGCGATCGGATTGGTTCATTATCCTATTTTGGATCGAGAAAAAAAGGTGGTTGCCACCAATGTCACAAATTTCGATATCCATGATATTGCTCGCGCTTCAACGGTATTTGGAGTTGAAAGGTATTACATCATTCATCCCATGAGAGAGCAGCTCATGTTTGTGGATCGAATTCTCGATCACTGGAGAGTTGGACAAGGATCTAAGTTCAATCCGTCTCGGAGAACCGCTTTGAATCCCGTGCGTACCGCTGAAAACTTCGAGATGGCCCTTGCGGACTGGGGGGTCCCCGATGCCATAACTGTGGCGACCCACGCCCGTCCAGTGCCTGGATCTAAGACCTTCAGTTTCACAGAGCTGAAGCATCAGATGCACGTTGAAAAAAAGCCTTGTTTTTTGATCTTTGGAACAGGTTTCGGCATGACCGAGGAGTTTATGAAGGGCTGCTCGGGTGTTTTAGAAAGTATTCGAGGAGCTCCTCCTGCAGATTACCGTCATCTTTCCGTGAGATCTGCTGTAAGTATCTGTCTTGACCGACTGATGGGTCCATGGTAACAACGAGACTCTCTAAAAAAGGATGATATATGGCCAAAGCGAGAACTAAAACTAAAATCGTTAAAAAATCTGGTGTCGAGACAAATCTCGTGCGTCGTGTGACCATAAAAGAAATGGCTAAAAGCATGCCCACTTTTCATCCTGGTGACACTGTTGGTGTTTACGTTAAAGTTAAAGAGGGCGAAAAAGAACGTATTCAGCTTTACAAAGGCTTAGTCACTAAAATCCAAGGTTCTGGAGTTGCCCGTTCATTCACAGTTCGTAAAGTTTCTGCAGGGGTTGGCGTTGAAAGAACTTTCCCTTTCCGCTCACCAGCTTTAGATAAAATTGAAGTTGTCTCTACGGGAAAAGTTCGTCGCGCAAAACTTTATTATCTGCGTAATCTTGATGGTAAGGCTGCGAAAATCGAATCTGAACTGGTGACCCAAGAGGCTGCAGAAGCTCCAGCAAAGACTGAAGCCGTCAATGCAGAAGCAAAAGCAAAAGCTTAAGAATCAGATCTCTTCTCTCCGAAGAAAAATAATTGATAAATTTGATACCAGTGATGTCGGTCCCCATCCTTTGATTGGGATCGATGAAGTAGGGCGAGGTTGTTTAGCGGGACCTGTCTACGCTGCTGCCGTTATTTTTTTAAATAATGAATGCATTGATCAAGTCACAGATTCAAAACTGCTTTCCGAGGCCCGCCGAATAGAATTGGCTGAGCAGATTCATAAACATCACCATGTCTCTTTAGGTTTTGCAGAAGTCAGCGAAATCGATGATCTGAATATCTTGAAAGCTTCACTGCTGGCGATGAAAAGAGCCGTCGAGGGTTTAGCGATCGAATCCGGTCATCTGCTTATTGATGGTCACCAAAAAATTCCTGGTTTGCTTCACTGGCCACAAACTCCAGTTGTTAAAGGGGATCTGCGAGTTGCGCAAATTTCTGCAGCTTCGATTGTCGCCAAAGTTCATCGGGATCAACTGATGAAAACTTATTCGGAGAAATTTCCCGGCTATGGCTTTGAAATTCATAAGGGCTACGGAACAGAAAAACATCGAGCTGCTCTATCTGGCCTTGGCCCCTGTGCGTTGCACCGAAAAAGCTTCGCCGGAGTTAAAGAGTTCTTCTCAAAAGGGAATTGAGACTGAAAACTATGTCGCAGATTTCCTGATTGAAAAAAAATTTAAATTATTAAAGCAAAGATTCAGAACGCCTTTTGGAGAAATTGATTTGTTGCTTGAATCACCAAGAAAAAATCTGGTGATGTTAGAAGTAAAATCATTGTCAAATTGGGATCGAATTCTTTACAGATTAACTCCAAAACAAAGACAGCGTTTGCACAGAACCCGGGCTTATATTGAAAGCAAATATTCACGACCGGTTATTTTAAAGATAGCCTATCTTGCACCAGGAAAAAAATTAGTCTTTCTTGATACATAAGATTTCAAGTTGACATCTCTAATGAAGAAAAGCGTAATGAGAAAATGAAAAAATATTTTTTACTTTTTTCATTCTTATTTTTCTCGTCTCAAAGTTATGCGGCTGAGCTGAATAGTTTTTTACAAGCTTGCGGCTATGGAACCTTGATAGGGGCCGGAGTTGGGGTGGTCACTTTAGCTTTTGAAAAAAATCCTTCCGATCATGCAAATAATATCGCGCGAGGAGCATCTTTGGGGCTGTATGGTGGCATCGTTTATGGCTTGCTTGAAGCTCAAGAAAAACGTTTGAAACATGAAGTGGTTTTAATGTCTGGCGATTTGCGCGGATTTTTCTACACCTATAATTACTAGAAAAGAAGTTCTTTTAAAGCTTCTTTTTGCGGTGGTGCGGTTGGAGTGCCCGCAAAAGTGAATTCAAAATTCACTGCGATTAATGACGAGCCCCCGATAGTTTGATTGTGGGAGACATTGATAAGCCAACAATCACCAGGTGGTTTGATTTGGGCAATATAGGCCCAAGATTTAATTCGATTGGAATCTTGCAGTTGAATCCAATTTGAATCGTAGACGAATTGCCCAACGAGATTCAGATAACGAGTTGTGAATCCGGTTTGAAAGGTTAAAGTTTCTGTTCTTTTCGACGAATCGACTTGTTGGCCTGGAACGATGGTGTCCTGACGATTAACTACAAATTCAAAAAATTGTCCTTGAGAGTTTGTTAAACGAAACTGAGTCGCGGTGTTCGTCACCTTTTGATAGGGATAGTAATTCATCTGGGTGCGGGTTTCAAAAAAGTCTAATCGAACATCGAGGACTGCCGAGACGCTGGACCAGGGTTCACGATTTGGATCCGAGCGCGAAGCCTGATGGGCATCGTAAGACTGAGCAACTTTAAAACTTGCGATCTGTTTATAAGTTGGAGCTCCGCTGACCCACTTTTTTTCGACTAGGCGATTGGTTAATGCAAAAGTAACAAGGTTGCGATCGTACAAGCGGTCATAGTGATCGAACTGCAATCCGTAGTCGCTGTTAAGATCACCGTCACTTATGCTGTCCCTTGAGGTAAAAGGGGCATCGAGCTCATCCTTTTTGAAACCCCAAAAGGGGTGAGAGTTTTGTTGGATCCATGGGGTTGTCGTGTAAGAGATTTCGGGTTGAATTTCATGTTTATAACGATCTGACAGAGGATCGTTCAGATCTCCATAAATACGATTTAAGGTAGTGCTCGTTGAAACTCCGGCGCGCAAATAACGGCGATAGGTTTCGCTGTAATTTTCGATGGGAAAACTGTAACGGGTTTCACGAAAACTGAGTCGAGGAACGAGGTCAACTTTTTCGATAACTTTGACGGGATAATAAATTGTAGGTTCGAAATCAATACGCTGACCCGTTCGGATAAAATCATTATAAGGGTTAAAAACACCGTCATAAACTGGAGTACAGTTGGGATCATTACGATCCGCTAGAGGATTGCCGCAGCGATTTGTCTGATAGCGAACCGAAGCGGGTTGATCGGGTGTAGGTACCCATCGGCTTAAATCGTCATAAGCAGGTCCGGAGCGAGCGAAATTAACAAAATTAAAATCGAAGGCGTAAACAAATCTTGTGTCCGAGATCGTCCTTTGCTTTTGCGAAAAGCGCAATTCAGGTAAGCGGTGAACAGCGTTGTCGTTGCCTCCAAGTGGATCGGATTGAAGAAGATTAATGTGGTAAGACGAATCAACACTCCAATGTTGGTCAATGGTATTCTTTGTGAAAGACATTCGATTTTCCATGGACGAATCGCCGTGATTCTTTGTTTCCCGAGAAAAATCTTTTGGATATTGGAGGTCGCTGGCGTTGTTTAATTGAATGCGGTGAATGAAGTCGTCAGGGAGCTCGAGGTAGTGGTCGTACTTTAAGAACCAACGGTTGATGGCGGTGCCTTTTTTTTCGCTGGTGCGAAAATCGTTGACGCGACTGTCGTTTTTGAAAACAAGATCGCGCAAAAATGCGGTGTCAAATTCGCCAGAGCTGCTATCTGAAAGTACATAGCGATAATTCAGAAGAGATTTAGGACCGCGGAATTCATAATTTTTCAATGTGTAAGTGGCATCTTTATTTTTAGCTAAGGCAAAGAAAATGGGTTGAGCAATGGCCACACCCCCTTTGTCTTCAAGTTCGAACTGGGGAGTGAGCAGTCCTGTTTGCCGATCACTTTTCAGAGGAACAACAAGGTAGGGCAACCAAAGTACTGGGACAGATCCCACTTTTAAAATGGAATTTTTGATAAAGGCGTAGCCTCCCAGCTCGGCGCGAATCTGAGAGCCAGAAAATCCCCAGGAAGAAGGGCAGTTGTTACAAGTGGTGTAGTCGGCTTTGACGACAAAAAAATCATTGTCGCCGGTTTTTTGAATCATTTCGCCTTCGAACAGGACGTTTCCAGATTGCACGTAGCCATTCACCATGACACCGGTGTTAGTTTCGTAATCCAAAAATATTTGGTCACCACCCATCGTTGCTGTTGGCGATATGACTTTAGCATTTCCATAAAGTTCAAGACGATGGGACCGCAAATTGATTCGCGCTTTATCACAGGAAATATGTTGGTCTTTGTTGATCACCTGGACCTTGCCTTCAAGAACGACAGATTCGGTCTCGTTATCGCGGAATAAGGATTCGGCGCTAATCGTTAAGCCCTGGATACGCGCGGAAGTTTGCGCCTGGGACAGGGCTCCCAAACAGAAGATGACGAACAAGATGGACAAACTTAGGCTTTGCACCTGGAAAGTCTAAGAAGATAAAGGGCTTTTGTCGAGTTGAAAGGCGGCTAAATCTGGTCAAAAGATCACTAGAGGAAACGGGTACAGAGGCCGACACTTACAGGCGGAGGTCAAATGCAGACAAAAGTGGAATTCCAAGGGCCCTACACCATCGTGCAAATCTCTGGAAGACTCGATATCGATAAAACATCCTTGTTTAAACAAGCCTGCTTAAAGTCTCTTAAGGGAGAAAAGGTGATTTTTTCCTTAGAAAAATTAAGTTTTGTTGGTTCAACAGGCATTATTAACTTTTTCCAAGTGCTTAAAGAAATTCATGAGCTCAATAATCGAACATGTCGGGTCGTAGGACTGAATAACGACTTTAAGAGAATTGTTCATTTGGCTGAATTTCAATCACTTGAATTTTATGAAAACATTGAAATTGCGACTCAGAGCTTTGAAAATCCTCAGATCAAAGCTCTCGCCTTAGAAATGCCTATAAATTTGGCTCATGAATTGATCGAAGAAGATGTGGTTGATCAGAGTGTTGAATCAACAACCGAAGTCATTGCGTTAGTAGCGGCAGCTCCCGATCGCAATTCTTGAACTTTCAAACTTAAATCAAGATTGAGTTTCTCGAGGGCCTGCATGGCCAATTTAACTTTTTCATTCTCTTCGTTTTTAGCGTTCCACATGTAACGTAAGCTTTCGAGCTGATGTTGCATGTCGTAATGCGCTTTTTCGAATTCTTGAATTCTTTCGCTGTCACTGCGAACCCGCTGTTGAAGATCGGCGTGCTCGATTTGTAGTTTTTGGTTTTCGCGATGGTATTCGTTATTCTTTTCTTGAACGCGCAAAACTTCGGATTCCAGTTGTTCTTTTTGTAATTCTTTAGCTCGTGACATTTCAATGAGTTGGTTTTCCAGTTCGACTTGGCGATCAAAGGATTTTTGAAGCTTAAAGTTCTTTAAAACCAAAGCTTCGGCTTCGCCTTTGATGGTTTGCATATCGCTTTTTAAAGTTTCTAACTGGCTCTCGTAGGCTTCAAGTGATTCTTGATGTTGCTGCTCCATCACTTCAATTTGAGCTCTTGTATTTTTTGAAAGCTCGCTCATTTGGGCTCGAAGCTCGCGCACCTGAGTTTCTTTGTAATTTAACTTTTTCTCTGATTGCTGAATCTGCTCTTCAAGGCTGCGGGCATATTCCTTAAGCTGTTGAAGATAGGGGCGGACCTGGTTTTTAATTTTATCTTGGTATTTTTGATGGCGCTGATTTTCGGTTTGTGAACGATCTAGCTGAGAAATAACAAGAGCCAACTTTTCTTCTTGAACGTCTAAGGTCTGCTCAAGTTGATGGATTTGAACCTTAGCATTACTTTCGTTTTCTCGGAGGATATAGATTTCATCAACGAGGGATTTGTTCGTATCTGCAAGACGTTGAACTTCTTCGGTGAGTTTTTGAATTTCCTCTTCGAGACGGGACTGTTTTCGCAAGCTGATCTTGAATTTTGTTAAGGTCTCTTCGTTCTGCTCGAGCAGAGTTTCAAAGCTGGATGACTTTTTGATTTCGTAGGGGCGTGGCGTTTTGTTATTAGGAGTTAAATCGCCATTAAAATCCAAATGCGGAAGGGAAAACTTTTGAAATTTATCCGTATCCATTGTTACTCCACCCATCATCCATGATGGTCAAATTTATTGTTTCAAATTGAGATGGATTCGTCAAACTTTAGGCCAGAAAGCTAGACCTCGGACTTGCTTTAAAGGGAAACTTTTTTTCGGCCGATAGGCTTTTATATGGGTGCAGCACCAAAGACCGAGGAAAAAACAGCCGTTTTATCGCAGACTGAAAAGAAGGACGCTGAAGATGCCAATTTGTTTCAACTGGGCATGGAAAAAACCGATTTTGGGAAACCAGATTCCTTAAGATACAAGGTCTTACACATGGTACTTCAAGAAGGTTATGATAATGCCATCGGTGAGCTTAAAGAATTTTCCCAGATGGATTCGGAATACCCTAAATTTAAGCAAAAAGTTGAACGCTACATCGCTCATTGCATAGATCTGGTCTACGCAATTAAAGCTAAAAGAAATTTTCCAGGAATCAGTTCATTGACTCGAGCCAAGCAGCAAGAGCTCATGGAAAAGTTTAAAGAGCACTACAAAGAACTTCAGTTCATGTTGCGTAAAATTGAAAAAGTTGAAGCGGACCTTCGTATCGAAGACGCCCGATCCACAATTTATGTTATTCGCGCACTCTGGTTAGCAGCCTTGAGCTTAGTGCTTATATGGTTTGTTACGGAAATTTTTCGCGGGCTGGCTCTCACCAGCGGTGTTGTCATGGATGATCTTATCGATAAGACAACAAATTTTCTTTTTGATCTTGTCGGTTGGTAATTTATTTAATCAGTTTATAAGTGCTTTCAAGAACGGGAATAGTTTGTCCCGCCATCAGGGCTTTGCCATTAGCAAAGATAGCTGGTGTCCCACGGATTTGTGCCTGTAGACCTTCTTGCGCTAATTTTTTTAAATTCAGTAAAGCATCCGCTGAATCCATGCATTCCTTAAGTGGAGTGCAGGATAAACCAGTGCCCTCACACACCATTCGATCAACCTCTTCAGTTTTGTTGATGCCGAAGAAATCTTGTTGGTGATCGAAAATATAATTATGGGTGAGCCAACCTTTTTTTTCGGTGGATTCTGCGCAAAGAGTTGCTAAAGATAAACGACAGCGCACTCCATCGCCCGTCCCTTTCATTCCTGGATCTGGATTGCAGCTTCCATCAAGAGGGAAGGGTTTGAAAATAAGTTGGACGTCGGGATGAGATTCGGCGAAGGCATGTAAAGTGGGAGAAGCATGTTTACAGTGTGGACAAAGAAAATCCGCGAACTCGACAATCACCATTTTAGGATTTTTGAGCTCAGGCTTAAGAACTAAACCGGTGTTCAAATCAAAGGTGTAAATGCTTGCTGTTGACCACAGATAAGTAGCTTCTTGAACCGTTCGTTCAAAGTTTTTAAATCCAAAACTGCTGAGTACCATTGAATGAAACATATAGGCCAGGACCGGGGCTGCGATTAAAAAACCATAAATCCATTTATCAATAGCGACGGCCTCGATCAATTCACGGCTCCAAGACGTGGAACTATCACTGGGACGGGAAAACCAAAGACCAATAAAGCTAAAGAGTGAAAGAACGTATGCAAAAACACAATAAAGGCAAAAGGTCCCCAACTTGAAAGTTGAGATCGATCCCATCACCACCGATGTGAGTAGAATGGCTAGCGATAAGAGCACAGCAAAACGGTGAGCGCGCTCGGGTCGTTCGGCGAAACGAAGCCAGGCAATAAGAGTAAGTGCTAATAAAACCAAGTTTGTTGCTAAGCCCCACATGGCGACCGGAATGCCGAAAACCTGTGCATAAGTGCTGGCGCTGGTCGCATCACAATTGAAAAGGGAATTGATGTTGCACGAGCTTTGCCCCTGGGCCATTCCAAAATTTAAGTTGTAGTACTTAATAGACAAGTAGGCGTGAATGAAAAGTGCAATAAAGGTTGCAATAAGACTGAAGATCAGAAATTTTTTCTTTTTATTTTCCATGGACCCATGAGAGCATGGAATCGAGTTTTATGTCCACGTTTTCTTATATGAAGCGTATTCCTGGAGAAGCAGAGTGGCGAATACCCCAACATGGTATAAGATCCGATACGATTTCTATAAGCAGATTCAGGATCAAGTTTTTCGCAGGATTGGACAGGAACCCCAGGAAATCCAATCCTATCGTAAAAATTATGAAAAGGAATTTCAGCGCACTTGGAAACTTTCTGACCGGGTTTCTTTATTACAGCGTGTGGCTTCGGCGAAACTGATTTATTTAGCTGATTTTCACCCTCTTCAGCAGTCTCAGCGGGCCAATTTGCGAATCCTCAAAGGAATTCCAGTAGGGCAAAACACGGTTCTGGGAATGGAGTGTTTTTGGAGTGAAGATCAAGCCGTGCTTAATCGGTTTCTCAAGGGAACATTGAGCGAAAAAGACTTTTTAAAGCAAATTGAATGGAAAAAATATTGGGGTTTTCCTTGGGAAAATTACCGGCCGCTGTTGCGTTGGGCGCGAAAGTACAAGGTTAAGGTCATCGGACTTAATGGTCCATCAAAGAAAGCAAGCACCGAGCCCTTAAAAACAGGAGCTCGCGAATTGGAAAAACGGGACTTGTGGGCGGCAGAACTCATTGTTAAGCATTTGTCTGACCAAAGGTTAAACCAAATGTTTGTTGTTTATGGCGATTTGCATTTAGCAGAAAATCAACTGCCTGGTTTAGTTGCAAAAAAACTTAAAAAGTCGAAGGCGCCTAAGGTCGTGCGCGTGATGCAAAACTCGGAAAGAATTTACTTTCAACTTCTACGCCAAGAAAAAGAAGATCGAATCGATGTCGTGGAACTTCCCAAAGACACATTTTGTTTGCTGACGGTTCCCCCGTGGGTGAAGTGGCAGAATTATTTGTTGGATCTTGAACACACTGACGATCAGGAACTTGATGGTGAGTCCATTGATCTGACAGATCATGTTTCTCAATATGTAAAAATGATTTGTGAAGATTTGGAATTGAAGGTGAGTCTGTCCCATCTTTCCGTTTTTACAGCTGAAGATCGCAGTTTTTGGAAACAAATCCAGGATCATTTTCCTGACAATGAAATTAAGCTGTTAGAATTGATGGTCGAAGAAGAAAGACCCTTTTTCTTGCCCCAATTGGGAATTGCTTATCTTTCAAGGATGTCGGTCAATCACGCGGCCGCATTGGCCATGCATTATATTCATTCTCAATGCTGTCAGCTAAAGGAATGGCGTTTTGATCTTCCAGAAGACTTTCAGAGACTTATTTGGCTAGAAGCACTTTCTTACTTTGGTTCTAAGCTCATTAATCCCAAGCGAAAGACAGAAACATTATTAGATCTTCGGAAAATGCTTTCATCCAAGAATCCTCGAGATGGAGGAAAAGAACCTTTAAAGTTAGCCCTAGCCCAAAAAATGATGGAGCTTTCTTTTTTGACCCAACGTGACGGACGTCGCTTTCAATATGTGCCACGAAAAAAGTCCAGTTACCTGACTGCAGCAACTTTATTGGGTGGAATTATGGGCGAAAAAATTTATACGGGTTATCGCCAAAAAGTTTTAGATCTTAAAACCTTGCAAGGATTTCTTAAGAAAGATTGGACGGAAGAATCCTTTATCCCTTTGTATTACGAGATTCTGGAGCTCATTGAAATGATGCCTTTGAGTTTTAAGAGCAAGGCCGAGAAGCTATAAAGAGTTCACACCCGTATTAATGACGAACGAGATCTTTAAAGTCTTTGCCCGGTTTAAAACGAGGCACATTTTGACTTGGAATTGTTACAGCGGCGCCAGTTCGTGGATTGCGGGCCGGGCGTTCCTTGCGGGCAGCACGAGAAAAAGTGCCAAAGCCGACAAGTTTCACTTCTTCACCTTTGGAAACTGTTTTCTGAATGAGTTCGAGAGCAGCGTCGATAAAGCATTCAGTTTGAGTTTTAGTGAGTTTGGTTTTCTCTGAAAGCTTGTCGATGAGTTGCGCTTTATTCATGTCTACATTCTCCTGAGTTCAATAAGGAAGATGAATGTAGATAAAGCTTAAGTTAAGGTCAAAAGCTTTTTTGTTTTTGCAAAATTGCAAAATGAAAGACTATGAAATGATGCAGAATTAGGTTATTTTGAAAAAATATGATTGACGTTTTTAAAAGAGAAATCGCCCAGGCATTAAGTCCCGCGCTTAATAAGTCAGCTGATGAAATCAGCAGACTGATTGAAAAGCCAAAAATTTTGGACCACGGTCATCTCGCTTATCCGGTTTTTTCGCTGGCTAAAGAAAAGAGAATGCCTCCTCCAGCGGTGGCTGCTGAACTTGCGCAACAACTCACTGGTAAAATTAAAAATATTTCTGAAATCAACGCTGTCAGTGGATTTTTGAATTTTAAAATAGACCCTCAAGCCCTGCAAAACGAAGTTTTTCGAGAAGTGCAGCAACCCGAAAAATTAGGTCGAACGGAAGAAGGAAAAGGCCGACGAATTGTCATTGATTTTTCTTCTCCAAATGTCGCTAAACCGATGCATGTTGGGCATTTGCGAGCCACGGTGATAGGACAATCGATAAAAAATTTGGCTTTGTCCCAGGGATATGAAGTGATCGCCGTTAACCATATTGGTGATTGGGGAAGTCAGTTTGGAAAATTAGCCTGGGCCATGCAAAACTGGGGAGCTGATTACGACTTTTCCGTTGAACCCATGAAAAAACTGGTTGAACTTTACGTGCGATTTCACAGTGAAGCGGAAAAAGATCCCGAGCTCGAGAAAAAAGGCGCTGAAACATTTCGCAATCTAGAGCAGGGCGATGCTGAAATTGAAAAACTTTGGAAGAAGGTCATCGATTATTCCTTTAAAGATTACAACAGGCTTTATGCCTTACTGGGCACTCAACATGACGCTGTTATCGGGGAAAGTTTTTACAATGATAAACTGGATGATGTTGTTCAGCGGCTAGAGAAAAAACAATTAATTAAAGAGAGCGAAGGGGCCCAGGTTGTTTTTTTTGAGGAGACTGAAAAGATGCCTCCTTGTTTGATCAAGAAAAGCGACGGAGCCTCGATCTATGCCACTAGGGATTTAGCTGCTGCGATCTACAGAAAAGAAGTTCAAAAAGCCGATGTGCTTTTGTATCTTGTCGGCCAAGAACAATCTTTGCATTTTAAACAAGTGTTTAAGGTCTTAGATCTGCTGGGATACGATTGGGCGAAGGACTGTCATCATATCTCCTTTGGATTGTACCAATTCAAAGATGGAAAAATGTCGACTCGTCAGGGACGGGTGATTCTTTTCGAAGATGTCATCAATAAAGCCATTGAGATGGTTTCTAAGATGATCGAGGAAAAAAATCCTGATTTGGAAGAAAAAGAAAAGATAGCGAAAGAGGTCGCCATCGGCGCCGTCGTTTTCCATGATCTTCTCAATGACCGTGTTAAAAATGTTGAGTTCGATTGGGATCGTATCATAAGTCTTGATGGCGACAGTGGGCCTTACGTCCAGTACACTCGAGTTCGATGTCAAAGTCTGATGAAAAAATATAATAAAAATATTTCCTTCGAGAATCTCAGTTTAATGGGAAGCTTGGAAGAGCAACGATTGATGTTCACAATTCTGCAATTTCAGGACGTTGTCTCTGGATCTTACCGAATTTTTAAACCTAATATTTTAGCGCAATATTTACTGGAGTTGAGTGGTAATTTCAGTAGTTTCTATAATAAATGCCGCATCTTGGGTGAAGATCCTAAAGTCGAGCAATCGCGCATGGCTTTAGTGAGCGCCGTAGATCGTGTTTTGATCCAGGGGATGAAGCTTCTGAACATGCCCATTCCCAATGCCATGTAGTTACTGTTTTTTAGTCCTGTCTCAATCTGAGATCAGGACCTAATTTCACGTCTTAAATTTTAGTTTTCGCCATGATTTTCCGAACATAAGAGTGAACATGGCGATCCCAAAATCGATCTTTTTAATTTACTGTCTTGTGCTGACCTGCGGTTTAATTTGGTCTTATTCCCTATTTGCAAATTACTTTAATCAACGACCTGAAGTGGCTTATGAACTTGAGCAAGTTAAAGAACAATTAGCTCAAGAAAAGTTTGAACAAACAATCATGGCCTACCGGCTCAAAGACTTTGAGCAAACGGTGAGTGGTCTTCTACCCGCTGAAAAATTTTTGACCAATGAAAAAATTGTGGCCTCACGAAATTTGCTGAGCGCGATTCGTGCACCAGCCAGTTTACCACCAATGGATCTTTCATCAGTGGTTTACGAGAGCGTAAAGAACAAATTCAAAGAACGAAAGTTTGATGATGTCGTCGAAAAAGCGAAAAAGTTAATCGATACTTATCCGTCTTCGGTTCACGTGGTGGAAAGTTATTTCTTTATGGCCGAATCTTATTTTCATAAGAGCGACCTCAAAAAATGCACTGAAACCATAGATCTGATGGTTGCTCAATTTCCGGATCATGATCTCACCGGATTTATTTTACTTCGCTTGGGTCAAATCAGTGAAATGAACAGTCAGCCAGACGAGGCTCGCGAAATTTATTCGCTGGTTTCCCAGCAGTTCAATAATCCGACTTTAAAAAATCAAGCTCTTGTTTTGTTAAAGGAAGTGCGATGAGAGTTTTCTTAAATTGTTTTATCTTTTTCATTTTTTTCACTTTGGAAATCCGGGTCAAGGCTTCTAATCCTCCTTTGCAAAAACCCGAAAATTGCTACTCGAGTGAGTTAAAACCTTGCATATTTTCTTCAGGAAACAAAATCATCCAGGTGCAAAATAGAAAAACAGTTTTTAATTTGAAAGAAAACACCACCCTGGAAAGATTAAATGAAAAAAATTTTCAATTTATGGGTGGAACTGTGTGGGTGCAAAACCAAGAGCCTTTGGAAATCTCTACGCTCTATGCGGCTATCAGTTCAACTAAAGGTGAATTCTGGCTTGTTGAAAAAGACAATAAAATTTTTGTTCGAAGCATTGTTGGTCAGACAGACATTAAAATTAATTCCGGCGTTTTGAATCTTCCTGAAGGTTTTCAAATATGGATTTCAGGAAAAGATTCACAAGGTAAAAATACTTATGGAGTTCCCGAGATTATCCCTATGGAGGAACACCTTCGTTTATGGTCGACTTTATTTTCTGGCAGTCGAGAAGAGTTTAAAAATAAAGTCAAAATGCTGAAAGATCTGTATAAAGATACGGCCTACGAAGGCGGTGAGCTTTATCAGAAAATTGCAGATCGTCATGTGGCAACATTAGAAGAAAAAAAGCGAGCCGAACAGGCGTCCTCGGAACGCCGTCGCGCTTACCTTCAGGAAATTCGTCGTCTTTACTTTGAAAAAGTTTTCCAGCGATAAAGTTCTTTTGTCGAGTTATTGCTCGATTTAGATCGAGGTGCTTGCACCTCTAAAGGTCTGTTTTTGGCCTATCCCGTCGACTTTGTTCCACATTCTCCCAGAGGTAGATGTAAAATGAGATGAGCTGTCTCAAGGAGGAGAACATGGCCATCAGTGCGACAGATAGACGCAATCAGGACGATCGCGTTCGAGATGTACGTGAAGACTCTGAACAAAGAGAAACCGATCTTATCAAAAGAAAAAACGCAGAACTGAAGCGAGCCGAACAAAGGCATCAAACGGAAGTTCGTCGTATTACCGATGATTATCAAGATCGCTTAGACACAACAAAAGATCGTTATAAGTCTTCGCTGAGTGAGCGAGATCAAAAATACCAAAGACAGATCGACGATGTGAAGTCGACTTACAGATCTCAATTGAAAAAGAAAATGGAAGACACGGCTGACGAGAAATTAGCCATGCAAACGGCCTTTAAAGGCGAAAAAACGAAACAGCAAGCCATTACGGAAAACCAAAAAAGACAGCTGACTGAGAAACAAAAAGCAGAAGTCGAGCAGCGCGACAAACGTTTATCAGAGCTGCATCAAGAAACTCGGGCAAAACTTCAGGAGGAAGTGCAAGCCAGTTCAAGTCGGATGCGTAATTCCCACGAAAAAGAAAAAAATATTTTACAAGAGGATAAGCATCAACAACTCCTTCAGAAAGATCAGGATAAGCGGGAAATTTCGAAATATTACGGCAATGAGTTGAAGCGAGTTAAGTCTGAGAAAAAGATGAAAGAGCAAGATTTGCAACAAAAATATTATGATACAGTTGTAAACATGAATCAGCAGCACGGCGAAGATCTGCAAGTGAAAGGTGAGGTTCTTGATAGCGAAGTGAAGCTTATTAAGAATCGCTACCAGCAAAAGCTCGAAGAGATCGGTCAAAGAATGGCTGGAACTAACGAGGATTTCAAAACAACTGTTGAAAGTCGTATCAGCAGTCAGATCCGATCTAAACAATCTAAGATTCAGGATTTAGAGACTAAACTTAATTCGGCTAAGGCGAATGACGCTCGATTGCGATCAACGGAAAGAAAAAATTTAGAAGAGGCTTTCCAGAATCAGGTCACAATTTTAGAAGGGCAACGTGACGGTCAACGTGAAGTTTTACGAGACATCAATGAAAAACATATAGATGGTGCTATTCAGAAAAATAATGCGATTATGCGCGATGTTCAACGACGACACAAAACAGAGGCTAACTTAAAAACAGAGCAATATCGTCAAAGTTTGGATGCCGAAAAAGAACTGCAGAAAAATCAGTTGGACCGAGTCATCACTCAAACGGACAAACAGAACCGTCGCATTACTCAAGTGTCACGTGAAAGGGAAACTCAACTGAACAAATTCTATGATCAGTCTTTAGATCAAGCTAAAGACAATTTTGTGGAGCGGGTCATTGAGCAACGTCAACGCAATGATGAAGGCTTTGCGAAACTTAACACAGATATGAATCAAAAATTTCGCAATATGGAATCTAAGTTTAACGAGAAGATGGAAAAGACAGTTTCCCAGTATGAAACGCGAATTAATGAGATGACAGAAAAAAATAAAAATGATCTAAGAAAGATCGAGGAAAATTACCAGGCTCGTATGCAGGGTCAGGAAAAAGCTCATAAAATGGACAAATCTACACTGGAAATGAAATACGAATCTCGCATCGCCGCCCAAAGAGAGCAGCAAGATTTACAATTGGAAAAGATTAATCAGCGTCACCAAGAAGAGCTTAAGACTCTTGCAGTGAAGATGAATTCTTATAACCGGAAAGCTTAATTCATGAGAATTGCGGATCGCAGAGCTAAAATTGTTGCAACCATTGGTCCGTCAACTCAGAGTGAAGAAAATCTAGAAAAAGCTTTGCGATCAGGAATGAATGTCGCGCGATTAAATTTCAGTCACGGGTCCCACGAAGATCATTTAAAGGTGATTCAGAATCTAAGGAAGCTTTCGCAAAAGATAAAAGCTCCGGTATCGATCCTTCAAGATTTACAAGGTCCCAAAGTTCGCGTTGGTAAATTCGAAAATGGATCCATTCAAATTAAAAAAGATGAAATTGTTACCGTCACTGTTAATCCGGTGTTGGGAAAGCCAGGTTTGATTCCTAGTGATTTTAAAGAACTGGCTGTGGCTTGTCGACCTGGGCATCATATTTTGCTGGATGACGGTTTGCTAGAGCTTGAAGTGCTTTCCGTTGATAAAACTGAACTTAAAGCAAAAGTGATTTATGGCGGGACGCTTAAGGATCGAAAAGGAATGAACTTACCGGGGGTGAATCTTCCGGTTGAAGCTTTAACTGAAAAAGATCTCGAGGATCTGCGTTTTGGCTTAGAGAACAAAGTCGATTACGTTGCCTTGAGTTTTGTTCGTCATGGTCGCGACATCCGTCGACTTCGTGAATTGATCGAAGATAAAAAATCGTCAGCGAAAATTGTCGCAAAGATTGAAATGTTAGAGGCGCTTGAAAATCTTGAAGAGATTGTTCGTCTCAGTGATGTGGTGATGGTGGCTCGGGGAGATCTTGCGGTTGAAGTGGGTCAAAGTCGTTTGCCGGGGTACCAAAAGAAGATTATTTCTCTTTGCAATCAGCTGGGGAAACCTGTCATCACAGCAACGCAGATGTTAGACTCTATGGTGGAAAATCCACGCCCAACAAGGGCGGAGATTACTGACGTGGCTAATGCGGTTTTAGATGGAACCGATGCTCTGATGCTGTCTGCAGAATCCGCCAGCGGTAAGCATCCGTTTAAGGCCATTAAAACTATGCATGAAATTATTCTGGAAGTGGAACGCACTGAAGAAACCTACTATAAGATTTCTCTGGAGAATGAATTTCTTTCTGTGCCTTCAGCTATTGGTGCAAGTGCATCACTGAGTGCTTTAAAGCTGAATGCTCAAGCTATCATTTGTTTAACGACAACAGGCAGGACAGCAAATATCATTGCGGGCT
>JAKFYD010000018.1 GCA_021731025.1 Pseudobdellovibrionaceae bacterium | reverse complement strand
TATGCAGATCCAACGAATATGAACTTGCCTGGGTTGCAATACCAAATTGCATTCCGAGGAGAAGTGTTTGCCACAGGAACATTTAGACGATATTAATAGAGCTCATATGAGCTCTATTCCTGAACGCCAAATCCGCTGTCCCCAATGTAAGAAAGACACCATTTATTCTTTAGATAATCCCTTCCGACCCTTTTGTTCGGAACGTTGTCGTTTGATCGATTTGGGTGAATGGGCTGATGAAAGCTTTCGTGTTCCCACAGAAGATACCGAAAACCCGCAAAATCAGCACCCGTCCCAGGATGAAGAGGAATAATTTTCCACGAATTTTGAAATCCTTAAAAATTTTCTATTGACGGGAATTTAATTTTGTTTTCTGATTATTTTCTTCAAAGGAAGAACAACAACATTGACACAATGAGGAGTCAAAATGAATAAAGCGCAATTGATCGAAAAAATCGCCGAAGAGACAAAAGTTTCTAAAGCACAAGCAGAAACAATTCTTGATTGCATGGTTGAGAATGTAAAAAAAGCTGTGAAAAAAGGCGATGATGTTAAACTTGTTGGCTTTGGTACTTTCACTAAAGCTAAGCGTAAAGCTCGTATGGGCCGCAATCCGCAAACTGGAAAAGCGATCAAAATCCCAGCTTCTTACGCTCCTAAATTCCGCGCTGGTGCAGAATTTAAATCATTGCTTAACTAATTGATCGATTTTTAGTTTTGTTTCTAAAGCCAGGTTCTAAACCTGGCTTTTTTTATTGTCACAAAGCCCATGCTTATGAGAGTGTGCGGGTCATGGCTCAATTTACAAAGCAGCTTAAAAAAATTGCAGTTTACACCAGCGGCGGCGATGCCCCCGGAATGAATGCGGCCCTTCGTGCTGTCGTTCGCACAGCTCGAGGCCATCAACTTGAGGTCCTCGGAATTCTCCAAGGCTATATCGGAATGCTCGAAGATATTGTTAAACCTCTCAGCGTTCGGGACATGGCCAACATTATTCAACGTGGCGGGACCATTTTAAAAACCGGCCGTTGTCCTGAATTTCAAAAAGCAGAATTTCGCGCCAAGGCTGTCGAGACTTTAAAAAAACATGAAATTGATGCCCTAGTTTGCATCGGAGGAGATGGCTCTTTTCGTGGAGCTCTATCACTCTGGAAAGAACACCAAATTCCTATCACGGGAGTTCCTGGAACCATAGATAATGATATATTCGGTACGGACTTAACGGTCGGTTTCGACACAGCAGTGAATACCGCATTATTTGCCATTGATAAAATCAGAGACACGGCTGATAGCCACGATCGCGTTTTCATTGTTGAAGTTATGGGAAGAAATTCGGGATTTATTGCTACCTACGCCGGTCTTGCTGGCGGAGCTGAAGAGATTTTTACTTCTGATGGAAACACGACCGTTGATAAAGCTGTCGATCGAATCAGAGAAGCTCAAAAAAATGGCAAACGAAGCAGTATCATTATTACCTCTGAAGGCCAAAAACCAGGCCGAGCCTACGACCTAGCAGAGAGCTTAAGAAAAAAATCGGGTCTTGATGCAAAAGTCGCTATTTTAGGTCACCAGCAACGAGGTGGCGCACCAACAGCCACTGATCGCATTCTTGCGAGCCGTATGGGTGCTATGGCTGTTGACGGCTTGATGAATGGAGTCTGTAACGTGATGATTGGGATTGAAAAAGGAAGTCTGGTTCAGGTTCCTTTCGATGTCGCAACGGGAACAGAAAAGAAAAATGATCCGGAACTTATTTCTTTGAGTTACCGGCTCGCAAAATGATTTTTTGCTTT
Organism: Pseudobdellovibrionaceae bacterium; assembly: GCA_021731025.1. GTDB lineage: Bacteria > Bdellovibrionota > Bdellovibrionia > Bdellovibrionales > Bdellovibrionaceae > UBA5009. The sequence continues at coordinate 59,165 of JAKFYD010000018.1, read as the reverse complement.
TTGAGGAGGCACTAATGATACAAATGAAGACGCTTTGGATAACATCAGCACTGATTTTCTGCTTCAGTTTTTTAGGCTGCACAAAAAACGAAAATATGATTTTGGTCGGAGAATTTGGTTCCTTGACCGGGGGTCAAGCCACTTTCGGGATCTCGACAAATAAAGGCATTAAAATGGCCTTTGACGAGATCAACGAAAAAGGCGGAATCAAAGGAAAAAAAATCAAATTGATCACCGAAGACAATCAAGGAAAAACCGAAGAAGCTGCAGCTTCTGTCACTCGATTGATCACTCAAAATAAAGTTATTGCGATCATTGGTGAAGTCGCCTCAGGCCGATCAAAAGCGGCGGCACCCATTGCCCAACAGCACGGTATACCGATGATTAGCCCCAGCTCTACAAATCCCGATGTTACAAAAGTCGGTGACAATATTTTTCGAGTTTGTTTTATCGATCCCTTTCAAGGTTTAGTTATGGCTAAATTTGCAAGCGGACATTTGAAAGCAAAAAAAGCTGCAGTTATGCGCTCTGTTGGAAATGAATACAGTGTCGGTTTAGCCGATGTCTTCGCTGCTGAATTCAAAAAAATGGGTGGAGAAATTGTTGCCGATCTTTCTTACCAAGATAACGATGTGGATTTTAAAGCTCAGCTCACCCAGTTGCGCTCGAAAAAACCTGATGTGATTTTTGTTCCTGGATACTACACCGAAGTGGGCTTGATCGCGAAGCAGGCTAAAGATTTAGGAATTAAAGCTCCACTTTTGGGCGGTGACGGTTGGGACAGTCCGAAGTTGCATGAAATAGGAAAAGACGCGATCAACGGAAGCTATTTTTCAAATCACTACACCACAGAGTCAACTGATCCCGTTGTTGTGGAATTCATCAAGAAATTCCAAGAGAAGTACAAAGAAACTCCAGATGGTTTAGCTGCTTTAGGTTACGATGCTGCTAAAATTTTAGCACAAGCTATGGAGAAAGCTCCTGAGCTGACTTCAAAAGCAATTCGCGATGAAATTGCTAAAACAAAAGACTTTGCTGGAGTCACCGGCAAGATCACCATCAATGCGGAACGCAACGCCGTAAAAAGCGCTGTGGTTGTTCAAGTCGATGGCCCAAAAAGAAAATACGTAACAACGATAAACCCTTGATTCAAAATACCTTTCGGGTGTAGTAAGCCCTACACCCAGAGTTTCAAGGACATCAATGCAAGATTTTTTACAGCACATGATCAACGGCCTCAGTTTGGGTAGCATCTATGCCCTTATTGCCCTTGGCTACACGATGGTTTACGGCATTCTACAGATGATCAACTTTGCCCATTCTGATGTCTACATGGTGGGTGCCTTCGCTGCCTTCTACGCAGCTAAATGGTTTGGAATCGAAAACTCTCCGGGCTTTTCAACATTAATTATTCTTTTACTTGTTTCGATGATCACCTGCAGTCTTTTGGCCTTAACGATCGAACGCCTGGCTTACCGACCACTTCGGAAAGCTCCTAAACTAAATATTTTGATTACTGCTATCGGTGTCAGTCTTTTCCTTCAGTACTCAGGACAGGTTATCTTTGGAGCTGACCCCAAAGTTTTCCCTGAAATTTTGAATGACAGTATTTTGGCTGAAGTTGGAATCGTGCAATTGAAACTTTCTGATATTACAGTTTTAGGCGTGAGCTTGATCGCCATGTTGGTGCTGCACTGGTTGATTCAATCAACAAAGGTAGGCAAAGCTATGCGCGCCGTTAGTTTAAACGCACCGGTCGCAAGTCTTTTAGGTATTAATGTCAATCGAATCATTTCACTGACCTTCGTGATTGGCTCATCGCTCGCTGGTATTGGCAGTGTGCTTGTGGGAATGAAATATCCAAAAATTGATCCCTTAATGGGAATGATGATTGGTCTCAAAGCCTTTGTTGCTGCAGTCTTGGGGGGCATCGGCAGCGTGCCCGGCGCCGTGTTGGGTGGAATCATGATGGGACTTTCTGAAGAGATGGTGGTTGGCTATTTATCTTCGACTTATCGAGATGCTTTGGCTTTTGGTATATTAATCGTTGTGCTTATTTTTAAACCTTCCGGGCTTTTTGGTAAGTCTTCCGTGGAGAAAGTGTAATGAAGTTTTTAAGAAATCCTGTCATTTCATTTTTTTCGCTTCTTGTTTTGGGTTTCGTTTTAGATTTTGGTTTCAATGCCTACATTCAGTTGACGATGCTCTTTGTTTTAGTCAACGCCATGATGGCTATGAGTTTAAATTTAGTGAATGGTTACACTGGGCAATTTTCATTAGGTCACGCCGGCTTTATGGCCATCGGCGCTTATTTTTCTGCTTTTGCCAGTTTGAATTTTCCAGTACTTCCCGGAGTGTTCGCAATTTTGAGTTTTACAATCTATGCAACTCTCGGTGGTTTATTGGCTGCCCTTTTTGGATACTTGGTTGGCTTACCTTCCCTGCGCCTTAAAGGGGATTACTTGGCCATCGTTACTTTAGGCTTCGGCGAAATCATTCGCGTTGCTTTACAAAATCTCGATTTTCTTGGCGGTGCTCGCGGGCTTTCGGGAATTCCCTCGTTACCTGAGATTCGAATTGGCAGTTTAGTTTTAGACCGCTTTCTGATCAGCTACGCTTTCGCTATCGCTTGGTGCTTAGTTTGTTTTTTCGTGATTTGGCGAATGATGAAATCCAGTCACGGTCGCAGCTTCTTAAGTGTGCGTGAAGATGAGATTGCCGCTGAAGCCATGGGCATTGATACGACAAAAACTAAGGTACGCGCTTTCGTGCTTTCGAGTTTTTTCGCCGGAGTTGCGGGAGCCATGTTTGCTCACTTTACAAATTATATCTCTCCCCTCTCTTTTACATTTTTGATGAGTGTGAATGCTATCATCATGGTTGTCTTAGGGGGCATGGGTAGCATGTCGGGATCCATCTGCGCCGCTTTGTTTATAACTATCTTGCCCGAGGCTTTGCGTTCTTTGAAAGACGTCACTGGCGTTGATCTGCGCATGGTGATCTATTCTTTATCTTTGATTTTAGTGATGTTGCTACGACCTCAGGGAATGTTTGGCGAAGAAGAAATTACGGATTTATGGAGACGTTATGTCAAACGTTCTTCTTGAGGTCAAAAACCTAACCATGCAGTTCGGTGGTCTTAAGGCTGTCGATAGTCTTTCTTTCCAAGTGAGAAAAGGCGAGCTTGCTGGATTGATTGGTCCTAATGGGGCTGGCAAGACAACCGTATTTAATATGCTCACCGGCGTTTACTGCCCGACACAAGGCTCTGTGCTTTTAGATGGTTTGATGTTGAACGAAAAAAAGCCTTACCAAATTTCTCGCCTTGGTTTGACCCGAACCTTTCAAAACATCCGCTTGTTTAGAGGTTTGAGTGTTATCGAAAACGTTCTGATTGCGGGACATCAGCATGTGACCTACGGTTTATTCAGTAGCTTTTTCTTAGCGCCCCATTTTCGTAAGCAGGAAGATGAACTTTTCGAGCGGGCCCGCACTCTGCTGAAGCTCTTTGGCCTTGCCGAAAAAGAAAATGAAAAGGCAGGATCATTGCCTTACGGAGAACAACGAAAACTAGAAATCGTTCGTGCTCTGATGACCAAGCCAAAAATGATTTTGTTGGACGAACCAGCAGCAGGAATGAATCACTCTGAAACTCATAAGCTTATGGACTTGATCGCGCGTATTCGTAAAGAATTTGATCTGACAGTTTTGTTGATCGAACACGATATGAAGTTAGTTATGGGAATCTGTGAAAATATTTTTGTTTTGGATCACGGTTGCAAAATTGAAGAGGGAAATCCCGAGCGCGTGCAAAATTCTAAAAAAGTGATCGAAGCTTATTTGGGTGTCGATGACGACAAAGATCATCCTCCGAAAGGCCATCATTGATGAAAACAATTTTGAAGGCTGAAGCCTTAAATGTTTATTACGGAGCGATTCACGCACTGAAAGGTGTTAGCTTCGAAGTCAAAGAAGGCGAAATTGTTTCTTTGATCGGGGCCAATGGCGCTGGAAAAACAACTACGCTGCGAGCAATTTCTGGCCTGGTCGATGTGCGTGGTCAGATCACTTTTAATTCCAGCCTGGTTGGCGAGAAAAATTCCCGGGATATGAATTTGATTGGCGTACCGACCCACGAACGAGTTCTGTATGGGCTGGCACAATCTCCCGAAGGTCGCGGTGTCTTTCAGCAAATGAGTGTGCAAGAAAATTTGGAGCTGGGTGCCTATTCTCGCAAAGACAAAGAGCAAATTAAAAAAGATTACGATCACTGCCTGACGCTTTTTCCTCGCCTCAAAGAACGTCTCTGGCAAATGGCTGGGACTTTGTCGGGTGGAGAACAGCAGATGCTGGCGATTTCCCGCGCACTGATGTGTCGACCTCGATTGCTGTTGTTGGACGAGCCCTCTTTGGGTTTAGCTCCACTGATAGTTTCACAAATTTTTGATATTATTAAAAAACTCAATGCCGAAGGCATGACCATCTTATTGGTCGAGCAAAACGCCCGCATGGCCCTGAAAGTCTCGCACCGTGCTTATGTGTTAGAGACAGGTCGTATTACTTTATCAGGCCGTGGAGAAGATCTGCTGAATAATGATGAAGTCCGCCGAAGTTATTTAGGGGTTTAGTTCGTATTCATTCCAAAAATTTAAAGTGTAAGACTGGTTTTCAGTTCCGAACTTCTCTTAACGATTTGGATCAGTCTTATCACCTCGAGAGCGTCTAAAGATGTGACAGGTATTGTATTTTTTTTAAGAGCAATATGATCATACAAACCACTGTAAAATTGGAGATAGTTTCCCTTCTCTGAGGGGATGGCATCAAACCGATTTGCTGTTGGATCGTGAAGTTGACCCTGAGCGGACTTTTCCTCAACACCAAAATTCGGCGCTTGTGGGGATAGTCCCTGCTTCATCTGCTCCTCTTGAGGATCTAAACCGTATTTAATATAAGATTTTTTATCGCCAAGAATTTGGAAACGTGGAGTGAAATTCGAAAAGGAAGAAGAGTGAAGAATCACTCTCATTTTGTCGTATTTGAAGACAATATGAAAATAGTCATCACTCTGTCCGCCTGGCTTTTGAATCTCGATGTCGGCCATAACTGATTGAGGTTTTCCAAAAAGAACCAAAGCTTGGTCCATTAAGTGGGAACCTAAATCGTAAAGTATCCCCGAGCCTTCCAAGGATTGCTCACGCCATCTTTCATTTCGTTGCGAAGGTCGCCAACGATCAAAGTGGGACTCGAATTGTTTAATTTCTCCAAAGGCATTTTCGGAAATTAATTTTTTAATCGTCAGGAAATCCGAATCCCAGCGTCGATTGTGAAAGACTGTTATTGTTTTTCCTAAGCGTTCAGATAAGGATACAAGCTTTTCTCCCTCTTCCACGGAATTCACGAAAGGCTTTTCAACCACCACGTGTTTTCCATTTTTCAGGGCCTCTGCAGAATAAGAGTAATGAAAAATATTGGGCGCGCAATTGATGATTAATTCAATTTCGATATCATTCAATATTTGTTCTGGACTGGCGATCTTGGCCTTTGGGAAAATGGACTTCGCTTCTTCATGGCGTGAAGTGCTGAGGGCCAGCACTTCGTAACCACCGTGAGCCAACATCAATGGGCTGTGAAAGAATCGACCAGATAACCCAAAACCAATGAGCCCGACTTTTATTTTTTTCATTTAGGATTTAAACGCAGTTCTTTAATTTTTAGAAGTTGTTCTAAAACTTCTTTATCTTTCGCCCGGCCCATTGATTTTTTAATTTCAATAAGATCCTCAAGACTAATCACTCGGCATTGATAGTTGTAGAGATCGACCGCAATCGATCTTTTCTTTATCTCATCAAAGTCACCTGCTGGTGGCAGTTCAGAAAGAATATCAAGAACACCAAGTTTTGTTTTTAAATAAATATTTTTTACTCCAGCTAAATCTTCTGGGTAGTTTAAAAAAGAAGGTTGGAAATTGGGATTCATTCGATGGACCGGTGCTACCTCACTTAAAGTGGCCCGAAGTTGATCAATACTTTCAGAAGTTATAGCCATACAAATATCAAGATCCTGTGTGACCGCGATAGAGCCATGAACAACACTGGCGAACCCACCAACGAGAACAAAATCAGTCTTATTTTTTAAGAGAAGTTGGAGCAGTTCCTTGAGATTTTGCATTCAGTGACTCACCGGCTTTTTTTAAATCCTCTAGAAGTTGGCGGGCATTTTCATGAGCTTCGATCCGCTCTTCATAAGACATATTTTGACGTTGGATGAGCTCGGTCCTTTCGAGTTTATCACGATTTTCAGATAAAACTTTGATGGATCCCTGCATAAGGAATAACTACCTTAAATTTCTACCTTTAGGAAGACAAAGTAAGTCTCCCTAAAGATTAAACTATGTGTTAATTAGAAAATTAAACCCACACTGATATTAGAATCCATCGTTAACCCTGAACCGCCTCTTAGCTCCGCTCGACTTATACTATAATCACTATTGCCACTATTATTGCTAAATGCATTTGTCTCTTGGAAAGTATCATCGGTGTTGTACTGAAGTCCCGCAGACAAGCGGACATTAAACCCATCTTTAAAAAACCATTTATACCCATACATTAAACTCGCATTAATCACGTCGTTAGGTACTTCCGACGAAGAATCCGATACATTTGTAACTTTAGATTTATACGAGTAAAGTTTTAAACCAGAATTGATAAACCAGCCATCGTCGAAATTTTCAGTTAAGCTGTAGGTCGTACTCAAGCCAATGCCATAGGCACTCACATCATACATATGCGCGGTATATTTATGGTAACTTAGCTGTGGACCAACCATGAAATTATCATTAACAACAAAATCAACAGCGAACCCAAACTCTCTGTTGTCAGAACTCATCATGAATGGAGCTAAGGTGAAGCGGCTATTCATCATTGGTTCGTCCAATTCTAAAGGTGCACTTTGACGAACTACATTTTGATTCACCGGAGTGTAAGCTAGTAGACTTTGCGAAAAAGATAACAGTACGGAAACAAATAGAATCTTATTTAACTTCATAAATATCCTTGGTTGGTTTTTGGATATTATTTCTTATTTTTTTTGATGTTGGCTAGTAATAAATTTCTTACTTAACCTAGACTTAAAGCCTGAATATAAACTTTTGTTACTTATGAAAAGCGACTATAAGTTGAACTACTTTATCGCCATCCGCCTGAATGGAATTATCAATAAAGGAAAGAATAGTTTCTTTAAGGGCATTTTTTAAATTTGGCATGCGACTTTCTTCGATGCAAAATGCTGACGAGAAGAAGAATTCAGACTCGGAGTTCCAGGCCTTTTCGACACGTTCCATAGTTTTAGCCGTGTTTTGCTTAAAACTATTCGAAAAGAGTTTCTGCTTGTCAGCTCCATCCATGAATATATGCAGATCCTTGCTCAAATATCTTCCATTGGTGAACTCGATAAGTCCGCTGGATCGTAATTGCAAAAGCACTGAATTTAAATGAGCTGCAGACAGGCCTGTTCGTCTTTGGATCTCTTCGATGTTAGCACCAACATCCGGAGAGCCTGTCGCCGCAAAAACGGACGCCGTATCGGGATTTTCTAAAAGGCTCAATGCCGATGGGGTCTCTGAAGTGTGCAAATTCTTTCGAAGACGAGTCCAGGGCTTTTTTCGTAAAACCTCAATGGACTCCTTGATGTGCTGACGATCCATTTCTGGGAATAAATCATTTTCTTTTTCTGCAACTAAGAGCCGGAATAATTTTTTTCCTGGTTGTGGAATCTTTAAGGCTTTTTCGAAAGCATAAAAGGATTTGGAAGTGAGACGTCTTTTACCAGAAATTATATCGGCGGGATAACTGCGAACGAAACCTGTTGCGCGAGCAAAATCAGAAAAATTGAGAGCACGAATTTCAAGGTAAGAGCGCAAAAAAATGCGGTAATCAGCCGCATTTTTTAGAGCGCTCCATTCTGGATCCTGCAAAGTTGGATTAATTGCCAATGGAAAATCCACCGCCATGAATGGGTGATATGCAATTTTTTAAGTACAAAGAATTTTTAGGGCTTATAAAGGTACCCGCTGCTAAAGAATGTTTGAAGCTGTCGTGATTAAGAGTAGCTGTTCCGCTCACCACGCCATTAATAGAAAGCTTTATTTGAGCCGTATGGCGCTCGAAATGATTAGCACCTTGGCACATGGGCAATGGTTTTGACATCAGTGTTTGAATCACGATGGAATAACGTTTTACACCGTCAGCACAATACATGATGGTCGGCTGAGCCTGAACCGTCGGCGTGCACGGATGCAAGGAAGTCGCCTGCGCCAATTGAGTGAATGATACCGTAAGTACACTTAAAAATATTTTTAACATATGAAACTCCTTAATTAGTTAAACATTAAAATCGAAACCGAAGTTACACGACGACAGGCATTAAATATATGATAATGTTTACAATATTTTCATTATTCGTAGTCAAACGACTACAAAAAACTCATGGAATTAGTTGAGCCAGGAGTTAAAGCCCATAATAAAAAGCCTCTGGTTTGGGGACCAGAGGCTTCAGTCATTGGGTCTACATTTTAGAAACTGGGAGTAGCATTAACCCGACTCCCTTAAAAAACTATTATCGTTTCAACTGAATGATTTCGTTCAGCAACTCATCTGTCGTGGTGATGGTTTTCGAGTTCGCTTGGAAACCCCGTTGGTTCTGAATCATATTTACGAACTCAGTCGCTAAATCCACCGTTGATCTCTCGAGAGACTTTGCGTAGATCTTACCGCGACCAGCAGCTCCAGGAGCACCCATTGAAGGTCCGCCAGAATCCCGTGACTCTTTCAAGCGGTTGTTACCCACTTTGAATAAGGCTTCAGGATTTTCGAATTTGGCTAAAGCAATCTGCGCTAAATCTGCCGTTAAACCATTCGAGTAAACCGCTGTTAAGATACCTTCGTCATTGAAGGATAAACCTGTGATTGTACCGGCTCCAGCTCCGTCTTGGATCCAACTGATCATGTCAGAGTTTTTACCGTACTGTTTGGTTCCATCCAAACCTTTACCACCACTGGCGATATCATCACCGAAGTTGATTTTAATCTTTTGATCTTGAAGCGCTCCACCTTTAAAGTTGAAAGTGCTCTCGGTCATTTCTTGAGTTTGCAATTTACCATCGACAGAGAAAGTTAATTTCCCGGCTGCAACTTGGGAAAGTTTTCCTTCGTCTCCACCAGCGATTTCTTTTCCGTCAACTAAGCCTTTGTATTCCCACTCGCGATCAGCAGTTTTATTAAAGAAGAAACTGACCAGATGTTTATTCCCTTGAGAATCGTACATCTCAACACCCGTTGAATAATGTGAAGTCGCATAGGGATCTTCAAGGTTGAATTTTTTTGTCGGCTCGACACGAGAATCCAAGTTCAGATCCATTTTGATTTCGGCCGTCGCCTTTGCTGGAATCATGGCGCGAGGAAACTTGATGTCATCAAGCTTATTGATGATTTGTCCTTTTTCATCGGCTTTAAAACCTTGAACTTTTTGATTGTCATTCGTAACCAAGTAACCTTCACGGTCAAAGTGGAATGATCCATCTCGCGAAAAAGATTCGCCGTCACTGCCGCGCACTTTAAAATATCCATCACCAGAAACTGCTAAGTCCGTGACTTTTTCAGTGGCATCCACGTTACCTTGAACAAGGATAGGATTGACCGCACCGATTTTCACCCCGCGACCAATCTGATTTCCCCCAAGGATCCCTTTTAAACTTTTAGAGATAATGTCTTGAAATTCGGCCCGGCTGGCTTTGAACCCTACCGTATTTGCATTGGCGATATTATCGCCGATAACTCCCAACGCTTCCCCTTGCGCCGCGAGCCCGGATACACCGGTATATAACGAAGAAAGAATACCCATATGACCTCCATGTCATTGACGGCTTCAATCAATCCACCGTCTCTATTTTGAAGGGCCCCCTCTACGAGGACCAGCCCTATTAATTTTCTTTCAGGATCCATCCCAAAAGTTTAAAACTTACATCACGATCGTACTGTCAATGTTAGTGAAGACATTCTCTTTCAATGCGGACTTGTCCATCACTGTCACCACAGTTTTATTTTTCACACTCACAATTAAAGCCGAATCATTCATCAGTATCAGAGAATCTTTCGATCCTTTAGCAGCCGCACGTCCCACCGCTTCGTTCAAGCGACCCATATCTTCAGGTTTGAAAGAAATTCCCCGTGAACGCATTCTTTCCACAGCATGGTTAGAAAACTTCACTCCATCGGCCATGTTCTTTAAAGCCGAAGAAACATTTTCTTTTCCAACCTGCGTAGGAACCTGTCCAACTTGATTCATCGTCTCTTGAAACGATGGCCCTGGCGTTACAGCGCCGTTGCCCTTCGTTGTCGAAGGCTGAATCGAATTTTCAAAACCGGGTATACGCTTTATATCCATAATTACTTTTGTGTCTCTTTCGCAATTCTTCCCATCATCTCACTGGAGAGCCCAACACTCTCGAACAGCTTCGATTTCATCGGCGCTGCGGGAGCTCCCTCGTCTTCAACTGATTTTTTTTCTTCAGTCGGAGCCTGAGGCTGAGTTTGAGTCATTGCTTTCTTCTCTTCAGTATGACCGACTGCGTTCGCATTTTTCAAGTCTGGTCCTGCAACATTATTTGATTTCTGGTCATTGTTCATAAGACTTGGGTCGACAATCTTCTTCACATCACGCAGACGAACTGACTGATTTCCAACTAAAAGGATGGGTCCTTCAGGAGTATAGTTAACTCCGGTGATTGTTCCCGAGAAATCTGTTTTTACATTAAATTTTTGTCCATTTGCATTTTTAGCTTCGACTGCGAATTGATATTCGCCTGCAGGCATTTTATTTCCTTTCTCGTCTTCTCCACTCCAACTGAGACTATTTTCACCTTGCTTCAAATTTTTTAAATCGTAATTTTTAACAACTTCGCCATCCGCATTCTTTACAACCACTTTCACATCGGTTGCGGGGCCCGGCAGAGTAAACAGGAAATCATGGGATTTATCACCCTTCATGCGCGCCAATCGCGATGAATCTCCTGAAACAGCTTTACCAATAAAATTTAAACTTTGATACTGCTCGAGAGGTTTTTGTCCCGCTTGCATTTCGGTCAAGGTTTTATTGACGTTTTGCATTTGCTCAAGACCCGAGAAATTCGCCAGCTGAGCGGCCATCTCGTGCGACTTCATCGGATTTGTAGGATCTTGATTTTTCATTTGCGCCAGCATCAATTTAAAAAAAGCATCTTTGTCCAACTGATCATTACCAACAGCGCGCATTTTTTTTGAAGGATCAACCCAATTCGGGTCAGCCACTTTGTTCAAAATATCGCCGACATCTTCGCCATTCATTTTTTGTTTATCTTGGGCACTCATTGTTTGCGGTTGTGAATTCACCGATGTCGGAGCGGTCTGAGTTTGCCCGAAAGCCTTAACACCAAGACTGGTATTCATAACTCCCATATTTCCTCCTTCAAACAAAAGAGAGAGATCTTTGCGATCCCTCTCTTTTCAGTATAACGAATTTTCTCTTAAGCCACGACATCAATCGAACTTCCTCGACCATCTGCTCGGCGCGGGCGCTGGGCTTCAGTCAATGGAGTCAAGGCATCCCTTTTCTTTTGTCCATATCCTTTGATATTAGGAACTTCGAAAAAAGCATCCCGTTGATTACGACTGCCAAATTGTTCTTGGAACTGATTCCAAAACTGGCGCGTGTCCTTGTGTCCTTGGAACTGACCTTGCGAATTCAAATTATTAGAATCCTGTCTTGTCGCTACGTCTGTCGAAGTGGAATTCACCACATCAATTTTAACGTTTTCGACGGAAAGACGATGAGCCGAGAGCGAGTTTTTAAGATCACTCATGCTCGATTCAACTAACTTCTTAGCTTCGCTGGTCTCGGTCGACATTTGCACATTCACTTTACCATTTTCCACCATGATCTTTAAATGCATGTCCCCAAGCCCTTCAGGACTCAACTTCACTTTCATCTCGCCGCCACCTTTTTTTACAAGGTATTGGGCCTGATTCATGATCTGCTGAATATTTTCCTGCTTTTCTTGAGGTGTCACTGGCGCTAATGGCGCTTGTCCGTGCAAACTTGTTTCTGATTTCAAAGGCGTTAACGAACTTAGTCCTGCAGCGGATCCATAAGTGATTTCATCAGAACTCAATCCTGATTTTTTCTTAGAATCCAACTCTCCGGTTTTTAAATTCGATTTCGCCTGTGAACCTGAATCTTGTTGGCCCGAGTTCATTCCCGAAAATTGACTCTGCAAAATTTCTTTCGAAATTTTTGCGGGCTGTTCGGCGACATTCAACCCAGCAGTCACTGGCTTTAATGTTTCTCGCTGAACAGTTTCCAAAGTCGATGGGCCCGATTTTCCAACAGCCAAACTATTTTCAGGAGTCACTTTGTTTTGCATTTTATCTTTTGATAAAACTTGTGACGAAGCCGCGATGCCAGCTGCGCTTGGATCTGGATTGAAAGATAAATCTTTATTCCTTGCATCCTGCAGTTTGGCTATTCGCAATTCTTTAACAATTTGCTGTAAATCCGATGGGCTCATCTTTTCGAGAATTTGAGGATCAACCTCTTGAGTTAAAGTCTGAATCTCTTCAACTGACGGAGGTGCATCCAAAACTCTTGGATCGATAGCTGTTTCCGGTGAAACTTCCGCTGCGGTCTCTTGCTCACGCAAAAGGTCTCCAATCGTCAGCGCCTTTTGAGCAGACACAACTTCGGTGTCCAATCCTATCGGCGCCGTGATGGGTACGGCTGAAGTCTTCATCCAGAATTTTTCATTCATCGTTTCCAATGAACTTTGCAAGGTCTGTCGTTTATCCTGAACAGCCAAGAATTTTTCATTCACCTGGGCTGTCATTAAATTTTCAGGATTAACCGGAACCGCTAATGGCGCTCGAGGAGTCTGTTCAATCGTTTGCAGATTGAATAGAAATCCCAGATACATGTCTTTGGCTCGATCTTGATCTTCTTGATCCAAGGGCAGCAAAGACATGAGCTGATCAGCGGTCTCGGGAGGAGACTCTTGCTGGTCTGATATTTTGAGTTGGGCCATGGCCTCCACGAGTCGCGTGGGGGGGATTCCAAATTCACTCTCGAATGAGTCCATGAACTTTTGAATCTCTTTTTCCCTGGCCAACTGGGTCTTTTTTGTCGATATCCCCAAAGAAGGCGGCTTGTCTTTGATCTCACTTTCCGGCTTTTCGTAGGATGAGTCTTCTCGCTTCATCATCTTTCCTTCTTTCACTTCGGGCTTCGAAGAAATTTTTCTTTCGAGAGCTTCGGCAAAAGTGGATTTCTGACTCACTTTATCTTCATCCGTCTCCGGCTTCGCGGATCTCAGATCGGGAGCTCCCATTAGGGGAGGACCGACACTGACGGTATTGATCAAAAATTCTCCTTTCTAATTCTTGTTGTTTTCTGTTTCACTTTCATTACTGACTGGGGCCTTTGCACTGCCAGGTGTTGGCGCTGCCGAAGCCGCAGGTTTTCTTTTATATCCAGCAAACTTTTCGGTGATCACTTGAGCTTTTTCCGGCTTGATTAGATTCATGACATCAGCAGCATTTTTCTTTTTCATGCGTCCCAGAATTTCAACGGCAAGATCTTCATCCATAGATTCTAAAATTTTCGCAGCTTGAGGAGGCTTCATGTTCGAGTAGGTTTGCACGAGAACTTCTAACTTTTGATCATCAACTTTCACTCGGTCGTCGAGTACGGTTGAAATTTGTCCGCGAAGGTCTTTAAGTTCGGCCAGACGTTTTTCAATTTCAGATCGTTGCTTTTGCAATTCCTCATCCTGCCGAGCTAATTCCTGCTCTCGCTCGTCCAAACTTTTTTTTCTTTCGTTTAATTTTTGCAGATAATCCAAATTTCCGGTGTCTTGATTTTCTGCGATATTTTTTTCAGCTTCTTTTTTTGATTTTTCGTCAGCCAATGGAACCTGACCCGCTGCGCTTTGTTTTTTATCATCTTTGTGATCTTTTTTATTTGCGGTTGCGGGAGCATTTTCCGCTGAAGCCAATCCTAGAAAACTGATTTCGAAATTTTTAGTAAAGCTTTCGATCTGTTCATGATTTTGAAAACCCCATAAGGCCAAGGTAAAACCAATAAATGAAAAGCTAGTAAGCTTCCACGGAAATTGAGCTTTTCTTTTCTTCTTAGGTAAAAGCTGACTTAGAACTCTTTCTTCATTCACAGTAAATTTTGTTTTATTGACGGTTTTTCGAGGAGCCGCTTTGACGGATGGCTGAGGAGTCCCCGCAGCGTCAGAGGCTCGCCGGGCATTTTTAAAAAATTGATCATAGCCATTCTTCATCTTGAACCCTCTCGCGGATGACGAATCACACTGATTTCATCCAACTCTTTTTGTTCCTTCAAATTTTGCTCAGCGATGAAATCTCGAAATTTCTTTTCCTTAAGCTTCTCTATAATTTTAAACGAAATCGCCCGCTGCCGCAAAATTTCACGCACTTTCTCGACTTCTTCACTTAACTGTTGGACCTTAGCCGATTGGATTTCAATCCTCATGTCCTGGCCTAAAAGATATTCGTGGGTCTGTTGCAGTCTCGGCGAAATATTTTTCGCGTCTTTCGTCGAGATTCGAAATCCACTGTGAAGAGCGTCGTGACGTCGCTTTTTCATATTTTCCAAACTGGTCAATTCATTACGGTAATTCACCAAGGCTTGCTGCAAGTCTCTTTGAGCAATATCTTCTAAAGTTTTTCGATGCTCTAAAACTTTTTGCAACGAAAATTTAAATTTCATTTTTTAATCCTTTACGAAACACCCATGAATATTCTTTGAAGTTCCCGAGTTCCTGATACGACACTCGTTGGATCATCCACGCGTTGACGGAGAAAATCATTCAGTGGATCAATCAACTTCACGGCTTGGTCAATTTTTGGATTAGCGCCAGGTTTATAAGCGCCAATATTAATAAGATCTTCAGCTTCCCGGTACACCGCAAGTGTTTCACGAATCTTTTGAGCTAAACGCATTTGCTCTTCATTCGCTACACTCTTCATGACCCGGCTTGAGCTTTGTAAAACATCAACTGCAGGGAAATGTCCCCGCTGTGATAAAGTTCGACTTAAAACGATATGTCCGTCGACGATAGAACGGACGGCATCCCCGATAACATCATTCATGTCATCGCCTTCAACCAATGTGGTGTACAGTCCCGTGATGCTTCCTTCGTTTTCGAAAGACCCTGCTCGTTCGAGAAGTTTTGGTAAAGATGCAAATACGCTTGGAGTATAACCTTTGCTCGATGGAGGCTCACCAGTGCTTAAACCAATTTCCCTTTGGGCCATGGCAAAACGAGTGATCGAATCCATCATCAGTAAAACATTTTTTCCGCTGGCACAAAAATACTCGGCGACGGCCGTAGCCACGTAAGCTCCCCGCATTCGTAGCAATGGGCTTTGATCACTGGTTACGCAAATAACCACGGATTTGGCCATACCTTCAGGGCCCAAATCGTTTTCGATAAATTCACGAACCTCTCGGCCCCGCTCGCCAATCAGAGCAATAACGTTAACATCAGCATCAGAATTGCGAGCCATCATTCCCAAAAGCACTGACTTTCCCACACCCGAACCGGCCATGATCGAGACTCGCTGACCACGTCCAATGGCTACTGTTGAATTTATCGAGCGCACACCCAGATCTAAAGCTTCGCGAATAGGTCGACGTCCTAAAGGATTGCGAATTTCGCTGTACAGAGGAACATCACGAAAAAATTCCATTTCGCCGTGATGATCCAATGGTCTTCCAAGAGCATCAACAACTCGACCGAGGAGCTCTTCACTGACCCGCACTGTAGCTATTTGACGTGCAAGGTGAATTTTAGCTCCTAATCCAACTCCACGCATTTCTCCAAGGGCCATCATTAAAACATTTTTATCTTTAAAGCCGACAACTTCGGCAAAAAATCCTTTGTCACTTCCAAGCGGGACAATTTGCACTAAACTGCCTAAACTAGCTCCGGGTAGATATCCTTTGATCAAAAGTCCTTGAACTTCAGTGACCTTCCCACGATCCATAGAAAATCGGCTGTTCTGAATCAGTTCATTGTATTTTTGATGATCAATCGTCAATGGCATTAAGAATTACTCACTAATTTTGTTTTTACTCGGGGCAAAGATTCTTTAAGGTCATCCCAGAGCAAAGAAATTCGTTGCTCAACACGGGCATCAACTTCACCGAAGTTGGTTTCAACTAAACAACCTCCATCGCGAATGCTGGGATTGGCTTCAAATTTTATTTTCTTTAAGAACTCAAATTCACGTCCCGTTTCATTTTTAAGTCCCATGATAAAATCAAACTGATTTTGAGACACTTGAACGCGGATCTCTTCTTCGTCCTGGGCTAAACGTACGGCATTGCGAATGACCTCAGTCACTGCATCTGGATTTATATCAAGTTGATGTTGGGCAATTTTCGCAGCCATCGTGAACAAAAGTTGCATCAGATGACTTTCGTTCGCATTAAAAACATCCTTTTTCATCGTCGACAAAGAATTTAAAACTTTACTCAATTCTTGCAGATGATCTGTAATCACCTTCGAGCTTTCTTCAAATGCTTTTTTTGCACCTTCATCCAAACCCAATTGGTAAGCCGCTTTATAGGCTTCTTCTTCAATGCTTTTTAATTTTTCAATGGCTCGTTCTTCAATGGTGCGTTGAAGATTTTTTTCTTCAATGCGATCAACGCCTGTCTGTCTTCGCACGACATCGTTCATGCGAAAATCTGAACCTTGTTCTTTTTTATCCAGATAGTCCATAGCTTGTGAGGGCGTGCCCAGCTCAAACTTTTGGGGAATGAACTCGAGCACTCGCTTTTCAGCAGAAATCTTTTTAAGGACGGCTTTAGACCATGGCATCTTCTGAACCACCTCTTGCGATCAAGATCTTGCCTTCGGCCTCTAAACGGCGGGCCGTATTGACAATCTCTTGCTGCGCGCCTTCAACATCGGATAAGCGTGAAGGTCCCATATTGGATAAATCTTCTCGCAACATCTCGGCCGCACGTTGTGAAATATTTTTGAAAATCTTATTCCTAATTTCTTCAGTGGAAGTTTTAAGAGCCAACAGCAATTTGTCGTTGGGAACTTCTTTAAGAAGAGTTTGAATACCACGATCATCAATTTTAGCAATATCATCAAAGACAAACATAAGTTTGCGAATCTCTTCGGCCAGCAAGGGATCTTTTTCTTCCAAGCGGGACATGATCGATGTTTCTGTATTTTTATCCATAACGTTGAGCATCTCTGCCACGGGTTGAACTCCGCCCAGTGCCGATTGTTCGACCGTCGCTGAATTCGCCAATTGATTTTTAAGAACGCGATCAATTTCATTGATCAGTTCGGGATCAACATGCTCAAGATTCGCCATTCGCAGAACCACTTCAGCTTGAAGAGCTTCAGGCAAACGTTTAAGAACTTCGCCTTTTTTCTCGGGCTCAAGATGGGCCAAAATAACTGCAACCGTTTGTGGATGTTCGTTCACTAAGAAGGTCGCCAAAGACTTTGCATCCACCATTTCCAGAGACTCGATTGATTTTTGAGTTGCACCACCGATATTTAAACCCCCAAGAATTCCACGGGCTCTTTCTTCTCCTAAGGCATCAACTATTGTATCTTTGTTAGAGATGGATTCTGAAAAGATATATTCGTCAGATTCACTGATCATTTCGTAAAATTCTTCAAGCACCCTTTTAGTGACGTGCACAGGAACAACGCGATATTTTGACATCACGCTGATAAGTTTGCGGATATCACCGTCATCCATACGTCGTAATAGAATTTTAACAGCATCACGGCCTAAATAATTAATCAGGATTGCGGCTTTATCGAAACCTTTCAAGCCTTCATATTCTATATTTTCGGCTTTTTGAATTTTCATTATCTCTCGTCCCTTCTGACTAACCACATTCCAAAAGCATTCGCTGCCTTTTCTTCATCTTTTTGCATTAAGCTCATAATTCGATCTTTCAGTAATTCACTCTCGGCTTTTTCAGGATCAATGGATTCCTGTAAGACAGGTAAGGCCGACGACATCCCAGGTAATGTGTTATCTACAGATTGCAACTCTTCAAGCTCTTCAATTGTTCGTGGCAACATCTCTTCAACAGTGTCTTGGAAGCTGTCGGTAATCCACTGCATGAAAGGACGAACAACGATGAAAAAGAAAAGAGCTAAACTAAATCCCAGCAAGGCCCATTTAAACAAGGCATGCAAAAGTTTTCTTCGCTCCAAGTTGGTTAACAACTTTTCAGCTTCTGAAAAATCTTCGGGTTGAAACTGCATGTTTTCAATTTTTACCGAGTCCCCACGGCTTTGACTGAAACCGATGGTGCTTTTCACTAAGGCTTCATACTTTTGAAGCTCGTCGGCCGTTCTGGGAACATATTGAATCTCTGTTGTTCCGTCTTCTTTCGTGATGGTCTTCATAGCCCCATCAACAACGACAGCAACACTGATTCTTTCTACGTTACCCGCGGCTTCTTTAATATTTCTCACAGTTTTAGGAACGTCGTAGTTTGTCGTTTTGATTTCTTTTTTAACGTCTTGTTTGAAACCCACTTGGCCGGCATCTTCGGCACCGGGCAAATTCGATCGCGAACCTGGAACTCCGGCAGGATTTGTTCTTGCTCCATCCAAAGATTCCTCTTCACTCTGTTGGCTGCGGATCGCGGTTTTTTCGGGATCCACAGATTCTTCCACGGACTGAACAATTTTGTGATTCAGGGAAGCGTTCACTTTGGCAATAACTTTGGCTTGTCCCACTATTTTGCTGAGCAGCGATTCAATCCGACCTTCCATTTCAGATTCAATTTTTTGTTTCAAATCCAAAATTTCGTTAGAACCCGCTGTTGATCCATCAGAATGACGGGTCAAAACTTTTCCCTTTTCATCCAGAACGGTGACTTTTTCACTGTCCATATTTTCTACGGCATTGGCCACCAGGTATCGAATCCCACGGATCTGTTCCGGAGAAAGTTCTTTGCCTTGGTGAAGTTCAACGACAACGGAAGCCGAGGGTTGACCGCCTTCTTCTAGAAAAGTTTTCTTATTGGGTAAAGCTAAAATCACTTTTGACTGCTTTACTGCTGTCAAAGTATTGATCGCACGCATCAGCTCGCCTTGTAAGGCCCGCTGATAATTAATTTTTTGAGCGTAAGAATTAATTCCAAAATCTTGCTTTTCAAAAATTTCTAAACCGATTGTTCCTACACGGCTTGAGCCCATCTCTGACATGAGGGTCATTTGTGTCGAGTGTAAAATTTCTTTGGGAATTGAAATGGTTTTTCCGTCTTCCTTAATTTGAAAAGGCACATTCTTTTCATTCAGCTTAGCAACAATGGCAGGCATTTGTTCCGAAGGGACATTCGTCAACAAAGGAACGTAATCTTTTCCGGAAACCATTATACCCATCGCCACAATGGCTGCGACAGCAATGGCAGAAACGGTAATAATCGAAAGTCTTTTGGTTGGACCCAAATTTTTAAAGAACTCTCTGAACTGCAGGACGATTCCACCAATAATTTTATTCAACTCACCCCTCCATGAACCTAAACTTGCATTTTCATTATTTCGTTATAAGCGTCGATAATTTTATTGCGAACTTGCACCATCACTCGCAAAGCGATGTCTGCTTTTTCCGCAGTGATCATCACGTCGGCCACATTGTCTGTACGTCCCGTCGCCAAATCTTGCATTTTTTTATCTGATGTTTTTTGCAACTGATTCACGTTACCGACAGCGTCTTTCAACGTGTCCGCAAAGCTTTTCCCATCGGTCGACGAAGTTTCACCCGTGACCGAGGGGCCACTGATCGATGGTTTATCAACGCGAAGAGATTGCCCCTCTGCCGATGACAAACCGGTATTTAAAAACTTATTTGAATTCGAGACCGTAAAACCATCCATGGTTAAACCTCAATTCTTATTATCTGCCAATTTCTAAAGAACTCAGAGCCATATCTTTACTTGCCTGCAAAGCCGAGACGTTAGCCTCGTAAGCTCGCGAAGCTTGAATCATGTTTGTCATTTCTTCCATTAAATTAATATTGGGATAAGCCACATAGCCTTCGGGATTTGCATCCGGATGGTCTGGCTCGTACTTCAAAATGGGAGCTTTTCGATCAGAAATCACATCGGTGACCTGGACCCGTTGAAAACTTCCTTTAGGATCCGTCGAAGAGATAATTTCACCAAAATTTCTGGCATCGGGCATGGCTTCGAACACCACATCTTTTTTACGATAGGGTCCACCTTCAGGAGTTTGTGTCGTATTGATGTTCGCGATATTGCTAGAAATGGTATTCAAGCGCGTTCGTTGCGCTGTCATTCCGCTGCCACTGATTCTCATTCCCGTTAAAAAATCAGCCATAGATTACCGACCTTCCGAAGCAGCGTATTTTAAAGCCGCCATTTTTTTATTGATCATTTGCAAAGCCGCTTTGTACAGAATGGCATTCTCTGACAAGGCCGACATTTCTTTTTCCAGGTCAACGGTGTTGCCATCATTGTTGATAGCACCTTCGGGGTTTTCATAAATATCGGGGCGAACTTTTGCTGTTGGTCCACCAACTGAAAAATGCTTTTCGTTGGAGGTGCTCATTCCACGCAGCCCGTCCAAATCCACTGACCGAGCCAAAGCTTCTTCAAAATCCATCTTTTGAGCGTGATATCCCGGTGTTTCTGCATTGGCGATGTTCGAAGCCGTGACGTTGTGTCGAAGCTGCCGCATGGAAAGCGATGTTTGCAAGGCTGCACTGGTTTTATCAAATAAACTCATAAATGACCTGCCTCTTTGTATTCGTGAAGTTTGTTTCTTAAAGTTCTAATACTAATTCCTAAAATCTGTGCCGCCTTGGTGCGGTTTTGATCGGTGAGTTTCAAGGTTTGTAAAATAAGACGTCTTTCCATTTCAGAAAGAGACAGACCAGCGGGCATATCGGCTGATTGAGTTCGGTTGTCTTGAAATTGAAAAACAATATTCTCTTCGCCAATAGTGGGACTTTGAGCGAGCACAACCGATCTTTCAACAACACTTTCCAGCTCGGTGAAATTTCCTGCCCAAGAAGCCTGAGCTAATTTATTCATAGCTCCGTCTGTGAAATTCAGTGGACCCTTTTTGTAAAGAATCTCGAAAACACGCAGATAAAAATGAGCCACGGGTAGAACTTCTTCTCGGATATTTTTTAATGACGGAAGTTCAACTTGCAAGACGCTCAGACGGCAAAAAAGATCCAAACGGAATTGCTCCTCAGCCACTAGGTCTCTGAGCTTCTTTCGCGAAGTTGTAATTACCTTAATTTGTTGACCATGATTTCTTTGCTCTAAGAAATCAGCAATCTCTTTTTGCGTGGACAAATCCACCATATCCACATTTTCAATGCAAATGAGACCCGAGCTCATCGCTTCAGTCATACGACGAAAGAATTGCAAAGTGACTTCACGTCCATCCATTTCTTTAACACTTAGGCTGGGCCATTGAGTCATAAGCCATTGCGCCCATGTTGTCTTACCTACACCGGCTGGCCCTGAAATATGAATTGGAGCTGCAGTCTGCACAGTCCGTTTTAAAAATGAAAATAACTGGCTGAGTTCATTGGATTCAAAATGGACTCGATCAAGATCAATTGATGGCATTTGGTTTTGCCTCCTTATCGGTCATTGCAGGAATACGTTGGATATATTTTTTGTAATTTTGTTTCCAGTCAGAACTTTGCAACTGCTCCTGGGCTAGATTCTTCCAGAAATCTGAATTATTTCCCTTGAATTGCGACCAAATTTCGTTGGCCTTTTGTAAATTCCCCTGATCAAACTGAATTTTTCCTAGACGGTAGCGCATGGAAGCCAAAGGACGTTTGTCTTCGAATTTTTCCAAAATCTCTGAATAAATTTTTACGGCTTCTTCTTTATTGTTTTTTTCCAACTGAAGACTGGCTAATTTTTCGAGAGATCTGAAGTACACTTCCGCATCCACTGATTGAGTATCATTCATCAAAGTGCGAACTTTTTCAAAAGAAGCCATAGCTTGGTCTTTGCGGTTTTGCTTTTCTTCCAGAAGACCCAATTGATAATAAGGTGAAGCCACTTTTTCAGCTTGTCCCCGCCATACATTTAAAACTTCTGTTAAATATCTGACAGCTGAACTTAAATCGCCCCGATTTTCAAAAACTTTCACGGCCAACAAAATGCGTTCGATTTGATCATCTTCACTCATCTGTTCTGGATTTTTAATATTCTTTAAAAAGTTATAAGCTTGATTCCACCGTGACTGATGCTGTTCAACTTGGGCCATTCGTAAGTTCAAGGTTTCCAATGAAGGTAGTTTTTCATTCACAAATTTTTCTTTACCTTCTTGAGTTCCCTGTAAGGCATAAAGCTTATTCAATACAGTCTGATAGTATTTCGCAGCTTCTTGAGGAGCACCCGCCATTTCGTAGGCTCGCCCTAAATGGTAAGTGGTGTCTGTCCTTTGCGAAAATTTTAACCAGGTTTCGGTGTATTTTTTGTGAGTTTTCAAAGCTTGAATAAAGCGGCCTTGATTCAATTCGTCGACAATCTTTTCATTGATGTTGGCGATAATTCGCTTTTGAAAGAGTTTTGTATCCACAGTGTTTGGATTCAGTTGGTAATAAGAGGAAAGAAGATCGATGGCTTTTTGATGCTCTCCCCGATTTTTAAATCCATCAGCAATCATCACTGTTGAAAACTGTTCTATTCCAGGCAAACTAACTTTTTTCGACAGATCTAAAATCTGTTGCGTGGTTTGATCGACTTCTTTGGCCTTCATGCCGGCCATGCGCGCACTGAGCATACGCAAGCGAGCAACGATAGCCGTTGGACTTTCACCGTTTCGGAAATAAGTTTCCAAATAAGCACCAAGAACTTTTTCACGATCGGCACCCAAAATTTCTAAAATTTCCCCAATCCGAGTCATCGCGTAGGCGATATTTTCATGATTGGGGTTAAGCTTAATAAATTCTCGAAAAACATTAAGGCTTTCGCGAAACTGACCCAAATCAAAATAGGCCTGCGCTTGATTGTAAATAGAGTTGGGGAAATCAGGAATTGCGGCTGGAAATAATTTATGAGCTTTCTGATATTCTTCGATCGCCTTTTTATGATCTTGGGCGGCGAAATGAATGTCTCCCATACGAAAGGCAGCTTCCTTTTTTATCTGCTCTGAAGGCGTTTTTTCCTGAAGCTCGGTCATGGTGTCGGCTGCTTCTTTGTATTTTTTTATTTTCATAAAAGACAGAGCCATTCCCAACTGAGCCAGGTCTTTCGAATGAGCTTTTTCTGGAAAGTCTTTATTTTCTTTATGGGTCAGGAAAAATCGCAGAGCTTCAAAGTAATCCCCCTTAACGTAATTTAAGGCTCCTAAAAGAAAGGAGGCCTTTTCTGTTTTTAAAGAGGTTGGATTTTTTTGCACATAGCTTTGCAGCTTTTGTTGAGCCAATGAAAAAGCTCGGGCATCATTTTTCTCTCTCCACTCGCGCAGATAGATATCAGCCGTCATCATATCTAAGACTTCGTTGTATTCAGATTCAGGATATTTTTCGTTGAACCAGGCCAAAGTTTTTAAATAAACAAGATTTCGTCGACGTTCAAAAAGAGTCATTAGCAAACGAGCTTGTTTATTTTCAGCCGTGTCTTTAGGAGCTATCGAATAAACATTTGGTGCCTGAATGATTTTTTCAAAATCCACCGGGACAAAATCAACCTGAGGGAAAGAAATATAGTAATTTTCTTTGCTCTTAATGATCGCGTCTTCCTTAATTTCATGGTCTTTCATACTGAAACGCTCGAAAAAGGGATCGGCTCCGTCAAAAATTCCGCGGTTTAAAGAAGAGCCTTTAGTTTCAGTCATTTGTGCAGACAATGCACCTTGATCATTAACGGCTAAATAATCTGCCGTCGCTGGCTTTCGTTGGCTACCCTTTTTCTTTTCAGCGATGTTTGATTTTTTTGTCACTGCCTTTTCCGGAAGAGCTGCATTTGCTTTCGCAACAGGTTTACTTTTTTCGTTCTCGTAGAAATCTACAATCAGCCGTGAAGGCTGATCTGTCAGATAATCAAAAACTTCGACATCCCCATGAGCTAAATTAAAAACAATTTTCACTTTGCCATCAATCTCTTGGCGTGAAACTTTAATCGAAGAAATTAAATCATTTTTGAACTTAAGTAGGTTCTGTTCTGTTTTCTCGTCTAAGCCTTGAACAAGCATTTCGGCTTGCCATTTTTTCCCAACCTGTTTCTTTTGCAGATCATAGACCCAGTCTTTTGCTCCATTAAGCTCAAAATGAACCGTGTCTTCTTGAAAAGCAATTTGTCCACGTAAGGACTCTGCCGCCTTGGCTGAAAATGCTAAAGAAAGCAGCCCAACGTAAATGATTTTTTTCAAAGCCAATTTCAACTTCACCATCCTGGACGAAAATTGAGAAATTTTTTAAAGTTGTTTCGAACTTAAGCAATGCACATCAAATGCCAAAAGTTTCCTGGGCTAGGGAAAAATTGGCTCTATCAGGAAGAAAAAGAAGCATCGGATTTCTGTCAGACCTGACAAAGACATGACTAGGACTCGACTGGACTAACCGAGGGATCGAATCCTTTTTGCGGGAACTTTTGAAGATAAAAAGCACAAGGATTTTAAAAAGATGCCGAAGAGTAAGCCATGAGATTTCATCTTGTAATTGCAGCACTTTGTTTAGGATCTATGGGTTGTGTGACCGTTGATGTTGGCGGCCCTAAATCGGCTCCAGCTAAAAACGTTACTTATTCAGAGCCTGCCTTGCCTTTTAAACCTTCCTCATCAAAGAGTTCAGATCGTCTTTGGATCAGCACGGAATCTGGGAATTCAATTTCCTATCTTTCCGATTGTGGTGGCGCACAGGAGCCCAGCTTAGAACAATTGGAAAACGAAGCTCTGGCCAGCCTGGTTGATTTAAAAATTGTGCAAACCGAAAAATTTCCTTACAACAGCCGCGAAGCTCTGAAAACCATCGCTGAAGGAAAAGTGGATGGAGTTAAAGTTAAACTGAGTCTTCTGACTTTGAAAAAAAATAACTGCAACTACACTTTGATCTACGGTGGCATCGCCAAAACTTTCGATAAAGAACAAAAGCATTTCCAAACCTTCATCGATAATTTTAAGGCCCCATGATACAAACCGTTACCCAATCATTCTTTATTTACATCAGAGAGTGCCTCGAGTTTATGGGCGGCATGGGCGTATTGATGTACCAAGTTGCGCGCGATACTGTTCGGGGAAAAGTCTATGTTCGTCTGCTCGTCGATCAAATCTACCAAGTGGGTTACAAATCTTTTCCTTTGATACTGATTACCGCTTTCAGTACGGGCATGGTGATGGCACTCCAGTATGGATTGGGATTAGAGAAATTCGGCGGAAAGCTTTATGTTCCTAAGCTGGTCAGTCTCACTATTCTTCGCGAGATGGGACCCGTGTTCACAAGCCTTATGTTAGCCGCGCGAATTGGTGCTGGCTTTGCCAGTGAGATTGGCTCAATGGTGGTCACTCAACAGGTGGATGCTATTCGTGCCCTAGGGACTTCACCCATAAAAAGAATTGTCGTTCCCCGAGTCTTAGCGTGCTTGGTTGTTCTTCCCATCCTTATCGCCTTTGCAAATCTTGTCGGTAACATCGGCGGGCTTGTGATTGGTGCGACTGAGCTTCAATTGAATCCCCACTTTTATGTTTTAAAAGTTCTCACCACAGTGACTCTTTCTGATTATATGTCGGGATTTTCTAAAAGCTTTTTCTTCGCGATGTTTATTTCTATTCCATCTTGTTACTACGGTCTTACCGTGAAGAACGGGACAAAGGAAGTTGGTATCGCTACCACAAAGGCTGTCGTTGTTTCTTCAATTTTAATTTTAGTGGGAAATTTTTTCTTAACCAAGTTTTTCTGGATCATCGAGAAACTCAACTGAGGCTGCATGGGAATCATTGAAGTCAAAAACTTTAAAAAATCCTTCGGCAAAAAGCTGGTTCACCGGGACGTGACTTTTTATGTTCACAAAGGCGAATGCTTAGGACTGATTGGCGGTTCGGGCGTTGGGAAAAGTGTGATCTTAAGAAGTCTTATTGGTCTCGAGAAACCAGATTCAGGAAGTATTGTTATCGACGATCAAGAAATCACAAGCATGGATGAACGCGAGCTTTCGGAAATTCGCAAGAAGATGGCTTACGTCTTTCAAGGCGGCGCCCTTTTTGATTCCATGACAGTGTATGAAAACTTAGCTTATCCTTTACGAGAGCACTTCAAGTATTCTGAAAGTGAAATTAGAAAACGCATCATGACTCAGTTGGAAGAATTTGGCTTGAGTGGTTGTGATCAGCTTTTTCCCGGCAATCTTTCCGGAGGAATGCAGAAGCGTGTGGGTCTGGCCCGCTCGATGATGATGGAACCCGAAATTGTCCTGTACGATGAACCCACCGCGGGACTGGATCCCTACAACACTAAAAAAATTCAAGAGCACATTCTACGTCTGAAAAACAAAGGGAAAACTTCAATTCTAGTCACACACGATATGCCAACGGCTTTTGCGGTCTGTGATAAAATGGCTTTCCTTTTGGATGGGGTCATCTCGGCCCAGGGCACAATGAGCGAATTAGAAAAAGACTCTGCAGGATTGATTTCTCGGTTTATCAATGGGGAGGCCAGCTAATGGAACACTCACTTAAAATTAATCTTAAGGTTGGAATATTTGTCTTCTCGGGATTAGTCGTTATCTTAAGCGCGATCTTCTTGTTGGGAGCCGACAAATCTTTCTTCACTCGCCACGCCCGACTGCACTCTGAATTTGATCAAGTCCAAGGCTTAGCTCGAGGAAGCGTTGTCTCATTGTCTGGAGTTGTCGTCGGCAATATCGAAGAAATTAATTTTGTTCCTGGAAATAAAAATCTGAACGTCACCATGAAAGTGGAAATGGCTTTCTTGCCACGCATTCCGAAAGGCTCACAGGTTGAGATTCGCACTCAAGGGGCTTTGGGCGACAAGTTCATCTATATCATTCCCGGCGATAATCACAGCGAATCCGTAAAAGACGGTGAAACTCTGGAAGTTGCAAAGGCCACCGATTTTTTCAACATCATCTCGGGCCGAGGAAAAGATACGGAAAAGATTTTCGATATTCTGAATGAGATGTTGATCCTCACTAAAACTATCAACGCTGATAATAAAGTTGGGAAGATCATCGAGAATTTAAGCCAAGCTAGCATCAATTTAAACAAAGTGAGCAATCAGGCAAAAGACTTTACCGCGCAGGCGAATTTTGGTGTGAGTGGAGAAAAGTTTTCTTCCAGTATCAATCATCTGGATAAAATTATGACGAAGATTGATAAGGGACAAGGAACACTGGGTGCGCTGATTAATGATTCCAGTTTGCATGATCAGCTGAAATCTTTCTTGGGCGGAGCTCAACGTCGCGATCAGGTGAAATCGATTATTCGAACTTCGATTGAGAAGTCTGAGAAGGATTAGAGATATTTAGATTCCACTGCCACCGTGGCAGTAAAAACCAAACCCACCGACTCAATCCTCAGTCTCAGGCACCAACTCATTAATAAATTTCTTAATCTCATTCTGCTGACTGGCATCTTGAGGCACCGCTCGGCGGTCTAAAGTAAACTGAATATCAGAAATATGATCCAATCCTGTTTTCAAAATAATGGTGCGGCGAATTTGTTCTTTCATGTAGTACAGCTGCTGCATCCAGGGACTGCTCTTCACCCACAGGATAAGAACTTTTTTTGAAATTCCTACAGGCTCGGTTTGACTTGCGATGGTGGGTCCAACAATCTCGGCCCAGTTCGCCCATAATTTCCAACGCACAAATTGCTCGGAAAGTGGGGACTTGCCATTTTCGAAAAGACTTTGTAGGACTTGAGCGCTGTTATTGAATTTAGTTTTAAGGTCATGTTTCGCCATGCCTAAGTATTTATCACGGGCGACCGGGAAGAGGAACTAAGAATGAAATTTTCGCGGATCAGCGTTGTGGGTGGCGGTTTAGCGGGATCTGAATGCGCTTATCAGCTCGCTCAGCGAGGTTACGAAGTTGACCTCTATGAAATGCGGCCAAAGACCATGACGCCAGCTCATAAGACTTCGGATTGCGCGGAATTGGTTTGCTCGAATTCCTTCGGGAGTCTTTCGGAAGAAAGCGCTCCCGGGCAATTGAAGTGGGAAGCTGAACAAATGAATTCTCTGATTCTTCAATGCGCGAAAGAAGCCCATGTCCCTGCAGGACAAGCCTTAGGAGTTGATCGCGAGCGTTTCGCTCAGTTCGTCACCGAAAAACTTCGTCAGCATCCCCGCATTCATTTTCATGAACAAGTTGTTCGCTCGCTGGATGAAGTTCCTCGACCCGCTGTTATCGCGACGGGCCCTTTGACTGATGAAAGTTTAGCTCAGTCCATGCAAAAAAATTTTGGCGATGAGTTTTTGTATTTCTTCGATGCCATCGCGCCCATCATTGATGCCGATTCCATCAACGAAGAAGTCGCGTGGAAGGCCGATCGCTACGACAAGGGCACACCTGACTATTGGAATTGTCCTCTGAATAAAGAAGAGTACGAAAATTTTATCACTGAAATTGAACAAGCTCGAAAGATCACTCCGAAACATTTTGAAACCACGGATTTTTTTGAAGGCTGCATGCCCATTGAAGTCATGGTCGAACGCGGGCGTGAAACTCCCCGCTTTGGTCCAATGAAGCCTGTGGGACTTGTCAATCCCCGCACGGGGCGCGAAGCTCACGCCATCGTGCAACTTCGCCAAGACAATCGCGAAGCTACCGCTTACAACATGGTGGGTTTTCAGACTCGCATGGCTTACGACGAACAGGCGCGGGTGTTTCGAAAAATTCCTGGCTTAGAAAAAGCTGAATTTTTAAAATTGGGAAGTATCCATCGCAATTTGTACATAAATTCTCCCCGACGTTTGGAAAAAGATTTATCCAGCCAAAAAGATCCCTGGCTTTTTTTCGCAGGACAGATCACCGGAGTGGAAGGATATTTTGAATCGACCTGCACAGGTTTACTGGTCGCTGAATTTTTAGATCAAAAGCTGAAAGACGTTCCCTTTGCACCGCCACCTCGGGCGAGCGCGATGGGATCCCTGCTCGAAGCCATCACTGATCCCGAGCGAGCCAAAAATTTTCAGCCGACAAATATTAATTTTGGTTTGCTTCCAAACATCGACAAACGGGAAATCCGCGCGAAGAAGGAAAAAAAGTTAGAACAACTTAGACGTGCAAGACAGGCTCATCAAAGTTGGAAAAGGCTTGGTCCACCTGCGGTTTAAAATGTTCACGACATCGAGCTTCGTAAGCTTCAGCCGCACCCACTTCAATCTTTGAATCTCCACCCGCAATTTTTTGGGTACGATTGGCGGTAGCTCCGCAAACCATGCAAACAGCATGTTGTTTAGTCACGTTTTCGGCAACGGCCATCAAGGTCGGCATGGGTTCAAAAGCTTGTCCCTGCCAATCCGTATCTAAACCAGCGACGATCACCCGCAAGCCCCGATCCGCAAGATCTTGAGCCACTTTAACTAATTCTTTGGAAAAAAATTGGCCTTCATCAATGGCGACGATCTGAGTTCGCTCTGATAACTTTTCCCAGATCTCTTCGATGGAATCGACGATATGAGCTTCAATACTGGTTTGATCGTGAGAGGTCACGCGAGTGATGTGATAGCGATTATCAATTTTTGGTTTGAAGACTTGAACTTTTTGTCGAGCAAATTGAGCTCGACGAATTCGTCGAATTAGCTCTTCCGTTTTCCCACTGAACATGGATCCTACAATCACTTCAATCCAGCCACGGGCAGTATTTCCACGCGAAAACTCGGCCATGACTTTCCCCCTCCAAATGCATTTAAATCACTCGAGGTAACCTCATACCATCCCTCGCATTTTCTGACATGAAATTTTTTCCTGAGTGGACCACAAACTTCACGAATATTGTCACCCCAACTTGCCTACACATTCAGCATCGTCTACGAAGACCCCACATGAATTGGATACGTAATGCCTCGCACAAACTTAGCCTGCGCCTTTATCTCTTCGCCGCTCTTGGCTTGTGCATCTTAACTACAAACGGTTGTGATGGGATCTGGGCCGCTTCGGCGCAAGATATTGCAGAAGTTCAATCACAAAGTCCTTTGAAAATTGTGGCCCTCGAAGGTCCTCTGGTTTATCGGCTTGGAAAAAATAATGAAAAATACGGAATTGATCACGATCTTTTGCAAAGCTTCGCACGCGACTACAAATTGCGCTTGCAATGGATTCCCGTTAAATCGGAACAAGAATTAGTTGAAACGTTAGCGAGTGGTGAAGCCGACATGGCCGTCGGAAGATTAAGAGGCTCGTCACTTCTTTCGAAACCTTTTTTGGTCGCACCCGCTATCGAAGACAGTCATCTCAGTTTATTCTGCCGCAAGAATCAGAAAATTCAGAAGCTTGAAGATCTTGAAGGTAAACGCATCATCACTTTTGAAAAAGATCAGGATCTGCACCCCATTCAAATTATTAAATCTCGCTTGCGCGAAGGACATGAAAATTCAGCTCAATTTGATATTTGGGTGAATGGAAATATTCCAACAGCTTTCCGTGAGCTTTCTGTCAAAAAGGCCGACTGCTTGATTGCAGAAAATTTTGAAGCGGCCTTTTGGATGGAGACTTTTCTGACTGTCGAAAAGATCGCGCCTCTCAGTGAAAACTACTCGCTGAATTGGTTAGTTCATCCTTCAAACAATGGTTTATTGAATTTGTTGAGATCTTGGTTAGTTCGCGCGAGCCGCAAAGATGAGTTAAGCCGCATCCAAGATCGCTATCAATTGTACGTGCGCGAATTGAACGAGAGCGATGTGCGCATGTTTCTAAAACGCTCACGCAGCACTTTACCCAGCTATATCAGAAATATAAAAAAAGCAGCGCGAGCTCATCAGATTCCTTGGCAACTGATAGCTGCCGTGTCCTATCAAGAATCTAAATGGAACCCCATTGCAAGAAGTTACACCGGTGTTCGCGGAATCATGCAGTTGACGGAAGAAACAGCTCGCATGGTTGGCGTTGAAAATCGTCTTGATCCCAGACAAAGTATTTGGGGCGGAACGAAATACATTAAATATCTTTACGAAAAAATGCCGTCGCATTTAAATACCAAAGATCGCTTAGCTTTGACTTTGGCGGCTTACAACATCGGTTATGGCCATCTCCTGGATGCGCAAAAGCTTGCCGTTTCTTTGGGAAAAAATCCAGAATCCTGGAAAGATTTAAAAACCGTTTTGCCTTTGCTCACTAAGGAAAAATATTTTTCCCGCACATCTTTTGGTTATGCTCGCGGATATGAAACTGTTCAGTACGTTGAGCGAACAAAATCTTATTATCATTTGTTAGTATTACGAGATTAATTTACTGACGACAAAAAGCCGCGCCCCAGGCCGCGCCTTCACGATATCTGCCGGTATCTCGAACAAAACTTTTTTTCGAAGCTTTAATCGATGTTCCTTCTCGCAGATGAGAAGCAAAATCAAAAAATTCGTAAGAGTAACCCAAGGCTTTAGGAATTAAGTTTTGCACGGCAGAGCCTTGCTCTGTGTAATAACAAGCCAAAAAGGCCGACATAATATCGTGACGATTGATTCGATACATGTTTTGCGAAGCCAGCGTGATCTTAAATTTATTTTTCTGAGTAAATTCATTCAAAGTGCGAAAATCATCGGTGGTTAAACGCACCTGATTAAAAGTATCAAGAGCTGTTTCCGCGTCGCCCGTCAAGAGCAACTGACTTCGCCACGAATGATCATGATAACCTTCGATGTAAGAACCATAAGACGAAGTTGATGATGTTAATAAAGCAAGGACAGCAAGAAATCGTTTTCTTTCAATGAGTGAATCTTGGCGCTCACCAAGATAGTCCCAGTAAAGTTCAATTCCGGACTTCCGCTTTTCAACATCCGCTAAGGAAGCACGAAGGTTCTGTAGAAAATCTTTAATTTCCACTGCTAAGTTGGATGAAGCACCTTGATGCAAAAACTTACCAATCAAGTTGTCGCCGGAGATACAAGGAAATCCATCATAATAAGCTTTGGGATTTGGCACATGAACAGACATGCAATGAGGATCAATCTCCCTAACAATGCCCATCAACCCTGTAAGACACAGAGATTTTTTCGACGGGTCAATCAGTGAGGTGTCTGAATCACAAAGCGTATTGATTGTTGAATGAACAATTGAAAATTTATTTCTCTCTAAAGAATGAAATTTCATTTCCGCTTGGTCTAAGGACTGACGACAATTTATTTCAACCTGAAGAGAATCTTGGTAGAGCTCTAAAACCTGAACGACATCTGACTTTTTATTTGAATAAGCTGGTGTCGAATCTAAGCGCTCGGTAAAAGACTCCTGCGTTTCGGAAGAGCATTGAGATAGACCCTGAAATCGAGTTTCCAAAATGACCCGAAGCCGACCAGAAAGAGTTCGATAATTTTGTTCGGTCAATTTTTCGATGTTAGACAGAGCTTGAGCACTGTGAACGGAAAAACTCAAAACGAAAAAGAAAAGAAAAAACCAGCTTTGGGAAAAACGACGTTCTGTATTCAAAGCTGGTTTCATAAAATTAATATCCGCCAGTGCCTGTGTTAGGACCAGAAGGGATAACGATCATAGGAATTTCGTTAATCACGGGTTCGTTATTACGGAGAACACCGATTTCGTCGCAGCTCAATGCCATGCAGCTTTCGCCAGCAAGACGAGCAGCTTCAGAAGCTTCTGCATTCGAAAGATCACGTTTTTTACCAGTGCGAGTTTGCAACAATTTACCATTGTCACGGCCAGAGTAGACCCGTCCTGAATTGCCCAAGAAGGCGATTTTAGCGTGAATACAAACATTATCTCGTTGAGCTAGATTATGAACTTCTTGGAAGAATTCATTTCCAGCAGTGAGATCCACGGTTACACCGCGGTAGTTAACTCGACAAGCAGATTCAGGACTTTTCGCAGCTAAAGCAGCAACCGAAAACAAAGAAACTAAACCTAAACACAAAACTTTTTTCATGACCACTCCTTACGTGACAGAATTTCGCGGCTTGTGGGATTAATTTCCCAACAGGAAAACCAGCGAGTTTTAATTCCTCCGCAAGATAATTGATTTTGAGTGATTCCAACAGTGTCAAAAGTTTTGACAGGTAAAAAGGATAAAAAAAGGGCCCTTGTGAGGCCCCTTTCATTTTAACTTTTAAATTCTAAAGACTATCTATCTCGGAAAAGAGATTCATTCGTTGATAGATTATGAAACTTAATCTTACGTGCTTGGCCAGCACTGATTTTATCAGCAAATTTATCCTCATCAATTTTAACCGGGCGACCGCTATGCATAACAAGTTCAACGCCGGTTCCGTTGTTAATTCCTTTGATATCCTTCACGCCCTTATAAGAATTTCTATCAGAGGTTAACAGCTCGTAAAATTGGCCATCAGTGTACATAAAGTAAACTTGTCCATCTTTCGAAAGCATAAAAGTTTTGTTTTTGATAACCTTAACTTCTTTAATTCCTGAATGGTCAACATCGTACTTTACAGTAGGGCACCAGTTACCATCTCGATTCGCTCCCTTTGTTGCCACAGTAACAACCTTATCGGAATCTTTTAAAAGAATGACTTCCATTTCAGTTTTGCCGCTGCCGCTTTCCAAGTGTCTACAGATATCACCATTTTCTTTGATACGATCCGCATTATTTTTTGATAAGTAACAGCCGGCCTCTTGAATACGCTCAACAGCACTTCGGCATCTTTCATTTGATGCTGGTCCACGAGTATTCTTCCAAGTTAAATACCCAGCTTCCTCGTAAGTAGGAAAAGCCGCAGGCGCTGGTGACTGAACCGTTGCCTCTGGTTTAGGTTGACTCGAACATCCGACGGCTGCAGCAATGGCTAAAAAGCCCATCACGATTTTCTTCATTAAAAAACCTCCATGTTGTCATGTTAATGAAATTTTATTGTAAAAGAACGATCACTTTTAAAGTGTGATGAAAAATGGATAACTCTGTCGAGGAGTAATTGAGAGATTGTTAAAATTTCATGATCGCGTTAATAAACAAGATCCTGTTTTTCTCCCGATCTTGGTCTAGCACAACTTCAACAGTTTATTTATTTTTAAATGAATTTAACCATTTAAGTTCTTACTCGACCGTAACGGATTTTGCTAAATTGCGCGGTTGATCCACATCGTAACCTAAGTTGTCGGCCAAATGATAGGCCATCAATTGCAAAGGCACTACGGACAACAGCATGCTGGTGGTCCAGTGAGATTTCGGCAAAGACAGATAATAAAGACTGACCCGTTTTAACTTTTCATTATCTCCCGTACCAATAGAAATCACGTGGCCCCCACGAGCGCGAGCTTCTTCCAAATTGCTGATGGTCTTTTCGTACCACTGATCGCTAGGGGCCAACATCACGATGGCCATGCGATCATCAATCAAAGCCAAGGGACCATGTTTCATTTCCCCTGCGGCATAACCTTCAGCGTGCATATAAGCTAACTCTTTCAGCTTCAATGCCCCCTCCATCGCGATGGGATATTGAAGGCCTCGGCCCATGTACAAAAAGCCTTTGAACTCTTTCAATCGATCGGCAGCTTGGGCAAAATATTTGTCGTAAGATAAAACCACTTCCAACTGACTGGGTACAGCGAGCAAAGCTTTCACATGCTCTTGCTCTTGAGCCTCGGTCAGTGCTCCTTTGATTCGTCCCCAAGCGACGGACAGGGCATTCAACAAAGCCAAAGTCGAAATAAAAGCTTTCGTGCTGGCGACTCCAATTTCAGGACCGCAATTCATATAAAGATGTCCATGGGCTTCGCGATCAATGCTTGAGTTTCTAACGTTGCACAGGCTTAAAGCTGTTGCTCCATTGGATTTAGCTAAACGTAAAGCCGCTAATGTGTCAGCGGTTTCTCCGCTCTGTGAAATGGTCAGAACCAAAGTGTTTTTTGGAATAACAGGACTGCGATAACGAAATTCGCTGGCGATATCAATTTCAACGGGAATTTTTGCCAAAGATTCTAAAAGATATTTACCAATCATTGCCGCGTAATAACTGGTGCCACAAGCAATGATAAAAACACGCTCCGTCTGTTTAAAAACTTCCTGAGTTTTTTTCCAATCTTCAGCGGAATTTAAAGACTCCAGCTGTTGAGTGGATGTCGTGCCGAAACCTAATTTTTTAAGCTTCACGCAAAATTGTGAAACATCCAGATGAGGCTCCAAAGCTTGGGCAACAGCTCGGGGCTGCTCGTAAATTTCTTTCAACATGTAATGAGCATAACCCTGCTTCTCGGTCAGCTCTGGACTCCAATTCAATTCCACGATCTCTTTGTTAACGGCTTTCCCCTTTGGTCCAAACACCGTGAATTTATTTTTTTGAATATGGACAATTTCCCGATCATCAAGGTAAACAAAATTTTGTGTATATGGAAGTAAAGCTTGAACATCGCTGGCCACAAAGAGCTGGTCAGGCAAAATGCCCACCACCAAAGGAGGTCCATCTTTAAAGGCGACGATCTCTTCGGGCTGATCCTCGGAAAAGACGACGATCGAAAAAGCACCGACCAGCCGAGGCAAAATATTTTGCACCGCTGTCAGCAGATTTTTAGTTTTTTTATTTTCAATGCAAATAAGATGGGCAACCAACTCACTGTCGGTGTCGGAATTGATTTTTGCCCCTTGTTTTAAAAGCTCTTCGCGGATCTCTTCGAAGTTTTCAATAATTCCGTTGTGAACCAGACTGATATCACCCACCTGATGAGGATGAGCATTGCGTTCCGAAGGTGCTCCATGGGTCGCCCATCGAGTGTGACCGATACCTAAACGGCCGTTGAACTTTTCGGAAGAAAGTTTATCTTCGAGAGATTTCAATTTACCCAAGGCGCGAATTTGTTTTGTTTTCCCATCATGAAGAATAGCAACACCGGCACTGTCATAGCCACGGTATTCTAATTTTTTCAGACCCGTAATGATAACCTCTTTGGGATCCAATGGTCCAAGATAACCAACAATTCCACACATAGCTTAAGATTCCTTTTCTTTTTCGTCCTCGACCGGCACGTAGTTTTCCTTCACGAATTGTTTTCCGCGAGCCACAGCAAGAGCGCGGGCAGGAACATCTTTAGTGATGGTTGAACCCGAACCAATCACGGCGTGATCTCCAATCGTCACCGGAGCTACGAACTGGGTATCACTGCCAATAAAAACATTGTTACCAATTTTCGTTTTGTACTTGCTGCGATCAACAGCATAGTTACAGGTGATTGTCCCGCAACCTACATTTACACCTTCGCCAATTTCAGCATCACCCAAATAAGTCAAATGTCCTGCTTTTGATTTTTTTCCGAATTGAACTTTTTTGAGTTCGACAAAATTACCCACGTGGGAATCCTCGTGCATGACAGTCTCGGGTCGTAGCCGGGCATAAGGACCTACGCTGCATTTACTGTGAACTTGCACCAATTCAAGATAACTTCCCGCTTTGATTTGCACGCTATCGCCGATCACCGAATCAGAAATAAAAGCTTGAGATTCAACAACGGTGAAGGAGCCAATTTTTGTTTTGCCTCGCAAAAAACAATTGGGATAAAGCACGCTTCCGGGACCGACCTCGACCGAGTCTTCCACATAAGTTGATCGAGGATCAATGACCATCACTCCTGATTCCATAAGCGCCACAATTTTTCTTTTGAAAACAGAGCGGGTCGCTTTTGCAAGCTCTTGCTGGGAATTGACTCCCACGGCAACGTGGGCTGGCGCCGTGATAGGACGGATTTTAAGACCCTCGTCGATGCCCAAACTCACAATATCTGTTAAGTAATATTCTTTCTTGGAATTTTGATTGTTAATTTTAGGCAGAATATCTTTTAAATATTCCGCTTTGATCACATAAATACCCGTGTTGATTTCTTTAATTTTTAAAGTTTCCGATGAAGCATCTTTAGCTTCGACAATGGCTTTTAATTCACCATGATGACGAACAATACGCCCCATTTCTTTGGGATCTTTAACGACGGCAGTCACGACCGCCAAATCGCATTTTTCGTCGCGAAATTCCCGCACAATATTTTGAATATCACTGGCTTGAATCAAGGGATGGTCCCCATTCATAATCAGCACATCACCTTCAATGCTATCAATATCAGCCGCTCTGACAGCGTGAGCTGTTCCCATGGCTTCTTTCTGAACGAATGTCAAAAGACCCAAAGGTTCCGTAAGAGTGCGCACCAAATTCTGTCCATGCCCGACAACCACGCGGATTTCACCGCAACCAGCCGCTTGGCTAGCTAAAGCGATTCTTTCGATCATTGGGCGCCCAGCCACGGGATGCAGCACCTTCGGCAAAGGTGATTTCATCCGCGTTCCTTTGCCCGCCGCTAAAATAATGCATGTCAGATCTGGATTGCTGTTTGAGCTCATGATCCACCCTTTTCTTTTGACGAAAAATCAGGCCTAATAATCTCATGGCCACGGAACGTTTTCAAACTTTGATTTTTGACTTGGATGACACTTTGATCCCAACCTCTGAAGTCCTGATCCCCCAGGCTGTGCAGCAGGTTTTTGAAATCCTTTCGTCCAATGGTTTGAGTTGGGATTTCAAAACATTTGAAGCGTATCGCAAAAAGCACATGGCTCGCTGGTCCCATCGAGAAATTATCAAAAACATCATCGACGAAAATCATTTGAGTCCAAAAAGTCACATTTTTGAAAGTTGTCTGAAGGCCTTTTACGAAGTGGACCTCCCCGCACAAATTCCCTTATTGCCCGACGCCGAGGCCACACTGAAATATTTGGTGCCGCGGTACCGGCTTTTCCTTCTGACCGCAGGCGAAGAGAACACTCAAATGAAAAAAGTGATTCGCTCCGGTGTGAAAGATTTTTTTCACGAAATTAAAATTGTGGGCGCCCTCGAGAAGCAGGATAAAAAAGAATCCATTACCGAATGGATTCGCCAGAAAAAAATTGAACCTGAAAAAACTTTAAGCATTGGCAATCGGCTTAAGGATGAAATTCGTGTTTCCAAATCTCTTGGCTTACACACCTGCTGGTTTAAATTTGGCGAACATGCTGACGAATCTCCTACCGAGCCTGACGAGCAACCGGATTACGAAGTCGCGCATCATTCAGAGCTGGTGAGTACATGCAGACTTTAAAAAACTCTTTTCTTTTGATTGGACCATGGCCATCTCAGCTTCAAGAAATTGGTGCCATCTTGCAGAGTGATCTCACTCACACCATCAAAAAATGGTCTCCTTCGATGATTGATGTTTTAGGAGTTTCAATCACCAGTCTGATGGAAAAAAAATTCCAAGCTTTTTATGAGTCCTTACTGAAAGACAATCCTTTCCTGCAGATGATCGCCGTTGTTCCTCCTGATTACTCTTCAAAGAATTTTTTAGAGTTTCATCGCAAGTATCGTTTCTTTGCGGTTCTGAATTCTTTCAGCGAAACCCAGATTGAAAATGCTTTGTACTTGGCTCTAGAAAAATCTCAAAATTTAAAACAGCAGGAAAATTTAGAAAAATTAATTCAAGAACAAAACCGGGATTTGGCTTTACTGTACAGTGATCTGGAAGATCGCGTAGAGAAACGCACCAAATTTCTGACAGAGGCTCGTCGGAAACTCTACGTGACTAATTCCCGAATTGAATCTTTTCGCAAGACCTTACTTTCGATCCATGAAGCGAAATCGGTTCCTGAAATAGAGAAGTATCTCAATGACTCTTTGAACAGCAGCCTAAAAACGTCGTGGATTAGAATTCTTTTTTCTCCGCAGGATCAGGTCTTCCAACAGCAGGTCGGAAGCCAATTGCAATTTCATCAGCTGCAAATTCCTCTTTTTTCGCAAAACGTTCGCATTGGCTCCGTCTTCTTCATGCGCTCCCCCGAGCAAAAGTTTAATCGCGAAGAAACGAACTTTCTGACTCGGGTCAGTGAGGCCGTGGCTTTGTCCTTGGATCGCATTTCCAAGACCCAAGAGCTCGAAGTCATCAAAGACCAGTGGGAATCCACTTTTAATGCCATGGCCGAGCCGGTCGCTTTGATCGATGAAAATTTTGAAATTGTTCAGGCCAATGAAAGTTTCTATGGTTCTTTAACGACAGAACCAGCGGCTGAAAAAAAATTAAAGTGCCACGAAGTTTTGTTTGGATCAAAAAAGATTTGCGACGGCTGTCAGATTGGACAGAACTTTCGCTTGGTCAATAACACTCAGTCAAAAACTTTTGAGGTCACCAGTCAAACCCTTCGTTTAGAAGGTGAAAATAAAACCATCAGCGTTAATCTCTATAAAGATGTTTCCAATAACTTGAAAATGGAGCGACTGATTTTAGAAACAGCTCGCTTGGCCGAATTGGGAACCATCAGCAGCAGTATTGCTCATGAATTGAACAATCCACTTGGTGGGATTCTGACGTTTGCCCAGCTGATCAAGATGGATTTAGATTCTCGTGATCCTTTGTACAACGACATTGCCGAAATTGAAAAGGGCGCCCAGCGCTGTCGAGATATCATTCAGAATATGTTGGTCTTTACGCGAAATCCTGAAGTGGATACCGTGCAAGATTTAGATATCAGCGAAGTTCTTCATCGGGCTTACAAAATTATGGAGCTGCAAACCAAGTCTTTAGGCATTGAAATCCAAATGATCCAAGCCGTTCCTCCACCACGCATTTTTGGCCATCGCAATCTCTTGGCTCAGGCTTTTAAAAGCTTAATGCAAATTGCTTTGGAAACTTTACGAAGCGATTCGGAATCTCAAAAAAACAACAGAAAGATTATCATCCAAATTTTTAATAACGAGAAAAGCACCGAAATTACTTTTATGCCTTTTGTGACCAGTTTAAAAAGTATGAACTCTTCTCAGAATTACAGCTGGTCCATGGCTGCCCAAATTTTGAAAGAACAAAATGCCGAGTTGGAAATTTCGTCCCTGTCCAGTCGAGTTTCTGCTGCAAAAATTTCATTCTCTCGTCCAGTTTTAGGGTCCTGAAAAGCAGCGCCGTCGCGGTTTTTTTGACAGTCCCGTCAAAAA
The DNA here is from genome assembly GCA_021731025.1 of Pseudobdellovibrionaceae bacterium. Classification (GTDB taxonomy): domain Bacteria; phylum Bdellovibrionota; class Bdellovibrionia; order Bdellovibrionales; family Bdellovibrionaceae; genus UBA5009. The sequence continues at coordinate 18,987 of JAKFYD010000018.1, read as the reverse complement.
TGAATTAGCCTATATTCAGAGCTCATGACTCTTACTTGTGAGCCTCTCAATCACCATCAAGAACTAACCAGGAAGGAAGGTTCATGAAGATTAATCGCGCCCTTATATTAGACGACGAATCCACCTTAAGGACGGCACTCTTTAGAGTCCTCGATAAAAAGGGGCTCAAAGTTATTACCGCTCATCGTATTGAAGAGGCTAAGGTGCTTTGTCAGGGCGACACACCGGTTGATCTTGCTATCGTCGATCTCAATTTGCCCGATGGTGATGGCATCGAATTCATGTCTTACTTGAAAGGACTTTCTCCTTCCACTCAAGTTATTATCCTCACGGGTCACGGCACGATTGAATCAGCGATTCGCGCAACTCAAAAAGGCGCTTTTCATTTTGTAACAAAGCCTTTCAATTTGGATGAGCTTCTCAGCCTGATTGACAAGGCCTTGACTCACAAACAGCTGCAACAAGAAAATCAACAGCTGCGCCAAGAGCTCAATAAGAAATACAATTTTTCACAAATCATCGGCAGCAGTCCTGAAATCCAAAGTGTTTTAAAACTGGTCGAGCGAGTTGCCGATTCCGATTCGACAGTGATGATTACGGGCGAAAGTGGGACAGGAAAAGAATTGATCGCACGAGCGATTCATTACAATTCTCCTCGTCGTTCGGGACCATTTGTCGCCATCAACTGTGGCGCGATTCCTTCTGAACTTTTAGAGAGTGAGTTATTTGGTCATATCAAAGGCGCTTTCACCGGCGCGATTTCGAATCGCCTTGGTCGTTTTGAAATGGCGGACGAAGGAACTCTTTTCCTGGATGAAATTGGTGATCTCAGCCCTTCGATGCAGGTGAAAATTTTGCGAGCTCTTCAGGAAAGATGCTTCGAACCTGTTGGCAGTACGAAAACGGTTCAAGTGAATGTGAAAGTGATTGCGGCAACCAACATCAATTTGGAAGAGGCCGTTGAAAACGGAAATTTCCGTGAAGATCTTTACTATCGATTGAACGTGATACCCGTGATTCTTCCCGCTTTGCGCGAAAGAAAATCAGATATTCCTCAACTGTTCGGTCATTTTGTCGAGAGTTTCAGCAAAAGCAAAGGCCGAGGCCTTAATGGCATTTCCGCAGAAGCCATGGAATGTTTAATGAATTACGCTTGGCCTGGAAATATTCGCGAGCTTGAAAATTTCGTCGAGCGCATGACGATTCTGAAAGGCCACGGCCAATTGGAAGTCAGCGACCTTCCCGAAAAATACCGTTCAGGAAAATTAGTTCATCGCCCGGCAGAGCCCATGGATATTCCTGAATCGGGATTGGATTTTAATTCGGCGGTTGATGCTTTCGAAAACTCCATCATTCTTAAAGCTCTCGAAAAAACAGGATGGAATCGCAATCAAGCCGCGATGCTGCTGAAGCTGAATCGCACGACCTTGGTGGAAAAAATTAAGAAAAAAGGCTTACGCCCTGCCAATGGGGAAGAAGCTTTCGACGCTTTTAATTAAGGGCCATCAGCGACAGTGCTTCGAACATAAAATCCACTCCCGCTAATGCCGTGATGTTCGAAGGATCATAGGCAGGACAAATCTCGACCAGATCAGCACCCACAAGATTTGGGATTTTTAAATTCTGAAGAATTTTTTGAGTTTCGTAAGTCGTCAATCCTCCAGGCACCGGCGTTCCCGTTCCCGGAGCATAAGCAGGATCTAAACAATCAATATCATAACTAATATAAGTTGGCGTTGATTTGAAAACTGGCAATTTTTTTACAAAGTCATTCAAATGACCAGCACGCACATCATCCACAGTTATCGCCGTGATCTTATGTTTTTTCGCAAAGTCTAAATCTTCAGGCGCTGCCAAAGGACCACGCAACCCAATTTGCAGCATTTGCGTGGGATCAACTAACCCCTCTTCCACCGCATGACGAGCAAAAGCTCCGTGATGATACTCACAGCCCCAAGCTGCAGGATAGGTGTCCAAGTGAGCGTCAAAGTGAATGAAGGCCAAAGGTTGACCGTAATGTTTTTTCAAAGCTCGCAAAATGGGCAAAGTGTTTGAGTGATCTCCCCCAACAGCAAGAAACTTTTTCTTAAGCTTCAACAGTTGACTAACGTAGTCTTCAATTTGCTTCATGGTTTGATCGATACTCAAGGGTGTCACAGGACAATCCCCAATATCAGCAGCTTTTAGCTTTTCGAAGATGTTAACCCCACGAGACCAATGAAAGCCTCGGCCTAAACTGGAGAATTCTCGCACCTGAGTCGGCGCGAATCGCGCTCCGGGACGGTAAGAGACTCCTAAATCCGAAGGAATACCAAAAATTCCCACATCGTAATTTTCTTCAATGGGAACGTGAGGCAATCGAAAGAAAGTCTTAACTGCAGCAAATCTTGGACTTAAGCGTCCACTCAAAGGCTTGAATTCCATAGACCTATTATTGTAGATAAAGAGAACAGAAACAAAGACTTTATCAAGTGACAAGCTATGGCCAAAACAAAAATTTCGCTAACAAAAACTCGGCAACTCCTTTTGGAGTGGTATCAAAGAGTTTTTAGACCTCTGCCATGGCGTATTGATCGCGATCCTTACAAAATTTGGATCTCTGAAGTGATGCTGCAACAAACAACTGTGCAAGCTGTTTTACCTTACTACGAAAGATTTCTGCGCCAATTTCCAACTCTCAAAAGCTTAGCCCTAGCTGAGCTTCAAGAAGTTTACGAGCAATGGGCTGGTCTTGGCTATTACAGTCGCGCACGCAATCTGCACAAATCCGCACAGCACTTGCACCAAGAAGGTTTTCCGAATCGAGCTGATGAATTGATCGAACTCCCTGGTTTTGGTCCTTACACCTCACGTGCTGTGGCCAGTCTCGCCTTTGGTGAAAAAGTGGGCGTCCTTGATGGCAATGTCATTCGCGTACTTTCACGTTATTATGGTTTAAAATTAGAGTGGTGGAAGACGGCAGAAAGATTACAATTGCAAAGTCTTGCCGATGATCTTGCACAAAGCGATGAACCTCATTTGGTGAACCAGGCTTTGATGGAGTTGGGTGCAACTATTTGCACTCCCCGAAGTCCATCCTGTTTACTTTGTCCTTGGCAAAAAACTTGTGTGGCTTACGCTGAAAACTTGACCTCAGTATTGCCCTTATCGAAACCCAAAGAAAAATTAGAGAACTGGATTTGGCAACCCGACTTGATTTTTAAAGACGATAAATTTGTTTTGGTGCAGAATGAAACAGCGCCTTTTTTGAAAAGCCACTGGGTTTTTCCAGGAGAGTTTCAAAAGTTAGAAAAAAAGCCAAAGGACTATCATTTGCGACACAACATCACGAAGTATAATATCTTTGTTCGTCTGAGTGAAAAAACCTCGCTGAGTAAAAAATCAGGAAATTTAAAATGGGTGAGTCCCGATGAACTTAAAAAAATAAATCCTTCTTCCCTTTTACAAAAAGTTTTAAATTGGGCGCGCAAATCAGGCACGCTGAGTCTTTTTATCGCCACACTCCTTTTAGGCGCTTGTCAGAATAAAAAAGTTCTCCCCAATCAGCTGACCATTCAGGGACCTGATGCCATCTTAGGAATCGGCGCTCGACCATTAACTTTTTTAGGTCAGAATCATTCTCCCCAATTTAATCGCAATGGGGATCGCTTACTTTATGTCAGCAGTCAGCGCCCTCAGCACAAGAACAACCAAGCTTACGAATTGAACTTCCAAAAGCTGACTGAGCGTCGAGTGACCTTTCAGGATGGCGATGTCTATTATCCTCACTACTTGAATATGAATGAAATTGTTTACAGTTCCACCACGGATGAAATTAAAGAATCCTTTATCAGCCGTGAAGAACTGGCCCGCCATCAGGATCGATTGGAAATTTACAGCAGTGATTTTTTTGGAAACGAAATTCATAGATGGACCAAGTCGCCAGGGCTCGATAGCGAGCCCACCAGTCAGCTTAAAAATTATGATAAACAAAATTCTGTTTATTTCATTTCGCGAAGTCGACAACCAGCCGGGCTATATTCCCTGACTGCGCCCTTGCAAGCGCCCAAATTGATTCAAGCTCAGGGAAAAAGCCTTATTCTGCGCCCTGAAGTTGCTCCAACAGGTCCAGAGATACTTTGGATCGAAAAAGATGAAGCCACCCGGACTCAGTCTTTGCGTTTAAAAAGCTCAAGCAAGGCTAACGTCCAAGAGCTTTTAACCACGCAAGGAGATTGGCAAAGCGCCAGCTGGGGTCCCGAAGACGATCAATGGCTTATCAGTGAAAAGCCTGCGGGCGCTGCTAACTACCGCATTATTCTTTATGATCTTAAAAAACAGTGCACTCAGGTGCTTTTATCAGCTCCAGGGCAATCTTTATTCGATCCTATTGTGAATCAAAACAATCCCCGCTTGCTTGTCTTTACAGTTCGCAAAGGGGAAAGCTCTCATATTTATTTGATGGAATGGCCGAAAGAGAGAGGCCCTTGCCTTGAGGCTCCAAAACAAGCTAAAATTTAAGAATGAAATGTTTTGCACTGCTGTTTTTATTTTTTAGCTCTCAAGTTCTTGCAGCACCTTTCCCGGTTACAAGTTCTTCAATTTTAACTGACCCTTCGTTTGGTTTGTTTTATCGAGGCCATGGTTTTTCTTTAAAAACAGTGGGCACCGATTGGGTTCTTGCGCCCGATGAAAATCTTTCTTCCCCGATGAGTTACAAATACATCTCTAAAAGCAAATCTCTCTCAAAGAGCGCTGAACTTTCACTGAAGATGGATCAAGTCTCGAGCAAACAAAACTTAGATTCTTACGCGAAGAAGTGGATGAAAGAATACCCTCAATTTGGTTTCGAGATTTTGGGAACTAAGCCTTTGAAGATGGGCGGCAGCAATGCTCTGCTGGTGGATCTCTATCAAAAAAATAAAAATCAGCAGGTCAGACAACTTATTTTTCACAAAGGTTCAAAAATCGTTATCCTGACTTGCACGGATGAAAGAGCCAGTTTCAAAAAAACATTAACTCAATGCAATCAGATGATGAGCAACTTCAACTGGCTCTAAGCATCTATTAAAACTTAAATCTCCGCGTTCTCCTCCGTCGGCCTCCCTGCGGCGTCCTCAGAATATTCATTATTTACCAATTATAGATTTAAAAAATCCTACGACTTTTTGTTTCATTGAAGTTTGTTTTTTCAATGTTGGAGCCTGACGTTTGAAATCTCGTCGTGGATGGGACGATCCCGCGGATTTGGGATGACGTTGTTCTTTGTGAGCATGAGATTTAGCTCCGTGAGCTGCTTTAGCATGAGGAGCTTTACTGCTGCCCTCGCCCGCAGGTCGCGAAGTTGGAGGATGTTTGCCATTGGTATTGGCGTGACGCTTGTTGCGGTGCTGATCTTGATCAGATGATCTTGGCTCTTTCGGCCCGCCTGATCGAGGCCCCCGGTCTTCACGTTGACGGAAGTTTTTACTGCGTTCAGGACGGCGATCTCGCCCGCCCTCGGACTGAGCATGAGGACTGCGTTTCACCGATCCCGAATTGTACCGCGGGAACGGTTTAAAATCTGTCAGTAAATCTTGATTCTCTAAAAACCCAATAGTCAGTTTGTGTTTCAAATAATCTTCAATGCGAGAAAGCGAATCAATATCTCGATCCGAAACTAAACTGAAAGCTCTTCCTTCACTGCCAGCACGACCCGTGCGACCGATACGATGCACGTAAGATTCGCAATCCATAGGCAATTCGTAATTGATGACCAGATCAACACCTTTGATATCTAAACCTCGGGCCGCTACATCCGTTGCAACCAGAATGTTTAAATGATTTTCAGCTTTAAATTGCTGCATGACTTTGGTTCTTTGCGCTTGAGTGATCAAACTGGAAATCGCCATCGCCGGAAGTTCATTTTCCGTCAGGAATTGCGCAATTCTTTCAACATTCACTTTGAAATTCGTGAATATTATAGCCTGTTGAGGTTTATATTTTTTCAGAACTGATAAGAGATGCAGAGGTTTTTCGTTGTCGCCGACATGAAAAATCTCGTCGCGAACATTTTCAGCCTTAGTTTGATCGCGACTGATATTGAACTCAACAGGATCAGCTCCAAATTGGTAAGCTGTATTTAAAACATCAAAATTTAAAGTCGCGCTGAAAACTAAAAATTGGCGCTCGCGTGGAATTCGTTGAAGCAGGTAACTCATGTCATCTTTGAATCCCATATCGAACATGCGATCAGCTTCATCAAAGACAACGCCGCGAACTTGTTTTAAATCGATAACATTTTCTTTATAAAGATCGATCAGACGGCCTGGTGTTGCGACCACAAATTGAAGACCGTTGCGAAAAGCTTCTTTCTGTCGATCATAGCCAGTACCACCATAGATAGCGAAAGCTTTTAATCCCGTATCTACAGTCAGTTTTTGAATATTTTCTTGGACTTGTTCGGCGAGCTCACGAGTAGGAACTAAAATCATGACGAAATGATTTCCCTTCCAGTCTTTGAAGGCACGTTGCTCGTATCTTTCTTTTTCTTCCCCTTGTAGCTCTGTAGGATTTTTCTGACCCAGCAAAATTCTTTCAATCAGTGGAATGACAAAGGCCGCAGTTTTACCTGTTCCTGTTTGCGCTAAACCAGCAACGTCTTTCCCATTAATGATGTGGGGAATGGCCTGTTCTTGAATGGGTGTGGCTTCTTTATACCCGAGATTCTCAATATTTTTCAGTAACCTTGATTCTAAATTTAACTCGGCGAACTTCAAAAACAACTCCTGAACTCAGAAAAAACTCAAACTACTGAGCCCATGGCCTATTGTCAAAGCCTGTCATAACCCCACAAATTTTTTCAGCGCAGCTACAAAGTCTTCGCGATTCTCCGAATGAACCCAATGGCCCGCTCGAGGAACTGTAACGCCTTGAATCATCTTGTTTGATTCTAAAATCTTTTGGAAAGTCTCCGGCTTTAGCTCTTTCGAGTTTTCGCCGCGGATCCAAAGAGTCGGCATTTTTAAACTTTGCACCATACTCCAAGAGTCTTGAGAGCGACCTTGGCGTACAGAATCAATCATTCCTATGCTAGAGAACTGCCAATCCAACAAACCGGAATCATTTTCTTTCAAATTGGCGATCAAAAAACTGGCTAAGACTTGTGGATCTTCTTTCACTGGAAAAACTTGGGAAAAGCCCTCTGCGAAAAATTCTTTAGCCTGGGTCCGTGTTGCAAAAGGCGTCGGAATGCTCTTCAGCATTTTTTCATAGTAAAGATAATTGTGAGGATCACTCTCGGGTCCAATGTCTTCAATGATCAATTTTTCAACCCTGTCTGGGTAAGCCCATGCAAAGTGCAGCGCGTTTCTTCCCCCCATCGAGTGACCTACAAGCGTGATCTTTTGGAATCCAAGCTCATCAATTATTTCTTTTAAATCCTGAGCATAATCTTGGGAACTGAACCCCGAAGCGGGTTTGAAAGATTGTCCATGACCTCGCTGATCATAGACCAAACACCTTTCGGTTGAATCAAGAGCTCGAATTACCGAAGCCCAGTTATGAAGATATCCCATTAGGCCGTGCAAGAAAACCCAAGGCCGCCCTGCTTCGGGACCTGTTAATTTGTAATGAAATTTCTGTAAATATCCCATAAATTCCACTTCAACAGTTCCTTTTTTCAAAGTCACGTTCGAGAAACTTTTAAATATTGCGAAAATTAGGTACATTGTTGATCATCAGCATCCGAGGTTAACGAAAACGATGAGTCACAAACCAACACTTCACCAAGACTGGATTGATCCGACAGCCTACACCATTGTCGATCGACTGCAAAAAAGTGGGTTTGAATGTTATTTGGTTGGTGGATGTGTGCGCGATCTCATCGTCGGAATACATCCCAAAGATTATGATATCGCCACCAGCGCATTGCCTGACCAAGTTCGCCGAAAGGTTTCCAACAGCTACATCATCGGTCGAAGATTTCGTTTAGTTTTAGTGAAGCGAGGGACAACACAGTATGAAGTTGCCACTTTTCGCCGTAATGCTCCTGTGGAGGAAATTTCTTCTGAAGAAAGTACTCTTAACGAAATCGAAACTAACACTGAGGCCATCGAAGAAAAGGCATCGGCACCCATTCAAGGGGACAATCATTTCGGAACGGCTCAAGAGGATGCTCAACGTCGGGATTTTACCTTAAATGCTTTATTCTATGATCCGGTTAAACAAAATTTAATTGATTACTGCTCTGGCCTTGATGACATTGAAAAGCGACTCATTCGAGTCATTGGCACGCCCAAGGAAAGATTTTGTGAAGACTCGATTCGAATCTTACGAGCCATTCGCTTGGCTCATAAATTAAATTTCAGTTTAGAACCCGAGCTGCGCGCCGCTGCCGTGTCTTGCGCTGACGAACTTAAAAAATCGGCCCTGCCTCGCCGCCGTGAAGAGTATTTAAAAATTATGAAACTGGCTGAACCCCATTTAGTTTTCAGCGAACTTTTCGATTTAAATATTTTGTCAGCGATCCTGCCCAGCATCCACCGCTTGTACTTGGATAAAGAAAAGTCTTTGTTGTTCGAGCAAACTCTGATTGATCTTAAAAAAACCTGTGCAGCCTGGACCGAGCCCGTCGATTTATTTTCGATCTTAGCTTTCTGTTATCTCCACGCCATGAATCCCGAGGCGAATCTTTCCGATGATTCACTTGCCGAAAATGCACAGCTCAACAAATTTTTCCGCGAAGAGCTGGGCATGTTCAAATTGGAAATCAGTGTCTTCCTAAAAATTCTGCATCTGAAATCAAGCTTGCTCCGAAAAGATCTTTACCTGAAAAAAGGCGAGCGACGCAAAAAAGCTTTCCTATCGAATGAATCATTGCCTTTGAGTTTGGCCTTCGCTTATCAAAAGGGCTTGATTCCGAGTTATGATTTTTATTTTTGGTTGAATGAGTTGAAATCTTAGGGCTGTTCAACGTTGTCCTACTTGAGTGATCAATTACGCGGGGCTTGGCTATGGCCCAGCTTTAAACTTAAGACCTGGCTATTTGCTCGACGTAGGAATTTCATGTTGATGCAATTTATAACTACCTCTGGAAGTTCCTTTGCTTGATTGTAAATGGTAGCACCGCTGATAACTTGATTTTTAAGATCCACATGGAGATTTTCGTGCTCGTTAAATTTGGTTATATACTTTCCTTGTTCAGTTCGAACAGAACGCGAACTTCCTATGGCCGTCATTTGTGTCTCATACTGTCGCGCATTGAAAGACTTGCCATCCAAAATATTATTATTGTACATGAGCAAATTGTAAATACCCTTCGAGTTGTCAATCATGAGCACTCGAATTTGACAAGATTGTCCCTTTGTTTTACCCGAGTGAATTGTTCCGTGATAGATATCACCTTCGCGCAGATTTATTGCCCAGGCGTTTATAGAAAGCATTAAGCTTAAGATTATTGAGACTGTACGAGCTAATAACATACCTACTCCTCGTTCAGGACTGTCTCAATATTATACACTGACGCGCATTTTGAGACTCTTCACAGCTCTAAAACCAATTAAGTGCTGTCTGTCCTTTATTCCAGGTAGGTATGCGAGGATAACGCCAAAGACCGAGTCGGAATTTGGCCTCAAAATCCGGATATTACTTCACTCGAACTGAATAGCTCAGGCCGCCTTGAGCGTCTTTTGTTTCTGAAATTTCCGCGGTGGCAAACCACTTGATGCTGATCACTTCCCACCCATTGCTAGATCCATAGATAGAATCAAGTAAACCCACAAAAATTGATTTACCTTCGGAAGATACACAGTAGATAAATTTATCTTGCACACGCACTGTCGCGCACGAAGGATCAGTCTTCATATCACGCAGATCGCCCATTGCTGATTGAACAAAATGAGGAATAAAATTGAGCTCGACAACATCACGAACAACCACAACCGATTTCAGTGTGGCATCCTGTGTATTCACTTGAGCCAATGAAACAGAACCAAAACCAGCGATTAATAAAAGAACATATCTAAACACGGCTGACTCCTCATTTTTTTTCGAATGAGGACTATAACAAAAAAGGAGATAAATTTCTTTATCTCCTTTTTTTGAAGTTAATTTTTTTGAAACTAAGAAATTTTTTTCATGATCGTCTACAGATTAGACAGTACGTGGGGGAGGATCATTTACTTCTTTGGTTTACTTTGAGGAGTGCGATTCGCGCTGAGATCATTTTTGATTAAAATTTCAGAGATAATTTTTTGCTCATCATCATGACCAGTTACATTGGAATTCTCAGCCATTTTATTCAATAAATGCGCAAGTCTTAGTCCACCTAAAAGAATTTGTTTTTCGACTAGAGGAATGGCCGTTTCAAAAAATTTCTCATCCAAGACAGGTACTTTAGTCGCATCATATTTTCCATCAATCTTTTTATGACTTACGGGATCACTTTGACGACAATACGGGCGATCTTCAGGTTTCACATTTTCTTTTCCATCAGGATAGGCGAATACTAACAGCTTTCGGGTTTCATCGTACCACTCTAAAGGAGTGCCCTTGACTTTGCGAGGAGCTTTAACGTCTTTCAAAATAACGCTCACGAGATCATTGTAAGTAAAGTAGCCAGTGCTTTTAGATTTCGATTTGATCTTCTCAATAATTTGACTATCCCACACCGAATGAAGATTGGTCGGTTTTGCCTCAGCACTCATTTTAACTTCACAATGATTTCCTCCTTGATCTATCGGATGTCCCAGATGCAAAGGCTGATGAACGTCTCCTAAAATGTGTATGAAATAGCGAAGTAAAATTTGTTTCTGTTTAATATTTAACTTATCACTGACTAGAAGTTCAGGCGCTTGGCTCACGATAGTGTGAGCATCTCGCTCACCTCTTTGCGAATCTGGAAACTCTGCAAAGGAAGACCCCGGAGGCAGGTCCCAGAAGTGATATGGAGTAAAGCCTTTAAATCGTTTGTCGTCACGCACATGATCGGGCCATGTCGCCGCGATCGCCAAAGGCTCGATGCCAATAATACTTTGAACGAAAGTTTTTGCTTTGGGAGTTAAATTCCTTTCGGCTATCTCCCCAACAGCAGAGTGACCTAAATCCCCCCACGACCAAGCTATATGACTGTAGACAAGAGCGCAGATCAAAGCGCCAACAGATTTAATTTTCATCCCAAACTCCCCGGTTATTATGACTCACCCAAGTGTAGCCAGGGTTAATTCACGAAGCCAGACCACTTATTTAAATCCGGGCTAAGGGCGGAGGGCTCAACTCCAAAGTAAATTCCAGTTGCTGTCGAGTTCTTCGCATGTGACCGATACCCCCCCGCGCGTTGGAGGGAGGGAAAGCAAAGGTCACACTCAAATTTCGGAGGGATTACTCACAACTGAGCTCGGGAAAATCCGTGTGTTAGCCGATGGCTGCTGCGGAAGCCTCGACGATACTGCTTGCATCCATTCTGTGTTTCTCGTAGAGATCGATGGCGTTGTAGGCGCTCTGGCCGAAGGCTCCGTTGACGCCCAAGGATTGTAGGCGGAATCGAACTCCAGCCAGTACCAATTGGTGTGTAAGCAGCTGACCAAAGCCGCCGACCAATTGATGATCTTCCACCGTCACCACGTGGCCCTGACATTTTTCAACGGCGACTCGCAAAGCTTGAAGATCCAAGTGATTCAAGCAACTGGGATTAACAACCATGGCGCCCACTTTTTTATCGCGCAACATTTTCGAGGCTGTGATGGCTTCGGGAACCATCGAACCTGCAGCGACGATCAAAACTTTTTTATCAAAGTCAGCGCTGTTGTCCACCAAGACTTGAGCGTGGCCCAATTTGTAATCGACACCCACAGCGTAAGAGCGAGGGAAATTTTCGCGACCCAAGAAAAAGATTTGCGTGTGAGGCACTCGACCGGCTTTGCGATCATCAGCGATCTTGCGCAAGGCTTGGCCCACCAAAGCTTCGGCCTCTTCGCTGCAAGTCAGTGCATGCACATCCACATGAGGAATCGATCCCACCATCGCAAAGTAACTCAGGGCTTGATGAGAAGCTCCATCAGCCGCATCTTGAAAACCCGTGTGTGAAAAAATGCAAACCATCGGTGCTTCACTCAGCGAAGACATGATCAGTGGCAATGCTCCCTTCGTCACACCGAATTGCGCGAAAGTGTCGACCACAGGAATGTAACCCAACTTCGACAAACCTGCTGCGGTCGAAATCATATTGCTTTCCGCAACTCCAACGTCCAGTGAGTCTGCAGGAAATTCTTTGCGAAACTCCGCGACTCCCGTGGAGCCTGGTAAATCCGAAGTCACAGAAATCACCGGTAAACCATCGCGACGAGCTTTGATCATGGCGGCGGCAACACCTTTTTGAGTTTTCTCGCCGTTGTTTTCTCGCGGTGGAGTTTTTTTCTTGTCATCTTCCAAGCGTTTTAATTCTTCGATCCACTGATTGAACTCTTCGGGATATTTTTCGCCCGCGTAAATTTCACTCAAGAACGCGGACAGTTCCGTAGGACTCTTCAAAGGAAATCCGTGACCACCCGAAGAAGATTCCGCTGTTTTTTTCGTGCCGATGCCTTTGACAGTTTTTGCATGCACGCAGACAGGAACTTTTGGATTAGCGCGCGCTAACTCGAGAGCCTGAGCGATAGTGTCCACGCATTTTTGCAAATCATTTCCTTGCTCGAGAGTCAGAACTTTCCAACCCAAAGTTTCTAAACTTTTGAAAGTCGGTTGCATCGAAAAACTTTCTTTATCGATGCGGCCAGAAAGTTTTGTGTTGTTATCACTGATGATAGTTACGAAAGGAGCCATCTTTCCATTCGCTGCTAAACCCGGAATGGCTGCAAAAGCTTCTTTAGCTTCGCCTTCCATGCAAGCTCCATCAGAAATCACACACACTGTTGTGCGACCTTGACCAGATAAAGCTTCTCCTAATGCTAAACCTTGGCTCTGAGGAAATGCAGAACCCAAAGGTCCATTGCTTAAGAAAACACCTTCAGGAAAACAGTGCACTTCGCCGTGCCCAGTTAATCCCGATTCAATCGAGCGGAATTTTTTCAGAGACTCAATCGTCAATCCCGCCATTCCGTAATTGGCTTTCAAGGCGTACAAACCATTTTCACAATGACCAGCATCATTCACGACATGATAAAGTTCATACCAAGATTTATTTTTTTCACGAGCTTCCATTAAAACCAAAGCATGCAAAGCGCTCATCAGTTCAGCTAAAGCGGCAGGTCCTCCGTAGTGAGACGCCGCGCCACCGATGACAGCAGCCATATCCATCAATGACACCAAAGCTCGAGTGGCTTTAGGATCTGCGGCCTCGAGAGGTTTTTTTCCGGGTCCTTGAACTTGCACTTTGTAGCGCAAACCTCCTGAAGGATTTCCGGCTAATTTGGTTTTAACACTGATGGGCTTCGATAAATTTTCAGTCATGGGCGTCATTCGCTCGGGCCTTTCTTAGAGGATCAAGTTTTTCAGAAGACAGATTCTTCCAGTGGTGTTAACTCTTTTTTCAGATGAAAACACCAGAATTTCTTTTTGCCCAGCAGTTTCGCGATCTCCCAAAGGTGGAATTGCATCGTCATTTGGACTGCTCGATGCGTTGGAGCACCTTTTGCGAGTTGGCTCCCTCTTTAGGCCTGGAATGGCCGGCCCTCCCGGCGCAGCAGCGAGCTCATTATTTAATCACTCAGCCGATGAAGGATTTGGACAGCGTTCTTAAAAAGTTCTTAAGTTCGCAAAAAGTTCTGGCGTCTGAAGAAATTTTAACCCGCTTGGCCTTCGAAGCCTGCGAAGATGCCTTTAATGAGGGCATTCATCTGCTCGAGCTCAGATACGCACCCACTTTTATTGCTGAAGGTCACTCGAACCTGACCTTCGAAAAAATTCAGAGTGCTTTCGTGAAAGGCCTTCACATAGCGCAAAAGAAATACGCCATTGGCGTTGGTCTGATTTGCATCATCCAAAGAAATCATCCTGTGAGTGAAGCCCAAAGAATTTGCGACTTTGCGATTGATCACAAAGATTCCTTTATTGCCTTGGACTTAGCTGATAGCGAAGTGGGTTTTGATCCACTTCCTTTTGCTGGAGCTTTTTTAAAAGCGAAGAAAAGTGGTCTGCACATCACTGTTCATTCCGGAGAATCCCCCCATCCAGATTCCCCGCGCTGGGTGATGGAATCCATTGATCATCTTGGCGCTGAACGTATCGGTCACGGAGTGCAAATCATTCATTCCCCACAAGCGATTGAAAAGGTGATCAAGAATCAAGTTCTTCTCGAGATCTGTCCTGTGAGCAATTGGCTGACTCAAGCTTTTCCAAGTTGGGCGGATCATTCGGTACGAAAACTTTGGGACGCGGGTGTTCCCATCAGTTTCGGTTCGGATGATCCTGGAATTTTTGCGACCACTTTGAATGATGATTACGAAGTTCTTCATCATGTGCATGGCTTTACTCGCGAAGAATTTCAACGGGCCAACGACATCGCTGCTGCACATTCTTTTCTTCCCCTCGATATCAAACAAAAATATTGGCCCAGAAAAATCCAACCGGAGGCTAAATCATGAGAGAATTTTATCCCGAAATTGAACCTTTTCAAAAGGGCATGCTGAAAGTTTCTGACATTCACGAAATTTACTACGAACAATCTGGGAATCCCGAAGGCAAAGCGATTTTATTTTTGCACGGTGGACCTGGTTCGGGAACTTCTCCTTACCATCGCCGTTTTTTTGATCCTAAACACTACCGCATTATTTTGTTGGATCAACGGGGCTCTGGAAAAAGCAAACCTATAGCTGAGCTTCGCGAAAACACCACTTGGGATTTAGTTCAAGACATCGAAAAAATTCGCGAACATTTAGGAATTAAAAACTGGATTGTTTTTGGAGGAAGCTGGGGCTCGACCTTGTCCTTAAGCTACGCCATCAAACATCCTGATCGCGTGAATGGTCTCATTCTGCGCGGAATTTTTCTGTGTCGTCCTTGGGAAATTGATTGGCTTTACTCGGAGGGTGGAACTTCGGCCTTGTTTCCTGATTACTGGGACACTTATGTCAGCTTGATTCCTGAAAGCGAACGCGCCAATATGGTGAAAGCTTATTACAAACTTTTGACTTCAGAAAATTCTGACATCCGTTTGAATGCAGCCCGAGTTTGGAGTCAGTGGGAAGCTGCAACTTCGCGTTTGCTTGTCGATGAAAAAGCGATTCATGATTTTGAGGAACCGAATCTAGCTCTCTCTTTTGCTCGCATCGAGTGTCATTACTTTATTAACAATGCCTTTTTCCCAACGAACAATTGGATTCTCGAAAATATCCAAAAAATCACTCACATTCCGGGCGCAATTATTCAAGGTCGCTATGATGTTGTCTGCCCGGCCCAGAGTGCGTGGGAGCTGAAAAAGGCGTGGCCCGCTGTAAAATTCACAATGGTTCCCGATGCGGGTCATTCGGCGACAGAGGTAGGAATACGCTCAGCTCTTATTCAAGCGGCCGACGATTTTCGCAGACTGTAATTCTTTCGAAGGGTGTAACTATTTTTGTCAGATAAAAAATGCTTATGCTCATAAAAAAAATAATAATTTTGAAATTGGGACGAAAGCGGTTAAAACATTAGCTCTTCACAAGCTTTTCCAAGGGGGAATCGCTGAAGTTTTCCGGGGGGAAAATGAAGTTTAAAAAATGGCTTGCTTGGTTTTGTTTGGCGAGTTTACTCATAACTGGGATGGCCTGCGCACCCTTTCCCCAATCCAACGAAGAAAATTTTATTTCAGTAGAAAATGGTAAGATTTCTGACTCGATCATCAATGGAACGAGTGTTTCAAATAACAATCCTATCGCCCGCAGTGTCGTTGCTATTTATAATGATCTGGCTAAAACAATTTGTACGGGTTCGTTATTAGCAAACAATCTCGTGTTAACAGCAGCTCACTGCACAACGACCGATCCTCGCTTCTTATATGTAATCTTTGAAACCGATTTTTCTTCTTCAGATTCCGCTCAGGTTCGCCAGTATAAAATGCGCCAGGTTACTGTAGCCATGGCTTCACCAGTTTGGAAGCGTCAAGAGCACCTTATTAAAAATCAAGGCGACATTGGTTTATTGAAATTTAACGGCCCGGTTCCTGCGGGCTACATTCCTGTATCTCTGTTAACGGATTTTACTGTTCTTAAAAAAGGCGTACCTGTTGTTATTGCTGGCTATGGTGTTAACAATGCCACAACTAAACAAGGTCACCGCATTTTAAGACAAACCAGTGTGCTTTTAGATAATCCCCAGTTTTCAGATTTAGAAATGTCAGTGGACCAATCAAAAGGCCGTGGGGCTTGCTTAGGAGACTCTGGCGGACCAGCATATGTTTATATTAGCGGAAAATATTACCTTTGGGGTGTTATCAATCGCGGTTACAGCATCGGCGCGGAAGATCACTGCGATAAACAAGGTATTTATAGTCGAGTTGATATTTTTGCTTCATGGATCCGAACTCAAAATAAAACATTAGCACTAGTTCGCTAAGAACCAGATTTCAAAATAACTTTGCGAAGTGTTCGTGATATTGAACGCGCCACTTCGTTGGGGTTATCAACGAGCACTCGGTGTGAACTGTTTGGGCAAATGTGATAAGTCATATCGGCGCAATCTTTAAAAATTTCTTTCGTCAATTGGATATACTTTTTATCTAAATCACCGACGATCCATCCGATTTTTTTTTGCTCTCTAAAAAGAACAGACCGCAAATCAGGTTGATGGCTGACGCTCCACTGGGTTAAGGCTTTCGCCAATAAGTCTCGGCGAAATTGCGACTCGATTCTTTCTGGCTCGTTTCGTGAGCCCGCAAAAACCGGTTGGGCATTCCATTCTCGCACGACCTGTTCCCAATCACCTGTTAGAAAACGTTCAGCCCACTGTTGATCATGCTGCCAGCGCTTTTCTTTTTCTTCGGCCTGCGTGTCTAAAAAGCCAGGATTTGTAGAAATCAAAAATGCGAATTGGAAACGATCAGATTGTGCACGCAAGGCGTTCAGGATCAGGCGGCCGCCCAAGGAATAGCCCACCAAAACAATGGGTTTATCGCCGAATTCGGCTCCCAAAGTATTTATGAAGTTTTCTGTCCAAAGATCAAAATCAACTTTGGGCGACAGAGGAGGTTGAGCAAAATAATCCAAGGCTAAATAACTGTGTTCAGGAAATTCCTTCTGCAAATCGGCAATGATGGGATCCCAATCGCTGGGCTGCCCCAAAAATCCGTGCAAAAAAACGAAGCTTAAGTTTTCCACAAGCTTTCCCATTCATTCCAAAACATTTCCGTCTGTTCGTGGGAGGGTAAAACTTCGATGATCTGGCGATCTTGAAGATTCAAAGTGTTTGGAACTTCATTCCAGGATTGATAAGCCCATTTCCACATCTTGGCCCATTCTTCGAACCCGACTTGGTGACGGTTTAAATAAATTTCCTTTTTAAATATGCGCTGAAAAATCATTCCACCATTGTTGTTGATAACGACAATTCTCATCTTTGAACGAGTTAACTGGGGCGTTATCCATAAGGCTGATAAATCATAAAGTGCGGTCAAATCTCCAATCAAACACCAAGATTCTTTTTCAGGCGCAGCCCAACCCAAATAGGTCGACACTTGTCCATCAATTCCATTAGCTCCCCGGTTAGCAACGACATTTGCAGGTTGCAGAGTGAAATCAGCTGCCAAGTCCCACTCGCGCACGGGCAAACTGTTTCCAAGATAAACAAGATCCTGTTTAATAATTTTCGAAATTCCATGGACCATGGCTGGCTCGGACCGAGGATACTTTTGGAATAATTTAATCATTTCTGCGTGAAGTTGGAAATCGCGACTCTTGATCTCTGGCAACAAAGCTTTCTGAACATTAACTTGAATTCGTGATAAATCCATCAAATCAGAAAAATGGAGAATCTCGCGACTGAGCCCTGTAAAATGATTAAAGCCAATTGATAAAACTGGCGTGTCCACTCTTTCGTTTTCTAAATCTCTCCACAGCCTTAAAGTGGGTGTTCCTCCCAAGCGCAAAACGGAATCGCAGTGCCCTTCGTCCAACAGGCTGGCCACCATTTTTTCTCCCGATAACAGCAAATAATCTTTCAATTCGGTATGGCCACGAAGGCCAGAAATTCCCTCGGCATAAATCGGAGCTTTCAATTGCTTTAAAAAGGAAAGCACGGACTTTTTAGCCTTTTCCGGCAATGTGCTTAACAGAACTACGGGTTTGTGAGTTTCCAAAAAATTTTGGATATCATCCACCATGCTCAAGGGGAAAGACTCGGGAAATCTAATTCTCTGTTCCTTCTCTGGCAATTTGAGTTGAGAAGGTTCTCCGTCCAGCAAAGGTTCTTTAAAACACATATTGATGTGAACAGGTTTGCGCCAGCTCAATCCCTTCAGGGAAATATGTGTGTTTTCTTCATCCAAATCAAAACAGGCTTCAATGTAATAGGAAAACAAACCAATTTGATCGATGGTCTGCGGAGCTCCACTTCCACGGTAAGATTTGGGTCGATCTGCCGTGACAAGAATTAAAGGTAAAGAAGAATAAGTGGCTTCAACGGCAGCAGGAAGAAGTTCGGCAGCAGCCGTTCCCGAAGTCGTAATGATGGCAACAGGGCGACGGGTCTGAGCAATTTTACCTAAAGCAAAAAAGGCAGCCGAGCGCTCTTCAAAAAAATGGTAGGCTTTCAAATGTTGGTTGTGATCAAAGAAATGAATTAAGGGGCTGTTGCGAGCGCCCGCACATAAACAAAATTCACGAACGCCGACAGAGACAAGTTCTTTAATCACTTCCTCTGACAATTCCATATTGGTCATCTTAGATCCCCAAAAGCTTTTTGACTGAATCAATTTTTCGCATGAGTTCGGACCATTCTCGCTCGAAAATACTCTCGGAGACAAGTCCGCATCCAGCACCAATACGTAGATCTTCTCCCTGCCACTCAAGTCGACGTAGCCCAACAAGCACTACGCTTTGGTCGTGGGGCAGTTGAAAAGCC
>JAKFYD010000016.1 GCA_021731025.1 Pseudobdellovibrionaceae bacterium | reverse complement strand
TTTAAAGAAGTGACCAGCATCAATGAATTGTCTAAATGCTTTTTAATTTGAGCTGTATTTGCAGTGATGGGATCACTGCAAATACAGCTCAAATTAAAAAGCATTTAGACAATTCATTGATGCTGGTCACTTCTTTAAATCCTCATGTGGGCTATGATAATGCAGCGAAGATAGCAAAAACCGCCCACAAGAATGGTACGACCTTAAAGGAAGAGGCTGTTAAATTAGGACTACTGACAGCGGAACAATTTGATAAGATCGTAAGACCCGAGGAAATGATTGGCCCTTTGCAAAAATGATGAGTAATAAATGGCTTTAGATCCACTTTTAAAAAAGGTAAATTGGTTGGACTCGGAAGATGTTCGACCTTATGTTTTTGTTAGGCCCGAAAATCAAATCAACACACCAGGAATTCGGCACCGTCTTGGATGGTTCATCGAAAAGGCGATTGTGAAAAATCCCCTCCACTTGGAAGAGCTGCCTTTTGCAGAGCAAATTTATTTTATTGAAAATGCTGCCTTTGGACCTTCGGCAATGCCCATGCCTCGATGGGTCTTTTACGACTGTGCCGTTATGCCGGGCTTTGTTTCGGGATTTGCTTATCGCACCGAAAAATTGCCTGCGGCTTTAAAAAAGATTTTGCCTCTGCAAAAAAATGCCGAATGGACGCCCTTATCACTTTTTATTATTAATCCCACGATGCATAAAGGCGAGTGGGTCGCTCATAATTTGTGCAGTGTAAATTCGCTTCTCCCTAAAGCTGATCAATTTTATGGCTTGGGTTTTTTATCGAAAGCCTTTGGTTTGTGGTACGCCAACGTGGATCAGTGCACAGGCATGACACAGTGGGGTGGACCTGCTTTAAAACTTCACTCGCATTATGGGCACTTGGAAGTCATTGGTGCTTATGCACCGGTGCACTCTTATGCAAAGACAATCACTTATAGAGCAAAAGTGGACACCCATAACTGGGAACAATTTTTTACTCGCGAGCCTGATCTTGCATTTCTAGAAAAATTTGAACCTACGCAGATAGAAATTGATCCTCAGAATGAAAATAGTATGATAGACCTTCAGTATCGCATCCAGAAAAACGAAGGACCTTTTTATTTGAGTGCTGGTGAGATCGCCTCTAAAGCGCTGAACGAAAAATTAAGGATCTATCGTATGAAATCAAATTACTGAGTCACTAATTTCGAGGAACTATGACAACTACAATTACAGAATTACCTCCAGTCGCAAAATCATTTTACACTCTTTGCAAAAAGTGCGAAGCCGAGCGCTATCATGTTGTTTTGGCTCATACGTCTGAAAAGTCTGCAAAAATTAAATGCGAAGTTTGCGGCAGTCAAAAATCTTACTCACTTCCCAAAGCCTCAAAGCCCCGTGCGGCGGCTAAACCAGGTGCAGCTAAACCGGCTGGGCGTCGTGGGAAAAACAGCGAAGAATCTCGACGTGCCGCTCACATTGCTGAGTACGAGGCTCTGTTGCAGTCTAACGATGCGAAGCCAACCCAAACTTACAGCATGAAAGCTCGATTTGAAGCTAATCATAAATTAGATCATCCTAAGTTTGGTCTTGGAGTTATTCGAGCTATTCAACCTGAAAAGATTGAAGTTGTTTTTCAGGATGAAGTTCGCTCGCTTATTCATAATCGACCTTAATTCATGACATCAGAATTTTGGCTCAAGGGCCTTAACCCCGAGCAGGTTCAGGCCGTCCTTCACAACCATGGCCCTATGCTTATTCTTGCAGGAGCTGGTTCGGGAAAAACCACCGTGCTGGTGGCTCGCACAGGTCGGCTTATTCAAGAAGGTCTCGTTCGCGCCAATCAAGTTTTAGTCATGACTTTTACTAACAAATCAGCACGGGAACTTAAACACCGAGTGCAGGTTAAAATTGGCAGTGCGGCCCAAGGGCTGACTGCGGGAACTTTCCATTCTTTTGGTTTGCAACTGCTAAAAAAATATCATCGCCAAGCGGGTCTGCCGAAAGATTTTGGGATCGTCGATACGACGGATTGTCAGTCCATTCTGAAAGATTTGATGAAAGATGTCAAAGTGGTGGGTAAAGACCGCTATGATCTCGAGCGCGTCCTGAATATCGTCAATCGTCGAAGAACCGGTGAAACGCCCAAGCATCAAGCCGTCGATGAATACGATGAGCTCGCTGAAGTTCTGGAAGAAAAATTTGTACGCCGTATGGATTTGTTGGGAGTTGTAGATTTCGAAGCTCTTTTAATTAAGCCCATTAAACTTTTTGAAAATGATCCCGAGATTCTCGCTCACGTTCAGTCACAGTATCAACAGATTATGGTGGACGAGTTTCAAGACACCAATCTTATTCAAATGAAACTGATTCGAAAACTTGCAGAGAAAAATTTAAATCTCACCGTGGTTGGTGATGATGATCAATCGATTTACGGTTGGCGGGGAGCCCAAGTTCAAAATATTCTCTCTTTCCCTCGCGAATTTAATAATTGCATGGTGGTCAAGCTCGAACGAAATTACCGATCAGTTTCGCCGATTCTGGATTTAGCGAATCAGGTCATTTCTAATAATAAACATCGTCATGGAAAAATTTTGCGTGCCGAAAGAAAATTTGCGGATGAAAGCGCTGCCAAACAATTGCCCGAAGTTTTTGTGCTCGAGCGCGAAGAAGATGAAAGTGAACTGATCGTTTCAGAAATTCGTCGCTTTCAACAGCAGGGACGTGCGTTGAAAGATCTCGCCGTACTGTATCGCTCGAACTCTCAAGGGGCGTGGATTGAATCTTCACTGCGTAAAGCGCGGATCGATTATTCGATCTCAGGAGGAACTTCAATTTTTGATCGCAAAGAAATTAAAGATGTCATCGCATACCTTCGGCAATCGCTTTATCCCCAAGATGTGACTTTCAAGCGCATCATCAACACTCCGCCTCGGGGAATAGGTGATACGACCATCGAGAAACTCAATCACTTTTCAACGGCTCATAATATCAGTTTTCTCGAGGCCACAAAAAGATGGAAAGAAGCTGAAGTCTTAGACAAAGCTGGTGAAAGTCTCGAGGCTTTGCAGAAATTTCTTTGGACTCTGCCATCTTTGATTATGAACGGGGCTAGTGGAACTCCCGGTGAGCGCTTGACCCAAGCATTGCGAGAAATTGGCTATCGAGATCATTTGATTCAAATCAGTCGCGAACCTGGCGCTGGAGACAAGCGTTGGGCCTTGGTTGAAATTTTCGGTCGTATACTTGATGTCGCTCTCGAAAAACGGGGGCACAGCGCGACAGCTCTTAAAGAATTTTTAGAGTCCCTGATGTTGCGGGATAATCCCGACGACCTCGAGCAACGAGATAAAGTTCAGTTGATGACCCTACATGCTTCAAAAGGACTGGAATTTCCCATCGTCTTTCTTTGCGGGATCGAAGAAGATCTTTTGCCCCATAAAAGTTTGGGAAGTGATCAGGATGAAGAGCGAAGACTTTTTTATGTCGGCATTACCCGGGCTCAAGAGCATTTGATCCTTACACGCTGTCAACAGCGGAAGCGCAACGGAATGATAAAAAAAGTTTCACCTTCGCGTTTTCTGGTCGAGATCCCTAAAGCGATGTACAGTGAATTTCCCCACGGCGTTCGTCCTGTTAGTGGGGCAGCGCGAGAACAATTGGTGGCTGACTTCTTAAAATCCCTGAACAAGTCCACCTAACGCTGCACAAAAGCTCTGTACATTTGTGACGAACCCCGCTCGACTGTAATGATGAGTGCCGAGAAAGCCCCTCTTTTCGAGATTTCATTGAATGATTTGGCTTCTTACCTGGAAATTCCGGTGTCCGAGCTTCGTGAAGACCTCAAAGAAAAATATTCTTACAACTCAACATCAATCAGTTTACCTCCTGAAATCGTTCGCCAGATTTTTAGTAAACGCGGAATTGTTTATCCTAAAAAAGTGATTTCGGTTCAGATGCTCAAAGGTGGTGTTGCTAAAACCACGACAGTTTTGAACATTGGTTTACGTGCAGCCATGTATGGGGCTAGGGTCCTTTTCATTGACCTGGATCAACAAGCTAATCTGACCTACTCTTTAGGAGTCGAGAGTGAAGATTTGCCAGTTTGGCTCGATATCGTCGAAAAAAAGCACACAGTCGAGCAATGTGTGATTTCTTTAGAGTCCCACGTTGATCTTATTCCTTCGAATCTGAACAATTCGGTATTGGACCGTGTTTTGTTGAACTCCAACCGCAATTGGGCACAAGCGATTCAGGCTCCGCTAAATATCATTAAAAACAATTACGATTTGATCTTAATTGATACGGCGCCAGCCTTAAGCGCAACCAATACTGCGGTCACCGTGGCTTCTGAAATTGTTTTGCTGCCATTGAACCCCGATAAATTTTCATGGCTGGGTTTGCAAAAGAACCTGCAAGAACTCGAAGAAATTAAAAAAGATTTTGGTTTGAATTTTGCGACGCAGATTCTACTGACAAAATTTGACGCTCGCGAGAAGTTCAGTCACGAAATTTTACAAAAGTGCAGTCAACACTATGGTTCTAACTTAATTTCTTCTTACATTCGCACTTCTTCTGAAGTAAAGAACACCATAAGAACTCAAAAGACCCTGTTTCACGGGCGTTCGACGGCGAAGGATGATTATGATCTCGTCACCCGCGAAATAATGGGCCTCAATCAAAAATCTCAGGATAAAGGAGAACTCAATGAGCTCACAAGATAATCACTCAAACAGTCATAAGGGAAAAAAACACAAAAAAAATCAACGTCGTCCCGGGCGTGATACTGCCGATATGTCCAGCGAAGTTGACCACGACGGAAATGAAATGGCTCAAGAAGTTTCAAGAGAAGAATCTCAACGAGAGTCTTCATCGAATGCACATAGCTCGAATGTAAACGACTCTCAACACCATCAAGATCAATCAGATCGTCGAAAAGTTCATATTGAGTTTTACGGTTCTGAACTTTTAAAACAGAAGGCTCCTCAAGCTTTTGATTTTGCCGAAACTGTTGCTGAAGAGTGGGTGAATAATGGTCGTTTTGATTCAATTCCTGTTGAATCACCTTTAGCTAAAGCCTTCACCGTTTATGGTTTGCGCAAAGCTAAGAAAATCGAAAAAAAGCTCGAGCAGTCTGGTGTTTTCGCCCTGGTTAAAACAGGAATTGATTACGCTCAATCAAAACTGCGCCGTTAATTTGAATTCATGAAGATCGAACAAATCATTCGTCAGAAAATTGAAGCGAGCTTTCATCCCGAGTATTACGAACTCGAAAATGAAAGCTCGAAGCATTCAGTGCCACCGGGGTCAGAAACCCATTTTCGATTGTTGGTGGTGTCTGGTCACTTCGCAGGCCTTTCGCGAATTGATCGTCAACGGCAAGTGAACTCTGTGCTCGCTGCCGAATTGAATGGTGGAGTTCACGCTTTATCGCAAAGAGCTTTAACTCCCGAAGAGTGGGAAAAAACGAAGGATCAATTTCCGATGGTGTCGCCCGAGTGTCGGGGCGGGAGTAAGTCTCGCTAAACTGAATATCAAACTTCGTAAGTTCAAAGAAGTTCATAGATATTCTAATGCATTTGAGTCGAAAGGGTTACTATTTTACCTGTCAAAAGTTTGTGCATTTAAAAACTTTCCGAATTTTGTTATGGTGGCGAACACCTCAACTTTTTTAGGAGTTAAAATGTTGCATTTCTCTAAACCAATGATGTTTTTGTTAACCTCTCTGATGGGGATTTATAGTTATGCAGAATCCAAACGTAACACTGCTGTTTCCTGTCTTGTGACAACTTACGCAGTAAATGGAACATCGAAATATTCATCGAACTCAGTCGTTATGCAAAAAAGGGACGATGGCTTGGAATATTATAAAGAAGCTGAGCTGCTTAAAGTTGGAGAGACTTTATTTAAAGTTGCGATCTATGGACATACTGATGAAACCCTGCAAGTTACAATTAGACGCGAAAATCACGATGGTAATATTTCTTCTTCGGGATTAATTAATAGTACAGTCTATATGGATGAGAACACATCAGGAGTGAACGTTCATATCGCCTGTAAAGGTATCTAAGTTTTTAGAAAATCTGAATCTATTCGCCAATCTTTGGGAGCTTCAAGTTTAAGCCCGTCAAACAAAAAGCCTCCAGTGGGGCCGAGAACTTCCTCGGCCAGTTTGATGACTTTGCTCTGATCTCCATTCTCAAACAATGCACGAAAAGCTTCAGTGAATTCGTCATGGAACTGAGGATTCTGATCTTTCAGTTTTCTTGGAATTGTTTTTCCATCCGCAGACCATAAACCCCGGGAGCGGAAGTAAAAATCTGAAATTGCTGAATACAACTGCGTGCCGGTGGCAATAAGCTCACCCTTCGATCTTGGAGCACGAATGTCGTCAATTCTATCAGTGATAAAGTAGCGCCTAAGTCTAAGTTCTTCATCGGAAAGCGGAGCGGGGCCACTTTTTAAAAGTTCTTCCGCAAATGATTTCGCTTTATTAGCAAGCTCAGTGCTGCTAGGAATTGCTATTCCCTCTATGACCATTTGAGGCAGCGACGGCTTTCCCTCTTTCTTATCCAAATTTACGCAAAAATATCTGAGAGTAGATAAATCATGGACAAAAGTTTCAATTCGCCATTCATCAAACATGAATGATTCACGATAAGCAGCATCAATTTTTTCATAGAGGACAATTAGGTCGAGATCGGAATAAGCTGTCGCTTCACCGCGAACCACTGAACCGGCTAAGATAATACAATTAGAGTGAGGATGTTTAACTTTTAATAGTTTTTTAACAACTTCCTGAGGTTTTTCTAGCATTGCGCTAAAATCTCATGCCTTAAAGGAATGGTCACGAGGTTACTGCCACCGTGGCAGTAACCTCAATTAAACTCATCAATCCGCGACTGCAGATCCTTTAATAATTTCTTAATCTCTTTCAGCTGTTCTTCGTCGGGAGAAAGCTTCGTCCCCACTGATTTACTGACGTCTTCCCAGGTCTTTAAGGCCGAGCTGAGCTTATTGTTCAACTGGTCCCAGTTGTTCTTCTTTTTTCGTGAATCTGAGGCTCTTCGGGCAGAGTCTTTACTTTGTTTGTTCATCGGGAACAATGATTAAAAGGCATTTCTATGATCTTTGACAAGGGAATCTTCCTCTTGTGAGTCAACTTTTTTTGTTTTATAAAGATTGTCCATTATTGACAATCACTGGAGGCTCTGTGTCCCAAGAAATTATTTATACCATGAAGGGTGTCTCGAAAGTTTACCCTCCCAATCGCTACGTCCTCAAAAATATTTATCTCTCGTATTTCTATGGGGCAAAAATTGGAGTGCTGGGGCTGAATGGTTCGGGTAAATCAAGTCTCCTCAAAATCATGGCTGGCTTAGACAAGGATTTCCTTGGGGAAGCTTTCCCGGCAAAACAAATGCGAGTGGGCTTTCTGGAACAAGAACCTCAATTGGATCCGACCATGACCGTGAAAGAAAATATTTTTTCGGGAATGGGCGAGTTGCCGAAACTGATGAAAGACTTTAACGCTATTTCAGAAAAATTCAATAATCCTGATTTGGATCCTGATGAAATGAACAAACTCATTGAAAAACAGGGTGAGATTCAAGAAAAACTCGAAGCTCTTGGCGGTTGGGAAGTAGACCAAAAAATTGAAATGGCCATGGATGCTCTTCGCTGTCCTGAAGGTGATTTGCCCGTAACTCAGTTGTCGGGTGGGGAAAAGCGCCGGGTTGCTTTATGTCGCTTACTGATGAGCAATCCCGACATTCTTCTTCTGGATGAGCCAACGAATCATCTTGATGCCGAATCCGTCGCGTGGCTTGAGCAGTATCTTGCGAGATTCCCTGGAACCGTCATTGCGGTGACCCATGATCGTTACTTTTTAGATAATGTTGCGGGTTGGATCCTCGAGCTGGATCGCGGTGAAGGTATCCCTTGGAAAGGGAATTACACTTCTTGGCTTGAACAAAAAGAAGCGCGTGTCTCTCAAGAACAAAAAGAGCAAGGACGTAAACAAAGAACTCTCGAGCGCGAGTTGGAATGGGTGCGCATGAATCCAAAGGCCAGACAGGCCAAATCCAAAGCGCGTATTTCTGCCTATGAAAATTTGTTGAAAGAACCAACACCCGAAAAAATGAATGAAATGCAAATTTACATTCCGCCGGGACCACGCCTTGGTGATGTGGTCATCGAAGCTCAGAATGTAACTAAAGGTTATGGTTCTAAATTGCTTTTTGATGATGTCAGCTTTACGATTCCTCGCGGAGCCATTGTTGGAGTTATCGGACCCAATGGTGTCGGCAAAACAACACTCTTTCGCATGATTACAGGTCAGGAAAAACCCGACAGTGGAACTTTCAAAGTCGGCCAATCTGTAAAGATGGCCTATGTCGATCAATCTCGAGAAACTTTAGGCGCGGATCGCACCGTCTTTGATGAAATCAGTGAAGGGCGTGATCTTATCAATTTAGGTTTAAGAGAAGTTCCTGCGCGGGCCTACGTTTCTTGGTTTAACTTTTCGGGAACGGATCAGCAGAAAAAAGTGGGCGCCCTTTCAGGTGGAGAAAGAAATCGAGTCAACATGGCCAAGATCCTTAAGCAAGGTGCGAATCTGCTCTTGCTGGATGAACCCACGAATGATCTTGATGTGAACACAATGAGAGCGCTCGAAGAAGCTCTGTTGGATTTTGGGGGCTCAGCTGTTGTTATTTCCCATGACCGTTGGTTTTTGGATCGTATTTGTACTCATATCTTAGCCTTCGAAGGGGAGTCTAAAGTCTCTCTCTTTAACGGGAACTTCACCGAGTACGAGGAAGATCGCAGAAAACGTCTCGGAGACGAGGCTGCGGCGCCGAAGCGGATACGCTTCCGCAACATCCAATAGCGCGGCTTCTCTAAAAGCTTAAATCTCTGCGTTCTCCTCCATCAGGCTCCCTGCGACGTACATGCGTACGCCTCAGTCGCCTTCAGTCGTGCGGCCTTGATCTTTAAGCTTTTAGAGAAGCCTCTGTTTATTTATCTTTAAACAAAAAGTTTTTTGAGAATTTCGTAGTGAGATTTAAGTTCAATGAATTCTATGGCCGAACCTTCTTGGCGATCGGGGTGTAGCTTGAGCGCCAAAAGGCGATAAGCTAACTTCAGTTCATCCCGATGAAAGTCTTCTGGTAGGACGGCTTGATGAGAGACAAAAAAGCTGACGCTGGATTGTTGAACTGCAGTTAATTTATGCTTTGGTCCCGGGGTTCTTACCTTAATTGGTTTTGGAATCTCTTTGGACTTTTGA
Organism: Pseudobdellovibrionaceae bacterium; assembly: GCA_021731025.1. GTDB lineage: Bacteria > Bdellovibrionota > Bdellovibrionia > Bdellovibrionales > Bdellovibrionaceae > UBA5009. The sequence continues at coordinate 52,692 of JAKFYD010000016.1, read as the reverse complement.
ACTTGATCCGTCATAAGCTTTTTATTGTGAGCAGTTTGCGACAAAGGCCCGGTCGATTTTTGGTAGGCCTTGGGTGTTTTTGACTGTGTATTCACAGAAATCTTACTGGGTCTTAGAGCAAATAAAGAAGACAAATGGAGAGGTTCAAGGCCCTGAGACGATGGAGCCGAAGGAGTTCTCGAGTGAAAAACAGAGTTTTCGCTCAGTTTGGATTCTAGAATATCTTGAAAAGAAGTCTTTGATTCCACCCTCACTTCTTCGGTCAAAGCGTGATTTTCGAGAGTCGAGAATGCATTTTCCGAGGGAAAAACAGACCTTCCGCCGTAGTTTCCCTCGAGAAATCGAACAAAATTGTCATTTTCCCTCGAGAAATCAGGGAAAAATGAAAAAAAAGTGAATTCACTGCATTTTTTTTTGGACAAAGCCAGAGAAGTCGTTACACTAGGGCTCATTGGCAATTAACAACGTTACCGATGGAGGAAACGAAAATATGGCTAAAACGAAAAAAGCAAAAAAGAAAGCCGCAAAGACAACCAAAAAAGCAGCTCCTAAAAGAGCTACTGCGAAAAAAGCTCCTGCTAAAAAAGCAGGCGGCAAAAGAAAACCAAATGCAGCCTTCATGAAAGCATTGACGCCAAGTGCGACTTTAGCTGCAGTGATTGGAGCTTCTCCAGTTCCAAGAACTGAAGTTGTTAAAAAACTTTGGGCCTATATCAAAAAGAACAATCTGCAAGACAAAGCTAACCGACGTAACATCAATGCAGATGACAAGTTGAAACCAATCTTTGGTAAAGCAACTGTAAATATGTTTGAGATGACTAAACTCATCAGCAAACACTTAAAATAGTTTTTACATAATAGAACTGTTTTATAGAGGCCCACTCTTGAGTGGGCCTTTTTTTTCTGTTACAGCTATATCGGGAGCTTGAATGTCAATAAAACCACTAAACCCCGATGAAATCGTCAAAATGAAAAAGGCCTGTCGTTTAGCGGCAGAAACTTTGATTTATATCGAAAAGTACATCAAACCGGGAATCACCACGAATGAGATTGATCAATTGGTGCACGACTTTACCCTCAGTAAAGGGGCAACGCCCGCGCCTTTGGGCTATCATGGTTTCCCCAAGTCCGTTTGCACTTCGGTCAATCAGGTGGTTTGTCACGGAGTGCCTGACTCGACCCTTTTAAAAGAAGGTGATATTATCAATGTGGATGTAACTCCAAAAATCGATGGCTTCTACGGAGACAGCTCTAAAACCTTTATGGTTGGTCAAGTATCAGATGATGCCCGAAGACTCGTGGAAGCCGCTCACGAAGCCATGATGAAAGGAATAGAAGCCATTACACCTAAGGGGACGACGGGTGATATTGGCTTCGCCATCAATAAGTTTGTGACTCGCAAGGGCTATACTTCAGTTATAGAAATTGGTGGTCATGGAATAGGCAGAACTTTTCACGATGAGCCCTTTGTCCCTTCGATAGGAAAAAAAGGAAAAGGCGATGTCCTAATACCTTATCATTGCATTACGGTTGAACCCATGATTAACGAAGGTACTGAAAAAGTAAAAGAATTTGCAATTCCAAGCTCGAACATTAAATATTACGAAACGAGTGATGGAAAGCTATCAGCCCAGTTTGAGCACACCGTATTGGTGACTGAAACCGGTTACGAAATTTTAACATTAATTTAAAAACGGAAAATTAACCCGAGGAACAAATGGCACAAACAACGACTAATGGAAAGCAAAGCAATATGAAAATGAACAAACAACCTATGAAAGGTCTTAGCAAAAATCCGGCGCTTAAAGTGGACTACAAAGTTTGTAAAGAAGCGATGGAAAATCCCAAAGTCTTCGAAGATATGGCTCGATGGGGACGTGAAGAAATTAAGCTCGCCGAAGTTGAAATGCCAGGACTTATGGCTCTTCGTAAAGAGTACGGTAAACAACAACCTTTGAAAGGTGCAAAAATCGCTGGTTGCTTGCACATGACAATTCAAACAGCTGTTTTGATTGAAACTTTAATTCATCTTGGAGCAAAAATTCGTTGGTCTTCATGCAATATCTTTTCGACGCAAGATCATGCAGCTGTTGCAATGGCTGCAGCTGGTATTCCTGTTTTTGCATGGAAAGGCGAAAGCGAAGAAGAGTTCAACTGGTGCATCGAGCAAACGATCACAGGTTGGGGGAGCGAAGGCTACAATATGATTTTAGATGATGGCGGTGATCTGACCAACATGATGCATTTGCCAAAGTTTGCTAAAGAAATTAAAAAAATCATTGGTCTTTCTGAAGAGACAACAACAGGCGTGCACAATCTGATGACAATGCTTGAACAAGGAAAATTAAAAGTTCCTGCAATCAACATCAATGACTCTGTCACAAAATCAAAATTTGATAATCTTTACGGCTGCCGCGAATCTTTAGCTGATGGAATCAAGCGCGCAACTGACGTGATGATTGCTGGTAAAGTTGTGGTTGTTGCGGGGTACGGCGATGTGGGTAAAGGCTGTGCTTTCTCGATGAAAGGTTTAGGAGCTCGCGTTTTGGTGACTGAGATTGATCCAATCTGTGCCTTGCAAGCAGCTATGGAAGGTTTTGAAGTGACCACAATGGAGGAAGCAGCTCCTATGGGTGATATTTTTGTTACCGCAACAGGTTGCTGTGACATCATTACGGATAAACATTTCTCGAAAATGAAAAATAATTCTATCGTTTGTAACATTGGTCACTTCGACATTGAAATCGACATGGCTTGGTTAAATAAGAATTCAAAAAAACGTGAAGTTAAACCTCAAGTTGATATCCACACTTTAAAAGGTGGAAACCAAATTATTATTTTAGCCCAAGGTCGTCTTGTGAATTTAGGCTGTGCCACAGGCCATCCTAGTTTTGTCATGTCGAATTCGTTCACCAACCAAGTGTTGGCGCAAATCGAACTTTTCCGAAATCGCGATATGTACCAAGAAATTGGAGTTTATCGATTGCCTAAACACTTGGACGAAAAAGTGGCTGCACTTCATTTGGATAAATTGGGTGTTAAGTTGACGAAACTCAGCTCGAAGCAGTCCAAATATCTTGGTCTCAGCTCAGAAGGTCCATTTAAACCTGAGCACTATCGTTACTAATGCAATCTGAAATCACTAGCCCCCGCAGCGACGCGCTTTTTACTCTAAAGTTGATCTGGGGGGCTTTTGTTTTTTCGGCTGTCTTGTACGGAATAATTCTTTATTTCTTGTTGAACGCAAGCTCTCCCAGCGGAGAGTTTGTTACTCAGTTTTCTCAGATTATGCAGAGAAAAGACTTTACGATCTCTGTGGTCATTGGATTTGTGCTGGTGACAATCAGTCGAATGTTGCCAAAATTTTTGTTCCGATCGCGTTTAAGAAAGCTTCCAAATACGAGCAAAGAGCAAGTGATTCAAAGTTATCAACCAGGTTTTCTTTTAGGTTTAGCTAGTCTTGAAATTCTGGCTTTGCTCGGCTTTGTTTTAGCCTACCAATTGCATTTTATGCCCATCTATTGGGTCTTCGGTTTTGTGGCCACAGCAAATATGCTGATTCGATTTCCCAGCTGGGTCTACATTAAGTTTCTAGCCCAAGAGTCACTCGGTAAGCCGATTAATTTTTAGCTACTTCTGACTCAATTTCTTTATCGTTGATGTAAACCTTTTTAGAGACAATAACTGCGTTGATTGTTTTTTTGATGACAGTGATAATCGCTTCTTTATTCGTACTTAAGGAAACTTTGGCTTCATCCCTGCTGTCAACAATTTCATTATTTGTATTGTATGAGGATGAGCTTTGTATCTTCATGTTCATTAGAAGGGGTTTGTCGCCGGAAAAGACGGCTTCGATTTTACCCCCACCTTGGGTATAAGACTTTCTTTGCTTACCTGTATTCGCCGCGCTAATTTTAATCGTGCCAGCAATTGAACCCTTAAGAGATTTGATTTTTGTGATGGCAACAACATCGTCCGTATTATAATTCAATTCTTCGTTGTAAGAAAAGGTTCTTGAAAGCTGGGAGTGTTGTTGAGGTTTTCCCTCGCTATAAATGACTTTGACTAGTTTTGTTTTTTGCACTTTTTCATTAATTGGGCAGTTTTCGCCCGAAATAGAATTTTCAATTATTGCATCGGTTTGATCTAGCTCCGCGCTTGAGATTTTGCACTTTTCTTCAACCAACTTAATAAGATTCTTTAGCTCAGGAGAAGCTTGTGAAAGCTTTTTCTCTTTTTGGCTTTTTTCAAAATCAGAATCGTTTTTAAACTGAATATAATTGTGGATTTTATTCTTGCTATCTGTAGTCAGCTTGATGAATGAATAGATCTCTTTAGCTTCATTCATTTCTTCAGCCGTCAGTTCCACTTGTGCAGCAATTTTTTGTGGAGGCGTGAGATCAACTTGCTCCGTAACAAATTCAGTGACGCCGCTTTTTTCTTGATCCTTTTTGGCCTTTGAGCTTTTTTCAGCGCATGCTGCGACAACCAGTCCTACTGTTAAAACAGAGATAATGCTTATTTTGTTAATGGTTTTCATCGAACTTCTCCAAAAATTAAATTCATTTAAATTTCTACACTTGGACCAAGTGCAATTGCTTGGACAGCATAGAAATGCATTAATTTAGATTTGGATTTAAATAAGCTGTCTAAACTTTAGACAGGTGCCGTTTAGTTTTTATTTAAGAAGGGTTTAATCATATCCATTGGGAAAGGAATAATGATTGTCGAGGTTCTCTCGTTGGCCATTTCGATCATGGATTGCAGATAGCGCAATTGCAAGGAAACGGGATTTGTCGATAGGACTTCGGCGGCTTCGGAAATTTTCTGACTGGCTTGCATTTCTCCTTCGGCAGCGATGATTTTAGCACGTCTTTCCCGTTCAGCTTCGGCTTGTCGAGCCATGGCTCTTTGCATTTCGCTAGGAAGATCGACGCCTTTTATTTCCACGTGACTGACTTTCACGCCCCAAGGATCAGTTTGTGAATCCAGAATTTCTTGCAAGTTTTTATTTAAGCGATCTCGCTCGCCAAGAACTGTATCTAAATCAACTTGACCCAAAACCGAGCGCAACGTGGTCTGTGCTAATTGTGAAGTTGCAGTGTAATAATCTTCAACCTCAATGACTGATCGGGTTGGCTCGACAACGCGGAAGAAAACAACAGCGTTCACCTTCATGGTTACGTTATCTTTTGTGATGATATCCTGTGGTGGAACATCCATGGTTACTGTTCGAAGATCAACGCGCACCATGCGGTCTAATACAGGAATTAAGATAATTAGCCCAGGGCCTTTTGCAGCGATAATACGTCCCAAGCGAAAAACAACTCCGCGTTCGTACTCTTTAAGAATGCGAACGGCTTGGCTCAAAAACCAAACGACAACAAAAACAAAAATAAGTAAACTAAAAGGGATTGATATGCCTAAATTTTCCATGTTCTACTCCATGTCTCGAATCACTTCGAGTATTAAACCGCGAGATCCACTAACAATAACTTTTTCATTTTCTTTTAAAGGTTCCACTGAAACAAATTTCCAAAGTTCCCCTTTGATAAAGACATGCCCTGATTTGCCATCCGAAGCAACTGTTTGAATGCGACCTTTGTAGCCTTGAATGCCGGCGAAGCCTCCGCCACCAACATTTTTTAAGGCCTCTTCCGATTGTTTTCTAATCCGCGATACGACAAAGCTGATCAAGGTCATGCTCAAGAGTAAGGTTCCGCAGATGGCTCCAATGATCCAAGGACTTATTCTTAAATCAGTGCCCGTCGGATCGACCACCCAAAGAAATCCAAACAGTAAAGTGATGGTGCCACCGACACCCAGAGCGCCAGCGGTTGGAATAAATATTTCGGCGATAATTAAAATGACTCCCAATCCCAGAAGAATAAGCCCTCCCAGGTAAATTGGAATTGATTGGAAAGCAATGAAAGCGACAAAAAGGCAAAGCCCGCCCAAAACTCCGCCAATACCTATACCCGGAGCAGAGAGTTCGGCGTAAATCAAAAGAAGTCCCAAAGACATCAGTATTGCGGCAATATTAGGATGCGATAAAAAATTAAGAACTTTCTCGCCTAAAGACATTTCGAGAATATGAATCGTCGGAGCAGGGTCAGTATTTAAAATTATTTTATTGGGGCCGACCTGAACTTGCCGGGCATTCAGTGATTTCCAAAGTGCATTCCGATCGGCAGCGATCACCTCGATAAGCTGTTCTTTTAAAGCTTCCTCGGCGGTGTAGCTGTTACTTTTTGAAACGACTTCGCTTGCGGCTTTTGGATTTCGGTTTCGAAGTTCTGCCATTGATCTTGCAAAAGCAGAAATATCATTCACTGCCTTTTCACCCATAGTGCCTTTGATGTCTTCGCCTTGAGCTCCCACAGGATGAGCAGCGCCAATGTTTGTTCCTGGCGACATGATGGCCAGATGAGACGAAATCATCAGCAAGGCCCCCGCAGATGTCGCTGCTGCTCCAGCAGGCATGGTAAATACAAGAACGGGGACTTTCGACTGATCAATACTTTGTGCCATTTCGCGAACACTGGATACAAGTCCGCCGGGTGTGTCCAGTTCAATGAGTAAAAAACTGGAATTGGCAGTCTCTGCTTCTTTAATCGCTCGAGTCAGATAATGTGAAGTTGCGGGATTAATGGTTCCACGAATTTCAATTAAATGAATTCCGTTAGCCCAAATTTTCATAGGGATTAAAAGCAAACTTAAAAAGCAGTAGAAAATGGTCATCAACTTTTTCTTCATCATACCCTTCAACAGGAAGGCAAAAATATTAGCGCAAATCCTCGGGAATCTGAATAAAACTGGTGTAATACTGCAGCTCTTGAATGCTTTCGCGAATGTCATCCAGAGCGCGGTGCTGGTTGGTCTTTTTAATTTCGCGGCCGTACTTTTCACGAAAGATAATTTTCCAAGATGTGACATCCAGAGCGCGGTAGTGAAGTCGCTTCGAAAAGTTTTTAAAATATTTATCAATGAACAATCGATCTTGAGCAATAGAGTTTCCCGCGAGCACGGGTCTGTCATTGGGGCTTGGAAAGAAACGATCGACTAACTCAATTAATTTATTTTCAACATAGCTGGGCTCCATGCCCATAGGAACTTTGGCCGTTAAACCTGATTTTCCGTGATGCTCGGTGTTCCATGCGTCCATATTGTCCAAATACTCTTGAGGCTGGCGAACAACGGCCTCGAAAGTCGCAAGCTCCGCGAAATTCAAATCAGTGATGATGGCCGCGGCCTCGATGATCACTTCTTTTTCGATATCAAGGCCCGTCATTTCAAGGTCAATCCAAAAAAGTTTCATTATTTTTTGACTGCAACTTTTTCGTAACTTTTAACAGAATAGTGTCCAGCATCTTTGATGGCTTTAGCGATAGCTTTTTGATCCATTTTGGTTCCAGGTGTAACCTCTAAAGTTGCTTTTCCGACGGTGACGTCACACTTCTCGACACCATTAAGACCACAGACAGCTTTTTTGACGGATTCAATGCAGTCACCGCATTTCATGCCTTTAATTTGATAATTGTAGACTTCGGGTTCGGCCGCTTTTGCAGCAATAACTGTGAAAGTGAGCATTCCAAAAAAGAAAAACTTTTTTAACATAGAGCCTCCATTAAGCGATGAATTTTGAAAGTAATCCGAAACCTTCTCAAAGTGTATCTGAAATTTAATGCCGAACGGTGTAAATTTAAGGCTGGGGTTTAATGCTTTCGATCTTCAACAATCACTGTCCCACTCATCATGGGGTGATAATCACATTTATAGGGGTAAGTTCCAGGCTTGCGGAAAACATAAGTCCACCGGCCATGGGAAGGAATTTCCTTTGAGTCAAATTTTTTGTCAAGACTGGTCACAGTGTGGGGAACTAAATCTTTGTTCATCCAACGAACAGAATCGTTCACACTGATGCGAATTTCTGAAGGCGCGTATTTCATGGATTCGATCACGACGGTGTGTCGTTCAGGCTTGTGAGGAGCAAAGGCCGCTCCTAAGAGAGGAACGGCCAGAATAAACAAAAATAGATTCTTCAGTACCAAGTGCATCGTCTATAATTACTGTAAAGATGATTGCAATTGTTTTGCGTGTTGTAAGTGCGCTTCAATTGAAGGACGAACTTTTCCCAACAAATCTTTGATTTCAGGACGCTGTGCTGCTGGCATTAAAGTTTTGTCGATCGCATCTAAAACTGTTTGGTGGTAAGTCACTTCATTATCGATGTAAGCTTTATCAAAATCAGTCTCTTTAAGACCTTTCAATTTCGCCATTGTCGCTTCGCCTTCTTTGCGAAGAGTACGGCTTGTGTCGCTTTCTTCAGTTTTAACTTTAAGTTTACCCAACAATTTGCTGGTGTCTTTGTTAACTGAAGTGTGATCTTTAATCATTTGCTCGGCAAATTTTTTCACTTCTGGATTTTTAGTTTTTGATTTTGCCAATTTTCCAGCGTCGATATCAACTGTGTTAGCTGTCATAACAACATTAGCAATTTGCGGATCAGTAGGTGTTCCCGCTGTTGTTGTCGTAGTCGTTGTCGTTGCAGTTTCGCTAGCTGCTTGAGCCAATGAAAATGAAAGACCCAGTGCCAGTGAAGTCATCAAAATTTTCTTCATCATAAATCTCCTTGTTTCTGCGGTGGTTTTCCGCGGTTAAAAAATTTCTAACTGACATCACAATTGCAGTAAAGGAATTTATCAAAGTGGAATATTTGATGTTCAAAACATACTCATCATGTAGCAAAAATACCCAAAGGATTTTTTGAAACGTGTTAATGGGCTTTTTAGAGCCAATCAACGGAGGTCTTTAAATTGCTGTAGTGTACAGTAACAAAAGGAGATCAACATGAACGAAAATACACTGCAAGGAAAATGGCGCGAAATCAAAGGTGAAATCCGTAAAGGCTGGGGGAAATTAACTGATGATGAGCTTGAGCAAACTAAAGGCGATATGACCGCAATAGGTGGTTTGATTCAACAACGCTATGGTGATTCTCAAGACACTTACAAAGATAAATTGTCTGACATTTATCGCCGCTTCGAAATTAAAAAAGACAAGGCGATGGAAGCTACGAAAGATAAGCTTAGAAACTAAAAGATCTTCGCTACAAGTTTGAATTAATAAATCAGTGCTGGTTCTTTACGGAATCAGCACGTTTTTTTCGGCAATGGAATACGTTTTGCTTTTAAATACTATTAAGAACTAAGAACAGAGAATCAGCGACAAGAGTTTGGGGGAATTATGCAGCAAGGACACGAAGGTATTATCGATTACTTAAAAAAAATATTTCGCAAAAAAGAAGACAGCACTCAGTGTGAAGACATTGGGCAAGCCGGAACAGGGTTTATGATGTCGCTTGTTGAAGGCATTCATAAGATGCAGGAAAAAGGATACACGGCGAATTTGGTTCCAAAATTTGATCGTCTTGAATGCGACATGGGCAATATCAAACTTTACCCTGATGATCTCGTCATAGATAAGATGATCCGTTTTGAAAACACTTCCGATCCTGATGATCAATCCATTTTGTACGCGATTTCATCGCCCTCACAAAATGTAAAAGGAATCTACGTCGAGTCTTACGGAACCTATCATGATGAGTTATCTCACGAAATGATTGAACGTTTAAAAGATCACCCTCATTGAGAGTGATCTTTTTGAGGCTGATGTTCTTCATGATGAGCAAGACCTCTGTAAGCTGGTCCTTCAATGACATTTCCATGACAGTCAAAGCGTGATCCATGACAAGGGCAATCCCACGAGCGCTCTGCAGGATTCCATCGGACCACTCCACCTAAATGTGTGCAGGCTGCTAACATCATTTCAACTCGGCCAGTTTCATCCTTATAAGCCGCGATCATTTTCAATCCTTCGCGGTAAACAACACCTGTATTTGGTTCGACCTTAGAAAAATCAGGGCGAGGATTGCTTTTCACCCAATCCGCATACTGAGCCGCTACATTTAAGTTCTCTTTTAGAAAGCTGCCTGTCGATCCCAATTGAATACGGTTAGGAGCATAAACCTCTTCCCAAGGATTTTTCTCGCCTAAAATTTGATCGGTAATAAGCATAGCTCCGATGGTGGCGTGAGTTGTTCCATTTCCAGAGTCTCCCGTGATCACGTACACATTTTTTTCGTCCATAGGATTGTGACCAAGATAGGCCAGTCCATCTATGGTCTCCATAACCTGACCTGACCAACGGTAAATCAGCGGTCCATCAAAACTGATATTCTCACGAGCCCATTTTTCTAAAGCCTCATAGCGATCCGAAGGGTATTCATCTTGTCCCGTTTTATGATCTTCACCACCCACGATCAGAACATCGTGATCTTCTTGGGATTCGAAACGAATGTAGTGATAAGGGTCAAGGGTATCCCAAAACAACGCGTCCTCGCTAAAGCCTTTCGGAACTTTGAATCCAACCACGTAAGTGCGGTAGGGAGCTTGTTTTGTGTGAAGCGCAAATAAATTGTTGACCGGCGAGTTGGTCGCAACCACAACCGAGTCACAATAGACTTTTAAATTTTCTTTTGTGACAACACTGGCTCGTTCACCACCGTAAACCCCCACCACGTGAGTGTGAGTGTGTATTTTTCCACCGAGTTTAATGAAAGCTTGAGTTAATCCTGCAAGATATTTAAGAGCATGAATTTGCAATTGATTCGGAAACCTCAGACAAGCTTGCATTTTTAAACTGGAAGTAGGATTTTGTAAAAACTCGACGTCGTCGACTCCATTTCGTTGATAGGCTGCTAATTCTTTTTCAAGAATTTTTGTTTGCTGTTCATTGGAACTAAACAAATATCCGGTGACCTTTTGCAAGTGACAATCGATCTGTTCGCGCTCGACAATTTCTTTCACTTTATCTAAGGCCGCGCGGTGGCTTTGGGCCGCTAAAGACGTCGCCTTCTGACCATGAATCCTTTCCAGATTGTAATAGCGATCATCTAAGACCACAGTCATGTGTGCCGTTGTTTTCCCGGTTTGGCCACTGCCAAGTTCAGCACTTTCAAGCAACACAACGGATTTTCCTTTTCTTGCGAGCAGATAAGCTGTCGTTAGCCCCGCAATACCGCCGCCAATTATAGCGACGTCAGCTCGAATATTTTTTTCGAGTTTTTCAAACTGCGGCATTTCGCAGGTGTCTTTCCAAAGTGAAAGACTTTCGCCAGGATGAAGTTGATCCATAAAAAGTTCCCCCTAATTCAGTGTTAAAGCTTGTTTCGCCGCGCGAAGACCTGAAGCCAGTGCTCCATGAACGGTGCCCCGGCCCGAGCCAGTGACACTTCCTTCGCCTGCAATAATAATTCTTCCTTCTAAAACTTTTGTTAAGTTCTTTGCGATTCCTGATCCATCGACTCCCACATAAGAATAAGCTCCCAGTGCGAAGGGATCAGAACTCCAGTTGTGAGTTTCGCAATCGATAATTTCTTTGACTAAACTGGTTTTTGTTTTTCGTGAAAGGAGAGCCAAAGTTTTTAATGCTGCAGTAATTTTAGCTTCCGTCTTCCAGCTTTTCATCTCTTCCGCTTTTGGGCCCCCTTGCCAGGCCACAAGATGAGGAGAACGCATGGGCATTTGCGTCCACCACGTCGGAAAATAATGATCCGGTGTCGTGTGAAAAAATGCTGATTGTTTTTCTGTCAAGTCTTCCCAAAATCTATTTTTAAAAGTGAAGTTCAGTTTTTCAACATGACCCATGTGAACAAATTCGAGAGACTTGGTCAGCGATGGCGGTGGATAGGGAAGCCATTCAATTCCAGCAACAGCACGAGCCGGTGCTTTTAAAACTCCGATAGGCACCGTGAGAATCAACTTTCGACAGATGACCTTGATCCATCGAGATGTTTTTTGATTGTGGAATTGGAGCTTGATCTGCTTTTGGCTCCAGTCGATTTTTTTAAGGACGGAATCAAAGCGAAGATGCGAAAGAAAACTTTTGCCAGCAGACGTAACGAACTCGGATAGAAATTCGCCATAGCCATTTTTCCAGCGAAACAATTCGGAGCCGTTTTTATCATCTTCGGTAACTTCTTCGGTGGATAACAGCCCCTGCGTTCCCATGAGATTTAGATTCGCAGAATGAAAGCCTTCAACAAAACTAGTAAAGTGAGATTTCGCCCAAGAGTTAATTTTGTGGTTATTTAAGAATGATTTTACCGTCTGATCTTTTTCAGGATTGCGGGGAATTTTTTCCAGAATATTTTGCAGTATGTCCCAATATTCCTTAACAAGATGAACAGGTTTCTTTTTTTGAAAAGTATAGTGAAGGTCGGTCACATCATAGAAAGGAAGTTTCGAGCTGTCTGTTAAACTCATGATTTCCGAGGGATATCCATGAATAAATTCGGGTCCAAGTTCAACAGGCAGTTGTGAAACTTTGCTTTGCCGAGTCAAAATTCGACCACCAATTCGTGGTCGAGCTTCAAAAATCGCAAATGATTTTTTTCGCTTTAACAGCTCGATACCACAAGCTAATCCTGCAGTACCGGCCCCGACAATCACTGAGTCAAAAAAAGCATCCTCGGTTCTTACCATTTGAACCCAAGGATGCAAATTCTTCGCCGAGATTTATTTATCTTACCTAAATTTAGCGCTGAATAACATCGCAGGAAAATTCGAGTACAAAATCAATTGTTTTGTCTTTTTTATGGGGTTGGGCATAGAGGCACTGGAAGTAGCCAGACAAATAATTTTTAACTCGTTCCATTTTTCCTTCACAATGATGAAGTTGGTACATTTGTTCCTTTGAATTAAACTCAAACCACTTGTTTCTCGTATATCCATCCAGCGAGACTTCACTTAAGTCTTTATAATTTGTTTTATTTTCTCGGAAGTAAGCATTCTTCACCTGGATTTTTAAATCATCAGGATATTCGCCTTCGTTTTTCAATATAAATGTAAAATTCTTACCATCGGGTGTTTCCATGCAGCCAAGTAAAGATTTATCATTGGTTTTTGAGTAAGATGAAACACTAAGAGATGCAGCAGTTTTATTATCCAGAACTTGAAATGTTGCAGAGAATGTTCTTGGAAAGTCCGCAACCTTTGCGGTCCCAACTTGTTCGCTTTGCTCTACGGGAGTGGGCGGGGAATCATTGCCTCCGCCACTACCGCCATTACAAGCTGCAAAAGAAACGGCTAAAATAGAAAGACATAAGATATTTAAATTCTTTTTCATAATAACTCCTTATTGTTTTTCGGGATTCCAAATTTCTTTGCCGCTTTGACCTAGACGGGAATCTATTGCCATTGTTTCAATCACTAGCTGTGATTTATCATTCGTGAAATAGATCATGCGACCAACCTGTGTAGTTTCTTGATACAAAGTCAGGACGATGGAATTTCTTTCACAAGATCCACGATAGGAAAGTTGAGGCCCGCCTTCGACTGAATGGGTTATTCCATCAACTATCCATTTAACTTCTGTATCCTCAAAGTTGAGGCCGTTAGTAGTTTTCTGTGTTTTGATCGTCTTCCGGTTAACACCACTATCTTGAACGTATTGACCGTTGATAGTAGGGCAGTTAGCAACGTGATGAGCAGGTCCGTTTTCGGTCGCATAACTCAGATTGATATTAAGAACTACCATGCTAGCAATTTTAAGTAGTAAGCTGGGCTTCATTTTCTATTCCTTTCGAAAGTTAAGTTTTCAAAGTTATACACACAAACAATGCGTCGCATAAGATTTTTGTTATAAAATTTGATCAAATTGTGTTATAATTTATATCGAATATGAAAAAAGTAAACATTTTTAGCTACTTAGACTATAGAGAATGGCTAGCCGATTGGGTAAAAGAGCAAGGTCATGGAGCTATTTCCCGTCTATCCAAGGAGCTGAATTGTCAGCGCTCCTACATTTCCCAGGTGATGCATTCTCATGTGCATCTGACCCCAGATCAATGTTTTAAGCTCACCAAGATAGCATTCACCCACGAAAATGAACGTAGCTATCTGACCTTATTGGTTGAGCTTGGCCGGGCAGGTGATGCTGATCATAGAAAGTTTCTTACGCTCAAACTAGATCAAATCCGAGATGAATCAGAGCGTTTGGAAAAGATTGTAGGCCGAGATAAAAAACTGGCCGAAGATTTTGCTCAACATTATTATTCCGCTTGGTATTGGTCTGTTATTCATATCGCTACAAGTTTAGCCCATCCTCTGACAGAAAAACAAATCGCTGAAAATCTTCATTTAGAAATTAATTTAGTTTCTGATGTTTTAAAACGTCTCGAGAAAGCAGGGTTGGTTGAATTTAAAAATGGATATTATAAATTCAAATCGGGTGGACTTCACTTAACCCAAGAATCCCCTTGGTTGCCTCACTTTCACAATATGTGGAGGCAAAAATCCGTTACTAACTTTACTGAGTCCAAAGTGAAAGAAGGAGTTCACTTTACAGTTATTCAGTCTTTGTCGAAATCGGATTACCTTGAATTTCAAGATGAACTTCGTGAAGTCATAAAGAAATTCCAAGCTAGGGCCGAACCTTCACCGGCAGAGATCGTAGTAAACTTTAATATCGATTTTTCAAAGGCGATGAAGGATTAGTTCTTTTTCAAAATTCCTATTACTCGTTCAGCCGGACCGTCTTCACCTGAGTAAAATTCGAATTTAAAAATATAAGTATCATCAAAAGGATTTTCTTTAAGCTCGATACTCATATTTGGCGTGCGAAAGGATAAATCTTTTCCCGAAATCGACCCAACAATAAAGGTACCGAATTCAGAAGTAATTTCGAAAAGATTATTTGGACCTAATTTAAAGATCCCAATTTCACCTTCACCTTGCCGGTGGCCATAGTATTTCCCATCAGCAAGCACGCATAAAATATTAAAACTAAATGTATATCTGTTCTCGTCGCCAGGTTCTCGTTTGAATTTCAATGTAACAGCGGGCCCTTCAGGGGTTGCTAAGCATTTTTTTGCCGGTGCTAAAGATAAGGAGTCTTTGCTTGCAGCCCGAATCAATTTTACATCTGAATTCGAGCTGTTGACGTTCAGTTCAGTCAATTCGGGATTCCTATACAAAAAATTATTATGACTTTTTTCATTTAGCTTAGTTAAAAGCATGCTGGATATTTTGTATTCGGAGTCATCAATTGAGGCGTCATATTTACGTGCTAATCCTAGGAGTTCGTGAAATAGAATTTGGCTTTTTTGAGTGAGACTAGCTTTGTTCCACCAGGGCTCGTTGATGATAAGAGTAAAATCTGCGAAGTCATTAATAGCATTTACCGGCCGGTTTCGTATTGAAAGATTTGAATCCGTAAACTCAGGCAAAATTTTTGTTTCACGAAGTTCTTCAAAGGCTCTTTTAGAAAGTTCAAGCGCCGGTGTATGAACACCAATTGTAGCTAAGTCCTTAAATAGTTTATCCCCAAGATAATAGAATTCGCCGCGCGAGCCGTGACCACCACCGCTTGTGCCGGGACCTGCGGCATGGGAGGTCAAAGCGAAGCATAGAGATAAAAGTAGGTTTAAAGTAAAAAAATTAAACATAAGCTTTGACTAATTCCTTTTCAAAATCCCGGTGATTCTTTCAGCAGGCCCATTTGGACCGCGGTAAAATTCAAAAGTAAAATTGTAAGTGCCGTCTTTATTTTTTTCTAATTTAATCAGCATACCTGGAGAGCGTACCAAGAAATCTTGTCCCGAAATCCAACCCAGAATAAAGCTACCAATTTCGCTATTCATTTCGAAAAGATTATTAGATACCAAATCAAAAGAGCCAATTTCATCCGCACCTTGACTATGACCATACATATGGCCATCGGGTTCTTTGCATAAAATTTTAAATTGTAAAGTGTATTTATTTTCAATAAGGTCTGACTCACGTTTAAAGTGCAACCCAATTGCAGGTTGAATATCTGTCGCTATACAGTTTTCAGCAGTTGCTTGCGCCAATCCAGTTCGAGTTTTAGAACGTGCAATCTTTATGTCTGAAATTACACTTGCATTTAATTCCATAAGTTCTGGAGCAACAAAATTAGCTGGATAATCCGTATTGAGTAGAAAATTTTTCTGATCCACTTTTGCCAGTTTAGCCATGATGGGACTTGAAATAGCGTAACCAGAATCATCAATACTGATGTCATATTTGCGACTTAAACCCAAAAGTTCATGAAGAATCAGCTGTCGCTTTTGTGAAAAAGTAGAACGGTTCCATCGAGGTTCATTAACGACTATGGTAAAATCACCGTAATCATTAATTGCGGTTACAGTTTGTCCATTGAGAACAAGATCTAAATCCGTAAATTCGGGATATTTTTTTTCTTTAAGGCGAAGTTCAGCAAATGCTTGTCGAGCTAAATCGAGGGGTTTTGCAGACAATTGAAGTTGGTCTAACTCCTTAAATAAAATATCACCCAAATAGTAAAACTCTGCCCGAGAGCCATCGCCGCCACCGCTCGTACCAGGACCTGCGTAAGTGGGTAAAGCAAGGAAAAGAGTCGAAAATAAGCTTATCGTCAATAATTTAAACATAATTTTGTTTCCTAATCTCATTTGCTCTAATTCCAGCAAAGGTTTTTTAGGATTGCAATGCTTATTCCAATGACTTCATTTCCAAATCTCCACTGACAGTTTTGATGTTTAATTTTCGTGGAGAATTCTCCACATTTAATTGATCAAAGCCCTTCATTTCGCCGCTAATAGTTTTAAAAGCAACAGAAAGAGGCGAGGAGCTCATTTTTTTAAATTCAAAATCCCCACTGACGGAGTCACCATTGAAGCTGTTAAAATCTAAATTTTTTACTTCTAAATCGCCGCTGACGGTATTCACTTTAATTTCGTTGGATCGAGAATCGTTAATTTTAATATCGCCGCTGACATTGTTCAGATTGAAATTGTCGATATCAAGGCCTTTTATTTTCCAATCGGCTGACACCGTATTGATATGTATTTTCTTAATTGTTTGGGGAATACTGATTTCCAAAGCAAGAGCATCTTGAATTGTAAACGAATTTTTTGTTATTCGGACTTCACTCTTGGGAGTGCTCTCCTCGGTAAATGCTTCTGCTAAATCAACAATAATTTGATGATCGCGCTTGTAAATATAATGAGTTAAATCTGTATTCTTATTTTTATTGATTTTGCTTTTTAAGCGGACTTTAAAGTCATTGCCGGGGTTTGTGGAAAAATAGACTTTACCGAAAGTGATTTTAAATACGATCTCATCCGTTTCAGGAAAGGAAAGTGTCTGGTCAAAATTGAAATCAACCAAGTCAGCAGTATTTATTTTTTTAAAGCCATTTGCGTAGTAAATGTTCTTAAAATCTTCCGCACTGATAAAGTTAAAAGAAACCAGTGCAAGCAAAAAAAATCCGGCAGTCAAGAGCAGGGTATAGCGAATAAGCTTTTTCATAAATTATTCTCCGATAATAAGGTCAAAGTTCCATTTCACATACTGAAGTAGGCCTTTCAAAATCCATAAGGACAGAAAGTAGCAAGCAATTAACAGTAAAGCGCCGATCCCAACACCTGTCAGCGAACTGAAAAGTATAAACAAAAATAAAATGACACCTGCGGGTAAGCTTAAGAAAGCGATACCCACTCCGCCAACTCCCGCTGCTACAATGGCTGCAGCACCGGTCCAAAATGCGAGAAGGATTGCGCACACTCCAAGGAAGGGGCCTAAAACAAAAATTAAATTAAAAGGAGCTAGGACCCCAACAGCAAGGATTGCTTTAAAGACTTTATTCATCTTAGAAATTAATTTTTCTTCCGTAACGGCAGAGCGAATTTGATGATCAGCTTTCAATTCTTTAGCCAGATCTTTTGCAGATCCTAGAGACTAAATAATTTCACTTTCATTGCGCCCTGATCGCAGGGCTTCACAAATGTATTCATCCTGATCCCGCAAGATTTCCGCAATGTCAGTTTCGGGCAGGCCCGAAAGCTCAGATTTCAAATTGTACAGGTATTCATTTTTTGTCACCGGTTCCCCCGTTTAAAATAAATTCAACATCTTCATTAAATTTTCGCCAAGACTTCAATAATTTGTGCGTGTGCTGACGGCCCTCTGTGGTCATGCGGTAGTATTTTCGGGGCGGACCTTCCGAAGACTCTTTCAGGTAAGTATCGAAATACTTTTCTAAAGTTAGTCGTCGTAGAATCGGGTAGATAGTTCCTTCCGAAATTTCGATGCGTTTAGAGATTGTTTCGACAAGCTCATAGCCATAATAATCACGCCGACTCACCAGAGACAGCACGCACATTTCAATCACACCTTTATTAAACTGAGTGTTCATGCCGGTAGTAGCTAACATATGGTACTGTGTATTGCAAGGTAGTAATGTAAAAATATTTTAGTGAGCTTAGAGCTGCGCCGCAGGACCTATTTAATCCATTTTCCTTCGGCCCAACCTTAGTGCATTCAAAATCACCGATACAGAACTTAAACTCATAGCTAAGCTCGCAAACATGGGGCTCAGTAAAAACCCGAATGCGGGATAAAGTAAACCGGCGGCAAGTGGAACTCCCAGTGCATTGTATCCAAATGCAAAAAGCAGATTCTGTTTAATGTTTTTCATCGTGGCTTGACTCAGTTGGTGAGCCCGAACAATTCCTTTAAGATCCCCTTTGACAAGGGTAATGCCGGCACTTTCCATGGCGACATCTGTTCCAGTCCCCATGGCAATGCCAATATCCGCTTGGGCTAATGCTGGAGCATCGTTAATACCATCACCAGCCATCGCCACAATTTTTCCTTGAGCTTGAAGTCGTTTTATCACTTCATTTTTTTGTTGAGGAAGAACTTCGGCCTCGACCTGATCAATTCCCATTTCGCTCGCCACAGCAACGGCCGTTTTTCGATGGTCTCCTGTCAGCATTATGACTTTGATACCTTTAGAGTGAAAATAATTAATCGCCGGTTTTGCTGATTCTTTAATGGGATCTTTGACGGCAACAACTGCAGCGGGCCTTTTATCTAGGGCTACCAGCATAGCTCCGTGTCCAGTGCTCTGCAAATCAAGAGCAATTTGAGAAAGTTCAGCAGCATCAACATTAAATTTTTCTAAAAGTTTTCGGTTCCCCACAAGAACTTCTTTGCCTTGGATATTTCCTTTTAAACCCATGCCCGTGAGTGATTCAAAGTTTTTTACGGGATGTAAGTTCAGTTTCTTTTCGTTGGCGCCTTCAATAATCGCTTCGGCCAGGGGATGCTCACTTGATTTTTCCAGTGAAGCTACAAGTTGCAGAACTTCGTTCTCTCCAAAGTTGTTTATGACTTTAATTGCAGATAATTTCGGTTTTCCTAAAGTTAGTGTACCAGTTTTATCCACAACGAGAGTCGTGATTTTCTGCAAGCTCTCTAAAGCTTCTGCGTTTTTAATTAAAACCCCAAGCTTGGCACCTTTTCCTGTTCCCACCATGATTGACATTGGAGTTGCCAGTCCCAAAGCGCAGGGACAAGCAATGATTAAGACAGCAACGGCATTGATAATCGCGTAAGTCAGTTGGGGCGCAGGTCCAGTAAAAAACCAAATTAAGAAAGTGACGACGGCGATAAGAATAACAGCAGGAACAAAGTAAGCTGATACTTTATCTGCTAATTTTTGAATAGGAGCACGACTTCGTTGTGCTGAAGAAACCATTTTGACGATTTGACTGAGCAGTGTGTCTGCACCTACTTTCGTTGCGCGCATGACAAAAGTTCCAGCGCCATTGATGGTAGCTCCCATGACTGGCATACCCACATTTTTTTCAACCGGAACGGGTTCTCCTGTGATCATTGATTCATCGATGGAGCTTCGACCTTCAAAGATTTCTCCATCGACGGGAACTTTCTCGCCAGGGCGTACTCGCAACAGATCGCCAACATGAATCGATTCAACGGGGACATCTTCTTCGGATTGGTCAGCTTTAATTCGTTTGGCTGTTTTCGGAGCTAAACCAAGAAGTGCGCGAATAGCGTTTCCAGTTTGTTGACGTGCGCGGAGCTCGAGAACCTGTCCCAGCAAAACCAACACTGTGATAATGGCTGCAGCTTCGTAATAGAGCGGCACCATGCCGCCGTGAACGCGAAGGCTTTCGGGAAATACGCCTGGGAAAAAAGTTCCAACCAGGCTGAACAGGTAAGCGACGCCTGTGCCTAGGCCAATCAAGGTAAACATATTAAAGTTTAGAGTTTTCAATGAACTCCAACCCCGTTTAAAAAACGGAAATCCGGCCCAAAGCACAATGGGTGTGGCTAAAAGAAATTGAATGAAGGCATTGATCCCAGCGGGAAGGGCGTGCTGGACAGGCTGGCCGGGGATTAAATCTGACATGGCCAAAATTAAAAGGGGAATGGCCAAAGGAGTACTTATTTTTAAGCGCCGTTTAAAATCCGTAAGCTCTGGATTTTCTTTTTCCTCAAGCTTCACCTCTTCGGGTTCGAGAGCCATCCCGCAAATAGGACAATCGCCGGGGCCTTTCTGACGGATTTCAGGATGCATGGGGCAGGTGTAGATGCTCTCTTTGTCGATCGCTGAAATGATTTTGGGTTTCTTATCAGTGGTGTATTCTTCGGGATTAGCATCAAATTTTATTTTGCATTTGGGATTGCAGAAAAAATAATCATGCCCAGCAAAATGGCTTTTGCCACCCTTTGCGGTTAAAGGGGAGATCATCATTCCACACACAGGATCTTTGACCTTTGAGTCGTCTGTTTGTTGGTGATGACCAGAATGTGAATGATGGTGTGAGTGTGAATGTTCCATAATTTCTCCGTTTCAAATTATCGCTTTTGAAATAAAGCAATAAGTTCCTGGATTTTTTCTTGGGTAAGGCGTTCATTTTGCGCACTGACAGCATCAGACACGCAATGACGAAGATGTCGCTCCATAACCACTCCCTCCGTCGAACGTAAGGCAGAGATGATTGAACGAATCTGAGTCACAATATCCAAACAGTAGCGTTGATCTTTGATCATTCGCTCGATCCCTTCGACTTGGCCTTTAATTCGACGAAGACGAACGAGTTCTTCCTGATGAGTCGGGTGACCAGACTTAGTTTTCTTACTCAACTTAACCATAGAAGCCTCCAATTCACTTTCACATATAGCATATACCCCTACCCCCTATGAAGTCAATTGAAAATAAGTTCTAATGGTTTCGTAAAGTTACGGCATTAAACTACAAAAGTGCTCATCAATTTCGCAGCGATAGGGTTTTCTAATTTCCTCTGTGCCGAAATCAGCCAGATTTCTTCATAGACGTCTTTCAGTCTTCCCAATTGAACCAAGCCCATTTTGCGAGTGTCTTCGACCTCGGAAAAGGGGGCAAGACCGACCCCATGTTCTGCAAGCAATCTCTGCAAACTTGTATCTTGAGTTTCAGCGACAGGTATCGTGTGAATTCCGTGAAGTTTAAAATAATGATTTAAATCATGTCTGAGCTTGCTGTGGTTTGTCGGAAAGACAAAAGGTTTTCCATCTAAAGATTTAGGGAAAGTTATTTTCAGATTTTTATATTTTTTTGCGCCATAAACCGAGACCGGTATTTTCGCCACCGACTTTGAAAAAACTTGGGCTTCTTCGATCGCCTGCGACGGGTAATTCGAAACAATCAAGTCAAGTTTGTGAGCTCTTAATTCGCGGAAAAGTTCATCTCCTTTCCCTTCCAAAATCGAAACCGCACAAGGCGCGATCTTATAAGCCGACATCACTAAAGAAAGGATAACACTTTTAGGAACGCTATCGAGTGTTCCAATTTGTAAGTGGGCCTTATTGTCCTTCGTGCGATCTTTTAAAACCTCGAGCATTTCATCCCCAAGGCGAAAGATTTCATTCGCGTAATTAAGGGTGGCTTTCCCAGCTTCGGTCAGAATCAATTTGCGATTGCGTCTTTCAAACAAAGATTTCTCTAGGGAATCTTCAAGCTGTTTTAACTGCGAACTTAAAGTGGGTTGGCCAATATTTAATTTTTCGGCGGCTCGTGCGATGCCTCCCTCGGTAGCAATCATTCGAAAATAAAAAAGGTGATGGTAATTCAGCCACTGGGCCATGTTGAACTCCTCGAGATAGTTCGCTTAAAGCGAAGTATTTGTGCTAAATTATCGTCTTTTAAAAAGAATCTGTCAAAGTTAGAATAGAGTCTGTCGGAGGTATCTTATTATGACATGGTTTAAACGAATCGGACTTTTTCTAGCGGTGAATGCATTAGTTATTTTCACGATCTCAATGGTTCTCAATATTCTCGGAGTTAAGCCCTACTTAACAGCTCAGGGCCTCGACTATGGATCACTGATGATCTTCTGTTTAATTTGGGGGATGGGCGGAGCCTTCATTTCGCTTTTACTTTCCAGAGTGATGGCCAAATGGACGATGGGAGTCAAAGTGATTCCTGCCAACACTCGCGATCCTGAATTGCATGATCTGGTGCAGATGGTCCACGAGCTTTCTCGCTCGGCACGCCTTCCCGTAATGCCTGAAGTCGGTATTTATGAATCCCCAGAGGTGAATGCTTTCGCAACAGGGCCTTCAAAATCCAGATCACTGGTTGCGGTTTCGTCGGGCCTTTTGCAGCGAATGAAGAGAGAAGAAATTAAAGGAGTTCTTGGTCACGAAGTCGCTCACATCGCGAATGGTGACATGGTGACGATGACTTTAATTCAAGGTGTGGTGAATGCCTTCGTCATGTTCCTGGCTCGGGTTATTGCCTACGCTTTAACGATGACTCGAAGTCAAGATGGGGAAGAGCGACAAGGCACTCCAATGACCTATTATCTTGTACAGTTTGCTCTGGAAATTGTATTTATGATACTGGGCTCGATGGTTGTGGCTTGGTTTTCCCGTTATCGAGAATACCGAGCCGATGCCGGTGGAGCTCGCTTAGCTGGTCGAGGAAATATGATCCTTGCTTTGGAAGGACTTAAGAAAACTTTTGGAGGTGTCGAGCAAGTGGCTGAACCTTCGGTGCAAGCTTTAAAAATTTCCAGCCGTCCTGGAGGTCTTATGAGATTCTTTTCAACACATCCCCCACTTGAAGAGCGGATTGAGCGCTTGAAACGAGCCGTCGGATGATGTCGAATATTTCGATCGCACCAACTTGGCTGTGGATTTCATTTTGTGTAGGGATTTTTGTTCTGCTTTTAATTGATCTGAGTTTATTTGGTAAAGGCACACACAAAGTTTCCCGCAAAGCCGCTCTCATCGAGAGCGGTATTTGGGTTGCGTTGGCTCTCACGTTTAATGCCTGGTTCGGTTTTACCTATGGTCAAGAGTTAGGAATGGAATTTCTAACGGGTTATTTGGTCGAAAAAAGTTTGAGTGTGGATAATCTATTTATAATCTTACTCATCTTTGGTTCATTTCGTATTCCTGATGAGCATCAGCATCGTGTTCTTTTTTACGGCGTGCTTGGCGCTATTGTTTTGCGAGCCTTTTTTATTATTATTGGTGCGCAGCTGTTACATCTTTTTCACTGGATTTTGTATATCTTCGGTGGAATTCTGATCGTCACAGCCATTAAATTTCTGCGTGAAACCGATGAGAAAATTGACGTCAAAGAAAATTGGTCCATTCGTTTCATCCGGCGAATAATTCCCACCACGACAGCCTTTAATGGAAATCATTTCTTTGTCGTCGAAAATGGAATTCGCAAAGCCACGCCTTTGTTTCTTGCGCTGATTGTGATCGAGGTTACTGATTTGATATTTGCTGTGGATTCGATCCCAGCTGTGTTTGCGGTTACTCAAGATGCTTTCGTGGCGTTCGCTTCAAATATTTTGGCGATATTAGGTCTGCGCGCTCTGTACTTTGTGTTGGCTGATTGGGTAGGGAAGTTGCGCTACCTAAAACCGGGCTTAGCCGTCATCTTGGGTTTCATCGGAACCAAAATGCTTCTCATGGATTTTATCAAAATACCCAGCTGGATTTCATTACTTGTTATTTTTTCGATTTTACTGACGGCCGCTTTGGGTTCTTGGTACGTGACGAAAGTGGAAGAGAAAGTCGACAAATTTTAGGCCTCAGTAAAAAGCCTAACTTTGTCGCGTTGGTATCCCGACTTGTAGCTTTCTGCAAAATTTTTGAATTCGACAATGTCTACTTTAAAAGGAAAGTTGCTATTTGTTAAAGTTTCTTGGATCTGTGCGATGATTATTGAAAGATCATGAGGGCTTTCAATCATTAAACCCAGACCAAATTTCATGTATTTTCTAATTTTGTTGATAGTGTTTTGAATTCTGCCAAGAAAGAAGCTGCGAAAGTATAGACTTGTTCAGCCAAATCTTCTTTGTAGATGTAAGAATATAAATTTCTCATATCAATGGCTTTTAGCCACAGATCGACATTAGTTATATAACCGCTTTGAGCCATTTCGCGAACGACATCCTTGGGAGAGTTGGTCATTGTTCCCATTATTTTCTTAGAAGTTTTCCAGCTGAAAAAGGAAAAATGGTTGCGGGGGCCAGATTAACGGAACCAGGATTTTAAATCAATAAATAAATTTATGGGGATAGCGCTATTATACGAAGTTGATCTGGATTTTCTGGAGCTACGCTAGAAATTTACTGACGGCGTTAATGTCGACCTTGGGCTAGTCTGCGATGCTCTTTGAAGTGGGTTGAAGTCACTTCACTTTCTGCCGATAGAGACTTCATGGAAAAGAAATTTGGCAAAACTGGGCTAACTCAGAAAGAAGCGATATATCAAATCATCTGCAAGGTGCTCGGCGCTCGATTACAGCCGGGAATTGAAGTTGAAGACCTCATTGCCAATAAACCTGAGGGCGATCTGCATCCACGATGGAATTCGCCAGAATTGCTTAAAATGATCGAATTGGTTTCTGCCGGAATCATTGATGCGACTATTCCTTCAAAGTACAACTCAGGATCACAGCTCAAGAATGTTAGAGAGTATTCAAATAGAATTACTCACTATTGGTTACGCCATGATCGGCGCCTCAATGGCGGTTTTAGCGGCACTAGAATTTCAAAGAAAAAACAAAGAGCAGTCATATTGCAATCTAGGATTAAAAATGATCCTCAGCTCAAGGCTCTTAAGAGTGTATACAAAAAATGCCTTACAGATGCAGATAGGTTCGAGGTCGAATCCTATATAAAGGGCAGAACATTTTCCATTATTTTAGATGCATTCGAAATTGATAAAAACGAAATCCCTCTTAGTCTTAAAGTTATCCTTAAGCTTGAAGATCAACCCGACTCAAATTCTGGAAAGAAGGCAGCATGAGCAAAGTCCTAACTCTTATTGAAAATGGAAAAGGTAACTTTAATATTAAGGACTTTGGAACTCATATCGCAGGAGCTGATGGAAATAAAAGTTTCGATCTTGTTATCAAGTCTTCGGATCGTCAAGTTGATGTAACTATTTCTAACGTACATATCGATGATCTATTTGCTCGGTTTGACGTTAATGGTGAACACTTTAAGGCTGGAATCTATTTTTCAACTGATTTCATAAAGGTTATCAAAAGTAAGAATCATGTTTGCCTGGAAGTTACGAAAAAGCTGTTTGCTCTGTTTGAACATTCACAGGCAAGCAAAAGTTTATATGTTAGAAGCGAACCTAGATTGGCCGTTGCTGCAGGCTCAAAAATCCAAACATATTACAAAACAAACATAAAGCCGTCCGCTGCCTGATCTGAAATATATGCAAAATCAGCAACGGGGTTCAGGCCTTTCTCAATTTCAGGTCGTCGAAGTCGCCCTCAGTTAAAAATCGATCTGCAATCTCTGCTAGCTTTTCTTTTGCTTGAGACTGGATCTCTTCCGAAATTGGCGAACTTTTTTTAACATCTTTTTCAAAGCTATCAACCCCATAGTCAGTGAAGACTCGTTTTACACGATCTAAAGTTTCTTTGTCGGTATCGCAGTAGGCATTCATCACTGTGTACCGGTCGACTTCTTCAATAACCTTAGTTAAATCTCGGTCTGATAAATGGATTAAAAGTTCGAAGGTAAGAAATCGTCTCATATTATTCTTC
Source organism: Pseudobdellovibrionaceae bacterium (assembly GCA_021731025.1). Classification (GTDB taxonomy): domain Bacteria; phylum Bdellovibrionota; class Bdellovibrionia; order Bdellovibrionales; family Bdellovibrionaceae; genus UBA5009. The sequence goes on along the minus strand of JAKFYD010000016.1, from coordinate 26,754 downwards.
TCCGAGTATGGTGTTCGCCACTAGGGTTGAAATTGCTCCTTGAACGTCACGCTCACGATCGCGATAAATCATCAAAGTGGCGATGGATTTATGCCGTGAATGATCCATAACTTCCTCTAGGGCAAAGCCATTGTTTTGTGCTGCCTTACATGCTTCGGTGATACTCAAATGTCGGACACCGTGGGGGCGAGTCCTTACATCAACTTGTTGACCAAGCCACCTAATTAGTTTGAATAAACCCGTGCGAGTTAGTCGCTTTCTTTGATCTTTCGCGCGAACCAAGTTTACAAACAGAGGGCCATCAGCAAGTCCTCGAATTTCAATCCATTTTTTTAGCGCTTGGATGCTGGTCGCAGGCAAAGAAAGAAATTCTCGCTCAGTTCGACCTTTTCCGTGTATTGAAATACGTTTTTGCTCAAGCTGAACATGGCATAAATCCAATTCAATAAGTTCCGTTGCGCGAAGTGCAAGGTCAAATAACAAACGCAAAATCAGATGATCCCTTGCTGCTTTTACCAAGGACTGTGCGCTCGCCTTGGTCATCATTCTTTTGAAAGCAGGGAGACCAGGGCCTTTTGTGTCTCGATAGGATTCTGACTTTATATTTGATATTTCAATTCTTGATGAGGTGAAGCCCAAAAGTCTTGATAGCTTAAAAATACTTCGCACAGCACCCAATCGCCTATTGACTGTCGCTGGACTAAATTTTTGCTCAACTAAATATTCGCGATATCCAAGTACTGCAAAATTCAAATCACCAGGCGAAACTAGGAGTAGATTTTGGAATGAGTCGATGCCATATTTTGTGATCAGATAGCTTTGGAAACACTTCAGATCTTGCCTATACGCATCCCTTGTTGCTGGGCCCTTGGTAGAAAGAAAAGTAGCGACCAAGGTTGTCAAACGAGCTTCTGGTGTGATGGGGAGTAGCTTCATTAGTCCTCCTGAAACCCAATATTCCGTATGAAGATTTGGATTCTGATGTTTCATTTAAGTTTCGGGTCAAGCATCAAGGCGCAACAGTCCAAAACTATGTTCAATTCCCTAGATTCATGTAAGGCTTGGCCCTCCAAGAAAACGGCAATGCTGTTACTTAAAATAGAATCTTCAGGTGAGCATTTTGAGTTCTCGCTGAATAACGGCGTAGTCACACTTCAAAACCAAACTTCAGGAAATCCTTATGCAATTTTCTTTGATACTGCTTCACTCTGCAGAAATGGCGAAATCAGGCGGCCTTAAAATCAAACTCAAGCTGTTCTGCACTGCCGTCAATATTGTCATTAACTGACACTGCTTCGCGGAGCCTGATCTTAATACACCAGGTAGTCCCTCTGTTGGTTTTCTTGGCCACCGGCCCATGTAATGACGCCTCCAGTATCCGTTTGATGTCCCTAGCGAACTTCTGGAACTGTGGGAATGACTTTTGGCCCTGCCATATACAGAATTCTTTGAAAGGTTCATAGAGTTCCGAAGTCGTGAGTGATGACTCGTCGAAAGTTACTACTTCGCAGGCTTCATCGAGCCATTGTTCTACTAAGTCCTTTGTTCGAATCTCTGACTCCTGGATCATTTTTATCTCTTCCAAATGATTTAGGATTGGCGATGCAGCCTTTTCATCAACGGAACGCCATAAAGAAAGATAGTCGATGCGGTTGATCGCATCCCAGTCGATTTGATCACTGCAGTTGATTTGCCAAAATCTGCGCGACGAAGTTGGATCTTTGATCCGATCACGGACAGGATCGTTGCTGCAGCCAATAAAAGTTGAATTTTGAGGGGCTGACATCACGCGCTCAGAGCGCATGGCCCGCCACTCAATTACTGGAGCAGTAATAATTTGTTTCATGGAGTTAATGTTTGCGCTTTCACTCCCTTGCAATTCGTCAAAGAATACTAGGTAGTTCCTGGAAAAAGCACGACGACTAAATTGGTCTCCAAATATTCCCATATCAGTTTGAAGTGCAACGGACGAAAGAGGTTCAATTAGCCGTGACACTGCTACGGATTTTCCAATACCTGATTTCCCCCATAGCACTGGCATCATGTGCCTCTCGACTGGAAGACCTGCGAGTTTTCGTTTCACCTGCCAAATGAAATGCTTCATGACTATGGTGTCCAGAGTCGATGACTTTCCGCAAACGGCAGTGGCCCATTCAGCAACAGGATCAGAGTCGGTGGATACATAAGCCAATTGATCAACGAGTAAATTCAATTCAATCTGTGAGCGCTCATGTCGATATACTGCCAGGGCATCTTTTATGTAAGCGCGAATTTCTTCAACGTCCAAGTGTCTTGCATCAAGTCTTAGTAATGAAATGGTCAAGGCTTCTTCAACAATTAAGTCGCCTTTCTTGAGGGCATCTGTTTTATAGTCGTAGTCGAGTTCGTGTTCACGCAATCTTTCAATCACCCATTCCTTGGGGCATTTAATTTCTAGTTTGTTATTTTCCATCAGTGGCTCCTTTAGTTATTGATCGCTAAAGTCAGGATTGGCATTTCAAAACATAAATTGCCATCATTCCCATCACTTCTCACATACTAAGGACCCACCTGTGCGTTACTTGGTGGGCACTTTCACTGCTTGCAAAAGAAAACCAAGGTTATACTTTCGGGGCACTCTGATTTGGGTCATTTAATAAATTGATGAGGTCTAAATTGCTGAAATCACATAGAGGGAATTGAGAAAGCGCCACTTTGGGTGGCGCTCTCCGCATGGACTTGTTCCAAATTAATCTTGAGAAATGATTAGCGTTTTATAGATGCGCGGCTCAGTTTGCGCCAAAACCTTTGCTGCTGCTGTGAGACCAAGCTGACTGATGAATGCATCCTTCCAGCTTGGGAAATGTCGCTCAGAGGTCTTCACTCTAATGGGATAAGTGGTTTTTACGATACTGCCTGCTTCAACTAACTTAATCACACCTTCCTCCGCTTGCTCAAGGTTTGCCTCAATCTCTTCTAGGCGTTTCTTAAGTAAAGCTCTGCTGTCCCTCAAGTTGACGATACGATTCACTTCATTATCAGTGACCACTGGTTGGGTAGTAGTTTGATTCTGAATTTTAATTGCCGTGCTCATTTCTAACCTCCTAAGTTTTGGTTGCCATTGTCGGCATCCGTTGTAAATTTCACTTACTTCAGGAAAGCAATTTCTCTCGGTCACTCTGAGTCAGGTAGCTTAATGACAAGTGCCTTCTCGATCCTGACATGACGATTTACCGACAACTTTGCGCCAGCTTCAATCCGAGTGATAATGTCATTCTCGATGTGTTTTAATTGGCCTTCGACTTTGTCGACCCGCCTCATAAGCCATTCTTTTGCACGGCGAAGCTGAAGCATTTTTTCAATATCATCATCCCCAATTGTTGGATGTCGGCCTTCAATGGTCGATTGGTATACGGGCTTTGTTCCCATAGAAAATTCCTTTCAGCTGATCATTGACCAGCATCGTTTTGAGTTGGTCACTCGTCGCTTCAGGAAAAGTGGCGCCCGCTAGCCACGGCTTTTAAAGGGATCCCTATAATCAGGAGTGGTACACTCGGTGCGAACTTTGTGTGGGAGGGGTTTTTGAAAGAATTCAAGCCTCTGAGTCGCATTACAAATCCGTTCCAGGAATTTACGAGGTTACATGGATACACCCAGATTTGTGATTCGAATTTACTCAGAGGCTCGAACGATTTAATTATACCAACGGTCTAGAAAATGGGCCCCGCCCGGCTTGAACCTATATGCAGGGGCCCCACCGTTCTGGCACTTGCGTTCTGGACTATAGTCTTACTTTTTTCTGTTCAGAGTTCCGTTCAAACGGGCGTCGCGTCGAAGCCAATTGTTTAGCAAGCCCAAGCAATACAGTTCCATCATCTTTGAATCCGTAAGTTTTTGTTTATTGGCCTCGGTATCCTTAAGTGCAACTTTCTTTGCTTGGAAGCTAGCGACGAGTGCAGCACAGATTCTTTTAATGTGTGTCTCATTCAAGAGTGGCTTCACGGCTTGACCATCTGTAAAGATAATTTTTTCTTCGCGGATCGCTCGCATAACTTCAACAAAAACAGCTTCCCTCTGGGTGATTCCGTGCGATTCAGGCTTAGATGACTTCGCAGGAACTTTAGTTTCAACTTTTGATGTCTCGATCTTTTTAGCATCTGTGTTGATTTTATTTTCTTGTGTGACTCCTTGGACCAGTTTCGGCTTTTCCATTTGAACACTCCTTAAGTTTAGTGACCGCAGTTATTGCAATCAACGAAATGCTCCTACTTTCGGGAAGGCAATTGCATGATCAGTACTCTGTACTAAAATGATGTGCTTGTTCAGAGTTGTGGATATTTGAGGCGCAGGGGTCCACTTAAACCCGAAACAGTTCAATAATTAATTATTATGGCGAAGATAAAAAAAAAGCGTCAAGGGACAGATGAGCTCCCTTTCGCTAAGAATTTAAAACGAATAATGGACGAACGTAACCTTACAGTTCGTGCAATTGCCGTGATGGCGGGAGTGAAGCAACCAAGTGTTGTGATGTCCTGGCTATCAAATGCAAACCCTCACGATCTCAAGTCAGTGAGTCGCTTGGCTAAAGCTTTAAATATGAACTTCAAAGAACTACTGCTTGGCGAAGTTGAATCTGAAACCGTTAAAGCTATGTCGATTGCCGATCTTTTTGATGAAAAAGAAATGTTTGAAGGAATCTGCAAAATAAATATCCAAAGGCTCGTGCCGAAGAAAGGAAAATAATATGTATTTTCTAGTTACCATTTTGCTATTAGCTGTGCCATTTGGGGCCGGTTGGTATTTCTTTGTCGTTTGGGCACCAAGACGAGCGCTTGAAAATTTGCAAAAATATATGATCGGCGTAAAAGCTTCATATGACCACGCCTTGTCCGAGTTGCAGAAGGATTCAAATAATCCAAAGCTGCGGGCATCAGTGGTTGAAAAAGGGCACCTTTATTACAAGGGAATCGGTGGCGAAGCCATTTTGCGAAATCAAAAAAAACAATTAGGACCTGATGAAATCCCTAAACTGCAATATCAGACAGAACATCACGCCAGAGAGAATCTTGTTCAAGCAGATATTGAAACGATCTTACAAAAAGGAAGGAAACTATCATGAATAAAACTATTCTCGCTGCAGTAATTGCAGTCCTCACGATGGCAGGATGCTCCTCGGTGCCGCAATCCACTTTGCCCGAAGCAATGCCTGATAAAGTCCTCTCTCGCATCAATGACCTATCATCTCGTCCTGACTGGCTTAATGAAGAGCGGCCATTTGAAGTTAAAAATGGAAATGCTATCTTTCTAGGACAGACCACAATTCCTGGAGATAACAGAGTCGAAGCCGCCTACATGATTGCTGAGAATAATGCAAAAGGCGGAATATGTTCAGCAATTGAGTCACGTCTCGATTTTGTATTCCAGCAGGCTGAAGAAGGAACTGCAGTTGATTCCACGCAGATAAGACGAATTGGTGCTGAGGCATGCAAGATAACAACATCATCAATTAAATCAGGCAATCGCTACTGGGAAAAAGTAGCTATGAGTACAGATTCTGGTGAGCGTGTCACTCGATACAAAGTTTTTGGTTCCGTTTCAATGCCTGAGCAAGACTTTAAACGTGCTATTCTGGACGCAGCTCGAAAGCAACAAGGCAAGGGTGGTTTGTCTGAAGACTTCGCAAAAAAAGTAGATGCCCATTGGGATGACTTTGTCGGCGGCGGTAACAAATGAAAACATTTGGAACTTCGTTAAACTTTGTCGCAATTGTTATCCTTTCAGTTTTTAGTTCACAGGGAGCAATTGCTGAGAGTCTACCGCCAAAGCTACAGGGTGTTGCTGATTTCATCACTAAAAAAGGCTCCTGTGCCTTTGCCGTGGCGGAGGTTCCTAAGGATGGGCAATACAATTCATATCATGTTCGAGCATGGAGGGAGCAACTTCTATGCGTTCAAGATCTGACCGCTGGTGAAGGCACAATTGACGAAGCAAAGGGTTGCGCGCTTTCATGGTTCAATTCAGAAACAAATAGGTACTTACCTGTTCAAACTATGGACTCATTCGGTCGTGCTGAACTAACTGTTGTAAAAGGAAAACCTTGTGCCAACGGTGGTTTTGAAGAACTAGTGAAAATGAAACTCGGGATGTACGGAGCCAGTAGTGTTTTAGGTAAGCTGACAAGACCTTCGAGCTCCGATAGTAAGACTGTCATTTTAGTCTCAAGCTCTACTGAATATAGAAAGTCCATCGAAAAGGCGATAGCTGAAGTCGAACTCCAAGCAAAAGCTGAGGAAGCCAAGGCTGCCGAGAAGAAAAAGCAAAATCAAATAAAAGCTGAAGCCAAGAAAGAGCTTCAAAAAAAGCAGGAGAAAGAGAGTCTAACTAAAATTGACGGATCGTGGATTGGTCCATGTAAAGACAAAGAAGATTTTAGTGATAGGCAATCAATGGTATTTTCAAATGGCAAATACGAAGTTTCAGTGGACTCTTTTAAATCAACAGGGTGCAAAGCTGCGAATAGATATGAACGAATAATTTTGAACGGAAAATACAAAGTCGGGGAAATTATAAATGCCAAAGGTGGAACTAAAGCCATAGATCAAACGAACTTAAGTGCAAAGTTCAAGATTTTCGATCAAGACTATGCTGCCCAAGTTTCGGAGTCAGGAAAGTTCGGCCTAATTTCAGTCGTTGCTAACCGCGAATACGACATTACTAAGTCAAAAGAATTGGCCCCACTGATCGGAAAGACGAGCTTTGGTATCTTTAAGTTAAATGGAATGGAATTAAATTTTGAAAAAGAAGACAGTACTCTTGATAAGGACCCAAAGAATAGATCAAAGCTTCAACTTGATCTGACGTCCACATTTAAGCGACAAAGCAAAAAGATCTCTGATGATCCCGAATCAACATCTGATTCAGAAGGATCGTCTGATGAGGGGGAATCAAATTGAAAACGAAATTAATAATTTTAGCCGCATCACTTATTGGAATGTCTATCCTTTCAGTTGGCTGTGCTTCAGCGTTGGGTCAAAGAATGGGTTGGGACAAATCAAATGAAAAGCCAAACGTCGGCAAACTTGATGTTCCTGAGTTCTCTACTTGTGACGGATTAAGAGCTCGAAAGAAATTTGTTTTTACGCTATCTGGAAAATTCCAATTACCAGCGGGAACTCCGATAGAAAAGGCATCACAAAACTTGGCTTCTCAAGAAGCAGATTACAGCTATGCAGCCGCCAATTGGATCCGGCATCTTCTGTCATTTGGACTTGGCCAAGATTCCGAGGGCAAATGGAATTATGGAAGTGAAAATATTCAGGGCCTTGCCAAGTATTCTGAAATTTCAAGACTATCGATCATTAGGACTGGACCATTCAACTTTCTATTTTGTGATGGTCAATCCTGTGCAGGCTCTCAGGATCCGGTTAATAAGGCAAAGGTTGCTGTAGGAAAATACCGAGCCACTCAAAACGGTTATGCCTTCGAAGATTGCCAGTGGTACTACGTTCCTGGTATCGATCCCTCGCCGGAAGATCCGTCATTTCTGAGCTTGAAGCGCGACACCTACCCTCAGGCGTGCTACCCACGACCTTCTTTCGACCAGGGTGGCTTCATGATGGACACTGGATTCCGCGGCGGCACAATGTTCAACATCAACTATTTTTCTGTTCCAGATGCTCAGAAATCTCAAGTTTGCAACGATGCCGGTCTGAATGACAATTGCTTTGCATTACCCAAGGCAACCGAAATCTCCGACTATTGTAATGACCCGGGTTTTGCCAAGAAATTTCCATTTACTAACCATTTTTTGAGAAATATTTCGCAGGACAATCGTTTTGGTGATATCTGCCTTAAGTATAATGATTTCGAATACAGAAGGAATTTTTTAGAAACTCTACGCGACGATGGAGGTCATACAAAACTTGTTTGGGAAAACGCCTGGAGTAAAGATCTCTTTCTACTGTCGAGTGTTAAAGTCAAAAAAACAGTTCAATCTGGTTGGACAATTTCACGGATAGAATGGGACCCAACTCCATTCTGCAAATATGCGAAACCAAAGTCTGACCTTGTTACTCATTAGTCTTCTTATCTTCAATACGGCGTTTGCTGCTGAAGGTCGACCCAAATGGGTCACCGAGGCCTCACTATCTGATTCAAATTATCATTACATTATCTGCAGTCACGATGGCTTAGATCCCGAGGAAGTTAAGCAGGTTGCTGAGAATAAATGCCTTGCGAGTGCCGCAAAGCTTGGAAACGTTGAAGTTAAGGTGACTCAAAAAACAGTTCAAAGCCTTACCGGCTCTGATTCCGCTGAGATTGCAGAAATAACTCCAGTTCACCGAGTTCTATCTTGTGAGTGGCTAAGCCGCTACGTTGAAAAAATTGAAAATGGCTTTCGAGTCTGGTTGAGATGTCGCATCTCAAAAAAATCCGTACAAGAGTTCAGTTCTAAAGTGGCCTCGGTATCGACGGATTCGGTGGATCAAAAAGAAAAAACAAATTCGCTAAAGTATAAAAGAGCGATTCTAAATATCGCGACTGTTCCAACCGCTGATCGATTGATTATTTTAAATGATGCTGGCGAAAGAGCCGTCGTAGAAGTAAAAGGTAATACCCAGAGTGTTGAGTTGAAAGAGGGCGACAGGTCGGTCGTATTAAAAAAACAGAAGTACCTCGATGAAAAGATTGATTTAGGTTCCTGGGAAAATGGTGATTCAATCAGTCGAACGATCTATCTGAAACTGGAAATGTGATGTCCCAGGGGCGACAAAGTTGGCTCTAGAACACTTGATGGGCGCCTATCTTCTGATCAGCTGATTCCAAAAAATACCAAAATTTAGCACCTAGCAAAGCGGTAGCCTCGTCTATTTTGCTTAATAACGTGGTGCATGAATTTGTTTGGTATTTACTTACATTTGGTAGTCATTAATACTCATTGGTGACAGAATTTTGAAAGGTGTAGAATTTCATGAACGAAGAACGATGGCTTTCAGTTGAAGAGATCTCAGGACATTTGGGGATTTCAAAAGAGACTGTTTATCGCTGGCTTGAGAAAAATCGAATTCCGAGCCACCGCATAGGCAAGCTTTGGAAGTTTCGTGTTTCTGAAGTGGACGCTTGGGTCACGAATGGTGGCGCGAGTGATACAACCCGTGTGACAACAAAAAGAAGAGATCAAAAAGATGAAGACACTAAAGCAAACATGTAAGCCACGTAAAAATGTATTTGATCGGTCTAAGCGAGACATCGTCCTCGATCTTTCAGACCTTCTTCAGCCCGGAAAAATTAAGGCTCCAGAATTCTTTGAGGAGAACTATATTACTGGCGGCATGAAGAGTCTTTTCCGAGAATCGTTCCGACGATTTAAGGGTGACTCTCAGCAGGGAATTTTTAAGCTTACTCAAGCTATGGGTGGCGGTAAGACGCATAATTTAATTGCGCTTGGACTTCTCGCTCAAGAACCTAGCATTCGTGCGAAAGTACTTGATGGAATTGTTGACCACTCCGGAGTTGGCAAAGCACGCGTCGTGGCTTTTTCTGGACGTGAAAGCGATGCCCCCTTAGGAATTTGGGGAGCAATTGCATCTCAGCTTGGGAAAAAAGAACTCTTTAACGAATATTATAGTCCCCTCAAGGCGCCAGGTCAGTCTGCTTGGGTTAATCTCTTGAAGGGTGAGCCTCTATTGATCCTACTTGATGAGCTACCGCCTTACTTAGAGAATTCAAAGTCAATTGCCATTGGTAATTCAGACCTCTCAGTTGTGACAGCGACGGCCCTATCCAATTTATTTGTAGCCGTCGGCAAAGATGAGCTATCAAATGTGTGCCTTGTCATTAGCGATTTAAAGGCTACCTACGAAGGCGGAAGCGAAATTCTGAATAAGGCCCTCAGGGATCTTGATTCAGAGGTCGGAAGAAACGCCCTGCCACTTGAGCCGGTGGCACTTAACACAGACGAACTCTATTTTATTCTTAGGAAAAGACTTTTTTCAGAACTCCCAGAAGAATCTGATATTGGAGAAGTTGCGCAGGGCTATTCAAAGGCCATTCGCGATGCACGTCAGATGGATATTACTGCTGCAACCCCAGAGGCATTTGCAAGTCAGATTCAAAAATCCTATCCCTTTCATCCGGCAATTCGTGATCTTTATGCTCGATTTAGAGAGAATCCTGGCTTCCAGCAGACGCGCGGCCTAATTCGTCTTATGCGTGTCGTGGTAGCGCGAATGTGGAATGATGTTGATGGGGTCGCCAGCACAAGTTACTTAATTCACGCTCATGATATTGATTTAAATGATCGCGATACTCTAGCTGAGATCTCGACAATTAATCCAACATTAGACAATGCAATCAGCCATGACATTGCTTCTGCTGGAAAAGCAGTTGCAGAATTAATGGATCAAAATCTTGGAACTAAGCGTGATGCACAAGATGTATGTAAACTTCTTCTTGTATCCTCACTGGCAAATGTCCCAAATTCATTAGTTGGCTTGAACACCTCCGAGGCAGTTTCTTACCTATGTGCTCCTGGTCGTGATATTTCTGGAATACCCAAAAACATCATCGAGGTTTTATCTACCCGAGCTTGGTACCTCCATACAAATCGTGAAGGAAAATTTTTCTTCAAAAACACTCAGAATCTTGTCGCAAAGATTAAGTCCATTGCAGAAAACGTCAATCGAGAGTCCTCAATTAAGGAACTTAGAACGCGACTTGAAGGAATGTTCTCGCCTTCCGTAAAAGACGCCTATCAAGTGGTAAAGGTATTACCTGCACTTGATGAGATTGAACTCACGCAAGACAAAGTTACAATGGTCATCTATGAACCACACTCTGGAACACAGGTTCATCCAGACATTGAGAAGTTCTATCGAGATCAAACGTTCAAAAATCGTGTGCTTTTTCTAACGGGCTCGCGAGGAAATTTAGATAATCTTATAGAACGCTCAAAAGACCTTAAGGCTGTTAAGACGGCTATCGAAGAATTGCAGGCTGAAAAGGTTCGCGACGATGACCCACTCATGCAGCAAGCGATAACTTACCAAGATAAATTTGAACTTCAGTTCCTGAGTTCTATTCGTGAAACATTCACAGTTATTTTCTATCCAACTGCAGATCGTCTTTCCTCAGCAGATCTTCAGATGAGCTTCTCTGACAATAAATTTGAAGGCGAAAAGCAAATCAAGAAGACTCTTGAAGAGAAGCAGAAGTTCAGTGCAGATATTAGCAGTGAAACGTTTAGGAAAAAGATCGAACAAAGACTTTTTACTATCAAAAAGATGCCTTGGAACGAAGTTGTACAACGAGCTGCCCAAACTCCTGCATGGCAATGGCATCGAATGGATGCGCTGGATGCAATGAAGCGAGACTCATTGGAAAAAGGTCATTGGCGTGATGATGGCAGTGGATATATTGAAAAACCTCCATTTCCTAAACCTAGAACTGAGGTCTTCGTTCAACAAAAGGCCCGAAACGATGAAACTGGCGAAGTGACCTTGAAGATTCAGCCCGTTCATGCAGACCTAGTCTATTTCGAAGTTGGTCAACCTGCGACCACTGGGTCTCAAAGAGTTGAAGACTTTAACAATTTCAAAACAAAAGAAATGTCAGTTTCATTTCTATGTATTGATAGCAAAAATGAGCATGAAACTGGCGACCAATACACTTGGACGAATCAAATCACACTCAAGTATCGAGCATTTCAGCAAGGCAATGAAGGCAGGATGGAACTAAGATCGGCGCCACCAGCAAGTATCCGTTATACGACGGATGGTTCCGATCCTCGGAATGGTGGAGCTGCCTACAATGATCCATTCCCCATTCCCAAAGGCACGAGATTTGTAATCGCAGTTGCCGAGAAGAATGGGACCTTTTCTGAGAAGCAAGAGATTGCTGTTGATCCCGAATCTTTTGGCGAACAAAAGATTGATAATATTAAGGCGGCAACTCTGATGCGAAATTTGGAGGCGCAAGCTACACGAGATGTTTTTGAGTTGCTTGCAAGAACGTCCAAGTATGGTGGCCAACTGGTGGATGTTGAAATTCTTCTGCGTGGGCAAGATGGATCTTCTAGAAATTGTTGGTTAAACCTGACTTCAGGACAACAATTTAACATAGGCCCCAAAGAGACCGAAAAACTTGTTCTTGGATTAAAAGAATTGCTTCCAAATTCAGAGGCAAGTCTTACTTGTCAGGCTATACATTTCACAAAAGGCCAAGATCTTCAAGACTGGGTTGCCGATGCTAGGCTGACATTGGCTCCTGGGGAGGTAGTACAAAAATGAAAAAAGAAAAGAAAATCTACGGATTTGGATTTAGTCCCGATGAAACAGGACATCACTTTGTAGTGGTAATTCCACGGGCTACAAAAGACAACGTTTATATCAGCGAACATCTTTCCGGCGATGCTGCTTGGAAAGAAGATAACATTCAATATTCAATGGGCACTGATAACAGTAGCCTCAGAGTCGTACTGCCAATTGATAAGTGGGAAAAAATCGCTGAACAAGTTGCCATGGAGTTTAACAAGCGTCTAAGAAAAGAATTTAAGACAAAGGCCGCAAGCTGGAAGGCTGGGCCAAATGTTCTTAATCGTAGTTTTGGTAAGGAGCTCGTACTGCTTGCCTGGGCTATCGAAGACTCAGATCCTAACCTTATACCTACTGCAATACAGAATTGGCTAGGATTGACGCCTGAGGAGCGCTGGTGGCTCTATACAATGACAAATGCGGCTACAGGCCATGCATTGAATGGTCGAGGCAAAGGATGGCGAAAGGCCGTGCGATATGCGCTGACCGAAAATCAAGTTTCAGAACGTAAGCAAACTAACCTGGACGACCTAATTGGTTTATTTCAATCACCGTTTGAGCTTGAAGAAAAAAAGCCAGACGCGATTAAAAAAAAAGATCCGGAAAGTCAGAGCCTAGAAGAAAAACGAGAGGACGGAGATGATGTTCAAAAGCTTCATCGAGACACAATTTCCGGTCTCTAAAATTAGTGCTGAAAGTTATAAAGAGAGAAAAGCTGGGCCTACCCAAACTCTCACACCATTGGGTAGATGGTGGGGCAGAAAACCAACTATCCTTGTACGTGCAGCAATTTTAGGCCTACTTTTCCCGGCTACAGTAGATCCAAAAAAAGATCGTGAGATATTTCTGAAAATACTTACGATGGATAATGAAGGAGTTCTTAGAAGAAGGTCAAAGAATCTTACATCAGCTGAGCTCTTTGAAAATGCTTCAGATGAAGAAAAGACTACTTGGTTTGACGAGCTAGATTCTCAGAAGCCAAAACTTAAGAGAGGCAAATCCGACCAAGAAAAAAGTAGTTTCCAAAAAGCGGTTTTTCAAAGATTGCCGTATGATAAAAAACTCACATTTTGCGATAGACCGGAGCAAATTGACGGACCATCTGCATTAGAATGGGCTGAAATTAATTCTCACCTAAAAACTAATGCACATTCAATTTCAGATTTAATTCAGGAATTGGGTAGAAATCAGTTTGGGCATACACCTAGAATTGGAGATAGTTTTTGTGGGGGAGGAAGTATTCCTTTTGAAGCTGCAAGAATAGGCTGTGAAGTCTATGCTTCTGATCTGAATCCTGTTGCATCCCTACTCTCTTGGGCCTCTTTGAATCTCGTTGGCGGTGGAGAAAAATTAGCGACTGATATTAAAAAAGCACAACAAAATGTTTTCGATATTGTAGATCGAAAAATTAAGCAATTAGGGATTGAGCACAATGAAAAAGGCTGGCGTGCGGATGCCTATTTGTATTGTGCGGAAGTTCGTTGTCCTGAAACGGGCTGGATGGTGCCACTAGCTCCTAGTTGGGTTATTGGTGAAAAAACAAAGTGCATAGCTGAACTCATTCCAGATCATTTAAACAAACGATATGATATTTTAATAAGAAGCGGTGTAAGTGATGCTGAGATGGCAAAGGCAAAAGCCTCTGCCACAATAAAAAATTCACGCCTAGTACATCCACTAGCTGAACATGGTACTTCTATTTCAACATTACGTGGTGATCGACGCACTTCTGAGGGAACAATAAGTGGTCTTCGTATGTGGGAAAATAGTGACGTCATACCTAGGCCTGACGATGTTTTTCAAGAACGCCTTTATTGTATCCGATGGGTCGAGCAAAATTCAGAAAATGGTGGAGTTCAAGGTCAGCGTCACTACTCGGCACCTACGGAAGCTGACCTACAAAAGGAGATGCAAACGATTGAGCTTTTGAAGGAACAGTTTGAGAGATGGCAGCAAAATGGAATTATTCCTTCACGGCGAATTGAGTCAGGTTATAATACTGATCAACCGACAAGAGAGAGAGGTTGGTCTTTCTGGCACCATCTTTTTAATCCGAGGCAACTTCTGCTTTTGGGATATTTGTCTGAGACAATAACTGAGGAGATCAAAGAACCGAGACTTTCTATTGCCTGCTTTCTATCTCTTGGAAAAACAATAAATTATAACTCGAGACTGAGTGCTTGGGATCCAACCCCTAGTAAAGAGATGGTATTGTCTGTTTTTACTAATCTTGCGCTGAATACACTTTTTAATTATGGCTGTCGGTCATTGCAAGCTGTGGGCACAGGTTGGTTTTTCGATTTGAAGTCATACGAAATACACTCAAAATTTGTGGTCGAACCGAAAGACGCTAGGGAAATTAAATCAGTGCAGGATTTTTGGATTACTGATCCACCATATGCTGATGCAGTAAATTACCATGAATTGGCTGAATTTTTTTTAGCTTGGTATGAGCCGGTATTTAGAACTCAATTTAAGACCTGGTATGTGGACTCAAAAAAAGCATTAGCTGTAAAAGGTACCCAGCTTGATTTCAAAGAAAGCATGGTTGCATGTTATAAGTCTTTGGCCCAAAATATGACATCGAATGGTGCGCAAATCGTAATGTTTACCCATCAGGATGCGTCAGTATGGGCGGACCTGACATTGATACTTTGGGCATCGGGGCTGAGAGTAACCGCTGCCTGGTGTATTGGGACTGAAACTAGCAATGCATTGAAGGAAGGTAATTACGTACAGGGTACTGTCCTTTTGATTCTTCGAAAACAAATGTCAACCGAAGTTGCTTTTCTTGATGAGCTTTTTCCTCGGGTTGAGGCTGAAGTTAAGTCTCAATTGGAAGAAATGTTAAAGTTAGAAGACCAGAATTCTCCTAATTTTGGAGATGCAGACTTTCAACTTGCTGCTTATGCTGCGGCCCTTAGGGTATTGACTCAATACAAATCAATCGAAGACATTGATATACATTCTGAATTGAAAAAAGTTCGAATCTCAAGTGACAGGTCTCCGATCGAACTTATTATTGATAATGCGGTTAAAGTTGCATGTGATTTTCTTGTTCCAAAGGGTTTTGATACTCAGACCTGGAAGGCTTTGCGTCCAGAAGAAAAGTTGTATCTAAAGGGTCTGGAGGTCGAGAGTCATGGCGAAAATCGTGCTGGTGTTTATCAAGAGCTCGCCCGTGGATTTGGAGTTCGTGAGTACAAGCCATTGCTTTTTTCGGAAAAGGCAAACCACGCTAGATTAAGAACTGCATTCGAATTTGGTACAAAGTTGCTGGATGGCGAAGGATTTGGAGCCTCCGGGGTTAGAAATATCCTTTTTGCTGGGCATCAGGCTATTTCTACTGATGATATTCAGGTTGGCAAAAATTGGTTAAAAACTGAATTCAAAAACTATTGGAATGAGCGTCGAGTGCTGGTTCAAATTTGTAACTTTATTTCGGATACCACCGGACAAATGGCACATTGGAGTCGGGACTCTAAAGTATTAAAACTGCTCGCCGGAGCATTGGAAAATGATCATGCTTAGGGTCGAACATGATTAATCGTTTCTCATCACGAAGACAAAATATCTACAAAGACTTTCTTGGTGAGCGCCTAGTTGATGCGGCTAGATACGACCGAGTAGCAGGTTACTTTAGCTCTTCAATTTTGGAAATTGCCGGTGAAAGATTAGAACAAGTCACTGGCAAAATTAGAATGGTTTGCAATTCGGACATCGTGCCAAGAGATGCTGAAATTGCGAAAGCCGCAGAACAAGCATTACGTAAAGAATGGTGCGCGTCTGAACCTGAGAAACTTACTGACGGCAGTTCTGACCGATTCACTAAGCTGTTTCATTTGCTAAAGTCAGGGAAACTTGAAGTGCGAGTTCTTCCAACTGAAAAATTTGGTTTGGTTCACGGCAAAGCTGGCGTTATCGAAAACAAGAGCGGGAAAAAGACTTCTTTTATAGGAAGCACGAACGAAACACTGGCCGCATGGAAGTTGAATTATGAAATTGTTTGGGAAGATGATTCGGATGATGCCATTAAATGGGTTCAAGAAGAGTTCGACATGTTCTGGAACCATCCTTTGGCAATTCCACTCAGTAAATTCGTAGTTGAAGATATTGAACGTCTTTCCAAAAGAGAAGTAGTCGGCAGTATTGAGGACTGGCGAAAAGACCCAGAGCCAGCAGCTCCGATTGTCGAATCCCCAGTCTATCGAAAAGAAACTGGCCTTGGGGCGCATCAGAAATTTTTTATTAAAACTGCGTTCGATCTTCATAAAGGACCATATGGCGCCAGACTTGTATTGGCTGATTCAGTTGGCCTTGGAAAGACTGTTCAACTAGGAATGAGCGCTCAGCTGATGGCCTTGTACGGCGGCGGACCAGTGTTGGTTGTTGCGCCTAAGACATTGCTTTGGCAGTGGCAAGGGGAGCTAAAGACTCTTTTGGACGTGCCGTGTGCTGTCTGGGATTCCAATCATTGGGTAGATGAGAATGGTATTGATTATCCAAGTGCTGGTCCTGAAAGTATTCGAGATTGCCCACGACGAATTGGGATAATTTCTCAGGGGCTAATCACCAGTGGTTCGCCAATCATCGAATATATTAAGACGATGAAGCTTGAATGTTTAATCGTTGATGAAGCTCACCGTTGTCGACGACGAAACTTAGGTGATAATCGCGAAGGTGAAAAACCTGATCCAAATAATCTAATGAAATTTTTGATGGCAATGGCGCCAAATGCAAAGAGTGTTTTGTTAGGTACGGCCACGCCAGTTCAAATGTATCCTATTGAAGTCTGGGATCTCATTGCTATTTTAGGAATGGGAACTGAATTTGTACTTGGCAATGACTGGAGCAACTGGCGAAAACCAGCTGAGGCTCTGAGCTTGATCATGGGACGTACACCAGCTCCAACCAACGACTTAGATTTATGGGGATGGATCAGAAATCCTTTGCCACCGGCCAATGAAGACATTGTTTTTACGAATCTTCGTCGCGCCTTAAAGATGAAAGATAACGAAGCTATTGCTCCTGGCGATTATTGGGAAAGACTTCCTGACCCAAGAAAAGCGCAAATAAGAAATCTCGAAGATAATTTCTTACGCGATCATAACCCTATTATTCGCCATGTAATTCGCAGGACTCGAGATTATCTGGAACAGCAACTTGATCCGGATACAAACGAGCCAATGCTAAAACCAGTCAAAGTTGAACTTCTTGGCGAACAGGATCCTATCCAGTTACCAGCTTATTTAGCGGCAGCTTATCATACTGCAGAAGAGTTCTGCTCTAAGCTTGCAAAGCGGGCCAAGGGTGCAGGGTTTCTAAAAACACTGTTGCTTAGACGCGTAGGAAGCTCGATTGAAGCTGGTCGAATTACCGCAACCAAAATGTTGAAGGAATGGCCGGGCATTTCACAATTAGAGGGTGAAGACGATGAAACTCAAGTTCAAGACACACCTGATCTTAAAGATTTGACGA
Organism: Pseudobdellovibrionaceae bacterium; assembly: GCA_021731025.1. Classification (GTDB taxonomy): domain Bacteria; phylum Bdellovibrionota; class Bdellovibrionia; order Bdellovibrionales; family Bdellovibrionaceae; genus UBA5009. The sequence goes on along the minus strand of JAKFYD010000016.1, from coordinate 8,986 downwards.
TTGAGGAGAAAAGGCTTCTTAAGCAATTCATTGAGGAACTTGAGGCCAATCGTGACAACGATCCAAAGCTAGCTGTTGTTTTGAAATGCCTTGGTGAGCGTGGTTGGCTCAAACAAGGCTGCATTATCTTCTCTCAATATTTTGATTCAATTTGGTGGCTAGCAGAAAAGCTTAGAGCAGAATACCCTCAGGAATTAATTGGTATTTATGCAGGGGGAGCAAAATCAGGATTAATAAAGGATGGCTCCTTCAAAAAGATGTCTCGAGAAGAACTTAAGACGATGGTGGCCAAAGGTGAACTTCGTCTATTACTCGGCACAGATGCCGCAAGTGAGGGATTGAACCTTCAGAAGCTTGGCACTCTTATCAATCTCGATTTACCATGGAATCCCACTCGTCTTGAACAGCGAAAAGGTCGTATTCAGAGAATTGGGCAAGTTCGTGATCTTGTATCAATCTATAACATGCGCTATGCTGATTCCGTTGAAGACAGAGTTCATGATTTGCTTTCTGGTCGGCTCGAAAATATCTTTGATCTTTTTGGACAAATTCCTGATGTTCTTGAAGACGCTTGGATAGCGATTGCAGAGGGTGAAATTGAAGAAGCCAAAAGGATCATTGGCGATCTGCCAACGAAACATCCATTTGAATTACGTTATCGAAAGCCGGAGTCTGTTCCATGGGAAACGTGCGGAAAGGTACTCGATAATTCAGAGCGTTTGACTGTACTCAAGAAACCTTGGCGATCATAAACAAAGTATTTTTTAAAATTTATGATCGTTATCAAAATGGACATTATGATAACCATTGAGTGATCTACTTCATTTCGCTTTTCAATCTTCACTTTTTGAACACCCTGCAGCTTTCATCATCAAATCGAGATCAAAATCTAAGTCACGCTCTTTGTATTGTTCTATAAGCTCGGCTGTATCAAGAGTTTGAAACTCATCTGAATAGGCTCGTTGATTGGCATATTCTAGGAGCGACAATCCATTAAAGTCTGCGGCTGTTTTTCCTTCACTCTTATATTGCCTGTAAAGGACTTCAGCTCGAGGGCTTATAAACTCGGATTCGCCCGTCGTATCTTCTGCTGGGACAATGGATACTGATTGATATGCAGATATTCTAGCGAAATCAATCTGACCTTCGACGTCCTCAATCCAAGCACGCATTTTTGGTTTTGGATTTGAGCCAAATATGGCCTTCAGGATTTGTGTCGTTGAGAGAGCATCACCCATGTGGTCATGTTGCTTCAAAGTCATGAATAAGGCTTCAATGTTTGGTTTAGCTTTTTTTCCCGAGATAAATTTTAGATCCGGGAACTGATTTCGCCAGGAAATAAGTATCGCAGTCGCCGGGGTGGTACTAATTTTTTTAGGATTAGAAATGAGTTCCTTTTCCTTAAAATCTGAAGAGTTAGTTTCGTCAGTATTATTAATAGTATTTCTATTATTTAATGTGGGCTGATCCTCTGGCCTTTGGTGGACTGTTTGAGACGCTTCTGGCGGGCTATCGGCCAGTCTGCTTGTTGGTGGTCCATTTTTAGCCTGGACTGCCGGATAGCCCGCTCGTGCCAACCAACCCGAAGGCGGAACGATCTCAAAACTCCAAGCGTTATTGGTTCCCTTAATGACTTTAATCATATTCAGTTGTTCAAGTGCTTCTACGTGTTTTGATACTGTATCCTTATGAATGTCCAAATTTCTGGAAATGTTGTTTCGACTTGAATCCCAACTGGGCTTTTGTGAAACCAGATAAGCCCAAATGATTTTGGCAATATGATCGATCTTCATTTCCCATATTTCATTTGGGAGGCGGCCGTAGCCGCCTCGATCGTCTAACTCTTGTAGATATTTTGATTTTTCTATGGACATAGCGAAGTCCTATTCCTTTGTTAATTGTTATTAAATAGAATGAGCCCTCCGTGGCTCGAAAAGAATCTTATTTCTCTAGGTCAGCATCTTGATAGTTTTCTATGATTTCTGGCTCAACTTCCTTTAGCACTCCAACAAACCAGCCATGATCAAATTCGATAACGATTTCCTTGGTGGTCTCATCAAAACTCTTTATTCTAAGATCTTTGATATTCATACCTTCTCCTTTCTAAAATCCAGGCGGAATTGCCCGGACTCGTTTCGCATGCAAAGCAATTTATTTTTCTATGACTTCTGGATCTTTGTATCCGGGTATATCTGGAAACTCTGATAGTATTGTTTCAATGAAGTCGATAACATCGTATCCATCACTAAAATCTCTTAATGATCTCGTATACTCGCCATCAACAGGACATATTGAAGTAATATAAATCCCTGGCTTCTTAATCTCTTGGTCGCTCATACTTTCTCCTTAATAAATCCCAGGCATAATTGCCAAGGAACGTTTCGCACGCGAAACGATTTTATCTTTTAAATTTCAAATCTATTATACGGATGCACTCTTGAATCACGTTGACGAGCTCGGACTCACTCTGGTCAATGTTAGCAAGACTCTCAGTCAGACTCTGATGTAGGCTTTGAATATCCCATGTCACAATAGGCGCAGAGGATACAATACTGAGAGACCGAGTTTTTGCTGGTACCTCCTTTCTCACGATGTCTTGAATTTGAGCGCGTGATGCAGTGGCAACGTCGTGATTGGCCACTCTCACAATTCCGTTGTTTGATTCGATCATCTGACAAAGTTTTGTCTCAGGGATACGAGCCAGCTCTGCTAACTTTTCAGTATCAGAAACAACTGCGAGTTCAGGTGCAACGCTGAGTATTTTTCCAACTCTATAGAGCTTGCTGATATAGGATTTGCTGAACTGTTTTTGCATCGCCTTTTCAAGTTTCTCCGCGATCTCTTTGTATGAAGCGTTTGTAAGCACCCCGATCCTATATACGCTGATTGATAGCGTATGGGCTGACTGCTTATGGGTCTGGAAGTTGTGGTAGAGAAGTTGTATCTCGGCTTGCAAATCAGGATGGAAGTAGATGAGTCGGTCTTGAGCATTGAGCTTCGAAAACTTCTCTCGCTCAGTCGGATCATCGTAGATTCTGTTGTATGTTTCTTTGTCCAACATCAACAGGTGGTCAATGAACTGCTCTAGGTTGACGTCCGAATTTAAAGCCGATGCTAAAGCTTCTGCTTCGATCATTTCTTGGTCTTTCATATTTTCTCCTAAATTATTGAATCGCTAAAGTGTTAATGGGTATCCGCTTTGCCTTTGGAATTATTCTTTTGAACAGACGGATCGTTCAGAAGATTTCTTTGATGATTAATTGCGTCCGTCAAACTCATATCAACTATTGTTTGCCAGTGAGCCTCAGTAATATATTCGCCGCACTCACTTTTTATTCTATCGATGTGATTCGTCAGCAGATGAAGCAATATGTTTATATCCAAGCCGTTCATTCGATTATTTTGTTTGCACTCGCAAATGTGAATGACATAAGAGCCAAGTAAGTCACCAATATGATGCGCTTGCAGAAGCTTTTCTTTGGGACGCTTTTTCATACTCTCTCCTTTTTTAGTTGGTTAAGAAATTGATTTGCTAGTAACTCTGAAAACGTAGGCGGAACAGCATTTGCCACTTGCTTATACTGTTCTTGGAATTTGCCCATAAACTCAAAGTTCAATGGGAAGCCTTGTATGGTCGCCGCCTCTCTGACAGTAAGTCTTCGATCTTTCCAAGGATGCCACGGAACATTTGTTCCGTTATTGAAAACCATTGTAGGCGCAACAAGAAACGGATTGAGTCGATAGACAGGTCGGTGACCTTTAATCTTCTGTGGAGGATTATGGACGCCGGCTTGAGCAAATCTTCTTTTCAATTCGATTTCCGAGACATTTTTCAAATTTTCGCCAGGTCGAAGAGTCTTTCCAAAGGCGACAGTTTTGGAACCGCCGTATGTGATTTCACTATTTGGAAGTGTTTCTTGAATTTGATTTAAAAGATCTTCTAGGATCAACGCACCAAAATTTGATTTAGCCGGAACCAGAGATTCGAGATTCATCAATTCGCCAATCTTTTTTCCCCAAATAATTACTCGCTCTCTTCTTTGATGAACCCCATATTCTGACATATTAAAAAGCTGAAAGTTGTATTCATAGCCCGCTTGTGTAATCCTATTGAGAAGATGTTCGAATGATTTTCCGTTGTCGTGACTTAGCAAGCCCTTTACATTCTCAAAAATAAAATATCTTGGTGTCTTAACAGAAAGAGCATCGACCGTTTTAAAGAATAAATCGCCTCGTTTATCGTCGGCGCCCTTCCGATTGCCCATTAAACTCCAAGACTGGCAAGGGGCACCTCCTATCAATAGAGTTGCATTCTCAGGGATCGAGTCGAAGTGTTTATTGATGTCGCCTTCAACTAGATACGAGATGTCATGATTAAAAATTGATGAAAAATTGCGTTTGTAGGTTTCACATGCGAAACGATTGAAATCGTTTGCAAACACAATTTTAAATCCGGCCTTGGCGAATCCAAAGTCAAGACCGCCACACCCTGTGAATAATGAGACAACAGTGGGTGTTTTCATGGGAGCTCCAATCTTGCAATTTGCGATAGAGATCGTCGTTGCCCAATTGCTGACTTCATTTGATCGCGAGTGAGGATTTTGTGATTTGATGAGCGACGAATTGGTGCGGGCTTAGGCTTGCAGATAGTGATCGTTCCGCCAGATTGGATGAAGTCATCGATTAGTTTTGGAGATAACGTCTCATTTTTGGATTTCATGGATCACTTCCTTCGTTTTGTTGGTTGTGATTGCCATATAATTTTGGATTGACGGCTGTTGAAGGCAAATTATTGCCTTCAACCCCCTTCAGTCTGAAACGTATTCGCACGCATGAGATATGAAAAAAGAAAATCCAAAAATAAAGAAGAGTACTATTCGTTCCTCTATTGGGATCCAAAGACAAAAAAACGGATGCGACTTCGAAAGTCTGAAGTTCCTGCGGATATAGATACAGATGAAAAGGCAGAAAGCTTCTGTAAACTTAAAGAAGCAGAACTTCAAAATTTCAGTCTAAAAGTAAAACGTGACCTGGAATGGAAGAGAAAGTTTTATGACTTCGAACAGCTTCTTGAACTCTACGCCAAAAGACGTAAAACAGAAGCTCCGAACTCTTGGAAAACTGATGTCTATTATTTAGAGCAGTACGTTTTTACTTTTTTCCTATCCATAAAAAAGTCCAACAATCTCCATAGCTGGGAAAACTATTTTGAGGACCTACGTGACTGGCTTGAAAAAGATGCTGAATTGGTAAAACAAAAGGGTAAAAATTTGCGTTTAGCTTATGCCACAAAGAATGCATGTATTAAGGCTCTCAATCGATTTCTCTCAACAATGGTGAGACAGCAGAAAATGAAGGGGCCGGTATCCCGATGTTCTATGTTTCCCAAACATCAATTGAATCGTAAAGGCATTGAATCCTATATAACCCCAGCGGAATCACAAGTAGTCTTCGAGAAGCTAAAAGAGATTGATAAGGATGTGGCTGAATTCTACTGGGTCCTTTTGCATACTGGGCTTAGGTTGAATGAGTGCATTGGCCTAGCAGCGTCGCATGTATTTAAGGGTCAACCATCTGAGGTGAATTTAAAAAAGATGTTGGATCGATACGGATTGAATTCAATCCTTCATATTGTATTGGATTCGCAGCCCAGCTCCAATGAAGGTATTCGAAGCAAAGATGGTACAGTTCTAAGAAAACCGATGAAGCACCGTCGACGAATTGAGCCAAAAAATAATCGAATCATTCCTGTTAGCGACAAACTAGCAGCGACAATCATTGCAGAGCGATTTAATGCACAAGCAGCCTTGATTAAGGCTAAAACGTTTGGCGATCAGCGAGGCAACTATCTTCTATTTTCTGGACTTGATAAGAATAGGGTATCAAACAAAATGCGTCGAGCTTATGAATTGCTAGGGGTTGCGGCTAAGTCGCCACATGATTGCCGCCATACCTATTGTACAGAACTTGTTGCGTTAACGGAGGGGCATCACTTTCTTGCAAAGTACGTTTTGGGACATTCGGATATTTCAACAACTGAAAACTACTTGCACCTGTGGGAAGTGATTCAACAAAAGATGGCCCAGGATCGCCAAGTCGAGGACACAATTGATCTGGACGAAATTATTGAGGGTTAATACGTGGAACTTCTTTGAGGGCCGAAATAATTGGGTCATTTATTTCTACCAATAACAGAATAAGCAGATTGAAGGTACACCTAGCCTGGGTTTCGCAGGCGAAACCTTTATAGGAACTCAGAAGCAATCGCTCGGACTTTGTTTCCGCCCATATAATGAATGGTTGGTTTGACATCGAGCGCGCGAGGAAAAGACGAACTGTCACTTCTGTGTCAGGCCAAATGTCTGAGATCTCCAAGATTTCAGTGACTGTAGCGTTCATTTACGGGAAATTATATCGGGTTGAATTTCAAGAGTGGCGACTCGACTAATGTCCATCCAGTTTTTTTAGAAAATGCCGATAATTCGTCTATGACATTTATACCTGTGACAATTAAAGGACAATCCATCGAAGTAGATACCGAAATTGAAGAGTTAACCTTTAAGGAATTAAACTTGAAGGAAGCACATCTAGAGGAATTTCTACGCAAAAACATTGGACAACTTTTTGGCGATCAAGAAAGCCTGTTGATGGTTGGCCAACAAGTCGTTGATGTAGAAGGTTCACGCTCTGACCTTGTAGCTGTGGATGGCGATGGTTGTTTGGTGCTCTTGGAAATCAAAAGGGATTTATTGGATATTAAATCCAGATCAGAAACTCTTGAGTCTCAAGCGATTAGATACGCTGCCTCCCTAGCGAAGATTAAAGACCCAAGGGACTTAGTTGAAAAAATGTTTGGGTCTTATATTGCCAAGCACAAAGATGAAGATCCATACAAATCTAAGCTCGGTGCTCTTTCTGAGTATGAACTTGCAAACAGAGAATTAAATACATTTCTAAAACAGAACAATATTGGATCTGGTTTCAATAAGAAACAGCGGATTATACTTGTTTCATCTGAATTCGATGCGATAACTCTTTCAAGTTCAGCTTGGTTAATTAGAAATGGTGTCGACCTGTCTTGCTATGAGCTCAGGCCGATGCGCATGAATGGTAAACACGTAATTGAATTTGCCAAAATAATGCCTGTTGAAAAAGATGAAGACTTTTTTATTGATATTCATTCATCATCGCAAGAGTCCGTTGGAGTTGAAGAAAAGACCGATCGAGTAAAGAGAAGATCATTGCCGAGAATGGCCGCCCTTTTTGAATGGAAGATTCTAAAATCTGGCGACAAAATGGAAATAAAAAACTTCAAAGAATCAGATGCCGTTGTGGTCGACTGCAAAACCGTTGAATTTAAAGGAAAGCAAATTAGCTTCAACGATTGGGGTCAAACTGTCACTGGTTGGTCTTCAATATGTATTTATGAATGGGCGATTCTAAAGTCAGCAGGAAAAACGCTTCATGAAATAAGAGCTGAAAAAATGCAGGCGCTGGAAAAGCTAGCTAAGGCGGCCTGATGTCCAACGATTTATATCAACTGATTTCTAATATTGCTGGTGGCTCATTAGGCACGGTTCTTGTTTTTGCACTTATGTACTTGTTTAGAGGTGCTTTTACATCCTGGCTTTCTGTGGCCGCAAATATAGACGTTGAAAAATTCAAAGCGACGCTAGGTGAAACTGCTGAACATTTAAAGTATGATCTTCAAAAAGATATTGCCAGATCGCAGCTATATTCAAATTCAATCTTTTCTATTTATCCTGATCTCTTTCAGAAAGTCCGAATTGCACAGGGGATCGTATTGAATTTCTATGGCCTTAGATACGCAAGCACCTGGGATGGATTTGTTGAAGTTGATTTCGAAAAGATTTTATCTGAAAAAAATGTGGCAACAGGAATAAGACAGGAACTTCTTTCTGCAATCACGAGTGATAGAGAAGCGGGAATAAAAAAGTTGGAACAGTTTCTGCGGGAAGTTGAATTTTCTGATGCCCATAAAGCGCTTGTTGAAATAATGAATTTTGTAATGCTGAAAGAAATTTTCATCACGGAAGAGATTCGGGCGCTGGCGTTGGATATTCACAAAATGTTGGTGAGTGCAAAGGTCGATGCTGATATGGCCCGGCAGGATACTAGAAACCCAAAGTGGATGACTGACATGCGGAAAACTATGTCCGATTTGGAACCAAAGATCGATACTTTGAGAGGCCATATCTTCAAAGAGCTTAATCCTCCGTCGCGGAAGTCCACCACATAGCTTTCAAGAAACATTTTGTGATTTTCGAAGCTCTATTTTAACAAAAATTTTCAAGAAAGACCGACTTCAGAAGAAGTAAGGTTTTCGCTGAAGATAGCAGGCCTAAGTCCGGCAATGGAATCTGTTACCATGCTATAAAGTTCAGACGAGATTTTTGATTTTCTGGTTTTTAAAGTTTGGGATATTGCAAGTGCGCCTTGTTTTCGTATTCTATAAAATTCAAGTTCAGTACAGTCTTGAGGTTGTGCTTGCAAAAGTAGATTTGGGAAATCGGCAGGATGGATTGATAGCGTGCTGCCAGTGATCTTTGGAGTCGACCACATATGAATGGTGTTTTGATTAAACCTATTCAACCACAGCGTCACAAGCACTGTCTGGTTATCATCAAACTGAATGTTGATGCGAAACTTATCGAGCTTCATTGTGTCCATTGACCTAAAGTGAAATCGAAGTTGCGAACAGGATTTAAGTATCCCCAAAGAACATCTTTCTGTTCGCGAACAGGGGTCAACTCCTCTTGGTTATTAAACTGAAACGTCTTCTTTGAGCCATTTACAAATAAGTCGAGCCTAATGTTTTGAATTTGAATGGGATAACTGTCCCGCCCATTCATCCAATAGTTTTTGACAGGAATCAGTGCTCTAAAGTTTTTAATTTGCTCCAAATCGGCAATTTGATTTCCAATTGGAAACCCTTGTGTTCTCGGGACCAGGGTAACTTCAAAGG
>JAKFYD010000029.1 GCA_021731025.1 Pseudobdellovibrionaceae bacterium | reverse complement strand
TGCGGGAAATTCGTGATCTCCTGAAAAAATCATAAAAACGGATGTCACTGAGTTCTGGTTCTAAATTTTGGGATAATGTTTATCAAAATAAATCTGAAAAAGAAGTCAGTTGGTTTCAAGAAGTTCCGGTTCGTTCTTTAGAGCTTATCGATGAGCTCGGCTTAACTGCCAAAGATAGCATCATTGATGTTGGCGGCGGTGACTCTCATTTGGCCGACTCTCTTTTGAGTAAAGGCTTTAATGATATTTCAATATTAGATATTTCATCTGTTGCGCTTGCGAAGGCCAAGTTGAGATTGGCTGACCAAGGTTCAAAAATAGAGTTCATCGCTTCTGACGTTACCAAATTTAACTCATTGAAGAAATATCGACTGTGGCACGACCGAGCGACCTTTCATTTTCGAATAAAAACTGAGGACATTGAATCTTACCTTGAGATTGCTAACAAAAGCATTTCTGCTGATGGATATTTAATCGTTAGTACGTTTTCAAAGACCGGTCCTGACAAGTGCAGTGGACTGGATATTTCAAGATACTCGGATGTTGAGCTAAAAACACTTTTCGAGAAATGTTTTACGAACATTAGATGCTTTGAAGACAATCACAAAACACCGTGGCATTCGATTCAGAGCTTTGTCTATTGTGGCTTTAAGAAAAGACAGTAACACGAAACAAACTAGGCATTGGAATTTTCCTAGATGAGTACGAATGAGGGCATGTGAAGGAGGTTGGGTGACAAGATTAGCATTAGTTTTAATTCTTCTATGTTCACACCAGGCCTCAGCTTTCAATCCATTTGAGCCAAGCATTGAATGTACAGTTATTAAGGTCCTTTCGACCAAAAGTGTTTTTGGAATTAGTAAATTCCCCAAGTTATATCAAAGCTTCAATAACGACCCTCTTTCTTCGAAGCTATTTATTGCTGGAAAAGAGTTTTCAAAGCTCAACCCTGTTTCAGATTTAAAAACTGAAATTTATGAAAAAATATCCATTGATTCAGGACGCGACCATCTTGTCCTTGAGCTAAAGGGAAAACCCATTTCGAGAAACGGAACTATGGCCGTTAACGGTGTGATTATAGCCGATGTGACTTGCCACTGAAAATATGAAATTAAAACAACGAGGTTTATATGAGTGAAAAAATCGAAGTAAGTTGGAGGATAGTCATATCCCTTTTTTCGGCATTTATATTATGCTCATTCGCCTCAAATGCGGCCACGCCTGAGCTTGTAGAGTTAAGTTCATCGATGGCGGCACGGCCCCGCTTGCCGAGCGGGATCACTCGCAATCGGCGACCTTTGCCGATCACTTTAAGGGAGTTCTCGGAGATGTCGCCGATTCTGATGCTCGCGGCCTCGGAGACTCTCAGGCCGGTCAATGAACCAATCAGGATCAGGAAGTGGTCGTTGATAAAATGCAGATGGCGACCAGTTCGTAACGATTGCTCCATCGACGGTCGGATCGACTTGAGCATGAGTTTAAGTTCGGAATCAGAAAGAATCTTGTCCTCTGTCAGCGCGTAGTTCTTGGGATTCTGGTTCATTTTGAACCTCCTTGTGGCCGTAGTTATCGGTTCACAAGACTATCTTCCCAACTGGTAACGGGTTCATCACTAGGTAAGGTCGGACCAATTTGATCACTCGTCAAACACCTACAGAAGTCACACGGTTATGAGGATAGTTACCAGAACTGTGGGAATGATAACTCTATCAAAATGAACAGACAATGACCCAAGGATTAGGGGCAATCGATGGGGCCTGCGATCAAAACATCAGGAGCAGGCGTTTAAGCGCTCTGATCTATCGTTGAATTGATTGGGGGGATGACCTTCTTCATGTACTCCATAGTAGTCTATAGCATCGTGCTCGATCGTGGATGTATAAACCCCGCCCAGGCCACAAGCATTTAACTTTGAATAGCCGAATACCTTTAGTCTACAAGCGGAACAAACAAATCGAGACGGAAGCATTGGTGTTTTCACCACTACAATTTGCTCACTAGTATGCATTGTTGGTAAACCTGAAGGTGTTCCCTTGACAACAGCATCTGACCCACAGGCTGGACATTTAACTCTATGGCCTAAATCTCGCGAAGCATTAACTGATGCCTGCTTTGTAAGCTGGTCACGCTCAGTCTTAGTCTTGCTACCCCATAACTTTTTGTGCTTGCTGATCTTCTTTTGTACGACTTTGGCATCGTCATCCTTTAACGCTTTTATCAAAACTTTTGCGGTTTTGGCCTCTCCTTTGCCAAATAAGAAAGATGGTGATTTTTTAAGTGTCTTCAAAAGAAACTCACACGTTAGATAAAACTCCGCTAACCAATTTGAAGAGTTCAAACCCTCAAAAGGTAAAGCTCCACTGTGGATCTCAGCATTTCTTCGCTCTACATGCGTAGTACAAAAATTCTGCATGTCACGATTAAACCCGGGAAGAATGACTTCAGCTCTATTCAGCAAGTCAGTTATTGAAGCTGTCTTGGGCTTACCGTCTGGATGCTTGTAGCCTAATGCAAAATAGGTATTCTTCCATTCCTTTTCTGCTATTAGAGTCGGCGAAACATTAGAAATTGCAGCCTTCACCAACATCTCCAGGGTAAGTGCTGACCAAAACCCAAATAACCAACTATCACGTTCTTGCTCCAACATTTTCTCTGCATAACGTTGGCTCTTATTAAGTAAAGCGTCTTTCGACCAATCGTGAGGTGTTTTTATTACTGTCATAGATGTAACTCCGAAAAATATACTCGCTCAATCAATCGTGAACTGACGGTGGCTCCCACATCACTTCGCCCGTGAAGAACTCTCCAGTTATCCACGAGAACAGACTGCGCTCGTTGAGTTAAATAGAGTCGATCAAAGCACTCTTTTTCTAGCGAACAAAGGTGTTCCGCAACATTTCGTGCCTCTTGATTTTCTGGGATGATGTACAGCGGGTCCCAACGAAAAACCTCGTCTTGAGTAAATCGCAGGAAGAACATCTTCCTATCTAGCTTCCTTCGAGGCTTGAATAACGCCCGTTTTTGAGTAACGTCTGGCAATCCTTTTAGGGCTTTCTTGAATGGTAAGAAAAATGTCCCAACCTCAGGATCGGGAGCCTTACATCTAAGAAGAAAATATCGAGGAGGCTGATACCAATGAGCCAAGTCTGTATGCATTGGGAATTCATCGGTCCCGTAATTGCCACTATAGGTATTTCTGGGATTGTCTTCCTTGCTCTTCGGAGTCAGTTTCTGAACTTCTGAAAGACCTGGAATTTTAACGATTGTTCCAATTTTTGCAGCTAAATCAAGCGTGTCCATGTCAGGGTTCAAAACCCCGAGATTTGCATACCCACGTCTCTTTAGTTCCTTCAATAGCGACAATCGTCCCCACCCCATAAAAAAACCCAAAGTCTGTGTTGTCTCAGCCCTTCGGGTTCAACGTTTTCGTCCCCATTTTTCATTCTTGGATTTGCCGCTTCATAGAGACGGCGAAGACTAACTCATCCAAACCAGTATCAAAAACCAAGTTCTGAGTTGCGAGAACTCCGGGGGACGACCCGGGTTCTCAAACTCTGAAGATGGTGGAGGCGGGGGGAATTGAACCCCCGTCCGCAAGCGATCCACAAGAAGGCGACTACACACTTAGTCTTTGATTTAGTTGGTTCTAAGAGCTTCCAAAGACAAAATCTCTTAGGCCCTTCCCCTGGAGTTTTTTAAATCAGTGACCCAGAGAAACCATCACTGACCGAGGTGACTAAATGACGTTCTTTTCGGGTTCGCCACCACAACCCGAAAGAACGAGCGGCTTAATTAGGCTGCTAGTTGGTAATCGTTGCCAATTACAAAATGCCCGTTTTAACGAGGTCCTCAGGCGCCTCGGTGTGCTCCCTCTGCTTCTGCACCCACGTCGAAGCCATGTCGCCCCCCGGGAAATCAAAAACAGCAATTCTCTAACAAAAATCAATTCTAAAGAACAAGTATATCAGAAAACGAAAAACAGATGAAGATAAACGCTTATAAAAAAATTTCAACGACTAATATTTAAACGCCGTTTTTTGGGGCAAAAAATCAGTCAGTCAATTTTTTTCTGACATCAAAGTCGGCATTTTAAGCACCGATCTTGGATCGCAAAATTCAACGCATTTTCAGAAGTTATCAACCGTCTCCACAAGTTTTTCCACATGCTAGACTGAAAATTTAGATTCAAAACCACTTTATTTTGATTTGAAAATACGACGCTATGCTTCCTTAAATTCAGCCAGGGATGACAAAGCGGCCGCAGCAAGTTCAGAAATTCCTACTTTTTGCGGCTCGGCGATCACTTCTTTGATCTTATTTTTTTCCAAGGAAAGCAGCTCGGTATCAGCTTCTGGTTTTGCTTCTGTAACGGCCTCGTTGGAAACTAAATGGGCCTTGTTTACATGTCCTGCGGTCACTGGGAATAACTGAATATTCAATTGGTAAACTTTCTCGCCTTTCGATTTAGAACGCGCGATCGAGTTATCTTTGTTGATGCTTTTTCTCATCTGACGAAGTTTGAATTTAATTTCTTCGAACTCTTCTTTTGTTAAAGACATCGTCAAAGTTCCAAATTCTCTTTCCGTGGGTTGATCTTGATACAAAGACTCTAAGCCCAAATACATCAGCTGAGTTTGCAACTTGCGCACGAGAGCTACGGGAATTTCATCAGCATCATCAATCAAGTGACGAGCTTTCTTAATTTCACCCGTCGTTGGATCTTTCACCAACTCTCCACTGCTCAGAAGGCTATTCAGAGCGGTTTCGATTTCGTACTCCGAAGCTTTGCCTCGCAAAAGTTTTTTCAGTGAAGGGATATCGAAGCTAACTCCTTGCATGTCGACCATCGCGTAGATAATCCACGCGGCCCAGCCTGGAATTTTGTTCCAAGTTTTTTGGTCGATTTCTCCGCTGCGAAGTTTTTGAGCCACCCGCATTTCAGAGATTTTTTTCAGATGCATATTTCGTTCTGCGGGTTCAGAAGTCTGTGAGAAACGAACCAAGTGAGAAAATTCTTCGGTGTGTTCTTTCGATAGGCCCAAAGCCTTAGCGAATTTTACAATCATATCGTCAGATAAATTTCTGCGTCCTTCGATGATCATTTTCAGGTAGTTCGGCGACTTAATATCAGCCGCCGCTGAAAACATCTGGTAGTTGTAAGGGCGCAAATCCCGGCGGGTTTTATTCTTTCTGTAGAGATAGAAATCCTCTAAGAACCGACGGTAGTCCAGGTAATCTGATATCAAAGGGGCCATTAAAGAAGAATCGGAATTTCCTTTGTTTTTCGCAAACTCATTCGCTTCTACGTTCATTAAAAACCCCCTTGTTCTTAGTTCAACCAAGACCTAAGACTTTGTCTATTTCTATTTTATTAATCCAAGCGCAAATTAACAGTAATACGGTTAATGAATGCTGATCCATGAACTTGCACGGCTAAAGTCGAGAGATCATATCCAAAGACTCGCGAGTAATTAGGATACAGAGTCGACAAGCCATAAACAGTGTAATCAGCGCTTTCAACGTAACCATTCACTAACAATTGCAGTGCGGCTCCGTAACCAATTTGAGTGGCTTCAACAGTCACTGACTCTAAACGATAACCTTGTGCTGAATAAAAAAGATCACTCAAATTTTGAAGATAAAGAGCTTCATTCATCACGTAGCGATTAATATAGATAACTTTTTGGATGTAGTGAGGACCTGGAACTGGTCGAACTGGACCAGGATAAATTGGACCAGGTCTAACGGGACCGGGACGAACTGGGCCAGGACGGATAGGACCTGGGCGAACGGGGCCGGGTCTTACTGGACCTGGTCTCACCGGGCCAGGACGAACTGGACCTGGGCGATAATCATTGCCGGGACGACGAGCATTATCTCGATAGTCTCGATCGCGACCTGGCGTAATGATGCTGAACGAATCAGCTAAAGTCTGAGTTCCTGTAAAAAGTACTGCTGCGGCTGTCAATAAAAGTTTTGATGGTGTCATCTGTCCCCCGATTCTGTGGTTATGTTTACGTTTTTCAACGTCGACAGTCTAATCAGCAAGGGGTGTGCCCAAAAAAGTCAGGGTCAAGATGACTCTAAAAAAGAAGCGCCGCTAAATCTTAGCGACGCTTAAGGTTATTTTTAAAACAAAGTCTAATGTAAACTTGTCGCGCCGACAGGGATAACAGCATGCGTGCGGCGAACGAAAGTCATAGAAAAATGATCCAAAGGATAATTTCTATACTGGCGAGTTGTTCCTTTGATGGTTAATCTTCCTCTTCCATCATTCATAACAAGACGCACATCTCCAAGACTGTTCAACAAGTTCAAGTGCAAACCTTCATTGTTAGCACGGGGCGATCTTTTCTGAAACGCCACATTCACATTGTTGCTTGATTCGGAAGAAAGCAATTCTCCACCAAAACCCATAAATTCTTTGTTAAATCCTAAGATTTGCAATTCAACTGCGGCACGACCGTTAAGAATTTCGTAAGACACCATATTGATCGATTCAACTTTATTTCTAGTATCGCGATCCAAATAAGAATTAACCAGGAAATCTTTAAACACAGCAAATTCAGGATTATTTGAAGCCTCTTTAAGATCAGCATAAACATCGGCATAAGAGCTACGGATTAAAATTTGCGCTGCTGATTTTGACTGACCTTTTTTAACTACGAAAGTCACTAAAACGTTATTGCAACGGGATTCGCTCATGCTGAGATCAAGACATTGAGCCGTTCCACTGACTTCGTCGTTTCCTGTTGTGCGAAATCCCAGGGCGGAATTCACGCAAGCGGCACCGATGACACTGTTATCAACCAAGGGATTCGTGCTCAGATTATAAATCTCAGACTGTTTACCATCTTTCAAACGCACAGAAAGGCTTACAACTTGAGTGTGTAAATCCTGACTGAATTCTACGCTTTCAATCGATTGCGCTAATTTTTGGTTTTTCTTTTGTTGTTCGCGTGAAAGTGCACTTTCGCGACTTTTTAAAATTTCCAAAGTCTCGTCAACACCCGATCCTGTATAAACCAAACCATCACGGTTTTTTGCACCAGTCTTATGCATGACCGTTGGCGAATGACTTAACTGAGGTTCAGTTGCACCCGGGCCCGCACTTGGACCGGTAGTTCCAGGTTGCCCAGCAGATGATCCTCGATCAGCACGTGGATCTTGCGTGGCACCTGGAGCAGGAGGTGTGCCTGGCGGCGGCTCTTGAAGAACAGATCCTTGCTGTTGCACAGGTGGCTGAGCAGGATCAGCAGGTTGAGTTGTCGGCGCCGGAGCTGTAGGAGCAGGAGCTCCTAAATCTTTAGCCTCTTCTTTTTTCTTTCCACAAGCAGATAAAGTCAAAGCCCCCACGGCGACCATTGCTATTAGAAAAGATTTCGTGAAATACATAAAACCTCCACATTCAGGTCGCTTTCATAGCAAGCCAGGGACCACTTGAAATTCAGTGCGAAATCAAAATTATCCCCTTGCCGCGCAAACTTTCTTTGACTTTGGCTGTAGTTTTTTCACAATCGTTGACATGTTTACCGACGCAAAAAAACTTGTGCTCGATGGGAAGAAGCTCATTGGCCATATTTTGGTTCTATTAATGGCGGCCCTGATTCTGGGATTCTTCTCTTATTTTTGGTGGGATCAAAGCTTGGCGCTTTTCTTTCGCAGAGATGAAAACATGAATTTGTGGGTGTTCGCTCGTGAGATCACCGATATTGGATTGGGCCAGCATTATTTTATCTTCGTCGCTTTATTTTTGATTTATCTCTACTACTATATCCCTCGCTTTCGGCAGGGATTCGATCCGATTCGAAGTTACTGGTTGAAGGCATGGACCTGGAGTTTTCTGGCAGCCCTTTTATGTGCGGGCTTTTTATTGAGATTGGGAAAATTTATCTTTGGGCGGCAGAGGCCTCATATTTCTTTGGATTCAGCTCCCAACACTTTTGAATTTTTTAATCACAACTGGGATTTCCAATCCTTTCCTTCGGGTCACACTCAGGTTTTATTTACCGTAGCTACCATGCTGGCCATTTTGGACCCCAAGCGAAAATTTTTATGGTTTTTGTTGGCCTTTGGACTTTCATTCACTCGCGTGATGACTTACAGCCATTTTCTTAGCGACATCATCGCCGGAGCTTTCATTGGAATTTCGGGATCACTGGTGGGCTTGTATTTAATGAATCGCTACAGTCGTTTTCAAGTTTTTAAAAACTGAACGTCGGCGTGATTGAACTTTAAATTTTTTTCGTGAGCTTTAAAATCAGGACAATGTCTTTCAACCAACTCCCAAAAAGCGCGAGAATGATTCAGATGCTGCAAATGAGCCAGCTCGTGAATGATCACATAGTCAATAACTTCAGGAGTGAACACGATCAACTTCCAATTAAAATTGATGGATCCCGCACTCGAGCAACTGCCCCAGCGGGTTTTTGGTGCACGAAATTTCACCTTTTTAGGAAACAACTTCATTTGCTGAGCCCAGAATTCAGTGCGTTTTCCAAGCCAAGCTCGGCCTTCTTTTTCATAGAACTGAATCATAAGTTCGTAATAAGAGTATCGCGCTTCTCCAAGCCACTGAGCTTGAGGGACATGAAGTAAAAGCACATCTTCAAAAGCTGAAAAGAAAACTCTCTTCCTTAAGGTCACTACGCACTGAAGAGTCACTTTGCGACCTAAAAATAAAAAAGAATCACCCTGTTTCAGCTGCGGTAATTGCGGCTGGGGACGTGGGCGAGGTTTAAAACCAAAAAACTCTGCGATGCTCATCTAATCATTTAATGCCTTTTTATTTCTGCTGTGGCAAGCTGCCGAAATGAATTTCGAGACTTTAGATCCCCAAGCCGTTTTAACTGCCACCGAAGAAGCGGGCTTTATTCCTACGGGCGAATTCACTCAATTAAATTCCTACGAAAATCGCGTCTTTCACATTCGCTGCGAAGATCACCCTGACATCATCGCGAAATTTTATCGACCTGGTCGCTGGGATAAAAGTGCGATCCAGGACGAACACGATTTTTTGCTGGAATTAAAAAATGAAGAGCTTCCGGCCGTTGCTCCTTTGGTTCTGCAGGGTCAGAAAACAATTTTAGATTTTAAAAAATTTCATGTGGGATTTTTCCCTCGAGTTTTGGGACGACTTCCTCAAGAATTATTGAATGAAGAGCGTGTTCAAGTTGGTCGGTTGCTCGCGCAACTGCACAATATCGGCGCGCGCAAGGTGGCAACCTCAAGGGCTCAGCTGAATGCCTCTTACTCTGGGGGATGGCAAACTCTCGATATGCTGCAATCGTGGATTACTCCGGAAATTCGCGATCGTTACTCTGAGGCTGCAGAAACCATCTTGCAAGCCCTGGAAGATTTGCAGCCCGAAGACGAATTCATTCGCATTCATGGTGATGCCCATCGCGGAAATCTTTTGCACAACGGGAAAAGTTTTTTCATTGTCGACTTTGATGATTTTTGCAATGGCCCCGTGATCCAAGATTTTTGGATGTTGCTCAGCGGAGACCAAGAATACGAAGACGAAGAAAAAGCTTTCTTCGTGAAAGGCTACGAAGAGCTTCGCGAATTTCCTGATCATCAATGGGATTGGGTGCCTTTATACCGCGGTCTGCGCATTATTTCCTATGCGGGTTGGATCGCCAAACGCTGGGAAGATCCTTCTTTCCCCCGTATTTTCCCAGATTTTAACTCTTATCGCTACTGGGCTGAAGAGGCCGAAGCGCTTGAAAAATTAGCTTGGAATCTAGGGCAAAGAGCGAATATATAGGTGACGACCCCAAAAAAACTGACTAAGATTTAACCAAACAATTTCAGAGGGCATTATGAAAAAAATTAAAGTAGCTCAACCGGTGGTTGAACTTGACGGCGACGAGATGACTCGAATCATTTGGACTTTTATTCGTGAAAAACTAATCCTTCCTTATTTGGACATCGATATAAAATATTTTGATTTGGGCATGGAATCTCGGGACAAAACGAATGACCAAATCACCATTGATGCGGCTGAAGCAATTAAAAAATACAATGTGGGAATCAAATGCGCGACCATCACTCCTGATGAAGCCCGCGTGAAAGAATTCAACTTAAAACAAATGTGGAAATCACCGAACGGAACTATTCGTAATATTTTGGATGGAACTGTTTTCCGTGAACCTATCATCATGAAGAATGTTCCTCGCTTGGTACCAGGATGGACAAAGCCTATCGTGATTGGCCGTCATGCTTTCGGGGATCAGTATCGCGCTACTGATTTCGTGACTAAAGGCAAAGGAAAACTGACCATCACCTTCGAACCTGAAAATGGCGAAAAGATTTCTCATGAAGTTTACAAGTTCTCTGGCGATGGGGTTGCTCTTGCGATGTACAACACGGATGAATCTATTCGTGGATTTGCGCGATCTTGCTTCAACATGGCTTTGCAAAAAAAGTGGCCTCTTTATTTCTCGACAAAAAATACCATCTTGAAAAAATACGATGGGCGCTTCAAAGATATTTTCGAAGAACTTTATGAGAAAGAATTTAAAGCCAAGTACGATGCTGCAGGAATCACTTATGAACATCGTTTGATCGATGACATGGTGGCGAGCTCTCTGAAATGGGAAGGCGCTTTCGTGTGGGCTTGTAAAAACTATGACGGTGACGTGCAGTCCGACACTGTGGCGCAAGGATTTGGTTCTTTGGGTCTAATGACTTCCGTCTTGGTAACACCTGATGGAAAAACCATGGAGGCTGAAGCTGCTCATGGAACTGTGACTCGACATTATCGCATGCACCAACAGGGTAAACCGACTTCGACAAATCCGATTGCTTCGATCTTTGCTTGGACTCGCGGGTTGGCTCATCGTGGGAAATTGGATAGCAATGCGGACTTGGTTCGCTTTGCTGACACTTTGGAAAAAGTCTGCATTGAAACTGTTGAGTCTGGAAAAATGACAAAAGATTTGGCGGCTTGTATTTACGGAGACAAAGTCACTCCTGATAAATATTTAAACACCGAGCCTTTCTTGGAAGCGATCAATAGCAATTTGCAAAAGGCCCTTTCACAGTAAGCCTTTAAGGAAGTTAGAGTATGAAAATTGGTGACTCCATTGAGATCAGTCCTGCAAGACCCAATGAGGTTGACCAAATCTTAAAGATCTATCAATTGATCTATGGGAAAAACTATCCCATCTCTTACGGCAATGATCCTGAACTTTTAGAGAACGCCATTTCCACGCCATCAAGCCATACCGTGCTGGTGGCTCGGGATTTAACAAAGAAAATCGTCATCGGTGCCTTGGTTTTAGAGAAAGATCTCTTTAATCGAATTGGATCTCTGTTGGGATTGGTGGTTCTACCCGAATACCGCAATCACAAGATAGCTTATCACTTGGTGGCTATGCAGACCAAGAGACACCTTGAAGATGAAAATGAATTGAATTCTTTGTATGCAACCACTCGTACGGTCAATGTGGGCCCGCAAGTGATTTTCGTAAAAAATAATTTTTTGCCTTTGGGGATTTTGCCGAATGCGCATCGATTGGCCCGTTACGAAACGGTGACTCTGTTCGCGAAATACCGCAAAGGCATTTTGGAAAATCGCAAAAGCGTTCATGGGATTTCTCCAAAGATAATTCCTCTCTACAATATTATTAAAACTAAGGTTCCAGCCTTAGATATTCCTCGAGCCAATCCTCTCGAGCTTGAAGAAGCTGTGGTGGAAGAAGATTGGGAGTACGAAGTGATTCAGGGCGATCACTACGTGAAAAGAAAATTTCTGGAAACTTATCCTGAACCCAGCGATCGCTTTTATCCTTTCCACGAACCTAATATTTTAGTGGCCGACAAAAAAGGTCGCGTGGAAATCTTTGCTCACTTTAGCCGTCGTGATGGCTATTGCACCATCGTGAAATCGTCGATTCCATTATTTTTGTTGCATGGTCATTTCACCAGTTTGTATTTGCAACTTCATGATATCGGCGTGACTTATTTAGAAGCTCTCGTGAACGCGAAAGCAAAACGCAGCATTGAAACTTTACTGAAGGGAAATTTTCTTCCTTCAGCCATTTACCCGGCCATGCGCGAGACCCAGGATAAAAATTACGAAGATTACATCGTGATGTCCAGAACCATGGAGCCTTTGAATTTCAAAGGCATGGCGATCATTTCCCACTTTAAGCCTTTTATTGATCAGTATGTTGAGCTTTGGAAAAAAATGAATTTAGACAGTTTGGAAATCATTAGCGAAGAGTAGCCTATGACAAAGACTTTACAGTCTCCACTGGGTCCCCAATCGGACGTGCAAAGATTGTGTGAGGTGAAAACACCTTACGCTGTTTCATCGCAGTTGGATCAGCTTTTTCTAGAGGCCATGAAAGAAATCATTCAGTGGCACGAATCCCGTAGCCCGTTTTACAAAAATCTTTTAGCAAAAAATAATTTTCGAGTGGATCAGTTGAAAAAAATTTCGGACCTGATTTCTATTCCTGGCTTGTGGGCCCATTTTTTTAAATCTCACGAGATACTTTCTATCAACCCTAAAGATGTCTTCTTGCATTTAACGTCTTCAGGGACTCAAGGGCAAAAATCCCAGGTCTTCTTTGACGAGTGGTCTTTGCAGTCAGCTCAACGCATGGTGGATTGGATATTTGAACATTACGGATGGATCGACGCCGGTCAAAAGACAAACTATTTGTTGTTTAGCTACGAAACTGAAGCCAGCGCAAAACTGGGCACGGCTTACACCGATAATTTTCTTTGCAAGTACGCGCCCATCGAAAGTGTTTTTTACGCTCTGAAGAGAAACGGTCAAGGCGGTCACGAGTTCGACTTGTTTGGCACCATTCGCACTTTACAAGACTACGAAAAGCAAGGAAAGCCCGTGCGCATCTTTGGATTCCCCGCCTTTTTGTACTTCACTTGCCTGCGCATGAAAGATTTGGGTTTAAAAAATTTGAAACTTCATCCCGAAAGTTTACTGTTTTCTGGGGGCGGCTGGAAAAGTCATGACTCGAAGAAGATTTCTAAGACTGAATTTTATTCTTTGGTCGAAGAGACCTTAGGAATTCCCAATGAAAGACTGCGAGACGGTTTTGGTTCCACCGAGCACTGCATTCCTTACATCGAGTGCAAAAATCATCAGCTTCATGTTCCGGTGTGGTCGCGAGTTTTTATTCGCGACTTTAAAACTTTGCAGCCTTTACCCCACGGTCAAACGGGATTTTTGCATTTTGTTTCTCCTTACATTACATCGATGCCAGCTCACGCCGTGACCATGGGCGATGCCGCCACTTTATTTCCAGGTTCGCAATGCGGTTGTGGCATAACGACGGATTATTTTGTGATTGAGGGCCGTGCGGGATTGTCTTCGAACAAATCCTGCGCCGTTGCTGCCGGTGAATTGCTGAAAGCCATTGCCGGGAGGCCTTCATGAGTTTGTGGAAAGGGCAGATCCTCAGCGCTGAAAAATTCTGGCAGGAATTTTCGCAACAAACAGAGTGGACTTTACCTCCGTTAAATCACGAAATTCTTTTTTCTTGTTTGGAAAAAATGCGCATGCAATTGCAAGATAAGTCTTCGTTGCAGAAAAAAATTCTCGGCGAAATTTCTCAAATTGTTCCTGCGAGCGAAGTGCAAAGTTCTTTGCAGGCCTTAATTGATTTTATTTCGCCGATTCATTTGCGCACGAAAATGCGGCGCGAGCTGGGAACAGATTTCCCCTTCGAGCTTCGCCGGATTTCTCCTCGAGAAAATCATTTTGAGTGTTGGTTTCCTTTGGGGACTTTGGTTCACATGACTCCCAGTAATTCTCCGATGCTCAATATCTTTGCCCTAATTGAAGGCTTGCTCAGCGGCAATGTGAATCTATTAAAACTTTCGCGCAAAGATACGGCTTTGGCGGAAATATTCTTTGCCGAATTGGTTGGCCTTGATGATTCCCATCAGCTGAAAAATTACATTTACATTCACAAAGTCTCTTCGAAATCGGTTGAAGATTTAAAACGTTTTCTTTCGGTAGCCGACGTTGTTTCCGCTTGGGGCAATGAAGAAAGTTTAGCTTCAATTAAGAATTTAATTCCTGCGAGCGCTCGGCTGGTCGAATGGGGCCACAAAATTTCTGTGGCTTACATCACAAAGTCTCAAATGAAAAATTCGGAAGTGGCTCGACAATTGGCCAAAGAAATTTGCCTGAACGAACAGCAATCCTGTTCCAGCCCTCAAGTGGTTTATCTTGAAACCGAAGATCCGCAAGCTCTCCAGGCATGGGCTAGCCTCTTTGCTCCCATCTTGGATGAGATTAGCGATCAGCAAGCTTTTCCAGATTTGGCTCCCGCTGAACAAGCGGAGATCACGGTTCAGTGTGAACAAATGCGCTTGGCCGAGGCCCTTGACGAAGGAAAACTGATTCAGTCGCCACGATACGATTGGCGTTTGCTTATTGAAAACAATTCGGGCCTTCGAGCTTCTCCTCTGTTTCGCACATTGTGGATCAAACCGCTGACGCGATCAAAAATTTTACCCGTGCTTTCGCCGCTGAAAAAATATTTGCAGACCATAGGCCTTGCCGCCACAAAATTAGAAACCATAGATTTGTTGCCCTTGTTTTATCGCGTAGGATTTTTGCGCATCAATCCCATTGGGAAGATGACCGACTCTTACACGGGCGAACCTCACGATGGACTTTATGCTCTTTCGCAGTTTTGTAAAAAAGTCAGCTTTACAGATGACTTTGGCTTAAGCGATTATGTTTCATTGGAAATGATCGAGAGGTCTCAGCAATGAAAAAAATCATGACGAAACAAGATTTCCAATTGCAGCTTCCCGCCCCCGAAGATTCGGATTTGTACTTTCACAGCGGTGGCAGCTCGGGCGAACCTAAAATTTCTGTTTTCACTTACGAAGATTATCACCGCCAAATGGAGGTCGCCGCCGAAGGGCTCTTCGCCGCGGGATTGGATCCTGGCCATGATTTAGCGATGAATCTTTTCTATGCAGGCGCTCTTTACGGAGGCTTCGTCAGCTTCTTCACCATCCTCGAAAAATTGCAATGCCGCCATTTCCCCATGGGAGCTCACTCCGATTACAAATTTGTCGCGGAAACCATTTGTAAAAACAAAGTGAATGTTCTGCTGGGCATGCCCTCTTACTTGTTGCAACTTTTCCAAGCCGAAGAAAAAATATTGCGAGACACAGCCTGCGTGAAAAAAATATTTTACGGAGGAGAACACTTCAGTCCTTCACAAATAGAATTTTTTAAAACCCAGTTCAAAGTTGAAATAATCAAGTCCGCCAGTTACGGCAGCGTCGACGCCGGTCCTTTAGGTTTTCAATGTCAGCACAGCAGCGGTGGAGTTCATCATCTTCACCACCGTCTTCACGATTTGGAAATCATTGAAATAGATCGCGATGAAGCCATTCGCGGAAATGAAGTGGGCCGCTTGCTGGTAACCTCGAAAGTGCGTAAAGGACAAAAGATCGAGCGCTACGAAATTGGCGATCTGGGCCGCTGGGTCCAGGGCCCCTGCCCTTGCGGGAGAACTCAACCCCGTTTCGAACTGATGGGCCGAACCGGAGATGTCTTTCGCATTGGCGCTACCTTCATGAATTATCAAGTACTTCTGAAATCCTTTGCGGGTGAGCTGAACTACGCGGGAGCTTTTCAAATCCATCTTTATCCAGCGAAAGGTTTAGCCAAAGAAAGTTTGAGCTTTTGGTTCGATAAAAATTTAATTTCTGCCGCGCAAGTTCCAGACTTAGAAAAATATCTTTTTCAAGTGAAGGAACTTAATGATGCCGTCAAGAAAGATAAAACTTTAGATTACAAAATCGAACTTGTAGATAGCACCAGTTTCACAAAATCCGCAGGCAGCGGAAAAATTCGCGGCGTGATCGATCATCGCCTAGAAACAAAGAAGGATCATTGAGAATGAAACTCTATTCTCTTGTCGAAATTGTTGAAGCGGCTCAAAAAAATTCTTCCTATTTCCGCAGCGAATTTAAAAGTATTGATCTGAAGAAATTTAAAAATGATCAAGATCTTTTACAAGCCTTGCCCCTGACCGATCACCAAAAGTATTGGGCCTCCCACCAATTTCTTGAAAATCCCCTGACCACCGAAGAAGCTCACGGAATTTTATTTAAAAGCGGCGGCAGCACCGGCCACCCCAAATTTTCTTATTACGCTTCCAGCGAGTGGGACACCTTCTGCAAACTTTTCGGCTGGGGCATCGGCCAAGGAATTTTGGACGAGGGAGATCGCGTCTCAAACATGTTTTATGCCGGCGATCTTTACGCCTCCTTTATTTTTATCAAAGACTCCTTCCAAGCAGTTCCGAAAAAATTTCTTCAACTCCCCGTTGGCGGAGGAGTCACCGCAAAAACTTTAGAACAGCAGCTCTTAGAATTTAAACTGACAACCTTGTGCGGAGTCCCCACTGCCATCATTCAACTCATCAGCGAACTGCACGAAAAAAATCCCGCTTGCTTACAACCACTGAAAAAAATTCTTTACGGGGGCGAGTCCATGTACTTGGACCAACAAGAATGGCTGCAATCCCTACTGCCCGGCTTACAAATTGCTTCGGTAGGTTACGCCAGCGTCGATGCGGGCTTGTTAGGTTACTGCGCTCAAGACTGCGCTATCGATGAACACCGTTGCTTCGAACCCGCCACGCTAATGGAAATTTTAGATGAGTCCACCAATGAACCCATCACCGAGGTCAATCTACCCGGCCGACTTTTCGTCACGAATTTGACTCGAAAGCTAATGCCCATTCTTCGCTACCCCGTCGGAGACCGCGCCATTTGGATCGAGCCTGTAGGAAGTAAGAATCGCAAATTTAAAATCTTAGGTCGAAGCGAAGAAGGCGCCAGAGTTGGAACTGTGACTGTAGATTTCGAAGAGGTTCGTCTTTTTCTGCAGCAAATGCTGGTCAGCCACCCAGGTTTTCAATTTCAGATGCTCTTGTCCCACTCGAAACAAAAAGATCAACTCGAGCTGAGAATTTCCCTGCTGGATCAACAAAACGCTGAAGAGTTTAAAAAGGAAATTATTCAAGAGTTCCATCGCCAAAAACCCAGCTTCGCCGATGCCGAAAAAAAGGGTTTGGTTCATCCACTGAAAATTAACTTTTGTGATCTTCAAGAATTCGAAAAGAACGCCCGCACAGGCAAATTAAAAAGAATCATCGATTCTCGTAAGTCCTAGTACCTAACTTCTGAGCATTGCCAAGTCCGTGAGTTTTTGGATTTTGATTTGCAGTTTACGGCAATAAACTTTCATAATTTTTGTATAGGTAAGTATATGCGCTTTAAATCGATCTGTGTGCTGACAATTTTTGTCTCTTTATCTGCTTTTGGACAGAAGGCTTATCTTGCTAGTCCTACCCAAAATCTATCTGGAGATTGGGTAAAGGCAGAAGGCCATGCTGTTGAAATGCCAAAATCTTATAGTAACGAAAGCCAAGACATTAGTTTTTGCTACGGATTTTCTGCAGCTTCATTAATTAATCAAATGCTCTTTTTAAAGAATTCTCAGTCCTATGAACCAATCTCGATGCTAGATTTATCTGTCAACGGTCTTGGAATGGGAGTTGCGGAAATGCTGATGGGTGAAAGTATGGAGCCCAAACCGACTTTCGATGACCTTGGGAATTTTTATCGAGTTCTTATCTATGGAAAGCTAAAAAAGCAAGTCGCACACGAGAGCTGCATGCCTTTCGATCGACTTAATTTTTTAAAAAGTTCAAATCCAAAAAGATCTGATAGTTTTCAGAATTTTAGTCTTTCATTAGCTTTACCATTCTCTATCGACCCCACAAAAATTATAAGTAAATCTTCAGCTGCTGATCAAATTCTTACTCTAGAGCCGAAACTAGGTTTAACAAAAACAGAAGTAGAAGAAATACTATCTAATGCCAAAGTTCAATCGTTTGAAGATGTACTTTCGCTAATGGCAAAAATGGTTGTGCCTAAGAAATGTGTTAACGAACGTGTTAAAATTCCTGAGTTTAACGTCGCACAAATAAAAGTAAATTCGTCAAATCGTTCGCTCATATCAAATTATTTTATAGAAACATTAAATCGCAACCGACCGCTGAGTTGGGCCTTTTGTATTAATTTAAATTGTGATCAACAACATGTACTTTTGATAACCGGCTGGAGAAAAATCTGTAAGGATAGTTCAAAGGAATGTCACTTACAGTTTCTTTTAAGAGATTCAGGAACACAGGTTTTTAACTCCCCAGGTGACTTTTGGGTCAATGAAATAGAGATTCATAAAAAAATTGATATTATGCTTGGAAATTACGAAATGCTAAAATCAAAAAATATACTCCCAGATATGATTGCTAACTTAGAGTATTAAAGTGTTAAGCTGGTGCCCTTACGGTCTTGCTATGAACAAGAAAAGCTAAAAATAACCATTGATTCCCGCAATGCTAAAGCCTCAGAGATTATGCAAGTTATAGCTTGCACAATCTCTGAGGAACAATTTCTGTCCTCAGGGATTTTACAGCCTACAAGCTGTAAAATCCCTGAGGAGCAAACCCACAGGATAGACCTTCAGAAAGCCTTCGTTATAGCGTGCGTTATTTCGTGTATTAAGCCCGCCCCTAGGTTAGATCCTTGATTGGCCAGGTCCTGTACAATTGCGCCTTTGACGAATCCCGCTAGGTCCGGAAGGAAGCAACGGTAGTACGAAGGACAATGTGATATGGGTCGCCTGGCCGCTTTTTAATTTCTTCTAAAGTGAGTTCGATGTCTTATCAAGTGATAGCAAGAAAATGGCGGCCCCGTTCTTTTGCCGACATGGTCGGACAAGATCATATTACTCAGACTCTGGTGAATGCCCTTAAAAATGATCGACTTCCCCACGCTTTGGTTTTTACGGGACCGCGGGGAACAGGTAAAACTTCCAGCGCTCGCATTCTGGCAAAAAGTTTACGTTGCCCTAACGCTGTGGATTTTGTTCCCTGCGATCAATGCCACTCTTGCATCGAGATTTCTCAAAGTCGCAGTGTTGATGTGATTGAAATTGATGGAGCTTCAAACAATGGCGTGGATTCCATTCGTGAACTTCGCGATTCTGTCAGCTATCGCCCCGCTACGGGAAAATACAAAGTCTACATCATCGATGAAGTTCACATGCTGTCGACCAGCGCCTTCAATGCTCTTCTGAAAACCTTGGAAGAACCACCGGCGCACGTGATTTTTATCATGGCGACCACTGAGGTTCACAAAATTCCTGCAACCATTCTTTCTCGCTGCCAAAGATTTGATTTTCGCCGCATTCCTACTCGGCAGATCACTCAGCACCTTCAACAAATCAGTCTCAGTGAAAAACTGGACATTGATGAAGAAGCTCTGTGGTTGATCGCGAAACAAGGCGACGGCTCCATGCGGGATTCTCAAAGCTTGTTGGATCAGGTGATCACTTTCGCGAATGGCAAGATGACTATTCAAAGTGTTACCGGAATTTTAGGCTTAACCGATCGAACTTTATTAACCGAAACTCTGAAAGCCCTTGTCGAAAGGGACGAATCGCAAATTTTAACTTTGCTCACGAAGCTGAACCAAGCCGGTGTCGAGCCCAGCCTTTTCTCGATGGAACTTTTAGAGATGATCCGAAATCTTTTGTTCGCTAAAATTGCGGGCGCTCAACTTCGCCAACTGGTGGACCTTCCTGATTCTGAACTCACTACCCTGGCAGAGTTGGGTGCACAGATTCTTCCCGATGAAGTTCAATTGCTTTTTGATATGGCGTTGAAGTCTTCTCAGGATATTCACCGCGCTCAGGATCCCCGCTTGGTATTGGAAATGGCTTTAATCCGTATGGCTGCCGCGCCCACTTTGGTGGAGCTGAAAAGCTTGATCCAAGAACCTTCTGCGTCACAACCTCAGGCTCAAGTTCAAGTTCGAGCGCAGACTCAAGCGACAACACCAACACCAGCCCCTGCTCCGAAAGCAGCGCCGGTCGCAGCTAAGCCAGTAATTCCCGCTAAAAATTTATCTCCTCAAGAGCGCTGGCTTAAGCTTGTGGAAAGTGTTCGCCAAACTGATGCTCTGTTTGCGGCCAAGCTGGAAAATTTGCTTTTCATCAAAGAAGAAAAACAAAAATTATTCCTGGGAGTGCCTACAAAATTGGTCTTTCTGAAAGATCAAATGAATGAAAAAGACACCAAAAATAAATTGCAAGGAACCATTGATTCCCATTGGGGCTCTGGATATGCTTTTGAAGTCATCGTAACGAAAGATGCGGCCCAGGCGGAATCGGTTCATACCATGACACAAAAGAGTCAACTCAAGGCCGATGAGGAGTTGAAAAAAAACTTGGCTGAACACCCGATGATCAAAGCCGCACAAAATGTGTTTAAAGGGCAGATCAAAAGTGTAACTCAGATATCAGGCCAAGCTAACGGAAAGGAAAGAGGGAAGACATGAAAGGTATGCCCGGAGGAATGGCTCAGCTGATGAAGCAAGCCAACCAAATGCAAATGCGCATGAAAAAAGTCCAAGAAGAAATGGCTAAACGCGAGTTCGAAGGAACTTCTGGCGGTGGCGCCGTTAAAGTTAAAGTTAATGGGGAACACCTTATTGTTGGTTTAACTATCGATCCCGAAGTCATTAAATCGGGCGACGCCGAAATGCTTCAAGATCTCATTTTAACCGCAACCAACGACGCGATTAAAACTGCGAAAGACACAAACAATAAAGAAATGGAAAAAGTCACCGGGGGAATGCCTGTCCCTGGTATGTTCTAATTAAAATTTATGTTGAATATTCCCGCACTCGAAAAATTAGTGCACGAACTCAGTCGGCTTCCCGGCATTGGGCCTAAGACGGCTCAGCGCCTAGCTTATTATATTCTTCGTGCAAAAGGTGATTACTCAGATCGCCTCGTCGATGCTTTGACCCGAGTGAAAGCGGAAGTTCACACTTGTCCTCGCTGCTTCAACTACACCGACGCCGATCTTTGCAAGTTCTGCACGGATCCCCATCGCATCGACAATTTACTCTGCGTGGTTGAAGAACCTGCAGACATTTCGCGCATCGAAGCTTCGGGGGCTTTCCGAGGTCGCTATCATGTTCTTCAAGGCTCACTTTCTCCTTTGGAAGGCGTTGGCCCCCAAGATTTACGAATCAAAGAGCTGATGGAAAGAATCGATGCTGGCCTTCGCGGCGAAGGCACCAGCATTAAAGAAGTCATTTTAGCTTTGGATGCCGACCTTGAAGGCGACACCACGGTTCTTTACCTGACGAAACAAATGCAGGGAAAAGCTGTCACCTTGACTCGCATCGCCCACGGTGTTCCCATAGGAGGAGATATCGATTTTATCGACGATCGAACTATGGGGAGAGCCCTTGAAAATCGTGTGGAGCTTTAATGTCGTTTATTAATTACAACGCTAAAGAGATTCACTGCAAAGTTGTTTACTACGGCCCTTCATTGGGTGGAAAAACGACCAATATCCAATGGGTCTATCAGCAAACGACGGAAGATCAAAAATCCAAACTGATTGCATTGAACACCGACATCGAAAGAACTTTGTTCTTTGATTTTCTTCCTCTGAATATCGGTGATATTCGCGGTTTTAAAACTCGCTTTCATCTTTACACTGTTCCCGGCCAAGTGGTTTACGATGCTTCCCGAAAATTGATTCTGAAAGGCTTGGATGGAGTTATCTTCGTCGCCGATTCTCAGCATGAACGCATGGAAGAAAATCGCGAAGCTCTTCACAATCTGGAAACAAATCTCGAGCAACAAGGTTACGACATTCACGAAATCCCCTTGATCATGCAGTATAATAAGCGGGATCTTCCCAATGCGGCTTCCATGTCAGAGCTGCGCAGCGCATTAAACTCTTACAATGCTCCTGAATTTGAAGCGACAGCTTCTGAAGGCCGGGGGGTGTTTGAATCTTTGAAGAGTGTTTCAAAATCGAT
Source organism: Pseudobdellovibrionaceae bacterium (assembly GCA_021731025.1). GTDB lineage: Bacteria > Bdellovibrionota > Bdellovibrionia > Bdellovibrionales > Bdellovibrionaceae > UBA5009. The sequence goes on along the minus strand of JAKFYD010000029.1, from coordinate 42,027 downwards.
AATCAATGTTCTTAAGGGTGGGGCGACACTTTAGGATTTTACTGCCACCGTGGCAGTGGATTTTAATTGGACGAAAGCATTGCTAGATATTTGAGCTGGTTAAAACTTCTCTTTATAATCTTATATTCTGTATTTTCCATACAACCATTACTTTGAGTCTTATTGTTTAATTTCACAATATAGGTGCCTTCATAGCAAACAGTCTTACCATTATGGCGTGAGTTAAGTGATGAGATGTATGAAAAAGCTTTTGGATATAGAAGAGGATCTACTACAGCACCGTTAATAGAAAGTTTCTTTTTAGTGAACGACACAAGCTCTTTAATTTCATAACCCATATGATTTTTCGTATTAATCAAAATCTTCCAATCTTTAGCAGAAACTTCTTTTGCTGAAAATAAACAAAGGCACAGGATAAATATTATTTTACTTTGTGTTTTCACAATGAATCACTCCTGGATCGTCGCTACATTTGAGAGCTTTTTTAATTTGTGGTTGAGCAAGAAAAATTTTGTTTATGCGAGCCGTAGCGAATGGATGTGGATCTTCGCGGGATTCCAACATTTCAACTTCAGCAAGGTTGTTTGCGCATTTGAAATCCGTATTTATTTTTTTCCTGAGATCATTAAATGGCTTTTTTACATTCGAACAATGAGTTGTTGGGAAAACCATCAGTGCTTCTTTCGCTCTTTGAGCTGCAGAAGCTGGATTTATATTTTCCAATTCTGCAACTTTTTCTCCAATGACTTCTCCAGAAAGCCAATCTGAAAACGACTCGCCCAACTGAGAGTTTCCTTCTTTTGAAGAGCAAAATTTATCCTTCATTACTCTTTCGGACTGGAGATGGCTTTCAAATTCTGCCAAAGTCTCTTTCTGATCGAGTTCCCTTAAATGTTCACGCTCCCGTTCGTGCCTCTCGTAGACATGATCATCAGGGCTCATAGCCCAAACTGAATTTTTTTGTTTTAAACAGGAAATAGTTTTAGAAAAGGGATTTTTCTTGATTACTTTTATTTTTTCTAAAGGATCTTTAAAGATTTCCTGCGTACAACCTTGTGGAGTGCAAACAGTGCTACTTCTACGAGTTATCTGTGGAAGCATCAAAGAATTACAGGGATCTATACTGTGAGTAATTTCGTGTCCTAAAACTTTCATTAAAGTTAATTCAGGGGCTACGTAATAATTTGGACAAATTGAAATTTTATATTCATCGGGATTGAAAGCTGCATTCGGACAGCCCGCGAGATGCGGGTTTTCAGACATCCGAATTATTTTCACCCTCTCAATCATACTATCGATTTCAATTGAATTATCAGCTGTTCGATTTTTTTCCAGAAATTTGATGACGCGAGCCCTTGTTTCTTCAAAAACTTTATTAACTTTGTCTGATCTTTCTTTGAAATCCTTTAAAAATTTTAAGTCTTTCGCTTTCCTTTTCTTCGAAAAGGCTAATGGATCTACATAAGGATCTTCACTAAATTGAATGAGCAATCTTTCTTCTTCTAACTCGTAAAGGTCTTTTTTTCCCACTTTATAACCATCAAACGCAGATTCTTGAAGATATCTTTCTAATGTAGCCGTCAAGGGCTCTGGCAACTTTTTATGATTATCTGTTTCAGCCTTTCGTATCCAATAATCAGTTGTATGTCCCTCTTTGTTTTTTTTAACATCGGGGGCATCAGCCATATACTGGGCTAAAGTTAACTCAAATTGAATCAAATCATCTGTCGCATTCAAGGACTTAGCTTGGGCATACAAGTCCCGCTTCAGTTTAACGATAGATTGTTTTGCTAAAAGACTTTTAGTTTTATCTTCTATTCCTAATTTACAATTATTTAAGTTTTGTCCCATAACCATGAATTGGCCGTTGACAATACGCTCGCCAAGTTCATTTTCATAAAGCGTTTCTTTAGTTTCATTTCCTTCAAACTCTTTGCAGAAATCTTTAAAGGAACAGATCTTACCTGTTTGATTTTTACAAACAGCTCTTGGGGTCACTATTTGCCTTAACTCAACTGTCCCTTTTTCAATCAAATTCAATGTTGAATGCTCTGGAGAATCGGCATGGGCAATAAAGGTCATAAAGAGATTTAAAAGAATGAGAATCAAATGAAACTTCATATATAAATAAGCCTATCAGGGATTTAGAAAGTCATTGAGAACTAAACCCCTTTGCTCGACCTTAGTTCATGAGCCATTAGAGTTTTTGCGTTGCATTAGTTTTCTACAATAACCAATTTGTGGTAAGAACCTACCAACCAACCGAGGTTTCCCATGCCTGAATCCATAACCGAAAAAATTCATCGCCTTAAAAAGGAGAAAAACGCTCTCCTCTTAGCTCACTTTTATGAAGAGGGCGACATTCAAGACATTGCTGATCACGTTGGCGATAGTTTCTACCTGGCGAAGATGGGTCAGAAAGCTCAGCAAGATGTCATCCTTCTAGCCGGTGTGGTCTTCATGGCTGAGAGTGTGAAAATCTTGAATCCCACTAAAAAGGTTTTAGTTCCCGATTTGCAAGCGGGTTGCTCTTTAGTTGAAGGTGCACCTTTCGAAAAATATCTGGCTTGGAGAAATCAGCATCCCGATGGGATCGCAGTGACTTACATCAACTCCAGTGCAGAAGTGAAAGCGATCTCGGATGTGATCGTGACATCTTCGAATGCGGCACAAATCATCGATGCAATTCCTCGCGAGCGAAAAATTTTATTTGGTCCTGATCAACACTTGGGTCGCTTCTTGAGTAAACAAACAGGCCGAGAATTTTTGCTGTGGCCAGGAGCCTGTGAAGTCCATGTCCTCTTTAATGCGAAACGACTGCAAGATTTAATCTTAGATCATCCCGAGGCGCGTGTAATTGCACATCCTGAATGTGATGAAAGCGTTTTGAAAATGGCTCACGTGGTGGGATCGACTTCACGTCTACTGGAAGAAGTTCAAAAGCATCCTGCGAAAAAATTCATCGTGGCCACCGAAGCTGGAATTTTTCACCAAATGAAAAAACTTCGTCCCGATGTTGAATTGATTCAGGCACCTGTGGTCGATCAAAACTGTCTTTGCAACAATTGTCCTTACATGAAGATGAACACCTTGGAAAAAATCGCGCGAGCCCTTGAAACGGGTAAACCCGAAGTTCAATTGCCAGAGAATCTTCGCCTGAAAGCACAAACCAGTTTGGATCGCATGATGGCGATCACCAGTGGAAAGTCAGTGACTTGGCCCGAACATTTTAACGAGAAGGCTTTAGCTCTATGAATTTTTCCGCCCCTGCCGAAAACAATTTAAGAACTTTTTTAAAAGACGATTTTATCATCAAGTTTTCCGCAGAGTATGGTTCTGAAAAAGCAGGGCATCGCAATCTGATTCGCCAGGATATTTTTGATCGCTTCGGTTATCAATTCACCTCGAGCGAAAAAGAAACTTTTTTCGATCTGAAACAAATTCCCCAAATACCAAGATTATTTTTAAGCATTTCCCACACGACTGATTTAGGGGTGTGGGTCGTTGGGCCTCATGCGGTCGGTGTTGACATTGAACAGAGTTCGCGGCTGAGTGAAAAACTTATTGAGCGAATCAGCTCGCAAAATGAAATGTCATTGGCTAAAACCGCGATAGGAAACTGGAAACCTTTGTGGACAGCGAAGGAATCCGCCTTTAAAGCCTTCAGCCAAATCAGCGAAATTCAATTAATGTCTGAAATTGAGATTCGCTGGGTGAAAGCTAGTGGCTTAGATCAGGGCGAATATTTTCAAGCGTCTCATAATCAGACAAATAAAAAAATAACTTGCAAAGGCCTTACAATTTTATCTGAGGCTCACTCCTTCAGCCTGGTGATTCTGAATCACTAATTTAGGCTCATCTGTAGAGAAGTTTTGCACTTCTTTTTTCCAACCATATCATTTTAACTCTTAACTTAGGCCAGTGGCTGGCCGACAAGACCTTTGAGGAGAACGATATGAAAAAGCCAGCAGCGGAAAGAAAGAAAAGATTAGCGCCACGAAAGGAAACCTCTCCCGTTCACGTTTCTTCCATGACCACCTTGAGTGACTTCACAAAAATTTTAAAAAGCGGAGAAGTCGTCGAGGCTTCAGCCTCGGGCTTACTGATATTAGTGCGACGCGAGGATTTGGTTCCCCAAGCCTTACGTAAAAACTTGAATATCGACGTCCTGATTGGCGACCACGTTTTTTTACGCCTTACCGATATGGAACTTGAAATTTCAGGTACAGTCGCGCGCACCCAGCTTTTAGGTAAAAAGGGCTATTACATTGCTGTTGATTACAGTGATGACGCTCCTGAATATTGGCGTGAATGTTTAATGGATCTCTTACCCCGACCCGGTGAGCTCGACTAAGTCTAGATGTGTAAATTTTGTGTAAATTTTTAAAGACATTCCATCATTTGTAATTCTATAGTTCAGAAATGGTGGATTGGCTTTACATCGATTTTAATTCTTATTTCGCATCTTGTGAGCAACAAGATAATCCAAAACTCCGAGGCAAACCCATTGCTGTCGTGCCGATGATGGCTGACTCGACCAGTTGTTTAGCTGCAAGTTACGAAGCTAAAGCGTTTGGAGTTCGCACAGGGACCAAAGTCGGTGAAGCTAAAAAAATGTGCCCAGGTTTAGTCTTGGTGCCTTCGCGTCATGCGACTTACACTCGCTACCATCATCGTGCGATAGAGGTCATCGACAGTTGCCTCCCTATTCATCGTGTGTGCTCTATCGATGAAATGTGTTGCGAACTGACTGGTTCTCACAAACGACTCGAAGTCGCTCAAGAACAGAGTCGAAAAATCAAACAAACTCTCGCTGAAAAATTAGGGGTTAGCCTCACCGTCTCCATTGGTCTGGGACCAAATATGCTTCTGGCAAAAATGGCGGCAGATATGCAAAAACCCAATGGCGTGACTTGGATTGAAAAAGAAGAATTGCCGCAAAAACTTTTTTCTCTTCGTCCTCGAGATATTCCTGGCATTGGTCCAAAGATGGAATGGCGATTGGCTCAACAGGGAATTACCACCATGGAACAATTGCTTTCTCTGAATGAAAGACAAATGCGAGGCCTGTGGAAGAGCATTGTCGGTGCTCGCTATTTTCGTTTATTGAAAGGGGAATCTTTTCGCCCAGTGGCCGAAACTGAACAAAAATCCATCAGTCATGAACATGTTTTGCCTCCACAGGAAAGAGACTACACCTCAGCAGGAATTATTTTGCAAAAATTACTGGTGAAAGCGGCGCAACGATTGCGTCGAGGTCAATGGATGACGAAACGGATGCAAGTGTCTGTGCGATTTATCAATGGAACGAAATGGAAATTCGAAATTTCATTTCATGAAACCCAAGACACCAGTTTGATGATTTCACACCTGATCAAATCCTACAAAAATTGCCCACGCCAAGCGAGGCCTATCAAGGTCGGAGTCGCCCTGTTTGATTTTTCATCAGAGAGCGCACATCAGCTCTCTTTTTTCGAGAGCGAGAAAAAAAATTCTTTCTTTAAAATTATTGATCAGATCAATGACAAATACGGAAAAGACACTGTGCACTTAGCTTCATTGCATGAGCACATTAGCTCGGCACGAACTCATATTGCTTTTAGCCGCATTCCTGAACTTGATGAATTGGATGATAACTGAACTTTTCTGACTTTACTGCTAAAGCTCAATGAATTTGGGGAGATCTCTTTCGCTAATCAAAAGCAAAGAGTAATGCGGTGGCAAGAACCAGCTGATCGCTTCAGCAATGCCTTGATGTTCATGTGAGGGTGGATTTCCCAAGGATTCAAGGGAAACGGCCAGATCAAAATTTTTTCCATCTGGGGAAAGCATTAAAATTTTTATCGCGAAAAGCCCTTGGTCACGAAAGAATTCACGCAAGATTTTTCGAACGTAGTCCGGTAGATATTCTTTAGTGGGTTCACCATAGTGATGTTTGTTATCCACTTGGATTTCCACAGTGCCTGTTTTTCTTTGGTCTGCAACGTGATAAAAATATCCTGTCTCTTTAAAATGCCAAATCATTCCATAGGTAAAAACATAATCAGGATATTCCTTCATGGGATTAACAACGAGGCCAATCCCTTTATCAGCTAACCAAGTTATAATCTTGCTTGCAGGTTCGGTGGCTTTTTCAGAAATTTGCGTCAACAAATAAGGCCAGCCATCAGGGCCAGTTTGAGGTTCTTCGGAAAGAAGATTCAAAGGTGATTGAGAAAGTTTGTGGAAGAACAAATTTTCCCAGTGAGTGTCGCGTTTTTCTTCCGGAGTATTAACCAGTTCATGAATTTGCAAATCTTCCAAAATCGATCTCCATGCCTAAAGAGTGGATTTAAGCGTGGTACGTCGGGGTCACACTATTGTCAATGGGCATAATAAAAATATGGCCACAACGCTTGAAAGCAGAAGTGGCCATAAATTCTAAACAACATTTAAAATGCAAGAAATGTTAAATTTCTTCGTACTTAAAACCATCTTTCATTTTTTGACCCGGATTTACTGAATCTCTTCCACGAGGCGTTTGTTGTTCAGAAGTATTTCCAGTATTTTGATTTTGGTTTGGACGATTGAAATCTCTTCCGCCTTGATTGCTTGAAGGATTCATATTGTCCTGTTTATTTTTTTGATTTGGCTTTTGCTGTGTGTTTGTCATCTCTAACTCCTTGAGTGGTTGTTAATCCGTTACTTCTGCTTTACTACACCTGCAAAATTGCTTCCTGCATGAGCACCGTTCTATTTTAATTTAAAAATTAACAAGGGGTTTCCTTCCCCGACAAGTTAGGAAATTTGTCACGCAAAGCACTTTTTCGCAGAGTTATGTCTTTATGAATTTTCCCCAAAGACAGGCTGCGCTAGCTCTGCAATATGTTTACGAATATCTTTCGGCCAATCATTGATGTGCATTAGAAAACTTTCCTGGTCTTTTTTATAGAGAGCACGCAAAGCTTCTTCGTAACCGGAACGATCACCTGCTAAGACCGACATCACTTTATAACATCTTTCCTGCAACTGTTTAAGGCTAGCCCCACCTGCCGATTTCTTTTTCGCTTCTTCGATCAACTTTCGCAATGTCGCCGAGGCTCCGGAAGGTTGGGCCGCGAGCCATTCCCAGTGCCGGGGCAGCAAGGAAACTTCGCGTGAAATCACTCCTAGCTTCGGGCGGCCAGGTCCAGCCAAAGATTTACTTTCTTCTTCGCCCTGTCTTTCTGGCACTGTAGAAAAAACTTCCAACCGCTTCTGAACATCCTTTTCAGTTCCATGAAAATTAAAATCCATCAGCTTCCCGGTTTCATCACTGAATAAAAAAACTTCGCTGTGAGAAGTTTTCCCCATTCTTTTTTTGATTTTAGTGACAACTTCATGAAGCGAACCCCGAAAAAGTAAATCTGATCCTTCAAAAGCCGTGTATGTCGTATGCTGTTCCATAATTGACCTCGCTTATAAAACTAATATTACCCGGGTTTAATTCATTTGTCAATATCACCCGGGTAATATTATTGACTGTCTAAAAGTTCTTCTGTTTCGTGGCCATTACTAAGCTGAGTCGTCGCCAGATCGAAAATTTGTTTGAAAGAGGAATCTAAAATAAACTGACTGTGCACTTTCAAAGGAGTGAATTATGAATAGGACGTTAAATATTAGATTTGGTTTTGCCTCTTTAGGTGTTCTAGGATTGGTTGCTTGCTCGCCTTCAGTGAATCCGTACTCGGCTTCGCCTCAAAGTGAGACGCAAAGCTCTTTTAGCCAAACACCTAACAACTTCCGCTTAAGTTTAGTTGATGCGCCTAAAGACGATATTAAGGCGGTCAATGTTAATGTGGATCATGTCGAAATCCTCCTTGAAAAAGGTGGCAAACAAGCAAGAGTCATCGCCGCCGCTGATCTTGGCATCATCGATTTATTTCAACTGCGCAATGGAGTTAAACTTCCTCTTTTGGATGCGAATATCCCACAAGGTGTTGCGGTTAAACAAATCCGCTTAATTTTAAAGAGCTCTGGGAATTCAATTACAAAATCTGATGACAGCATTTGCGAGCTGAAAACTCCGAGCGCTCAGCACACGGGAATCAAACTGATCTTAAAAAATCCCGTCCAGTTTGAAAACGGATACAGTTATTCCATTATCGTCGATTTTGATGCAGAAAAGTCTGTTGTCCTGCAAGGAAACGGAAACTGCCTTCTGAAACCCGTTCTTAAATTAAAATCAGCAACTCGAGTGTCTGAACAGCAAGCCCAATCTGGAGGAGAAGAAACTCCTGAAGATATGACGGATGGAACTGAAAACACCAACACTGATGGTGGTGATGGCAGTGGTTTTGACCCTGATATGCCAACTGACACAACACCAGTTATCTATCCTGACGATATCGTTCAAGCTTATCAGTAAGCCAAATTTGTAATTTACATCACATAAGGATTCTCACTTCGAGAATCCTTATTCTTTCATCGTTCGAGTCTACCTTTACCTTTAAATAAATTTGACTTGCTCTAAGTTCAGATTCGCGCTTATTAAACCTATTGTGACAAGTCAAAGCCAGCTGCGGACCATTTTTTTAGTTTTACTAGGAATTTTTTTCGGAGTTCCAACAGGAACTGCTGTAGCTACTTTTATTTACGCAGATGGATTATCCTATCTCTCGAAGCGCCCCGAGGCTTGCATTAACTGCCATGTTATGAAATCCCAATATGATTCTTGGCAAGCCTCGTCCCACCACACATTCGCTCGATGCAACGATTGCCATTCTAATGGAAACGCTCTGTCTCGCTATGTTCAAAAGGGTATTAATGGTTTTAATCATTCATTCGCATTCACTACGGGTTATTTTCACGAGCCAATTCGAATTAAAAACTTCAATTTAAATATCACCAAAAAGGCGTGTTTAGAATGCCATTCTCAGCTGGTCCACGCTAGCGACGTTGGTCAAGTCAATATCTCAGAAAAAAATTGTCTCAATTGTCACCGCGAAGTTGGACATAGAAAGTGAACCATCCATGAAAGCTATGCTTAAAAGAAAAAGATTTTTATTAGCCCTTTTTTCTTCCTTCATTATAACTTTCTTAATCATTTACATTTTGATCGACATTTTCACAAAGAAAATGGAATCCAATAACGTTTACCAAACCGTCGTCGAAATCACGGACGATACTGAAGATCCCGCAATTTGGGGAAGTAATTTTCCACATCATTATGCAAGTTACCTTAAAACTGTTGATCAAGTTCGAACTAAATACGGCGGAAGCGAAGCCTTTCCCCATAATTCTCCAGGAAAACATCAGCCTACTCAGATGTCGCAATCGCGATTAGAAGAAGATCCACGACTTAAAACGATGTGGGCAGGCTATGCTTTTGCCGTCGACTTTCGCGAAGAGCGTGGACATGCTTACATGCTGATTGATCAGATGGTAACTGAGCGCCAAAAGGTCGTTAAACAACCTGGCACTTGTATCAACTGTCATGCTTCAACTTACGTCGCGATGAAAAAGTTAGGACAAGGTGATCTCTTGAAGGGTTTCGATGCCCTAAACAAATTACCCTATTTCGACGCTGCAAAACATGTTTCTCATCCCGTGTCTTGCATTGACTGTCACACTCCGAAAACAATGAAACTTCGCGTGACTCGCCCTGCTTTCATGGAAGGAATTAAATTGGTCAAAGCTAAAGAAGGGATTACTGAGTATGACATTAATAAAATGGCCACTCCACAAGAAATGCGTACCTATGTCTGCGCTCAGTGCCACGTTGAATATTATTTTAAAGGAGCTGAAAAGCGTTTAACTTTCCCTTGGCACAAGGGTCTTAAGGCTGATCAAATTCTTAGCTATTACGAAGAGGTCAATCATAAGGATTGGACACATAAGATCAGTGGAGCTGATGTCCTTAAAGCGCAACATCCTGAATTTGAACTTTACTCTCAAGGCATACATGCCCGAAGTGGTGTCAGTTGCGTTGATTGTCACATGCCTTACCAAAAAGTAGGCGCTTCAAAAATGACCAATCATCATGTGCGCAGCCCAGTTCTAAACCTTTCTCACTCTTGTCAGACCTGCCATCGTCAGTCGGAAGCTGAATTGAAAACTCGTATTGAAACGATTCAAGATCGCACCTTCGAAATCCGCGGCGTTGCAATGGATGCCCTCAATGAATTCATTGGACAGTTAGGTGAAGCAAAAAACAAAGTTAAAGCACCTTCGGAATTAGCTGAGGCCTATAAGTATCAGAAAAAGGCCCAATTTTTATTGGACTTTATTGAAGCCGAGAATTCAATGGGCTTTCATGCTCCGGGAGAAGCTTTAAGAGTCCTTGGTCTATCTATCGACAATACACGAAAAGGCCAAAACAGTTTGAAAAAGGTTCTAAATAAAGAGAAATAATTTGAATTCCAGAACAAAGGTTGTGACCAAAATAGGCTGAAAAAAAATTCAATTGGACTAGGGTGCGATGGCGACCTTAAGAACTCCATCTCTTTGATTCGAAAAAATATCATAAGCTTCTAAGATTTGGTTTAACTTAAACCGATGAGTTACCATTGGTTTCAAATCAGGTCTTTTTGTGCTTAAGACCGTCATTAGTCTTCGCATTCTTTCTTTACCTCCAGGGCACAACGTGGTGATCAAGGTTTGATCACCAAGACCTGCCGAGAAGGCATCTAGATCCTTTTCTTTAAAATTGATAGTCACGTCCGCGCCCACTTGTCTTGACATTTTCAAGCGGATTTCGTGGCTATCAACAGTTATGATTAAACTCGCCCCGCTGAGCTTTGCTCCTGCGGTTGCACACAAACCGATAGGTCCTTGGGCAAATACTGCGACGGTGTCTCCGATTTTTACTTTTCCACTTTCCGCTCCACTAAAACCTGTGCTCATAATATCGGGACACATAAGAACTTCTTCATCAGTCAAATGATCAGGAATCAGAGCCAAATTCGCTATTGCATTGGGCACAAGCAGATATTCGGCTTGAGCTCCATCTATGGTATTACCAAAACGCCACCCACCCATTGGTTTACCCCCGCATTGGGAATGCGCTCCTTCTAAACAAGAACCGCATTGTGCACCTTTTGATCCATAAAAGAATGGAACCCCTAATGTTCTGACTGAGTTTGCGATAGTTAATCGTTAATGTTTCAAGCGAGTTTCAAGAAGCTCAGCTAATGCTTTATAAGCATCGACCTCTGTAAAAATGCCAACTAATTTTCCGTTATCGACAACCAATGCGCAGCCATATTTTTTTTCAGCCATTTGTGCAACGACCTCATTGAGCGGCGCCGTTGGACTGGTAAAATAGGGATCGGGTGTAAAAGCTTCTTCCACTTTCATCACCGAAGCGTCAACATCTTTGAATCCCAGTACAAGATTAATATCCCGATCCGTAAGAATGCCAATTAACTGACCACCTTTAAGAACAGGTAAATGTCTCAGATGGAGCTTTTGCATAAACTCGCTAGCCTGTGCGATAGTTTGATCAAAGCCAATAGATTTAGGAACATGAGTCATAAATTTTTGAACTGTGGGGATTGCTTTCATTTTTCACTCCTTAGTTGAGAAAGATTTTCTTGCACAGAAACCATTCCAAATTGCCTGCCAAATGGAGAACCAATTGAATTGACAATGAGCTTAGCTCTTATGACAAATTGTCAAAAATAGTGATTGGCCTATGACAATTTGTCCCAAATAAAGAAGGCTCAAAACATTTCTGAGGCGTTAGACGGTCACCTAACTATTTGCAGAAAATAAAATAAAGCGACTTGATAAGTTTAAGAACTCTTTTATCTACAATTTTATAGTAAACTTGCTTCCCTTCGCGCCGGGCAACAATAAGGCCCTCTAAACGCATACCCTTCAAAAATTGAGAAACAGCAGACTGAGAAGCTCCACAAGCTCTTTCGATGTCTCCAACTGATTTTTCTCCTTCAGCTAGGCTACAAAGAATCAATAGCCTTTGTGGGTGAGATAATTGCTTAAGTAAAGCAGCCACTTCTTCACTATTGCGCCTCAGATTCGACAAGTTTTTAATAGCACCTTGACTATTCATATTATGATATTATAATATATTAAATTAAACGGCAAGCGAAGAATAATCGCTGAAGGCCTGCTTAATGCATTTAAATGAGGAACAAAAATGGAATGGAATTCAATATTTTATTCTCTGGTCGGAGGCTGTCTTATCGGTCTTTCGGTAACAATTATGCTGCTTTTTAATGGACGAGTTACTGGAATCAGCGGAATCATTAACTCTTCTCTGGCAAAGCCAAACCGGGAAGGACTGTGGCGATGGTTTTTTCTGGCGGGCCTAGTTGCAGGCGGTGTCTTAATGAAACTTAAGCGGCCTGATCTTCTCGTCAATATCTCTGATCGCAGCACACTACAGGTACTTATTGCAGGTCTTGTTGTTGGATACGGAACAGTGATGGGCAGTGGCTGCACCAGTGGTCACGGAGTCTGCGGAATAAGTCGTCTATCAATCAGGTCAATCATTGCTACGCTGACATTTATACTTTTCGGATTTATGACCGTGCAACTTGTTCGCTATTTTGCTGGAGACTCATTATGAAATCGAATTTTGCAAAACAAAATGCCGTTTCCTTTGCTGTAGGTCTTCTCTTCGCAATTGGTCTTGCAATCTCGGGCATGACACAACCCCAGAAAATTATCGCATTCTTAAATCCATCAGATTGGGATCCATCCCTTCTGTTCGTTATGGTAGGAGCTGTCGCAGTCCATGCGGCCAGTTACCCGTTCATAAAGCGCAGACCATCCCCGTTGCTGGATACAAAGTGGCACATACCCACGCGCAAAGAACTTACACCAAGATTGATTTTGGGCTCGTCCTTGTTTGGGATTGGTTGGGGACTTGGAGGATATTGCCCTGGACCGGGGGTAGTCTCAATCGCATCAACTGACATTCGCTCGATCGCCTTTGTTGCAGCGATGATTTTTGGCATGTTCCTCTTTAAGAAAACCGAACCTTACTTAAAGTTGCGGGATTAATTATGGAAATCCTTGGTTACATTGCAAGCCTTGCAATGGGAATCATTCTTGGTCTGATGGGCGGCGGGGGATCCATCTTGACTGTTCCAATTATGGTTTACTTCTTTCATTTTCCACCAACTGTAGCTGCGGGCTATTCACTTTTCATTGTTGGCGTGACGGCTCTCATCGGCAGCGCCATGTCTATCAGAAAAGGAGAAATTGATTTTAGAGCTGGTTTCTCGTTCGCAATTCCTAGCATTATCGGAGTGACTCTTTCGCGTGGCTTCATTCTTCCAAGAGTTCCAGATGTTATCCTCAGCTTCAGCGGTTTTAATTTAACAAAAGAGATTTTGATAATGGCCACCTTTGCTCTTCTGATGATTGCGGCCTCATACTCGATGATCAGGAAGCGCAGCGAACGAAAGGCGATAGAAAATTCTTCTATCTTACATAAGGCATTCGTTGTTGTTGAAGGCTTTATTGTCGGAGTCATTGCTGGATTTGTCGGTGCTGGTGGTGGATTCCTGATAATCCCCGCTCTTGTCCTAGTGATTGGGCTCCATATGCGTGTTGCCATCGGCACATCGTTGATGATTATTGCACTCCAGTCACTGATAGGATTTGCTGGTGATATTTTGCGAGGTGCCTTTATCGATTGGCCTCTTTTATTGATCGTTTCTGTGATTGCCATCCTTGGAATTGTTATCGGTTCTACTTTTGCAAGCAAAATTGAAGAGCAAAAATTAAAAATCAGCTTTGGTTGGTTCGTTCTCGCTATGGGAATCGCCATTTTATTTGAGCAGGGTCGCCATCTATCATTGAATTAAAGGAGACATGTCATGACACAAGTTAAAGAATTCTTCGATCAAAAAACTTGGACCCTTACATACGTTGTCTGGGATGAAAAAACTAAAGATGCTATCGTTATTGACCCAGTTTTAGACTATGATCCCGCAGCTTCTAAAACCAGCGAAGAATCGGGAAAGTCGGTTATTGAGTTTTTGCATTCAAAGGAACTCAAGCTTCATTTTATCTTAGAAACCCACGCCCACGCCGATCACATGAGTGGCTCACAGATCATCAAAAAAGAATTCCCAAACGCTCGCATTGCCATTGGCGAAAAAATTACCAAGGTGCAGGAAATCTTTAAAGAAATTTTTAATCTGCCAGAGGGTTTCAAAACCGATGGGTCACAGTTTGATCGGCTCCTGAAAAATGAAGAAGTGTTTCAAGCGGGATCGATAAAAATCAAGACGCTTTTCACTCCGGGTCATACCCCGGCATGTGCTTCCTATTACATCGATGGAAATGTTTTTGTTGGTGATGCTCTTTTTATGCCTGATTATGGAACTGGCCGATGTGACTTTCCAGCAGGAAGTGCGGTCGAGCTCTATCACTCGGTGCACGACCGGCTCTACAAACTTCCCGATAACACGAAAGTGTACACCTGCCATGATTACTTGCCAAACGGCCGCCCATTGAGATTCATGGCAACAATCGCAGAGGAAAAAAAGGAAAACATTCAGTTGAAAGTAGAGACTTCGCTTGAAGATTTTGTGCGCTTTCGCACAGAGCGGGATCGCACTCTTGCTGCGCCCAAGTTGTTACTGCCATCAGTCCAGGTCAATATTGATGCAGGTAAACTTCCTAGACCAGAAAAGAATGGTCAACGGTACTTACGCATCCCCATTAACTGATTTTCGTGCAATCAGTTAATGGGACAAATTGGCAGCCTCAGAGACAAATTAGCTCGAAAGATCGAGCGAAAAACTCTTAATGGTCTGTTTAAGATGGCCCATAAGTTGCTTTTACATAATGTAACGGAGTGAAATATGAAGACAGCAATCATTTGGAAAGATGGGATGAAGTTTGAGGGCAGTGTTGATGATCACATTGTCCCCATGGATGCCAAATCACCTCTCGGAAAAGATTCGGGCGCCTCTCCCAAAGAGCTCGTAGCCATGGGTTTAGGCGGATGCACTGCCATGGATGTCATTGCTCTTTTGAAAAAATACAAGCAGCCTCCGGCAAATTTTCGCGTGGATGTTGAGATCATACCTTCAACTGGCTCACACCCTATCGTTTTTGAAAAAGCAATTTTAACCTTCGTGGTCGACGGCGCCGTGGATGCAGAAAAAATCAATGAAGCTGTTAGTCTTTCACAAACAAAATACTGCGGAGTGAGTGCCATGCTTGCGAAAGCATTCCCGATTGAATATCATGTGATCCTAAATGGAAAGGAAATTGGAAAAGGCAGTGCTAAATTTTAAATTAATAACTATCTCAAAGGAGAGCAAATGAAAAAAAGTCTACTTACAGCTTCAATGGTCTTAGCTTTTAGCATGGGAGTTATGGCTAACGAATCATCGCCGGCGCAAAAAGATTCGAAATCGGCGCCCTCAAAAGAGTCTCGGGAAGAGATGGCAGTAACTCACGAGAAAATGGCTCAGTGCCTTCGATCAGATTCATCTATTGAAGATTGCCACGAACAGATGCGCGGTCAATGTCATGACATGAAAGATAAAGGTCATTGTTCGATGATGGGCAAGATGGGAAAAGGAATGCATAAACACCATAAAAAGAGCGATACAAAGAAAGATAAATAACAACTAGAAAATATCTGAAGCTCTTTGCTTCAGATATTTTCAGAGATGAATTTGGAATTTTAAAAATGGCTCAGACATAACAAGCTAGTAGTTTATCTACTGGAACCTGCTTTTCTTTCAAAAAACATCAGATCCACAAAAATTGCAGCCGCTAAGACCAGCTTCTTTGAGGTTTCTGAAAGCGAAGGATCCGAGTAATCAATCAAAAAATTATCCCGGTCTGTAAGCGCTTCAGAAAATAAACCAGACCATTTTTTATTGATAACGGCCACGGCTCGTCCCCGACTCAAGAATGTAAAATTCCATATTCTCCAAATAGGCGAGGAAACTTCCATAATCACAATTCCATGCTCATTTTCAACATCAAATCTTTTGGATAAAATCGAAAAACGACGTTGAATAGCACCAAGAAAGCGTCCGTGAGTGTCTTTCAACTCAAGACGCTGAAAGAACCACCGAAAAGGATGATGACCAATCATAAAAATCACTCGATCATTCGAGAAAAAATGAACATCGAACTTCCTCCAATGACCGAGCCACTGTCTAAAAAGAAGATTCAATAATCCTTTTTGCTGTTCGGCCGCAAAAGCGATCTCGTGCCCCTGCGAATCGATGATTCGATATTTATTTCGGGTTTCGAATCCAACCCACTCGAACATTTCATGAACCTGTTGAACGAGAATTTGTTTAGCTTCAGCTAAGGTGAAGTGTGTTTGCATTCTTAGAGTTTTAACTTAATTCGGTCTTTTGTCATTCAAAGATTATTGGCTTCTTTAGATAAATTCTTCTTCATATAAACACTCGTCAACTTGTAACCTAGTTGTCTATATAATGATTGCGCTTTAGTATTTTGTGCAAATGCATGAAGTCCGATTTCTAAAAATCCCAGTTCTTGCGCTTTTGAATCAAGCCACTTTAATGCAAAAGTGCCAAAGCCTTTCCCTCTTTGAGATTCCTGAACAAAAATGTCACATATAAAAATACGTTCTTTTCCAAAATTTTTTCGAATTGAAAACCAGAGGTGGCCGATAGATTTATCGTTGTCATAAATTTTATAGAAGAAGTTCTCCGGAGTCGTAATTTTGTTGGGCAAGAGCTGAGCAAACTGTTTTTCGGCAGCTGCACGGGCTTCATCAATTAAGATGTTTTCCTCAATTGAAAGATCTGAGGAGTAGGCTTCTACACTTTGTTTAAAAAAGGATTCAAATTCTTCTTCTAACATTTCTTTGAGATATATTTTTTGCATTACTTTTCTTTCGAAGGATTAGGGTTTTCCTGTTGGGGATAAAGTAGCTCAGCTTCCTGTATTCAACCCAGTATCCCGGATACCGGGCCCAGCATCCAGGATACTGTGCTGCATTCAGAATACCGTACTGAAACCGAATACTGAAACCGAATACTGAAACCGAATACTGAAAGCTGTTCTGATATCTGAAAAATCTGAGTATAAACGAGGAAAAAGTTGGTAGGGAGTACAGGTCTATAATGCGTGCTCCTTAAATAACTGGCCTTATTCAGTAATATAACATTATCAAGCAGTTGAGTTTTGAGAAGCGTCACAGAGCGATACCAAGTAGGCCTCTTGTAGCTCTATACAGTTCGCATATTTTGCATATCAATTTATTCTTATTCAAACTTCACGATTAAAATTAGTTAAATTAAGTCACTGGTGGAAGTAATTTTCCACTTTACTGTTTTATCAACAATATCTTTGTATTTTTCGATAGCTCTTTTATACAAATAACCATCACGAGGAGCAACTATAGCCACTCTAAGATCATTTCCTACCTTAGAATTAATATCATGAGCTAGTATAAGCGTTTGCCTCATTCCTTCAGTATCCCAAAACTGTATGTCGTTTAAATTGAGATAAACTAATTTACTTTCGGCATCTGATTTAATCTTTCTTACTAATTTTGTGAAAGTATCCGTTTTGAAATCATCAATACCCTTCAATTCTCCAGAAAAGAAAATTTCTAATGTCGATATTTCGTCATTCAATTGAAATTTAAAATGTTTAATGTCCATCTGAAGCTCCTGTGTCAACTATATGACTAAGATCAATTTTCAAAATTAATTCATAGTTACCATTTTGGTTAGGCTTAAAAGTAGTATTAAATTTATACTCTTGGTCCCTGGCTTTTAAAAGATCACATTTATTACTCGGATCAAAGGGATCAAACTCTCCACCATCATGAAAAATCCCTATCGTGAGTTCATGATTGCTAATTGAAAGTGTAACTATAATTGTAAGAGCGGTATTATGTACATATATGTTATCTACGAGCTCTCTTGTAATAAGGCGAGCATCATTATAACTGTCAGCAAGTGGCTTCGTTTTGTATGCCTTGAGAGTATCTTCAATGAAAATATATACTTCCTCATTTAAAAGCTCCCTGTTAATTTGATTTCTTTTCCACTCTTTTCTAAACGACATTATTTTTCTTCCTCTTAATTGCTCTGGAGATTATTGTAAAACTCACGTCATCAAATTGTTTATCTGCTGAGTTCTTCTCCATTTGCCTTATTAAATTTCTTCCAATAGCTCGAGAGTCCCCTTTAAAAACTTTATTTAGCTTCTGCATAGTCTGTAAAAGATTGTTTTCAGGTATTAGGTCCAATAATCCGTCACTGTATAGAAAAATTGACTGCGCAGGTTCAAACTTTTGATCAAATGACAGTTTAGCTGAACTAATATTTTGCAAACTAAATGCGCTCGCTCTCTTTTCGGTTATAAAATTTGCCTTTTCTCCGTCCATTAAAATTGGATGGGGCATGCCTCTGTTGACAAGAGACAACTGTGCTTTTTCCATATCAAGC
Organism: Pseudobdellovibrionaceae bacterium; assembly: GCA_021731025.1. Lineage (GTDB taxonomy): Bacteria > Bdellovibrionota > Bdellovibrionia > Bdellovibrionales > Bdellovibrionaceae > UBA5009. The sequence goes on along the minus strand of JAKFYD010000029.1, from coordinate 23,632 downwards.
TGCAGTATAATCATGCTAGGTTCGCCACGCCAATTTTTAGCTGTTTTAACTATTCCCGTAGCTATAGCCTTATCGAAAAGCTCTGGGTTCAGCAGCATTGGGTTTAACATGGACGCAATAGCGGTGTATGCAAATTCTAATGCAAAAGACATATAGGCAGAACTGGTGCCATGCCCAACACTGTCTCCAACCAATACTCCAATTTGAGAGTGTTTTTTCAATTCTCTTAATAAGAGAACATCTCCCCCTGTAGCCGATCCATGGGGCCTACTTGCCATAAAACAATTCCATTCAGATTTATGATAAGCGTAATAATTTTCATTAAAAACTATCTTGTTACTAAAGCTTCCTACTTCTTCAAAATTTGATTCAAATTGGGCTTTCATTAATTCACTATTAGCGAGCACTAAGTCTAAAATTTTCCGGATCTGCGCTTTTCGTGGCAATTGTTTCCCAGCTTCTATTCTTGAAATAGTTGCCTGAGTAAAGCTAAGTCTTTTGGCCATATCAATTTGAGATATTTCATTTCTTTCACGATAATCTTTCAAAATTTTAGCTAAATCTTTTGCTTGCATTGTTCTTTTCTTTAGCAGTCATTTAAGTGGAAATGTATATACATATACATTTTAAAAAAAAATATAGGTATACATACATATACGTATATTTATCCTTAAAACTAATTTATCACAATTAAAAAATTTGTACTCTAAAAATACGTTATGTGTCTAGGCAGACTTTAATAATAGTAATGTATTTTGTTAATCATAATAAAGCATAATATGTAAATCTTACAAAAAATAAAATTTTATATAAGCTGACATGTTAAACTGCTGAAATCACTAACAATTTTAGGTTTTATAATAATGATCTCAAAATGAGGCTATTATTGATTAAAATGCCGTTCGAATACTACATTTGATTATGAACCAAATTAAAAGTTAAAGACCAACATCTGGCTTTCTTAGGCTCTAAAAGCGGAAAGTGACTGCAAATTTGGAAATTACCCCAAATGAATTAAGTCCAAAAATCAGAGCTTCTCTTCATAGCCCATTTTCCAATAAGTGTAATTGCTAAAATTATTACAGGAGGAACTATTATAAACTTCAAAAAAACTTCTTTGTCATATAGTTCAAAAATAAAATCAATTCCTGAGATTAATATGACCCAAGAAGAAGTTAACGCTAAAGTTAGCCTTATTAGATTTGAAAAATGCGGCCTCCAGCCACCTCTATATTTTTTTACTAGAAAAATAATTGAGATCATCGAACTAAAGAGAAAAAACGATATAATCGCATCTCCCTGTGTGAAATGAACTTTCAACTCTGGAGTTGTTGTCGGCTGTACAATTCGATTATTTTCTTCAATCAATTTCGTATATTCATTTTCATACTTATATTCATTTTTTTGCTCAGGCATCTTCCATTCCAATCTTTAACCGCTTGACGTCCACTTCAGCCCTAAATTTACCGACAACATCAGATTAATTATACTTTTGCATTGTAGTTCTCTGTCAGAGAACTATCCCATTAAAATTATCACGTATTGTTCAAGGTAGATCTACTGACGAAGAGTTTATCAATGAACAAACTGGCCAAAAGAATTGGAAGAAAGATTAAGGAGCGACGCCTACAGGTCGGCCTTTCAATGGAAAAGTTGGCCTATGAAAATGATATCTCAAAAGGGTTCTTATCTGAGATTGAAGCGGGGAAAAAACTTCCATCTCTTAAAATGCTTGCTAAAATTTCAGATGCTCTTGAAATTGATATTAAAGAGCTATTCTGACCATTCGTTTAAGTTTAATTTATAGATTCAATGATTTCTGACAAAGTTTTTTCGACGCCCGAGGGTCCATTTCTTGGTATAAAATCACCTTGGCATTTCCCTAACAGATAGCTTGTCTTCAACATCAGGCTCATTTTAACGCTTTCATCGAAAATTATCCTAGACCAAAACTCCAATCTGGCTATTCGAGATTGCTGATCTCTTTCCCACTCCGCACTACTCTTTAAAGCTGTTGACCTCCCAATCTCAGGTTTTCTCAGGTTCTCATAAGCAACTTGCGAAAGAACGGCATTAGAACCCAGATTTTTTGGCGGCCACAACTCCGTTTCCTTGATAGGATTCAATAAAGCGCTTTTGCTTCAAAGTCATAACTACAATTAACTATATCTGCAAATTGTTTATAAGATAACTATCTATCTTATACTCTTCCCTTAAAATTGAATGAAACTAGTAAATAAATTGTTGTTGTTGTAGCTTGCTCAACATGAAAAATCAGAAATATCACTGCCCAGAATACCTTTTTGAAGAACAGTTAAGAAATGACCAAAGGATTACAGAGTTAATCAATAAACTTTCGAATCAGACATGGAATAACCAAAATGATAAAACTTCAATTATTAAGGCGTTAAAAAATTTAAATTATAAAAGCGTTGTTACAGGTCTTCACGACAGCAAATTAGATTTTAACGAAACAGCTAATTTTATTTATAAGTGCTTCAAGGAAAGCAAAGAAGAAACACTTACATCAGTTTTAAATAGCAAAGGGCTTCCAATTGGATTTAAGATTATTGTCCTTGAGGAATACTTTAAATTTTATTCTAGTGTGATACCGAAAACATCAGAACCTGATCCATACTATCCTCTATTCTGTTTTGAGGAACATTCTTATTTAAAAGGTTCTTCAATATGCCCCCTTTTACCTGAACTACTAAATAGTTATGAGTGTTACCAGATCTTTCGCGAGTTAACAGAAACTAAACAGCTGCTGTTAGAAAAAATTGTAGATTCAAAAAATATTTGGTCTCCACAAAAAAATAAGCCCGATATAAAAACGATAAAATTAATCCTTTATGACCCATTTTTTCAAAACACGTTTAAATTTCTTGTACGAGACGTTTTAACAAAAAATCTTTATTCGATAAGCGAACAACATGATAGCAGAATTTTTAAAATCAAAATGGTCGGAATTCACGAAATTCTTGAAAATAAGTTTAGTTTTAATTCCGCATACCGCGAAAATAGACCTTACTTTCGCTTTCGTCAGAATCTTTTCTTTACTTACTTTTTTATCTTGTCAGATTATGCAGCTCAAACAAAAACTAATATCTCCTTGAAATACGATCTTGGCACATTGAGTTTGACTATGAAATTGAACGAAATGTTTTATCCTTTAGACTCTCAAGTTGAATTAGAACTTCCATTTCAGCTCAACCATCAAAAGCTCAAAACATTAATCAAAGATTTTCATAAGAATGCTCCCACTCCTTAAACTATTGAAATAAATAGGTTTTTAATTTCACCTCTACTATAATCTTCAGTTCTCCCACTTCCCTATTCAGTTGCAGCTTGTTGTTGTTATTTTCCTCGAAATTGTTCGAAAGGAGAAAACATGAACAAACTAAAAACCCTCTTAAGGGAAAAGAATATAAGCCAAATAGAATTGGCAAAAAAGCTCGAAATTACGGATGCGTCTGTATCTAAATGGATCAAATGGGGAGTTAGCATCCCATATAAACATAAGTTGAAGATTTGCAAAATTCTAGACTGCAGTACTTCCGACCTTGAAGAAGGAGGCGATAAATGAGTCACCTAACAGCTAAAGACTTCTTCAAAAGGTTACGTGGCATACAACGTACCCCAACAAGTTTTATGGTTCATTGCCCTGCCCATAACGATAAAAATCCATCGCTTTCTATTTCAGACGGAAATAACAAAATACTCTTTCACTGTTTTGCTGGATGTTCGAAAGAGTCAATCATTAATGAGTTCAAAAAATTGGGTTTGTGGAACCAAGGAGCAAAAAATGTCTAATTCAAATTTTCTAGAACTAGAGAGAAAAATTATCGATTTTAAAAAGAATATTAAACCGGAAACAGTTAATTTTTTAATTAATGATCGGATGCTATCAGCGGAAATCATCGATGCTTTTAATATCGGTGAAAATGGATCACGTATTAGCATTCCTGTTCGGGACTCAGACGGATTGTACGCAGATGTGCGCGAGTACTTACCACCAAATAAACGGCGAAAAAAGGCCCAGAAAATTTTGTCATTGAAAGGAGGCAATGGAACTCCTAAGCTTTATCCGCAAGAAATCTTTACACTTCTAGAGATGAAGCAAAAAAGACAATATGACGAGAACTGCAATACCACTGAGAACCTTGAGAAGGTTGACATTGTTGATCCACTTGAAAAAATTTATCTTAGCATTAAGGATTGGACTCTCGTCTTATTAGTTGAAGGTGAAATGGATGCTCTTGCAGCTATTTCGCAGGGCTTTCTTGCAATAACAAATACATGCGGGGCCAACGTTTGGAAGGATGATTTTTCAGAACAACTGACTGCTATAGAAATTCCAATCATTATTACACTAGATGCCGATATAGCCGGAATTGAAGGAACTACCATTCGCGGCGAAAGTTTATTGTCATACGATGTCGACGCTAGATTTGTAGAATGGTCGACAGAAACTCCAGTTGCTTATGATGTTACTGATGAATTGAAAAAAAACGGTCCTAGTGGATTGATGCGAATAATTGGTACATCAAAAAAATATAGAGAAGTTATATCTCTGGATGAAGTAATGCCTACTTCCATTGATTGGCTTTTTGAAAAGTACATTGCCAAATCTAAAACAACCCTAATCGAAGGACATCCAGGAACAGGTAAAACTTTTTTAATATTGTGGATTGCGGCTGCCGTTACTCGTGGTGGAAAGCACTTTCAAAATCAATCGTTGTTTGAAGCCGCTAATGTCTTATTAATGAGCGCAGAAGATGGGCTAGAAGACACTATACGTCCCAGAATTGAGAAAATGGATGCAGACCTTTCCAAAGTTTTGGTCCCAAAAGATCTTTTTACTCTTGATGACGACGGATTTGAGAAACTAAAAAATTTAATAAAAAAATATCAACCTGGCCTTGTGATAATAGACCCTTTGATGCCCTTTCTTGAGGGGAAAAAGGATTCTAATAAGGCAAGTGATATGCGGCCTTTTTTTAAAAAACTTTCTCAGTTCGCGAATGAATTTGGTTGCGCTATTATAGTTACTCGTCATCTTTCTAAAAGTAATGAACAAAAGGGTATAACTAAAGGTCTTGGCTCAATTGATATTTCCGCCGCTGTTCGTTCCATCCTTCAAGTGTGTGAGGACGATAAAGATAAAGGCTTAAAAAAAGTTTTACACGTAAAAAGTAATATAGGCATGAAAGCAAAGCCGTTTGGATATCGGCTAGATGAAGGCATATTTCATTTTATGGGCGAGCTTGAAGATACTGTTGAAGACACGGAAGAAGAATTGGCTAGCGAACTTGAGAGAGCATGTGAATTTCTTGAAGATGCCCTTAAAGACGGACCCATGCATGCCTTAGAAGTCCTTAAGGAAGCTAAGAATGCCGGAATTTCTAAACAAACTCTCACACGAGCAAAGAAAAAAGTCCGTATCCGATCAAAGCGAGCTACTGATTCTGGATCAACAATGGTTTGGAACTGGTCACTGCCTAACCATTCCCCGACGATCAAAAGCGATGTTAAAGGATCTCAAGATAGTCAAGAATCTCAACCGATCCGGACAATACACTTCAACGATCCCGAAAGTTATAAGGACGAAGAACTATAATTTTAATATTTAAGCCCTTTAAAGTGAGAAATACATGATTACCAATAAAAATACCCCTATTTTCAGAGAAAAAAATACAGCTTCCATTGACCAGTTTAGGATAAATGACAGAAGTTCAAATCTTTCTTTGCCTAAAAATGTTGGTAAAGAGGATTTGTTCTTTGAAAATCAATTATTAGACTACAAAGGGGCCTCTAAGTATCTCTCGATATGCGAATCCTATTTACGTCGATTAAAAGCAACAGGCAAAATACCGTTTGTTCAAATTGGCATAAGGGGCATTCGCTTTAAAATTGCTTCTCTCGATTCTTGGATTGCGGAAAGAGAGATCAAATGAAAAGAAAGTATCAGAAAATTAAAAATTTTCCCGGCATCTATCGAGTTTTAGTTTCAATGGACGGCAAAAAATGGGTTGAACCTGAACGAGGTTCTAAGTTTGCGGCTGCTCGGTATGAAGGGAATGGAAAATCTCTTCAACGATTGAAAAGACATTTTGATAGTTTTGATGAAGCTAAAAGTTTTAAAGAAGATCGAATGGGCTTTGCAAATTTAGACCAGTCACCGGCTGATGGAATGACTTTGCGAGAACTTTTTAGTTTCTACGAAGCAAATCAGCTTATCCACCGAGCTATCAACACTCAAGATAAGTACAAAAGTTATTGCCGATTTTTTCTTCCTCTTTGGGATAGAACAATTAAAGCAATTGGACCAATTCAAATTGATTCGTGGTTGGCTTGGCTTAAAAGCCCTGAACAGAGGGCTCTGCATAGTACACGACGTTGTAATTTTGAACATGAGTATACTTTTTTAAAAGTACTTCTCGGATACTATCACGAAACTATTGATTACGAATACCGAATGCCATTTCTCAAACGGCATAAGGAAAATCTTAAAATCAAAGAAATCGTGATGATTCAAAAAGATTTAACTCCAGATCAAGTAAGACGTTTTTTTGAAGAGTTAAAGAAGGCTGATGACGATTTCTACTATTACCTAGCAGGAATGCAGTATTTTTCATTTTCGCGGATTCAAGATGTCGTGGCTTTGCACTATGAAGATTTTGATTTTGCCGCGGGTTCGTTAAAACTCGATAAAAAGATAATTTTTAGAAGAGTGAAAGATTGTACCCGTGAACTGATTCAAGGATCTAAAAGTAGTACTGGAAAAAGGATCACGTTAAGTCCTCAGCTTATAAAGTTATTTCGGGAGTGGACACTAAAGGCAGGAGTTCGACATGGTCCTTTGTTTAGGCGTGATGATGGATGGCCTTCTTACAGGTCCATTCAACATGCCTACGACAAAGCTTTCAAGAACGCTGACATTCCTTTTTCTGGGACTCACATACTAAGGCATGCCTCGCTCTCTGAAGCTCAGGAGGCGTCTGGTGACATCAAGATTACCCAAACGCTCGCTGGCCACAAGAATATATCCACGACGGATAGATATGCTAAAGCACGAAACAGCCGGATCAAAGAAGTACAAATGCAAGTTGGAGAAAGAATTTTTACTAGGGATGGTTCGCAATAGTTCGCAAATGGATTTTGGGCAAAAAAAATCCCAAGTCATTTAAGCACTTGGGAAATTATTGGTAGGGAGGGAGAATCCTCACCGCTCATAAGCTAACCTACAGAAAATACAGTTGAAATTCAACACGGTCTTTCGGGTTGTAGCAATCTGTAGCAAACCACAAATTGCAACACACGAAAAACCCATAATTGCGCTAAACAAGCCGAAGAACCTTGGCGGCCCGATCCGTTGGCACCTTAAAGCCAAGCTTCTCAGTTCCACCAGTTAATTCGATCCCAGCTTTGCGCACGTAGACGTTCGTGGTTTCTATGTCCGAGTGACCAACTATCGCCATCACGCGGGCCAGGGATTCACCTCTAGCCAGCAGATTGGTGATAAATGTCGCTCGTAGATCATGGAACCTGATTTGAGTAATACCGAGCGTTTTGCAGAAATCCTTCAGCACATAAGCGGCATCACCCCGGCTCCATTCATTAAGATGGGGAAGAACAAACTCCTCATCGCCCGATTTAAGTTTAAGCTCTTTTAGAAAAACTAAAAGCTCATCACTGATAGGGACGATTCTGGATTTTTGATTCTTCGTCGGAGTAAAACCATTTTTGCTGTTCCAACTTCTTGAAACACTGATCGTTCGCGCCTCGAAATCGACATTTGACCACTTTAGCGCATACAATTCGCCGGAACGCATCCCTGTGAATAAGGCTAAAATCCAAATCGGATAAAACCTGTGATCCGTAACCTTTGCCTCAAACAAAAGTTTTTCAACCTCAGCGTTCGTTAAAACTTTCTGCTCTGTCTCGGGAACTTTAATCGTCATCCCTTGGCAGGGGTTACGATCAAGTTTACCGTGGTCGACCGCCATCTGGAAAATTCGCTTAATAATTTTCAAGGTGAATTTTCGAGTGTGATCAGTGACCCGCTCACCAACAATCTTTTCGTAAAGAATTTCATGAATATCAAATTTCGTGATTTTCCGAAGCTCTTTATTTTCTAAATGTTGATTTACCCATTTACCGCAGGTTTTTTCATAACTGTAACAGGTCGAATTTCTGTAAGAGACCTTCATAAGATTCATGCATTCCGTGAACCATTCATGCCAGCGTAAATGAATTTCGCCTTCTTTCTGTTTTGCAAGGTCCCGCTCAAATTCAAATTCAAGATCTTTTGCTTTTGTAATGGACTCGACTCCGCGTTTTCGCATCTGAACACGTTTGCCGCGAAGATCTGATCCATTGACATAAACCTCAAATAATTTCTTTCCTTTTAATGTGTAACTTTTAATAGCCATTTTTATGCTCCAGTTTTTTGGACTAGAGCGACACAATCTTTTTTCAAAAAACGAAGTCGGCCCTTGAATTTGTAACTGGGAAGTAAGCCCCTACAAACCATGATCCTGACCGCGTTTGGTGAAACCGAAAGAAACCTTGCTACGTCTTTTGTTGACAACCATACTTCTATATTTTCAAAGAACTTTTTTTGATGAACATCATCAAACTTTATTAATTTCATAGTCTCACAACTCCTAAAATAAATCAATTCCACGTTTTTAAAATTTCGAGATTTGAAAAATTATTCTTGGGATTGATGTGGTTCGTTTTTATCTGTGATGGATTTGTTTTTATGTTTTTTTACGCGCTGTTTTTCCGCTCTGTCGGAAACGTCCGCCACTAAAGTGGAATTCTTGTTCTCCGCTCCCTTGATGATTCCAAGCTCAAGGCTACGAAGTTCAAGCTGTAAGCTTCTGACCTGCTCAAGATTATTTTCTTCAAAGGCTTTCTTTAACTGCGGCGTAATCCAGTTTAAATGCTTAATCAGACTGTAATGACTAAGACGGATCTTCTTAATTTCTTTTGCCGACAAATCTTCGCTGTGAGACTTAATCAAGAAATTAACGAGATCAGATTTAGTTAAATCCAAAAAGCCCTTGGTTGAACCTTTAATCTGCATAAGCCACTTATTTAGAATATCAGATTCCTCTTTACCAAGGGAGACCCTTTCTATCTGAATTTTTTCTTTCTGTTTTAAAATGTTTTCAGCTGTTACATCCACCGCTTGAACTTCGCTGGTAAAATTATTATTTACCGACTCCATGACGTGTCCCTCTGAATTCGGTAAAGATAATGACCTTCTTCCCATTCAGTGCCGCCGTTTTTAATCACTTCTGGAATCCAAATTTTCTTAATTTCAGGTTTTAATAATTTGGGCGGCATCTGGTTTTGAGTTTTATTGTCAGATTTATTTTTCATGTTCTGACACCCAGTGATGATAATAAAAATACAAAGTAAAAAAGATTTTTCAAACCTTTTCATGAATAGACCTCGTAGGTTTAGAGTTGATAGAATGATAAGAGGCATAGGAGCGAATAAGGAGCGTAGGGGTAGTCAGTCATGAAGACGTCCCCGCGGCCGAATCGCGCTAAGTCTTTGTTTTACCGATGACTTTTAAATTGTTCAAATGGACATGAACCGTGGAGCGTCCCCTGTAGGTCTCCATCAGATCCCTGTAAAAATCCCCGCAAATTTCCTGCATATTTTCACGGATCGTGTGAACCTTTTCCGAGCGTTCGTTGGTAATCATCACATCCCAGCCGTTTTTCTTGAAATCTTCCAGTTCAATGAACACATGATAGTTAAACGATTCGTCATTCACGCAAGCCTTTGCCTTAAGAATTTGTTCTCGGGTGTAGCTCTGATCCACCAGCCAATACACACGATCAATTTGTTTAGCGTGTTTATAAAACTGCATAGTTGTTTCGTACTTTGAAATCCGTTTTGTCGAAAGCTCAACTTCAAAAGCAAAAGTGTAGGCTTTATTTGCACCGACCACTCTGGTGTATCCATCGGGCCGGTGCTCTTTGGATCTTGGCACCCATTCGGGATAATCAGCCACATCAAACCTGCGCATTTCCTGCTCAGTCCAAAAAATGATATTCGGACTATGATATGTCACCCATTCACCTAAATGAAAAGCCTGAACAAGGCGATCATGATTTGGGTTTTCAGATAAAAATCCTTCTTCAGCTAACTCATCGAATTTTTTCCGAATCACTGTAAATCCTTTGCTCGTGAGCTGCCAGACGTAGAAGCGCTCTTCGTAATCAAAATAGCTTCCGATAAATCCTGACCGCTCAAGCTTATCCAGAATCTTATAAGTTGAATACTTAGACGAAATTTTATTGATTGCCTCATGGATCGAAGTGGTTGATGCGATCTTCCAGCGCCAGAGGTATGTTAGGATTTTACTATCGCGATGGGTAAGATACTCCGAACGTCCGATTTTTCTGGGTTTAGCCTTGGTGCTTCTGCCAGAGCCAATTAAATTTTGATTTTCAGTTCTCATCTAAAGTCACCTCTATTGGAAATAGTATGTTTGAACCTCGTGCAAGGTAGGACCAAACTTGTAAATCGCTCGGCCCTTAATTTCGGGATTTAAGTCGTAGGCTCGCTTCGTACCAAGTACGGAGACGCTAGCCACCTGGCTTGGCATCGGGAAACAAAGTACGGCTGGCATATTGGCTTTGACAGTTTGATCAAAACTTTGAGCATCTGGCTTCTGGGTGGCCACGATCAAATGCACACCTGCCGCGCGCCCTTGCCTTGCGATTTTGTTAAGGGCCTCGCGGGCTTTGTTCTTAAGTTCCTTGGTTGAAGAATTATCTTTTACGTAAACTTGTGCGATTTCATCAACAACAATGAAAAGACGACTTAGCTTTTCTTTTTTGTTCTGCGCTTCGCTCTTTGAAAAAGTCTCAGTGCTTGGTTGAACTGCTACAGATTTTTTTAAGTACTCATCGAAGTTAATCGCACCAGAGATCTTAATCTGGTTAAGCCTTTCAGTTAAAAGATCTGTTAGCCCCGCCAAATATTCTATGGCTTTTTCCGCACCATCATGAGTGTGAAAATTCTTTTGCTCGCTACCAAGCTTATTTTTTAGAGCCATCATCTCAACACCTTCCTTGAAATCCAAAAAGTGAACGTCCGCATTCTGATTGTTTAAGCAAAGAATTGAAGTCACGGTCTTTAGAAAATTCGATTTACCACCGCCGGTTTGGCCCGCCACCATCATGTGGCCCATGTCTTTTAAGTTGATTTTTAATTGTGAGGCATAACCTTTCCCAATCGGAATGTCGCAATCAACGAAATCCTGTGGGTTTTCTAAGACAAGGCTTGAAGGTAAATCACGCATCGAATAAATTAGATTGATCCGGGTCTTATCATTTTCTTCCTCAAAGAATTTAACAATCGTCACATTGAAATGCGCCTCAAGTTCCAGTTTTTTGTCTTTAAACCGTTGAAGTGGAATTCCAGGGACAAAAAGCTTCATTTGCCGAACGAACTCGTCAATTGGTTCATCACTGATGAAAGACGGATAGAGTCCTCCAGATTTTAGATCACAGTAATCAAAGGCTTTTTTAAGACGCTCAACCAATTTCATTCGGTCCACAGCACGACTACACCCATAGAAAATCAAACCACTCGACGCTGAAAAAAGAATAAGGCAAAGCTTTGCCGGACCTTGCTCAAGGTAAAGCTCACTTTCAATAAGGTGAGCAAGCCAGATATCGAGATTAAATAATAGGTAATATGAGAACAAAATTCCACCACCGCAGTATTGCCAAAGCGGAAAAGATTCTGTTTCAATACCGCGATAAATTTCCAAAACCGAGATCCATAAAAACCTAAAGACCTTGAAGATTTTATCAGCTATGGGAAATTTATTTTTATCGCTGGGGTCATTAATCATACACGTTGTCCTTCTTTTTTGGCTCATCAATAATGATGAAGAATTCAGAGCCAGATTTAACTTCAATAATATTCGGAGATTTTTTCATTTCTTCCAGATAGGTAGCGCTCTGATCAAGCGCAGCTCTCGACGCTCCTCCAAGGGCTGCGTCTCTCATGCTTGGCTTTTGAGCAATGAAAAAACTTGAACCACTCGTTTCACGAAGACCGTCAGCCATGCCACCCAAAAGCCCAAGTCCCATAGCCATTCCCATTTTTTTTGAGCGTGAGCCCACGACTGAACCTTTTAAACCCTGGATCTTATCGGATTGATCAAAAGCCTGAGCTAAAATGGAATAACTTTCCCCCGTTGGGAAAATCACTTTACTAAATTCAACATACAGTCTCTCATCACCGGATTTTCCTTTACCGAATAAAATAGAATTTTCTGGCACAATCGGCTCACCATCTGCGATAAGAGGCTGTGTAAGCCTTGCCTTGATCATGCCATCTGTACCGCCACTCACGAGAATAGCCTTTGCTTCGGAGCCAATCGGTATTTCAGAAAGGCCGCGAAGAGTTAGGACTTTAATTTTTCCTTGAGAAGATCCATTTCCTCTTCGACCAATAACATTTACGGAATTTACATTGTTTAAAATCTGCGGCGCTGTGATTGGAACTTCTCGGCTAAAATTCGGAGCAGGCATTTCTTTTGAGTTTTTTCCCAGTATTTTTCGTTTATTGAATAATCCCGTCACAAAAACCGACAGAATCAGTGCAATAGTTATAAAGCTTGTCACTTTAAAATGCCGTTTACCAAAATTTCCTTCATTTTCAAAATAAGAGCTAACACCTATGGATGCCGTGCCTGTATCAGCTTTAACTTCAACAGTTTTGGTTTCATCAGTCATCAGAACCTCATTTCATACTGTGAATCTTTCGGGTCTTTGACGGTGAGAATGTCGTCTCCGCCGGATTTTACCGTGATTAAATCAAACGAGCACCGCCGATCCTCTAGATAAACAACGGCATTTGTTTTACCTGTGAAGCTTGTCGCCATAATTATTAAGTCATTTTTGATTTGCTTAAAATCAAATGACTGGTTTCCAGGGACCACATCCTTCGGTTTAAACGGAAAATTTAAAACTGTGACCCTACCAAATGTCACGCGGACGGGTTTTGGCTTTTTATCATCACAAGTAATGGATTTACCCTCGTCAACTTTTGGCAAATTTTTAGCCTTAGCGAAATCGGTAAATAACAGACTCAGAATCATGGTTATAAAAAATATCAACAATCTCATTTCTTCACCTCATTCGATTGAACCTCGGCAAGGCTTAAAACCAAGCCATAAGGGTTAAGCTCGTTAGCCTCTGATTCTTCAAATGCGATTTTAATTTTTGCACGGATCGCTGAGCGAAGATCACCGACCGCAATCACGCGGTCCAAATCGACAAAGGCTTGCTCTTTTGCCAATGCGATATCTCTAATTACAATCACCTGAGTCATATTTCGGCTTTTAAGATCTCGCTGCTCATTCTCACGAAGAGCTTTTTGCTTGTCGGATAAAAATAATTCTGGAGAATGTGTTTCCGTATCAAAACGGGCCCTAAGCATATTTCGGGCTGCGACTCTGAGATCTAAGTTTGTTCGAGACACCGTCATTGGCTCTAAAATTTCACGACCCCGCGTTGAGCTTTGAATGATAATCGGGTCACGACTATAGAGGGAAATCACCTGCAACAGTAAAATGAAAACCAAGCCAAAGAGCAACTTTGTGACAAGTTTCAGGAATTTATTTTCTTTTAATAGAGAATCAATACTTAATGAAATTTTCATAAAATGAACCTTTATTGTTAAAATATTTGTTAAGGAGCTTGCTTCGGATCTTTTCTTTCGATTTCATCCGGCTCTGTTTCTTCTTTCCCACTACTTTTAAAGCCAGAGGCTACTTTTGCGCCGCCAGATTTAATTTTGCCAAGGATGCCGGTCGGTGTAAGAGCCGCAGCTGCCAAAACCGCACTTCCCATAAAACTTCCCTGACTGGCAAGACCACCTTTAAGAAGACTGCTAACTATCATGGGTGTGAGTAAAACAGAAAACGCCAGCATCAAATTCAGAATGATCGCCGTTAAAAAATCGACGTCGTATTCTGGTTTGTTAATTTCTGACAGGGCGAAACTCCAAAGCAGGGCCGCAAGCACACTCCAACAGACTTTCCACAGACACACCTCAATCAGACTTTGAAAAAGTCCTTTTGTCGCAGCTGCGGTCGAAGGAAGAGTGAACGCTGCAATCAGAAGTGGTGAAAAAATAAAAATCAGCGTCCAAACTAATAGGTACATGCTATCGACAACATACACGGAAATATAAAGCAGGAAAAATGTCAGATAGCTGATCAATAGAAGAATAGAATCTTTTACACTCACCCATGACCAAGTCATGGTCCCTATTTTTTCACCAAGCTTATGGACGACGAGTGCAAAATTATTTATCTGTCCGATTTCTTTTGCGAGTGCGTCTGTAGTGTCAGCTAAAAAGTTCATGATCTCCGGAAACGCGGCCAAAATAAATGCAGCAATTATAGCTCGTCCCACGAACTGAAAAAATTCAGGCACTTGACCGAGTGGCATTTTAAAAAAATTGATTACTACCCCTAAAGTAATCATAAGCAGCACGATTGAATAAAAAAACGATGAGAAAATTTCGTGGATAAGTCTCGCCTGTGACGATAGCCAATTCGCATCCATATTTAAAACCTCATCACTTTGAATTCAGGATTGAGATTCATCATCTTCATTTTTAATCCTTGCCCCTCACGCAAATACTGATCCGTTTGATCTTTGTCTTTTTTATTGGCGACGGCCATCGCCTGAGCTTGAAGTTTGAGGCCTTGCCCTTGAGCCCGCATTTGCTGGTTTAAGACATGAATCATTACACCAAGACTTTCAGCAGTTAATTTTGCCGCCCCTCCAGGAGATACGGCATGGGAATACTGTTTTATTTCTTCGCCAATCTGATCAAGTCTGAAAGCATACTCATTTAAATCATTGTTAAAAGAAATCGCCTCAGCCACCGTTTGATCAGTATTTCGCTGTACGGTTGCAAGCTTTGAATCTGTCACTACGCCGTAAATACGATCTAAACTTTGAGCCGCCTGATCAATGGTTCGCAGATCCCGATAAATGCCAGGGTCAATGCGAAGACCAAGGGTCTGTGCTAAATAGAGCGAATCATTAATACCGCGATTGACGTCTTGAAGAAGATTCAAAGTATCGTCACTATTTTGCAGCATCGCTTTAAGCTGAATAAGCTGCTGGATCGACTGAGCTAAGATCTCTAAGAGAATCGGAATATCAGCGCCCCAAGCATCGCAGCGTCCAGGCTGCGAATAAGAAAAGACAAGGCTGAAAGCCGTAAAAACGGCTATGATCTTTTTTTTCATTTCTACCTCTTTTATTTTAAAATTAGCTCTAAGGATGAAAAATCTAAAACGCGCCGTTTGGATATTTATTTGCCATCATTCGGAACAAATCCAAATTGTTTGGATACTCGAGTCTGTGGTCATCAAGCGCTTTAAGATCCACCGGGTCCGTTGTCGAAAGCCAGTATTCCAAAGGGGTACTTTCGATTTTTACAAGCTGTTTATCATCTCCCGCAATGAGAAATGCTTCCGAGTAAAATCCTTTTTTTGAAGTAACACTCTCAACGAGCTTTATCTCTCTTGAATTCAGATTCAGAACTTTTTGTAAAGAACCTAAATCTCCGCCGGTCTGTTTTAAAATCCATTTCACTGAGGAATTCGGCAAGATTGCGCTAGAGACTTTAGAATTTGAAAAATCCTCCATCGCTTGTGAAATCGCAATGGCGCTCGCTTTGTATTTTCGAAAGGTTCTAAAAACGCTCTCTAAAAATCTGGCCCCGGCGTCGCTCTCTAACAATTGCCAGCACTCATCGAACACCACGAACTTTGCATTGATTCGATCTTTTTGAACTTCACGCCAGATGAGATCAGTGATCAGGAATAAGCACACTGCCTGAAGATCGGGCTGGGACTCAAGTCCCTTTAAATCAAAACAGACAATTTTCTGACTGAGCGTTAGGTTTGATTTTTGATCAATGAATTTCCCATAGGGAGAATCCCCACACCAAGGCTCTAAGATTTTTCCCATTTTCTTAAGACTTGGCTCTTCATGCGTGAGCAAAACCTCTTTTAAATCTGAAAGCTTGGGCTCAGCCTTATCCCGCAAAATCATTTTAATGATCGTTTCGATCTCGGAGCGTTCAAGTTTTCGAATGCCTTTTTCATCATCTTCCTTCGTCATTAGTTCCACGAGTGAGGTCAAAAACTTGATTTTCTGGTCCATCGCTTCAATCGACTGGTCACTCAAATCAAAGGGGTTAATAGAAATTTTTGAATCCGCTCCAATCGGAATGTACTGACCACCAAAATTCTCCGTCGTTTTTTTATACGAGCCTCCAATGTCCAAAATGAAAACTTTTGGATCTTCTTTCATCAGATGAGTAATAAGAACATTGATTGAAAAACTTTTTCCAGCCCCACTTCCACCACTGATGACCTGATTAAAGTTTGTGAGCGTTGGCGAGAAAGGATCAAAGCCGATAAGTCCACTTGATCTATTACGGAGTAACAGGCGAGGGATTTGATGCCCTTTCCAGTCTCCAAAAATGGGTAAGAAATCCGCGAGCACTTCCGTGTTCATACGACGACTCCGGTCTCTGCATCTAGCGTTTGGCATTGCTAGATCAAAAAAAATTGGGCTTGCAGCTAATGATTCAAGCATTCCTTCAGAGCCCGAAAGCTCTCGGAACTTCGCTAATACACTCGCCACCTGCGAATCTAAGTCGTGCTCGTTTTCACTCTTTAGAAGGACAGTTAATGAAACCGAGAAGATTTTCGTTTCGCCACTGACACGTTTTGAAAGAACGGCCTCGATATCTTGCAGCTTCGCAGCACTGTCTAAATCCTGGATGCCTTTTTGGCCGGAGTACATTGAATACGCAATCCGACGCTGAGTTTTTAAGGCTAAGTCCTCACTCGCCTGATCTAGAACTTGAATCGTTAGAAATAAATTTGATCCAAACGGAAGCTCCCGCAATTTTTCGGCCATCGACGCAAAAGTCCGCTCGGGCATGATTTTTAACGATAAAACCCTGTGATGAGTCTGGCCTAGCATAAATCCGCGCGACGTGATGACGAAATCGTTCAAAAGCAAACCATCACGAAAGTCTTCCGAATCAAAAGAGTTCTCTGGCATAAGTCCATCAGGGTTCCACTGCTTATACAAAAGAGAATACGTTTCACCTTCGCTTAAAGTTCTGGTTTTAATTCCTAAAGTCTCAAAACCTTTTTGAATATTTAGTTCCATTTGACTAAAAAGCTTGAGCTCTGGCTCAAGGATCGAGCGGGCGAAGTACTCTTCAGAACTATCGTCCTTTTTAAAAAGTCTGAATCTTTTTTTCTTAGTCTTGATCTTATTTACAAAGCTTCGACGGATAACGACATATAACTTTTGATCAATGATTTCGTTTTTTGAATTCAGATCTGAAATTTTTTGAACACGCTCATTGAGAAGCGACTTTGAAAGGCGACTTGCTGAATCTTTCAAAAGACTCGCGTGATCTTCTGACATCTGACTTGATCCTCCGGCTGTCATCTGCACAAACTGAATGGATAATTTCTCTGGCAAACCGTTTAGAAAATCACAGGTCACACTTTTTAAAGAGTTTAGATATTCATCCGTACTGCAAGAAATGTCCTTCGCCGTCAGTTCCAAAACCGATCCCAAAGATAAGTCCTTGAAAATAAGTTTTCCTTCTTCAAAGCCCCAGACTTGAAGCTGATCCACTAGTTTTGAATTCATAGTTTACTTCCTTTAAGTTTAACAAATTTTGGTCTTCTCTTCGCCAAAGCGAAGGCTGAAAGAACTTTTGGTTGAAAATAAGAACGGATCAGGTGCTGTAAATAGTTTTCAGGTTTTCCACGCTTAATGATTTTTATAAAAACTGCAAGACCAAGTGTCGGTCCCCAGGTGAATAAAAATTTATACGGCACATGACCTAAAATAAAATTTAAGAGCGCAAGAACCGTGAACACTAAAAACAGATCAATGACTTCAAAGCCAAAGATGTAGGTTTTTTTGTCCAGGCAACGATAGACGGTTGATGTTTTAAGTCCCATTGGTTAAACCTTTTCTTAATGCACAAGGCTTCTGACGAGCGAAATAATACTTTCAGCTCCGAATCCGATAGCGGCTCCGAAAATGGCGTAGATCAGGTGCATCCTGGCATTGGGTTGACCGGCAACAAAACTTAGACCGGCAAACACAAGCCCGCACATGGCAGCTAACGGAAGTAGCGTTCCAACGAGTTTGTCTTGAACTGCGGCAAGCGAACTCTCAACACTTGCGACAGCAATCATAGGTATAGTAATAAGAATGATGAGTTTTAGGACCTTCATAATTTGTTTTGCATTCGCGCGGATATTTTTTAGATTCAAGTTTTTCAAATTCTTCATAGGACATTTCCCCCTTTGAGAGCGTTGTTAGTTTTTCCAGGAACGGTTTGTATTTTCTAAGTAGACGAAAAAAATGTGATTTCATTCCCCGTCCTCACTGCTTTCTGCCTGAAAACCACAGGCATCCTCAGTGACTTCTAAAATTTCTTGGTACATTTCGGAAAGATCGGGATTCATCTTTTTTTCTTCTTTTGAAATGAGCATCCATATTTCTTCAAGACGTGATTGTGTAAAATATGAAATTTCGTCTTCAGGAAGCTGCGTGAATCCGTCTACGTCTTTTTCTAAAAATGATCGAAGATCGTCGATAGCTTGATCCAAGTCTTCATTTCCTTCATCGTTAGCTATCTGATCAAAAAATTCTTCACATGTATTGAGTAACTCTTGATTTAAAAACATTTTATTCCCCTTTTAGTAAAGACGTGGCTTGGATAGCCTTTTTATCAGCGATTAAATTTTCTACGATTTTCGATTTAATTTTGAAAACTGTGGCATCAATGATCGTGTCCACGTTATTCAGTCCGATTGAGTATTTACGAGCGATCTGAGAATTCCTAAAGTCACACCAAAATTTTAAATAAATAACTTGGCGGGACCTTTCACTCAGTTCTTTGAACACTTCTCGAAGCTCTCGGCACTTGTGGCCTAAAAGTTCTTTATCGTGATCAGAAATGCCGTAAGGGCGGTGATCGCGGATTTGGTTTGACAGCTTTTCATCCCAGATTGAATTCTCTGCTTCAGGAATAAAAAATTTTGCACCCCTCATAATACGGCGGGCGGAAAGTATTTCCCCGTCGTATTCCCGTTTAAGCCTTGTAAGAGCCTTAAATTTGTTTTGGCTGATGCAGGCCTTCGTGCGATTAAGTTCGACGGCAATCTGACTTTGAGTCTTTCCCTCGAAGAAAATCGAGCGCAAAATAAATTCTTGATGCTTCGGTAATTCGGCTAAAAGCTGGTCACAATAACTCCGAAGTTCAGGACAGTTTTTTTGTTCAAGCTCTTCGAAAATATTTTTTTCGATTGAGTCGGCAATGGCGTCATATAAAACAGGCGAAACAAGTTTGTCCTTTCTTCCTGTTTCAAACCAATTTAAATATTCACCCCAGATCTGCTCATCCCAAGATTTTGAAATTTCTTTCAGTTCCGCAGTCGGTCTTTCGACTCCTGAAACTGTCAGCCATGGCTGAGTTAATTTTTTTCTCATTTTCCTAACCCCTAAAATTTTAGCTAGCGATTGATTTCGCGGCATTTTCTTGTGGGGTTACTAATGCGAGAACGGCATCACCTGATGCCAACGTGATTAAGTTCTTAAATGAAATAAGGATTTTTGAATTTTTAAGGGAATTTCCAAAAATGGCAAAAACACTGATTTCTTCCATAAATGGAAACTTTTTTTCTGGATTTGGCTGTTGTTAGATACTTACGGAGTTTCCATTTATGGAAGAATGGCAAATGTTGGAAACCGCCGATCGGCAGCCCAAAACGAACAGAAGGCCAGCATTTTAGGCTGACCTTCCGGTTGGTGATTTGATCCCCGTTCTACGCGGGCGATTTATCGCAGTTAAAATTTAAGCGGTAACTTCAAATCCCAGTGTTATTAATAATGCAGAGTTGAATTTTTCTGGGAATAATTTTTGAATTCCTAAATGAATTAAATACTTGTTAAAGAAAAGTACCCAATCCAGATTAAAAAACTACGTAAGGCGAAGTATGATTTTAAAAGATTCATCTCCTCACCTAATCTTGAGGTTATCGCTGCCCTTACGCGCGAAAGAGCTGGCATTGGCATTCTCCCTCAGCGAGTCGCATTACGAGTTGGCTCACTTGAGCGAGCTAAGAACTCGCCTATTTTTAATGATGAAGTCTGTTTGGTTTATCGCGCGGAAATGCGTTC
Source organism: Pseudobdellovibrionaceae bacterium (assembly GCA_021731025.1). Classification (GTDB taxonomy): domain Bacteria; phylum Bdellovibrionota; class Bdellovibrionia; order Bdellovibrionales; family Bdellovibrionaceae; genus UBA5009. The sequence continues at coordinate 3,332 of JAKFYD010000029.1, read as the reverse complement.
GGTGAAAGCGATCCAAGTGATCAGCCAAGCTTTGGAAAAGGCTTTGAGCTAAGTAAACAAATTTTAGTTTTTAAGAATTGCACTGGAGATTAGGCTCCACGTTGTAAAATTTCTCAAATTTCAAGGAGCTTTTCCACCTTTTGCCGCGAGAAGAACATGATCAAAATAATAAATCTGATCTTTACGACAGTCTCTTCCGCTTTTATTTGAGGGATTCGTTGGAGGACCGCATTGAACAGCAGACCCACGATCCCATGTGTGATTCAATTGCCACTGATTAACCACACCATCACCATAATTTAAATTAGTATAATTTCCCTGAAGTAAGCCATCAATCCACCATTTAACTGTCCCATTTCGACATGTAATACAAGTTGAAGATATAATATAAGCTTCAATCGTATACCAAGTGTCAGGTTTCATTTCAGTTTTGTTGACGTTGGGAATGCACCCGAGTCCTAGATCAGCTATACAAGCATGAGAATTATCCAGATTTCCAGAGTTATGCCCAAAATACAGAGAGAAAGTTGGAGAGGGATAACTGCCTGATCCTCCTAAACCAAAAAACCCATTGTTTGCAGTATGTCCGAAGGGGAAGTCCTGTGCAGCAAGGAAAAATAATTTATTTGCTGTCTGTTGCCCTACATAATCAGCATTCATTTTAAATCTCATGCACATATAAATATTGTTGAGAGCTTGCTCTTTACCCGGCTTTGGCCAAATGGTTTGTTGTCCACCTGTTGGCTGACCAGCAGATAAAATCGAAGCACTTGCATTTCCTGTCGCCCCTGCAGGTTGCATGATTTTTCCTGCTCCAGGATATATTTCCCACAGCTGACCTTCGCCATCAGAAGTATTGAACTGAGTTTCCATCACAATGGTAGCGCCACTTGGCATATTCGGGCAGCCTACAGGCGCTGTGGAGTTTCCTCCCGTATTTGGCATCGGGTTGGGTATAGGCGTTGGATTTAGGTTTGGATTTGGAGTAACCATTGGGCTATTGCCATTTTGATTATTAGATGAATTATTGTTCTGATCTACTGGAGTATTCGAACTGTTCAAATCTGCGTTCGTAGATAAAGAATTGTTTACTGAATCAAGACTATGGAACGGCGAGCAGGCCGAGTAAGAGGTCGCAATTCCCCCGACAATCATCGCCCAAACTCCAATTCGTTTCATTTTCATAAATTCCCCCGATCTAAACTATTTTCTATTTACCAGAAGCTTTTCCACCCACAGAAGCTAAAATTACGTGATCAAAATAATGGATTTGATCTTTCCGACAATCTCGACCATTAACATTTGAAGGATTTGTTGGCGGCCCACACTGCTTATCCGAACCACCATCCCAAGTGTGATTGATTTGAAATTCATTCACTATACCGCTGCCATAATTTAAATTGGTGTAATTCCCATTAAGCTCACCGTTCACCCACCACTTCACTGTGGCATTACGGCATGTGATACAGGTTGAAGAAGCTACATAGGCTTCAATGATGTACCAAGTGTCAGGATAAATGGGCGTGTCTTTAGCATTGGGATAACAAACTTCACCAATCCCATAAGTACAGGCATGGGCATTGTTAAGATTACCCGAATTATGACCAAAAACCATTTGATAAGAAGCGTGCAAAGGATATCCATCTCGCGCGGGAACAGACAAAACTCCATTCGACTCTGCTTGACCAAAAGGAAAATCTTGAGCCGCTATAAATATCAATTTGTTATTTGTACGCAAACCAATAAAGTCCTTATTCATTTTCCATCGCATGCATACATAAAGGTTAGATAGAGGCTGTTCTTTTCCAATTTTAGGCCAAATGGTTTGCTGTCCACCAACACCTTGACCTGCAGAAAGAACAGAGGCGTTTGCATTACCATTAACACCTGTGGGCTGCATGATTTTTCCTGCCCCAGGATAGACTTCCCAAAGTTGACCTTCTCCATCGGTGGTGTTGAACGGAGTTTCCATAACCACTGTTGCTCCGCTTGGCATATTGGGACAGGCTATAGGAGTCGAAGTGTTCCCACCAGTGTTTGGCATTGGAGTGGGTGTAGGATTTTGTGTTTGCGGTGAAGGTAATGGCATTGGGGTGACCATGGGACTGTTGCCATTTTGATTGCCGTTCTGATTATTTTGATCAATGGGAACATTTGAACTGTTCAAATCTGTACTTGTAGACAATGAATTATTCACCGAATCAAGCGAGTGAAAAGGCGAGCAAGCCGAATAAGAAAGCACAATGATCCCTGTCATCACAACAACAGAAACCAGAACTCTGGATTTCATAATTCCCCCGACTCTCTTAGGATAATCGAAATGCAAAGTCCTAGGGAAACTAAATAAACAATTGTCTCGGTTTGAAACACATAATTTTTTTTAACAAAATTAAATCAATTGTGATTGAACGTGAGCCTGGACTCTATCGACAACTTCAGACAGAGTTAAATCGGAAGCATCCACGACAAAAGCCCCGTCGGGGATTTGCAGCGGAGCTGTCTTACGTGTTTGATCTTGCTGATCCCGAACTTTTTGCGCTTCTTTAATTTCATCAGCGGAGGCTCCCTGCTCGGCGGCTCGTCGAGCAGCACGATGTTCACTGGGGGATAGGTGATATAAAAGCCATTTTTGTGCTTGGAACGAAGTATGTCCAGCCACAGTTAAATTAATTTCCGCATTGATTGGTCTCGAATTCAAGCAAATTCCCCTTGTGAAACCGCTTATGAACACGAAATTCTGATTTTTTTCGTAAGTCATCTGTGTCTGCAGCTTGTTTTGATAAAGCTGTGCCTTGCCACTGTTATTTTGAACTGCAGCTGAAATTATTCGTTGTAAAATTCCTGGGCGAAGAGATCGCCTTGATCTGAAATCGGCGGTCCTCTTGCGGGAAGTAGTGCTGGTGGAGCTGATGGCAGGTTCATGTGATCGAGGATTTTCTTGATGACTTTGGGATCTTCGATGGCGGCAATGATTTTGATTTTTCCGCGGCACTTGGGGCAGGCTTCGATGTCGATGTTGAAGACCCGTTTGAGAAGTCTTGCCCAGGAAATTCGTTGTATTTTGGATTTTTGCTTTTCTTCTTCGTTAGTGTCATTGGCGGCACTTAAGATTGGTTCTTGTTTTTTCTCTGGGACAATCATTTTTCTGAACTTGTAGTGCGGAGCCAGCACTCCGTGGAATCTTGTCAGATGCACCCGTGGCCTAGGAACAAGGGCCGCTAACTTTTCCATCATTTCCATTTGAGTTATCTTGATGGCGGTAGTGCCGTCGTCCCAGGGTTTTTTGAATCTGTAAACGACTTCGCCTCTGACATTGAGTGAAAGCCTTTCTT
>JAKFYD010000021.1 GCA_021731025.1 Pseudobdellovibrionaceae bacterium | reverse complement strand
GAAAAGCTTAAGCCCGAACGTTTTCCATAAAGGCGAAGCTTCTCTTCGTCATACTCGAGTTTGTCTTTAGCTAATTCTTCGATACGGATCAATCCGTCGATGTCGTATTCGCGCAAGAGAACGAAAACTCCAAAGCGAGCCACCGAGTTGATAACCCCTTGGAATTCTTGACCCACGAATTTTTCCATAAAGCGGGCCTTTTTGATGGCCTGGATTTGCCGTTCGGCTTTCACCGAGCGTTGTTCACAGGCCGAAAGCCAATTTCCCGACTGACCTAGTTCTTCTGCACTCATTTTTTTGTAGCCCAATTGAGGATGCACCGAACTTTTTAACAAACGATGAACAATCAAATCGGGATAACGACGTATCGGCGAAGTAAAGTGAGTGTAATTATCAAAGCCTAAACCAAAATGCCCTAGATTATCTGGGCCGTACTTGGCTTGGCTCATTGAGCGTAATGTTAATATATTTAATGCTAAAGCAGCCGGTTTCCCCGAGAACTCTTGCAGAGCCCGAGTTAATCTTTTCTGTAACTTCCCGCTGGATAAACTGACGTGGCTGCCAAAACTTTTTAAGTAATTTTCAAGAATTCGAATAGAATCTTCTTTGGGTGGCTCATGGATACGATAGATGGCAGGGATATCTTTACTCATAAAATGCTCAGCAACGGAAACGTTTGCTGCCAACATGAGCTCTTCGATCAGACGATGGGCAAACAAGCGCTCGGAACGGATCACATCAACCGGCACACCCGAAGCATCAATCTCGAGCTGAGTTTCTGGAATTTCTAAATCTAAACTTCCGTCACGAAATCTTTTCGCCATCAGGATTTTTGCTAAATCAGCACAACGAAGAATATTTTCTTCCACGTGCTTTAAGTGAGACAGATTATTCCCTTCGATCACTTCTTGAGCTTCACCATAGGTGACACGAGCCTGACTTTGCATCACAGCCTCGTAAAATTTGGAGGATAATTTTTCCCCGGTAAAATCAAATTCCATTTCAGCGACCAAACAAAGACGGGGAACATTCGGCATCAAGGAGCAAAGTCCGTTACTTAAAACTTCGGGGAGCATAGGAATAACGAAGTTAGGAAAATAAACCGAGGTGCCCCGTTCGTAGGCTTCGGCATCTATTGCCGTTCCCGGTTTCACATAGTGACTGACATCCGCGATAGCGACATAAAGACGAAAGCCTTTGGGCGAAGTTTCTACACAAACGGCATCATCGAAATCTTTCGCTGTGACTCCATCTATAGTGATTAATGATTTCTTTCGAAGATCAACTCGGCCTGCAAAATCTTTTTCGCTGGGAACTTCCTTAAAGTTTTTCGCTTCTTCCAGAACTTTTTTTGAAAATTCGTTGGGCAACTGATTCCCGTAGATAACACGTCGAAGATCATTCATGGGTTCAGCGGCAGAACCCATGACCTCGATAATACGTCCCAGAAACATTTTTTCGTCTTCAGGAAATTGCAGCACTTCGGCAGCAACCAATTCGCCCGATTTTGCATTTTTAGTTTCGTCGACGGGGATTCTCAGATCTTGTCCCCAGGCATGGGCTTCGTCTTTAATGATTCCGTATTTTTCATTCAGCGGGAAATATTGTCCAACAACGTGCTTTGTGCCCCGAGAAAGAATTTCTAAAACTTCACCACGGAATCTTTCGCCCCCTTTTTCAGCTTCGACTTGAATTAAGACTTTGTCGTTGGTCAGTAGTCCTGTCATCGAGTGACGAGGAATGTAGACATCAGGGTGTTCGTGATCTTCAGGTACAAAAAAACCAAAGCCATCAGGATGTCGTTTCACAAGGCCGCGCAGAGTTTTTTTCTTCATAAGTCCTTTCGTTCCCCAGCATAGAATGAACTTCGCATCGCTAAGCTTCAAGGTCTTTTAGTCCAGCTTCTCTGGATTTTAGTCGAGAACTTTGATTTGAAAATTAATTAATTCGATAGAAAAAGAACGCAATGCAACATTCTCTTTAGCACTGTTGCTAAAAAAATCGAGGATCGAAACGCTGTGTTATCACTTGATGGTCCCAAATGAAGTTCACTGAGAATTTTTTAAGCAGAACTTTTTGAGGGTCTAGTTCCGATTTGCCCCGGAATCCAAATCTGACAAGCCTTCCGCAACAATCAAAAATCTTTTATTTAGCTTTTTTCAGAATCATTTTTTTCGATTTTTTAAATCTTATTTCTTTTTTCATTCAATCAATTTGGTGTTTTCTCGCAACACTTGCTTATTAATAAGGATCGAATTTGCTAATCAGTCGAGATGCATGGATTTTTTCGTCTTGATCTTGGTTCATCCTCTCATTACGATCCGAGATGTAAGGTTAAAGTTTAGTTTAAAAACAAAGTTCATGGTTACTTAACTCAATGAACTGTAACGAAAGGAAGCTATAATGAAAAAACTTTTTGTACTTGCAGTTGTGACTGTAGCATCTGCATCTGCATTTGCATCTAAGGCACGTTTGGACGCGCTTCAAAATGCACGTCACTTGTCTGACCCTCAAGATGTTGTTGGTCACTCAACAACTCGTCCAGTTCAACCTGATCAAGCTTTGAATCACGGTGAGTGGGTAAGTTTTGAGTGGGGTTCTAATCGAGGTGCTACTAATACAACTCCAACTAAAAATGCTGAAGGCGGATTTGTTCGTAAAATCGACGATAACGCTGCGATGGGCGCTTACTTAGGAAATAAGAGCGAAGCTTACAATACGTTTCTAACTCTTTCTGGTGTTTCTACCACTGGAACAGGTCCTACTGCATTGTTGAACCAAAATAATCCCTTGAATCTTTACTACGCTGCTAAAGCTGGCGATTTGCAATGGGGCTTGGGATTGTTCTACGTGAGCAATGACCGAAAAACGACTAAGCAAAAAGAAAACATCATGGGTCTAAATGCTTCAGTTAGTGGAGCTGCTGGCTGGGATGCACAATTAACTGTTGGTCTTGGTGCTGAAGGCAAAAATGAACAAACTGCTGGATCTGAGCTTACACTTAAAGGTGGCAGCAATATCCAAGCGAGCGGTGGATACAAAATGGATACAATGTATTTCCATGGTACCTACAAAACTTTAGGTGCTAAATTAGAAACTGGAACTGCAACAACTTCTGACTGGGAAGTTACTGGAATCAACTTAGGTGTTATCAATTCCCACAAAAAAGATGGAGCTGATTTCTTCTACGGCGTTTCTTATGACATGAGCACTGTAAACAATAAAACCAACACAGCAACTGGAAAAACTGAGACAACTACACTTCCAGTGATCATCGGTGTTGAAGCTGAAGCGGCTTCTTGGTTAGTTCTTCGCGGTTCAGTCACTCAAAACGTACTTTTGGGTTCAACAAAAACTGCTGGAAGCGATGCTAACTCAATCAATGACAGCACAACTGTTGCTGCTGGTGCGGGTTTGAAATTTGGAAAATTCCTACTTGATGGAACTTTCACAAATGCTAATAGCGGAACTGCAACTGGTCTTGGATCTGACACTGGTTTCGTGACTAATGTTGGTATGACTTACAACTTCTAATCGAAGTTAAGTTTATCTGAAAAACACCAAAGCCCTGGTTGAAAAACCAGGGCTTTTTTTTGTCTGATTAATTTGCCATAATATGGTTTAAACTCAGGGCAGGCCTGAAAGAAATTTCCAGATAGGCATGACTCTTATTTTTGTGCCCGTCAAAGAGCGATCTTCATAATCATCGTCGCTTTTTTCATGAATATGAAATCCCAGTTTCATACCCGTATTTTTCATAAAGTACTTCATCTGTGAAGAAGGGGAACGACTTTGAGTTTTAACTTCGACACAAAACCAAGGTTTCTGCTTTTTCAAAATAACGAAATCAACTTCTTTATTTTCTGTACTTTTGTAATAGCGAAGCACGCAAGGTATGCCGTAAATGTCTTCACACCAATGGGTAAATCTTAACAAATGATTCGCAACGAGATTTTCTAATCTGGCAGCAGGATTGTTACAATAAACCCAGTCCCACAAATAGAGCTTTTGTTCTTTTTTAACAGCTTTGATTTTAGCCGAGCCATAGGGAGAAATTCGATAACTCAGGTAGATCTTTTCGAAAATTTCGAGCCACTTTTTTGCGGACTCATGGGACACGGACAAATCTTCTCTTAGTGAATTGATTGAAAGCGGAGACCCAATTGTGTTGGGTAGCTGATAAAAAAGAAGTTCAAGAAGCGCGAGATCATTAACACGTTCAAGGCTTTGGATGTCTTCGTGGATAACTCTTCGTGAATAGGAAAGCCTCCACCGATCCGCGTCTGTCTGGGAAGAGAAGAAGGGTTCAGGAAAGGGGCCAAGATTCAGAAGGTCTTTCAAGGCATTCTGCGAACTTTTTTCTCGGCTATCATAAGAATTGGTAGCTATGCTTTCGAGTATTATGTCTGGATTCTTAGCATTAAGCTCATATCCGCAAATTTCACTGAGAGTTAAAGGGTGAAATCGGTATAAAAAATATCGGCCTTGCAGAGAATCCCCTCCGCGACTGTAAATATCCAGTTTGGCACTGCCGGTAACTAAAATCTGATGGGAGTCATGAAATTTATCATAGAGTCCTTTAAGCCAGTTCCTCCAGCGTGAATACTTGTGAATTTCATCGAAAATCCAAAATTTTTGCCCCGGATCCAGTTTGGATTTTAATAAAAGGGCGCGATCTTTATCGTAGTCATAGTTGTAATAATGGCCTTCTTTTTCTTTCAGCAATAGTTTTGAAAAAGTTGTTTTTCCTGACTGTCGGGGGCCAGCTAAAAAAGCCATTTTTCTATTGAGATCAGTGAGAACGGGCTCTTTGAGCCGACGGGAAATAGCTTTTTGTTGTTTGGACATAGTTTTAAGATACAGGAGTTTTTTCGGTAGGACCAGAAAAAACTACCGGTTTTTTTCGGGTGGGGCCTAAAAAACACCTGGTAGGCCAGGAGCCTATTTCTCTTGGCTTAAAGGCTTGCCCACGGCTGCGGGTGGAACGCTTCTTCCTACTAAACCTGCCAGCGCAAGAATAGTGAAGAGATAAGGTAAAATCTGAATCAATTCGACGGGAATGGGAATATTCGCGACGCTTTCTCCCTGCCAGCGAATCTGGAAAGTTTCCATCGCACCAAACAACAAACAAGCCAAGGCAATGCTCCAAGGGCGCCATCGGCCGAAGATCAGCGCGGCTAAAGCCATAAAGCCTCGGCCCGAGGTCATCAGCGGAGAGTAAGACGAAGCTAAGAATAAACTCAAGGAAGCTCCTCCCCATGCGGCCAGACCACCGCAAATCACAGAACAGAGCCAGCGCATTTTTCGAGGGGATACTCCGCTCGCTTCAAGGGCCCGTGGTTTTTCGCCAGCAAACTTCATCCATAAACCAAAATTTGTTTTGTTCAATAAAAAATGAAAAGCGAAGATGCAGAAAGCGGCCATGGCCATGGGTTCCCAAAAGAAACGATCTTCTATCGGAACTGAAGGAGTCGATCCTGTGGTATTAAACAAAATTTTACTGATAAAAGGAATCAAACCCGCCACGGATAAATTTAAAGCTGTTCCTGCGACAACCTGATTTGTTTCGAGTTCGATGACAAAAAAAGCGTAGACCAGGGAAACGAAAGATCCCGCGGCAAAGGCGGCCATCCATCCTAGCCAGCTGGAACCTGCAGCGTGAGCGACCACCGCGCCAGCAAAAGCTCCAATCAGCATTAAGCCTTCGAGTCCAATTTGCACAACTCCGGAACGCTCGCTGAAAAAACCTCCAAGGCTTGCAAAGATCAGCGGCGTTGATAGCCGAAGAACCGCAACTAAAAATGATCCTAGGATCCAATCAAACTCGGGGAGCATGGGGATTCCGTCGTTTGAAAATTCGGTAAGACTGAACTCCAACAAAAAGAATAATCACGCCTTGAATGATTTTTGAAAAGTCACGGGTGATGGTGGTGGTTTCAAAATCCAAATCGGAGGCGCCCTTGTGCAGACTGGCCATCAGAAAAGCGGAAAGTAAAATTCCCAACGGATGATTCCGAGCCATCAAAGCCACAGCAATACCGATAAAGCCGAACTCGGGGGAAAAACCTATGCGAAACTGTCCTGAGTTCCCAAGAATTTCCGTGACCGCTACACCTGCAGCTAAAGCTCCGGCTCCGCAAAAGGCCTGGATTTGTCGGCGTTCCACCGGCACTCCGGCACGTTCAGCGGCTGGGGAATTTAAACCAGTGATCTGCACTTCGTAACCCCACCGCGTGTACTTCATCACGAACCACAAGCTTAAAGCGGCTATCACCGCGAGCAGCAAAGCCAAGCTGGCCGGGGATTCGCCGAGTGCTTTTTTGATAAAATCAAATTCACTGAAGAGATAACTCGAAGAAACTTTCGCGGATTCTGGATTTTGCGAATCAGGGTTTGGGATTTTTTTTAAAATCATCCAACCGGTTAAGCTAGCCGCGATAAAATTCATCATCATGGTGACAATAATCTCGTGGCTGCCACGATAAATTTTCAGTAAAGCCGGAACAAGGGCCCATACAGCTCCAGCAATTGCGGCTACAACTGTCGCCAGCAGCGGAGCCCAAGGCCAGGCAACATCGGGCAATAATATTCCGCAGGCTGCAGCGGCCAGCGAAGCCATGAGCAATTGGCCTTCAGCTCCGATGTTAAAAAGCCCTGCAGAAAAAGCCAGACTCACTGACAAGCCCGTAAAAGTTAAGGCCGTCATATAATAAAGAGTTAAACCCAAATCATAGCTAGATCCAAACGCGCTCTTCACTAAAATCGAAAATATATGAAAGGGATTCTCGCCGGCAAATAAAGTTAAACTTAAGGCGCAGACTAAACCAATAGCAAATCCTAGAATGACTTTCTTCATGACGAGAGCTCAATTCCGCCCATGGCTGCACCAATCTGATTTTCATCAAATTGCTCTCGCGAAAACTGAGCTTGGATCTGTCCTCGGTACAAGACCAAAATACGATCAGATAATTTCAGAAGTTCATCGAGTTCAGAAGAAATCACCAAAACGCCAGCCCCGCGGGCTTTCGCAGCTAGCAACTGTTGATGAATAAAGTGGGCCGCTCCGATATCGACCCCTCGCGTGGGATGAAAGGCAAAAATCAAATCAGGTTTGAAATAGAGCTCGCGGGCGGCAACAAGCTTTTGTTGATTGCCTCCGGAAAGACTGGAAAAAGTGTTCATGGGATCGGACGGCGAGACACTGAATTTTTCAATTCCTTCCATCGTTTTCAACTTTAACGAAGCCCATGAAAGAAGTTTTCCAGCAGCTGAAAATTTTTTCTGATAACCCAGCAGAAAATTTTGCACCAGATTCATTGAACTAATACTTCCCAAGCGAAGTCGGTCTTCAGGGAAAACGCCTAAGGATAATTCACGGATCTGCGCAGTGGAATGATTTTTCATCGAAGTTCCCAAAATTTCGAGTTCACCTTCAATCGATGAAAAAGATTTTGGATTTAACAGCAACTCGGTCAATTCCTTTTGCCCATTTCCTTCGACACCGGCAATGCCGATGATTTCCCCGTGGTGAAGTTTTAGGGCAGGAATGTGCAATTGAACATTATTTTTTACCGCTTTGATATTTTGAAGATTCAATCTTAATGCTTCATTCTTTGAAGTGGATCGAGGCAAGGAAGATTCACTCTCTTGATCTAGAGAATGACCAATCATTTTTTCGGCCAATAGACTTGGAGTTGCTTCGGAGGTTTTCATTGAGGCCACCACTTTTCCTTGACGTAAAATGGTGATTTCGTCCGTAATTTCTAGAACCTCTTTTAATTTGTGGGTAATCAATATTAAAGTGTGCCCCTGTTTCTTAAGCTCGGTAAGTCTTTTAAAGAGTTCTTCAGTCTCTTGGGGTGTTAAAACAGCCGTGGGCTCGTCCAGAATTAAAATTTTACCCCGTTGCGAAAGGGCTTTTAAAATTTCTAGCCTTTGTTGTTCGCCGACCGACAGTTCGTGAACAGGCTTCATCCATGGTATTTCAAAATTGTAACTTTGGGCGAACTTCTGAGCTTCCGCCAATTCTGCAGAATAATTTCTTAAACTCCAAGGACGGGATGAATTTTGAATCAACAAAAAATTTTCTAAGGCCGTTAAATTTTCGGCCAGCATAAAATGTTGGTGAACCATAGCAATGCCAGCCTGGATGCCGTCAGTGGCTGAAGAAAAGCGAATATGCTGACCAAAAACAAAAATCTCGCCGCTGTCGGGCGTTTCCAAACCAAAGAGCATTTTCATTGCAGTGGATTTGCCAGCTCCGTTTTCGCCAATAAAACCGTGAATGGATCCAGCGGTGACCTTAAAAGAAAGATCGTCATTGGCACGACAAGCACCGTAAGTTTTACTGACCTTTCTGAATTCAATCGCTGTCGTCGTCATTATTTTTTTGAAGTTTTGTAATAGTCAGGAACAGAAATTTTTCCGGAAGCAATTTGGGCCTTCAGCTCATCAGCCTTTTGCCGAAGATCAGCCGTCATTAGTTTCTCATTGAATTTATCCAGACTGTAATCAATGCCTTTGTCGCCGAGCCCATAGCGAACAGTGCCTGCTGTGAATTTGCCGCTGTTGGCGTCTTCAATGGTTTTGTGAACGGCTTGATCAACTCGCTTTTGCATGCTGGTTAAAATAAACCCTGGCTTAATCCAATTTTGATTGCTGTCGACACCGATAGCGAGTTTCTTTTTTTCTTCAATGGCATCAAAAGCCCCTGATCCCGAGGCACCAGCAGCCACAAAAATAACTTCAGCTCCAGAGCCAATTTGAGCTAGGGCCAGTTCTTTAGCTTTGGCTGGGTTGTTCCAAGCTTCACCTGTAGAGCCAATAAAGTTTTCGATCACTTCGATCTTTGGATTGATGTGTTTAGCGCCGGCCTTATATCCCATGGAGAATCGACGAATCAAAGGGATATCCATTCCGCCTATAAACCCAATTTTGTTTGATTTAGATTTGAGGGCTGCAATGGCGCCAACCACGAAAGCACCTTGGTGCTCTTCGAACATCAGCGACCGAACATTGGGCAAGTTCACTTCTCCATCAATAATCGCGAATTTTGTTGAAGGAAACTGGCCAGCAATTTTTCGCACAGCTTCGGCCTGCGCGAAGCCTACGCCAATTACTAAGTCATATTTTTTTTGAGCAAATTGGCGGTGCAGATTTTCCAGGGCATTGATGTCGGTGGCTTCAACATATTTCAGTTCGATTTTGAAATCTTTTTCAGCTTGTCGGGCGCCTTCATAAGCGGCGGTATTAAAAGACTTATCGTCTTTACCCCCTTTATCCAGAACCAATCCGACTTTTAAAGAGGCAAAAACCATTTCGCTGAAAAAAATTAAGCCCAGAAAAAATAAAGGCATCGATTCCTCCTTAAAATAAAGTAAAAATTCCTCGACGATGGCCCACAAGCTAGGCTTTAAGAGCTTTAAACTCAAACAATTTCTTTAGCGGAAAAACCCGTGCTATAAGGGCTTCCATGGATTCAAAGCTTCAAGGAAACTTTAATTTCGAGCCCATTGGTTTTATCGAATCTTGTTACAAAGAAAAATTCGGCGTTCCCCGCCAACCTGGTTTAGTTAAAAGTTCATCGGCTCGATTAAAAATTCGCGCGGACTTGCAACCCGAGCAATCTTTGCAAGGCTTAGAAGGCTTCAGTCACGTTTGGTTGATTTTTGTTTTTCACCAAAATGCTATTTCCCGGTTTCACGCCAAGGTTCATCCCCCACGCCTCGAGGGTAAACCTATTGGACTTTTTGCCACTCGCACTCCTCACCGGCCTAATCCCATTGGGCTTTCTTTGGTTCAACTGGTTAAAGTTGAAAAGGACACTTTAGAGTTAGCGGGAATTGACCTAGTTGATGGCACGCCGATTTTGGATGTTAAACCCTATATGCCGGAAATCGAGGCTTTACCCGAAGCCAATGCAGGTTGGACCAAATCCATCAGCCCAAATAGAGTGGAGGTCGAATTCGCTCCCGAGGTCGAAGCCTCGTTGGCTCAATGGCAGGAAAGAACCGGTCATGTTCATCTCCGCGAAATTATCACGGAAACCATCGGTTTAGATCCTCGGCCCCAGGTTTATAAAGGATATGAGAATCAAAAATCCCCTTACCGCCAGGAACATGCCTTTCGGCTCTTTGATGGGGATGTTCATTTCAAATATGTGACTCCCGAAAAGGCCCTGGTGCTTAAAATTCTTTCAATGAAGAGTTAATTTTACCTACCCCCTTGCGAAATTAGGGGAATTTGGGTTATGACGTGATGCAAAACGGGAGGCCTCTGTGACTCTGAATACCTCTGAGACGAACACCAGCACTGCGAACTCGAATTCGACCCAAACTTTAAGAAAAGTACCTACCTTAAGTTTACGAGATTATTCTCACGGCACTCCGGCTGAAAAAGAAAAATTCATCACCAGTTTATTTTCAGGAATTAAAGATTACGGCTTCATTATCTTGAAAGATCACGGCGTCAGTTCTGATCTTTTAGCCCAAGCTTACCAAATGCTTGAGACCTTTTTTAAGTTACCAACAGAAAATAAAACAAAATACATTTCTCCGTCGGGTGGGGGACAACGCGGTTACACTCCTTTTGGTGAAGAGCATGCTAAAGATTCACCGGTCATGGATTTGAAAGAATTTTGGCACGTTGGAAGAGAACTTCCGGCTTTCCATCGCATGGCTAAATTTTATCCACCAAACATTTGGCCCGTTGAACTTCCTGAATTTGAGAGAGTTTTTTCTCAACTTTATTCTTCATTGGAAGCCGCTGGTTTGTTGATGCTCGAAGCATTGAGTTTTCCTTTGGCTGTCGAAAAAAACTTTTTGACGGACATGGTGAAAGAAGGAAACTCGATTTTGCGTTTGCTTCACTATCCCCCCATCGGTGAAGGAGTTGATCCTCGCTGTTTGCGGGCAGCTCCCCACGAAGATATTAATTTCATCACAATTTTACCTGCAGCGACCGCTTCGGGTTTGCAGTTGAAAGATCGTGACGGTCAATGGCTTGATGTGAAAAGTGATATGGGAACTTTGATCGTAGATGCGGGCGATATGTTGGCTCGTTTGACCAACGATGTGATTCCTTCAACCACACATCAAGTGGTGAATACTCCTGAAGGAAAAACTCAAAGTCGTTATTCAATGCCTTTCTTTATGCATCCTCATCCTGAATCTCTACTCAGTTGTTTGCCTTCGTGTCGGGGCACCGGTGCGAAGTATCCTGACATCAGTGCTGGCGATTTTTTAATGCAGCGACTGCGCGAAATCGGCCTTATTAAATAGTGATTCCGGTTTATATTTGAGTTCGTGCTGGATCCTCCTTTGCTTTTCGGCTTGGCCAACAAAGGAGTTCTCATGAAACTAGTTATTTCTTTATTGGCTTTGAATTTTGTTTTTTCAGCGGCGATGACAGCCGAAGCTGCCACAGCTCTTAGGGCTTTGCCCATGATTTCCGAGTACGATTGTGATGGCGAGGACGACGAACATTCCATTTTGATGAACGTCGTTTTCGAAGAAGATCTCAAGATCTACCGAATGGATTTTCTGCAATCCACTCAACATAACCAGGGTCCTTTTCCACTTCTTCCTTTAAAATTTGGATTGAACGATCTTCAAGGTCGATTTCATCAAGACCAAATGGAGTATCCTTTTTCTCCAGGGAACTATCAGGATTGCAACTACCGCTGGGTATGGCCTCTCGAAGTTGACTCTGAAGATGAAGTCCTAAGTACCCTTAAAATGGATTGCGATGGAGTCCGCAGTGAAATTCAGTTGAGTTGCAGTCGAAATGATTTCTGATCTTTTCAAAAAATAAAGGACAGAGATCAAAAATTGGGGTAAACCCAAACTGTGAATCGAAATAAAAAAATATTTCTCATTATTGTTATCCTGATTGGTGGCCTTCTTTTATTGAAGGCCATTTTTCAGAAAAATCCTGAAGAGATCGTCAATGAAACGGAAGACACTGTCGAGCAAGAGGACATGGTCGCTCCAACTCCGGATCCCAATGCACCCGTCGATGTTGCAGCTGGAACTTCAGCCGACACCGCTTCACAATCAGACAATGAAAATTCTGTTGATCCAAGCCTTGTGCAAGCTCAGTTTATGGAAGCCCTTAAAACTTTAGGAACTTGTTTGGATATCAAGAACGCCATTGATACGGAACAAAAAGAACCTCGTTTGGAAAACTTGGTCGCTTCCGTTCGCAATGAAATTGGGGATCCGGTGATTCGTTCAGAAGATTGGTCAAACACATTGGTCACTTTACCCAATGGTGAGCAAAGACGAATCCGCATCGAGATGGAGTATGACGCTGACGACCGCATCGTCAAAAGACTGAAGTATTACAAAGCCGAAAAAGATAATTTAATTCCTATACCTTTGGACAACAGCAATTCCACGGACCCCCAAGATTCTTTCATTGCTTCCCTCGAAGGCGAAGGAAAAGTCGCCATTCGAGAAAAAGGATCCAGAATGTATTTTCAAAACGGCGAAGAGATCGTCTTCGTCGAAAAAAATGATCAAATCGCCGACATCGAAATGAACCGCAACGGCCGCACTTTCAAGTGCGTGGGCCTAGATAGCGGTCGCTCGACCTGTTCTTGTTTGTAGGAATTATCTCTCTAGATTTTTAAATCAATATAGCAGTGGCTGCTTCAGGCCCAATTTCTGCATTTAGTATAACTAAACTCTTAATTAGTTCTCTAATCTCAGGTGGTTAGAAACGGAAAATGCATTGTGATACAAAAGTGTCTCAAGGAGGTAGATATGGAAAGAAAAAAGAATGGGCCTAAGAAAGGAGCTGTTAAGAAATGGTCTGAGAAACTAGAAAAGTTAGGTGAACAAGCTCCTCCAGAGGACATAATGAAAATTATTAATAAAATTGAGAAGTCGAAAAAAATTGCTAAGGATAGAAACTCATCCGAAGACTTGGAAATGTAATGCGAACTCTAAAGGGAGTGGAAGAATTAAAACAATTCTTGAATCAAGTAGACTGTAGTGATGGCTGCCTTGCCGACACTGGTTTTCTATACGGGATGGCCTATAAAGACGACCGAGTTTATCCGCAATCGCTCGAAGTATCTTTGATTCTCGAAGAAAAAAATATTCCAATTCATACAAATATAATTGGTCGTATGGAGTTTGTTGATCTTGTGTTTCGCAAAATGATTACTCGTGGAGCTGCAAAACTCTACAAATCGATGGATCCAAAAACTGATTACAAGTCACTTTTCAACTTCGTTAAAAGTATTCGTGATCAAGAAGCTGGTCAAAAAAGGAAGAGGCTGTCCTATAAAATTGGAGAACGACAGCTTAAAGACTTGCGTAAAGAGTTGGTCAAAGCTGTAGGAAATATTGGATGGCAAAGCTTTTGTTCAAAGTACGCGGGGCAGATTCTTGTAAATGAGTGGACGATTTTAGAGGAAGACTTTGGTTTATCTTTTATAGAATTAATGGAAGGCGAAACCTCAGATCTCGTGCCAAGACCGCTTCTTTGGAGTGAAATGGTTGCAACTATGGGGAAACTTGGAGTTCGTGGACCCGATGGAATGATCTTGAACCTTTTCATGGCCTGCACATTAAAACTTTTCGTCACAGGAGATCAGGACTTTAATTTTTCTGAAATAAATGAACCAGGACTTAATAATAAAGCTGTCTTAATCCTTGAAGAGTCAAAACCTGACGAACTTTACTTAAGAGAAATTGGGCTTGAAGATTCATAAAAATGACTTCGAACCCAATGAATTTTTTAATTCTGAAACCGAATCAGTGCTTCTTGCAAAGAAGTGATTTGCGATCTCGATTGTTCCAATAAAACTCGATCGGCCGCAATGACATCTTCATCCGCATTGGCCACGAATTTTTCATTCGAAAGCTTTTGATTCAAAATGTTGATGTCTTTTTGCAATTTCTCGACGGTCTTTTCGATGCGTTTGATCTCTTCGTCGAAGTTAACCAAACCTTCCAGCGGTAAAATCACTTTCACGCGATAATTTTTTATCGCTACCTGAGCAACAGCACATTTTGAAAGGTTTCCGTCTTCACCGACTTGGAAATCTTCCAGTCGCGCTAAGGTCATAATCGCTGTTCTGTTGTTGCCGATGATTTTTTGTGTGGTTTCATCGGAAACTCCAAAGCGAGCGTGAAGTTTCACTGCGGGACTGAGGCGATTTTCACCACGAATATTGCGAATCGCGGTGACAACTTCTTTCACCAGATCAATTTCCATCTCTGCCTGAGCAGAGCCCAAAGCAAGAAGCTCTTTGTCTATACGCGGATTAGGATACTGATCGATGATGCAGGCTTTGTCCTTGATCGGAAGCTTTTGATAGATCTCTTCGCTGATGAAAGGACAAAATGGATGCAATAAGCGGATGAAGCGATTCATCACTTGGGCCAACACCAGTTGAGTAGCCGCACGCTCTTGGGGATTATTCCCTGTAAGAATGGGTTTAATCAATTCGATGTACCAGTCACAGAACTCATGCCAAATAAATTGGTAGAGATTGTTGGCGGCATCAGAGTAGCGTTCTTTTTCGAAATTTTCCTCGATGCGTTTTTCAACTTCTCCCAACTTAAACAAGATCCATTGATCAAAGACGCTGATTTCCGAGCGCACGGGAATGGCTTTCACTCCTGCAGCTGGTGTTTGGAAATCTTCCAAGTGAGTTAAAGAAAATCGAGCCGCGTTCCAGATTTTGTTCATGAAGTTGCGGTAGCTTTCTAACCGTTGCTCTGAAAACTTAAGATCTTTTCCTGAATAAAGATGAGCTAACAAAGTGAAGCGAAGAGCATCAGCTCCATGCTTGTCGATCATCTCGACCGGATCTACGGAGTTGCCCAGACTCTTCGACATTTTGCGGCCTTGGGAATCGCGAACTAAACCGTGAATGTAAACGGTGCGGAAGGGAACGTCTCGTTTGAATTCGAGTCCCATCATGATCATGCGAGCCACCCAAAAGAAAATGATGTCGTGGCCGGTAACTAAGGTGTTCGTAGGATAAAATGTTTTTTGAGTTTCCGTGTCTTCCGGCCAACCCATCGTTGAAAAAGGCCAAAGCGCCGAGCTGAACCAAGTATCAAGAACATCTTCGTCTTGATGTATTTTTTTGCTCTGACACTTTTCGCAGTGATCAACCGCGGTTTCGGCCACAGTGATGTGCTCGCAGTCATCACAGAACCAAGCGGGAATACGGTGACCCCACCACAGCTGGCGGGAAATACACCAGTCTTCGATGATGCTCATCCAATGCAAATAAACTTTGGTCCAAGACTCTGGTTCGAAGCGGATGGTTCCACTTTCAACAGCACGTCGCGCAGGGATCGCTAACATTTCCGCTTTAACGAACCATTGCTCAGACAGGAAAGGTTCGACAACAGCGCCCGAGCGTGAACAGTGGCCGACCGAGTGAACGTGAGGCTCTTCTTTCACAAGAAGCTGCAGAGTTTTTAAATCTTCCAAAACTTTTTTGCGAGCTTCGGCAACTTTCAATCCTTGATAGGGACCAGCATTTTCATTGAGCTCAGTTTTTTTATTCAGAATATTAATCATTTCCAGTTTGTGAGCTTTGCCGATTTTATAATCGTTAAAGTCATGAGCTGGAGTGATCTTGACAACACCAGAGCCAAACTCTTTATCCACATATTCATCTGCGATGATTTTAATTTTGCGATTGATCAGGGGAAGTATAACATTTTTACCAACGAGGTGTTTGTAGCGCTCATCCTCAGGGTGAACACAAACCGCGGTATCGCCCAAAAGAGTTTCGGGACGAGTCGTCGCCACGGTCAAAAATTCGCTGCTGTTTTCGAGAGGGTATTTAATATGGTAAAGTGCGCCCTTAACTTGTTTGTGTTCAACTTCCAGATCGGAAATGGCTGTTTCTAAAGGGCCACTCCAGTTAACCAAACGTTGCCCGCGATAGATCCAACCCTTTTTGTAAAGACTAGCAAAAACTTTTCGCACAGCTTTGGAAACGCCTTCATCCAAAGTGAATGTGTTGCGGTCCCAATCACAAGAGTCACCCAAACGACGCATCTGTTGAGTGATGCGATCGCCATATTGATTTTTCCATTGCCAGATTCGCTCTTCGAAATTGGCTCGACCCATTTGGTGACGAGTTAAATTTTCTTTTTTAATTTCGCGCTCGACCACCATTTGAGTGGCGATACCGGCGTGATCGGTACCGGGGAGCCACAAAGCGTTGAAACCTGACATGCGTTTCCAACGGATCAATAAATCTTGGATGGTGTGATCCAAGGCGTGCCCCATATGCAAAAAACCAGTGACATTGGGAGGAGGTAAAATAATGCAAAAGGGAGGTTTCGTGGATTGATCTTGCGCCTTAAAAAAACCGGAAGATTCCCACCATTGGTAGGTTCTAGATTCAACATCTGCAGGATTGTAACGATCGCCTAATTTTTCAGCCATAAGATTTCGTACCTTATTTAAGAGATAACCTCAAGGACTGACACCCGGAGCCTCTCCTAAACTTTAAATTGGATTCGTTTTTGAAAAAACTAAGGGAGAGATGCAATTCAGTGGGTCAGAACGGATTTAAGTGTTTTGGAGCTTGGAATTGCGACAAAAATTGACTGACTGTCAGAGGTTTTGACAGCGGAATTGGTATGGAGGAATTATGAAAAGTCGCGAGAAAATTATCCTTATTGCGGGAACAATGATGCTTGGGCTTGCCGCTTGCGATATGAAAAAGCAACTCACGGAAATGCATGACTCCACAGGCCGCCTTGAACAAAACACCAAAAAGATGGGCGAGACCACTGAGAACATGGATAAAACAACGGCGTCGATGTATGACACAACAACCGTTATGGCAAAAACTACAAGTTCAATGCACGGGACTACTCAGGGTATGTCAGCCGTAACGAATGAGTTAGTTGACTTGGCTCGTATGAATGATTCGTCTTCGCAAAGACGAGATGCCCTTCATGCAATTAAAACTGCCGATTCATTGGGAATGAAAGTGGAAGAAGGTGCAAAATATTTTTCATCTTTTGAATTCCAGTTGTTTAATGGTTTGGGTCAAGATTCGACAAAGGAAAAAAGAACAGAATTGCAATACCTTGCGGTCGCAGAATTTTTTAAAGCCCTTAAAGAATTCGATACTGGGGCCGATTATACGAAAGCTTTGGCGCAAGCTAAAAGTGGTGATGAAGCTAACAAAGATGCAAGCTTTAATGCAATCGCTGCAACTTTACATGTGATCAATCGCAAGCAAAACGAATATTTGAAGAGCAACACTTTGAAAGATACTGAAAAAGTTTCTATGCTCAGCATGATTACAAGTTCCTTAGAGAAAAAAGAAGCCATCAATAAAGGTGAAATTCGCCCCGAAGAAATTTCTGAATACACTAAAGAAGTTTTGGCCAATGAACGCTTAGCTCTTCGGTTGATACAAGCGCGAGTAACAGCTTTTTCTACCATAGCTTTTGGTGAAGTTTCTTTGATTCAAGGTTGGCCGCTTGTACAAAAAGCAGCAGCGACAAATCTTGATAGCAATAGTATTACGGGAAGAATAGCAAAAGGTGCTGGTCAGTTGCTTTCGAAAGTAAGTCCTAGTTTGAACACGACCCCGCAATGGGAATTGAAAGTTGAAAAATTCAATGTCGTGCAATTGCAATTGTTCGTAAAGTTGATGAATCAAGTTCTTGAGGGACAGCAATTCCTTACAAAACTAGGAGTAGTCCCGCACAAAGACGAAAGCTTGAAAACGGTTTTGAATAATGTTGTTTATGTCGAAGCTAAGGATCAAGTAACGGGTCCACTGCTGGAAGCGCGACAAAAATTTAAAGAGACTTTAAATCAATTCTTACCTACTCAGAAGTAGACTTTTCCTTTAAAATATTTTGATAACCGCCGGAGAGAAAATAAACATTTTTGTATCCGGCCTTTTCTAATTTTTGCGCTATTTTTTCTGACATTTTTCCTTCAGGGCAAGCCAGGATAATGGATTGTTCGAGAGGGAAATTTTGCGCCTTTAAATAATTTAATGTTTCTTCTGGCGTCGTGATCACTAAATGCTTTTCTAAATGAGCTTGAAAAATTCCCTTCTCGAAGTTTTTAAAATCCACTCCGTAGTTGAGTAAAACAAAGGGAACGCGGTTTTTAATTAAATTGTTGAATTGATAATATCCAATACCCATCAGTGAGCTCATGCTGTTGCTACTTTCTGTCCTGATTTAGGAATGTGGTTAAAGATTTTTAGACAAATAAGAAAGCCAATCACAGAAAATCCGGCCGACACAATAAAGGGTGCTTGGATCATCCATTGCCCGTAGACGTAGCCTCCTAAGGGCGGTCCCAAAATTCTTCCTAAGGAAGAAAGGCTTTGGGTCAGACCCAATTTTTCTCCTTGTTCATGCTTTGAAGTGAGAATGCTAATGCTTCCTAAAATCGAGGGATTGCACAAGCCATTGCCGATTGAAAGAAGTGTAATAGGCAAGGCCAGCGCCCAAACACTAGGGGACAAGCCAATTCCTGCGAGACCAAAAGTGAAAATAATTAATCCTGCAAAGAGAACATTTTTTTCTCCCCAGGAGCTCAACAATTTTCTGACCAGGAAACCTTGGGTAAAAACCAAGACTAGACCAACGTAGACGAAGCCCCAGCTGACTTCGGTGATGCCCCACTGAAATTTTTCGGCCATGTACAGGATCAAAGTAGCCTCTGTCGTTGCCATCGCCATGGTTACCAGGAAAAAAATAAACATCAAGGGGCCAACTGTGGTGATTTTTAAATTTTTGAAGATATTGAGAAGACGGGATTTTTTTTGAACAGGAGCTGTGGGCTTTTCAGTCAGAGTTTCTTTAAATTTGAACCAAGCAAAAATAAAATTGGCGAAGCAAATCACAGCGACAGATCCCGCAGTGAAACTGGTTTTAAAATACGGAGCCTCGGAAATGTGATGGGCGTTGCTGGCCAAAAGTCCCCCTAAGGCTGGACCGAAAATAAAACCCAGACCAAAGGCCGCACCAATTAAGGCCATGCTCTTCGAACGATCTTGTTCGGTGGTGACATCGGAAATCGCTGCGGAAGATGTCGAGATGCTGGCTCCAAAAAAGCCGCTCAATCCGCGAGCAATGAAAACCCAGGTTAAGGTGTGTGAAAAGGCAAAGAGCAAGTAAGAAAGTCCTTCGCAAAACATACAAAACAACAGGATAGGTCGGCGACCCACTCGATCGCTCAGTCTTCCCCAAAAGGGTGAAAAAATAAATTGAGCCAAGGAGTAGATCGACATCAGTAAACCCACTTCGGTGGGAGTCGCTCCAAGGTCTCGACTTAAGATGGGAATAATGGGGATGATAATGCCAAATCCAACCAAATAAATAAAAACCGTTAGAAAAATAATTGTAAGTTGAGATTTTTGCGATGGTTGAGACAAATCTTTACCTCTGTGTTGAGACTGTTATGATAGTCCTAATGAATTCACGCTATCTTGTTTTACTCCTATATCTTTTGGTCTTGCTAGATTCGACACTGAGCGAAGCAATTCCTTTAAGCAAATTTAAAAATTATCATCAGGGAAGACTCGAACTAGGGGCAGGATTGGACTTTATGTCTTCCTCTTCAAATTTCGACAGTGGATCTTCCATTCGAGATCTTTCTTCCGGCGCCGGTTATCAACTGATACGCACTCCCTTGGGCCTCCGCTACGGCTACGGAGAAAGTTGGAGTTTATCTTCCGCACTGATGATCTCAACCGCCCAAAGTAAAAATGTCGATGCCACTCGCAATAACTCGAGCCTTCCCGAAATTCATTTGGGTGTTGATGGGCTTCTCTCTCGAGGATTTGTGGATTGGACTGGGGAACTGCAACTGATCTTCCCTTTGGAAACTGTAAAGGCCGGGCAAGACACCGCTTTGAATACTGAAGGAGTAACTCAGTTGGTGGGATCGCTGGGATTTGATCATCGACGAAGCCAATTTATTTGGTATGGCTCCGGTGGATTTAATTATCGTATGGAAGGTCGATCCAGTTTGTTGATGTATGAAGCTGGCGCTGGTTGGCGGTTAAATCGAAACTCTTTCGGCGCAGAGTTGGGCGGTTTCCAATCCATCATGGATGATGGAGACAAAGGTTCCGAAACCAAAAGAAATGCCGTTATCCAAAGAGTCAACGGAGGAAGCTATCGCTTCTACAGTGTTAATCCTGCGGTCACGGAATTTCGTTTGTGGAGTGAACACGAATTATCAACACGCTTCAAGTTAGGTTTAAATATGGCCTATCCTTTTTATGGAACCAACTATGCCAATGGAATGACTTTCGGTGCGGTTGTGTCGATGTCTTTCGACTTAATGGAAACTCAAAAAACAATTCGAAGACTGTCAGATCCTGCTCCCATCAGCACCGATCGCGACATCGAACAATTTCACGAAAATGTTGACGACGGCGTTGATCAAGAAATTTTCCGTCCTGCTCCGGCACCAGGCGCACCGAAGCGCCGCCCTGTAAGCCCATCCCGTGAGGATGTTCGCCATCAATTGGACGACGCCGAAATGACGATCAAGTTAAAATCGGTGAAGAAGAAAAAACGTCGCTAACAATCGCTTGCTTAAGAATTTGAAGATAAAGGTGAAATATCGGAAGAGCGAAAGATCGCTGAACGATATCCACCACTCTCGGCGCCAGCGCCGCTCACTGGCGTAGGGCCAGGAGCCGAGTTTGTAGCAGCCGTTGCGCTCGATGAATTTGGTAAATTCACGCTGGGCATGTACTTTTCACCTTGATCCAAAATGCTGAGATGAGCTTGGGCTAATGCTTTTAAATTTGCTTCGAATTGCAAGCGAGCCCGTTTCAGATCGCTGATTTCTTGATAAGTTTTTTTCAAGGAATCGCGAGCGTCCCGAGTGATGAGTTCAGATTTTTGTTGGGCGTCGGCAATGATCAATTTAGCTTCGCGTTCAGCATCACCGCGCATTCGGTCCGTCATCTGTGATGCTGTAGCAATTGTATCTTTCAAAACTTTGTCGCGCTCTTTGTACTCGAGCAAATTCAATTCGCGTTCGCGAAGTTCTTCGCGCAATTGATTGCGTTCACGCATAATGGATTCCATTTGCGCAGCCACATGTTGAAGAAAATTATGAACTTGATCCGGATCAAGGCCCATCATTTTGCGATCAAAAGTTTTGTGAGTGATATCGAGTGGCGAAATCTTCATCTTATTTCCTCCATGAAATGACGAATGATGGCTCTACCACAGAATACGAGACTTTCGCCCGTGGGAGCAACCAAAACTTTAAATCTCTGCGTTCTCCTCCGTCGGGCTCCCTGCGACGTACAGACGTACGTCTCAGTCGCCCTCTGTCGTGCGGCCTTGATCTTTAAAGTTTTGGTTGCTCCCACAAGAAAATCATAGATAACAACGTTATTTCAACAGTCGGGCCATCTCTTTATTTCTTAGAGCGGCTTTTTCGAAGCTTACGCGCAGGGCGCGTTCGATTTCGAGTTCTCTCATGGACTCAAGTCCAGAAGCTGTTACGCCTTTTTTCGAAGCGACTCGTGCTTGCAGCTCTTCCAGACCTACGTCGGGTGATTTGTAAGCCAGCTCGGCGGCGCCTAAAAAAGTTTCAACAGTCATCGCTTTTGCGACTTCGGGATCGAAACCATGTTCCTCGATCCATTCTTGCCAGTAAGTCATCAGCTCGAAGACAAAGCCAGTTCCCGAAGAGCAGGCGATCATGAAAGCTTCGAATTGATCTTCATCTTGAAGTTTCATCACAGAACCTAAAGGAGAAAATAAATCTTCAATCAGAGTTTCTAAGCCTTCGTCAGGTTCATTCATGAAAAAACCCAAAGTGCCTCGGCCAATAATGGCAGGAGTGTTCGGCATCAAACGAACGACTCGGCATTGAGGCAAATGCTTTTCTAAAGTTTGCATCGTGATTCCTGCAGCTAAACTGATAACCACTTGCTTATCCAAAAAAATCTGGGCAATCGGTTCAATGGCGGCGATGAGATCTTGGGGCTTCACTGCTAAAATAATGATGTCGCATTTTTCCACCAACTCTTCATTGGTTTGGCAAACGTTCACCTTATAATTTTCAGACATCTTCATTAATTTTCCAGGAGTGCGATTCGAAACAAAGAGATGATCTGCAACCGTTAGTTGAGACTCTAACATTCCTTTGATCATGGCTTGGGCCATATTTCCAGAGCCAATAAATCCAATTCGTTTTGATTTTAACAGAGGATTCACAGTTGTCCTTTCATGTCTATAACACGTTCGCCAAATAAGATTGTGCCTAAACGAATAATTGTTGAGCCTTCTTCCACAGCGACCAGATAGTCGTGACTGGTGCCCATAGAAAGTTGATCCAAGGGGTGAAGACTAAGATCAGCTTGTTCTCTTAAAGAAAGCAGTTGTTCACGGAGCTCCCGGAAATAAGGCCGAGTCTCTTCGGGATTCTGAAACAAGGGCGGCAGGCACATCAAGCCGCAGATTTGCAGAGATTTCAATTTTTCCAGTGCTGGCCAGCTTTTCATAAATGTTTCAGGTTGGAATCCCGTTTTTTTTGTTTCTTCAGCTTGATTAATTTGTAAAAGAATTTTTTGGCGAATTCCCAAATTTGCGGCTTCGGCGTTGATCTTTTCTGCAAGTTCCAAAGAATCCACAGAGTGAATGCACTCAAATCGTCCCACAGAAAGTTTAACTTTATTTTTTTGAAGATGGCCGATCAGATGCCATCGCAGAGGAGACTCTTGAAGTTCTTCCATCTTAAAAAGGGCTTCTTGAACATAGTTTTCGCCAAAATCAACTTGGCCTTCGCGATGAAGTTGTAAGATTTTTTCAGTGGGTTGTAATTTCGAGACGGCAAGAATCATCACAGAAGTTTTTGGTCGGCCGAGCTGGCTTAATTTTTCTTCGACTTCAGAGAGGATTTCAGATTTCGTTTTCACTGCGCCATTTCCCAGATTGATTCCGTATTAACCCCGAATTACCCAAGCATTTTCGTTCAAAATTCTTTTCAGAACTTGAACAGGCAGACCTACCACATTGTCATAGCTTCCGACAAATTCTTTGATGAATTGGGCCCCTTGACCTTGAATGGCGTAACCGCCTGCCTTATCTGTACCTTCGCCCGATTTCACATAATTTTCGATGGACTCACGAGAGAGTTTCTTGAAATGGACCTGGGTTGTCTCGATATGAGACACTTCTTTTTCTGTCACACTTTCACGAAGCCAAAGTCCAGTTTTCACCTGGTGAATGGTCCCCGATAATTCCGTCAACATGCGAATGGCATCAGTTTCGTCCTGAGGTTTACCTAAAAGCTCGTTGTTTAAAATGACCTCGGTATCTGCGGTTAAAAGGACAAAAGGCTCGCGCTTTTCAGGCTTAAGTCGGGTCCAGGCTGCATCCGATTTTTCTTTCGCGTTGGATAATATTTTCTCGTCAACCGTCAAACTTTTTCCAGGAATTTCCGATACTTTCACTAGGAGAGTCTCAAATTGAAAACCTGCATCCTGAAGGAGTTGTTTTCGGCGGGGGGACTCAGAAGCTAGAATGAGATGATGCATAGCTTGAATTGAACACAAAGAGGAACAAATGGGAAGTGCCGGTTTTTTACTTTTCGGAGGACTTTTATTTGGTGGTTTGGCCGTTTACTTACTTGTATCGGCTTTGATCTCCAATAACGCAGATAAACAAAGTTTGTCTTGGGCCAACAACAGCGAACCTGAAAAAACAGATCGGACCTTGATTAAATTATCTCGCCCTTTGATTCATCAATTCACTTTGCAACATGCTTTAAGAATTAAAAATGAATCTTACCGAAAGCAAATCAGGCAGACCATCAAGACCGCTGGAATTTCACGAGTGCTGAACGAAGATGAGTTTATTGGAATGCAAATTCTATGGGGAGTGATGATTCCTCTTTTTGTCTTAGTGATGAATTTCGCATTGGAACTTGATCTGAGCAATATCGTTATCCTGGGAATGATGCCTTTTGGTTTTTACGCTCCCATCATGGACGCCAAAGCTCAGAAAAAAATCCGTGAACAAAATGTGCGCGAGCATTTGCCCTTTTACATTGATTTGTTAGCTCTTTCGGTCGAGGCCGGTATGGATTTCTTCGCGGCAATTCAGTTGCTGGTTGATAAAGCAGAAACCAAAAAGAGTGTGCTTGCTGAAGAACTTTCCATTGTGTTGAAAGATGTTCAGTTGGGTGCAGCAAAAGCCACAGCCCTCAAAGAGTTTGGTGAACGTTTAGACATGTCGGAAATTACAAGTTTTGTGGCCGTGCTCATCGATTCTGAAGCCAGTGGTGCACCCATCTCTCGAGTTTTGAAAGAACAAACTGTGCAAATGAGATTGGAAAGATTTGTGCGTGCTGAAAAAGCAGGAGCTCGTGCTTCGCAAGCGATTTTGGTGCCCATGATGATTTTTATTGTTCCCGCTGTGTTCATCATGGTTTTTGGTCCGGTCGCAATTTCATTTATGTATGGAAACAATTAAGGATGCCCGTGTTGGAAAATAGAACAAAGAACATAACTATCTCTTCTCAGTTGGAAATCGCCGACGGATTTTGGAGTCGGGGAATTGGCCTTATGGGACGGAAATCTCTGTTGGATCAACAGGGATTATGGATTCATCGTTGCAACAGCATTCACACTTGTTTTATGAATTTTGCCATTGATTGTATTTTTGTTGATCGAACTTTAAAAGTAAAATCCCTCAAAAGGGAAGTTCGTCCATGGAGATTAGTCCTTCCAGTTTGGAGCGCAAGCTCTGTCTTTGAACTTCCTGCAGGAACAATTTCTCGTTTAGGAATTCAGGAAGGAGACGAACTCTATGTGGGCCGTTAGAATTCTCAATGGCCCGCAAGCGGGTCAAATTTTTAATTTAAAAAGTGGAAAAAATATTCTCGGTCGAGCAGGCCAAGCTGATATTCAAGTTATAGCTCAAGGAGTATCTAAAGCTCACTGTGAAATCCAAGTTCTTAAGGATAAAATCATTATTGTCGATTTAAAATCGAGCAATGGCACTTACGTGAATGGAATTAAAATTCAAAATAGCATTCTTCATTTGGGCGAAAAGTTCAGTCTGCACGAAATATTATTAGATATTGTACCGGCTCAAGAACTAAGACCCGCGCGCTCGCAACTTCCAGCGGTTTCTCATAGCGGAAATGCTTACCCAGCTGTGGGCAATGCGGCCTTGCAAATGGGAAATTTTCCTCAACCTCACGTTGGTGTCCAGTCTCAAGCTTATGCTCAGGCTGCACCTGCTCCTGAGATGGCTGAATCAGCGCCTTCGGCTCGTCCCAATCTTTTTGCGGGAATTCTTGAGCAGTTCAAAGCTTATTTAGAAAGAGTCGTTTTACCTGGTGTCTATAAATTAGCGCAGATGTTCGATTTTAAATTGGTGTTGTTAGGTTTCGTGGGCGCCTTTATTTTTATCGTCACGTTACTTTCCATGATCCCGATGTCGCAATTAGCGAAAAGCAGCATTTTGAAAGAGAGCCGAAACCGTGCCTCTTCTTTAGCTCGGAATTTAGCGGCCACAAATAAGAAAGCGGTTGTGGAAAACTCTGGGGCCTTAAGCACTTACTCGGCCGAAGTTGAAGAGGGAGTGAAAACCGTCTTTATTATTCAGGACATCGACGGGATGATTCTTGCGCCTTCGACCAAAGCGGGAAGGGTTTCGGAATTATCTTTTGTTCAAAAAGTCAGGAAAGAACGTCGAGCCTTAACAGTCGAGTTAGATTCTTCAACGATCGCGGCGAGTGCTCCTATTGAAGGATACGATGTTGAAAACGGCGAGATGAAAACAAAAGCTCATGCCATCGTTATCTATGATGTGTCTTCATTAGCTTTCGACGAGGGAAAGACCATCAGTTTGTTTATGCAGACCTTAATGATTGCCTCGCTGGTGGGTTTCTTTCTTTTCTTCTTTATTTATAAGTTGATTGAATTCCCAATTAAAAATTTAAGTTTACAATTGGATACAGCACTTCGTGAAAAGCGCTCTGATCTGGAAATGACTTTTCAATTCGAGCCACTGCAGAATCTGATAGCCAATATGAATAGCGTTTTAACCCGATCGCATCACGGCGAAGGCGGGGGAGGACAGGCAGAATCCTCGAGTGAAAATCGCGATGAAGAAGCCAGTAACTTAACAAAGATGATTGGTGCGCCGGCGATGGTGGTTGCAGCGGATAATCGAATCCTTTCGGCAAACTCCAGCTTCGAGCAATTGGCAAGAGTCTCGTTACCAACTTTACAGCAGAATGGCCTCACATTTATTCCTGATAATTCACTTCAACAAAACATTGAACATCTTATGGGTAAAAGCCGTGAAGTGCCTTATGCCATTCATTCGGATCATCTTGAGTTCAATGGTTTAATGTGCACGATTCAGTGCCAAGGCTTTTTAAGCGGGAATAGCATTTGCTATTTCTTGATCACCATCTTGCCGCAATCGGGGGCTCCGGGATGAGTGCTGCTCCGAAGGTTGGTCTAACTCTTTCTTATGAATTGGAAGTGGTGAAGGGTCCTCACTCAGGGCAGAAGTTTACCTTTACCAAACCTCAGATTAGCATCGGTCGGGGAAACGAAAATCAAGTCGTTTTGTCCCAAGATTTACGAGTGAGTCGTGTTCACGCTGAAATTAAAAATTCAGATGGCCAACTTTATTTTACCAATGTCAGTCAAAAAAATTACGTTCTTGTGGATGGAGCTAAAACTGAATTTCATCAGCTGCAAAAAGATTGTGTTTTAACTATTGGTGAATCAGAAATAAAATTTCGTTTGGTGACGGCTAAACCGCCTTCCCATCTGACGCCAGTTCGTACGAATCAGCCCTTAACCCCGGCGGCCGCTGTCGGTGGGCCGAAACCTTTAGCGCAAGCTCCCTTGGCAAAGGCTCATATAGCACCGATGGCTAACATCGGGGTTCATTCCCGCCCGCAAGCGAATCAATATTCAATGAACAAGGCCGCTCCAGAATCCAATGGCCGATTTCGATTTTACCTTATACTTGGTGTTATCGGTATGGTTCTTTATTTTGCCTTCTTTAATTCCAATCCAAAGAGCGGCAAGAAAGAATCGATACGTAATAGCGAAGCTATTGAAAAAGAAATGCAAAAGTCTCAGGAACAAATTGAAATTCTTGAGGCTCGGCTCAGCAAAAAAAATAATCTCAGTTACAAGCGAGCTGAAGAAAATTTTATCAAGGGTTTCCGTGATTATCAAAAAGGACAATACGTTCGCGCGCGGGAATACTTCCGCATTGTCTTGAACCTAAATCCTGAACACATCGAAGCCCGCAAGTACTACGAGCAATCCACCATTAAGCACCGCAAAGTGATGGAGTTTAATTTTATTGAGGGCTTAAAAAACAAAGAGCGAAAAAACTATCGTCTGTGTAAATCCGCTTTCTCGCAAGTTTTGGTTTTAGCGCAGGGAGATCGTTCCAGTTACGAAAAGTATGATGAGGCTGAAAAATATCTGCGTGAATGCAGCCTGGGGCTTGAAGGGAGATTCTAGATGGCCCGGCTGAAGGTCAAGCACAACGGAAAACTGTTGCAGGATATTCCCTTGGATCCGGGAAAAATCTATGTTGCTGGTCGCAAGGAAGACTGCGATATCCCCTTATTGGCAGAAAAAACAATCTCTCGAGAACACTTTCATCTTCTTTGTAAACAAAACGAATGGCAGTTAGAGGTTGTTTCGCGGTTTGGTGAATTGCTTTTCCAAAACGAGAAGGTTCAAAATCTCCCTCTGACGGATTCACTGGTATTTCATATTCCTCCTTACGAATTTGATTTTATTGTGGAAGCTGTAGAGAATAGGAATTCTTCTTTAAGCTTAGGCGCTCATGAAGTGAATGAGGACCGAACTTTTGTCGGTCGGCTCGAGCAAGTCCCCTTTATAAAATTTATTGGTAGTGATCGCCAGGAAACTCAACTCTTGCGTTTAGAGGGGGGCGATGCCTGGCTTGCAGGCCGTGATTCTTCCAGCGCAATCCCCATTAAAGATCAGCGGGTCAGCCGACGACAATTTGAAATCCGCAAAACTGACAGCGGCTACGGCATCATTGATCTGGGAAGCGTCAACGGCACCCTTCTGAATGGAAATAATATTTCATCGACGGATGTGACTCCCCTCCGAAGCGGCGACGCCATTACGGTTTTAGATAACACCTTGTATTTTGAATTGCATGATCCCAATTTTATGGAGCGAGTGCAGAATGTTGACTACGATCAAGTTTCACGAGCTTTGGTTGAAACTACGCCGGTGGAATCGTTTCCACCGCCAGCTGCTCATGGAAATTATCCCGTTGCTGATCCAGGGATTTATGGCCCAGATCCTTATGCGCCCTATGGAAATCCGGGTGCTGCTCAGCCTCCCCCAGTCCAAGCCGAAAATTTCTTAGCTAAGCTGAAAGCTAAAAAGCTTCAAGTGGTCATCGGTGTTTTGGCGGTGGTTCTCGTCGCTGGAATGTTAATGGATAATACAAAAAATACCGGGAGGACCATTGCTGGAAACTCTAAAGGGAATCCCAATGATCCTTTTAACCGTTTGTCCAAAGAACAGCAAATTTTAGTGAAACAATCCTTTCAATTGGCGCAAAGTTATTATGAATCTGATAACTCAGAACTTTGTCGCGCAGAGCTTTCAAAAATTCGTGAAGTTATGCCCGAATATAAAAAAAGTTTTTGGGCTAAAGACATCGAGAACTTGGATCAAAGTGCCGAGCAGAAAATTTTTCTCATTACTAAACAAAAAGAATTTGAAGCTAAAGAAAAAATGTTAGCTGAACAAGAGCATACAATTAATGAAGTGACGTCCAATTGCAAATTGAATTTGAAACCTCAAACGACCCGAGAAGAATTCGAAGCATGCATAAGTCCAGCTGTGACTTTGAATCCGACACATCACTTGCTTGAAACTTTACGTGCCGAATTCGCCCTGCTGGAAATGCAAATGCAAAAGCAATCCCAGGACAAAAAAGAATATCAAGAGCAAGCCGAAAAATTACAGCGTCTCTTTAGCCAAGCTGAAAGAATTGATAAAAATGAAAATATGACCGAGGCCATTGAGGCTTATCGTAAAGTGACTAATTCTAAGTTGGCTGACCCGAAGAATTTAAAGTCGCGCGCCCAAAGAATTTTGAGCAGTCTCAAGTCGCAGATCGGGACAAAGACCGCAGGTCTATTGGCAGAAGCCGAAAAGTTAGCTCAAAATAAAAACTATAAACAAGCTATTATCAATTTACGAATGGCTCGCAAGGTGAATCCTCAGTCGGATGAGCTCAATGATAAAATTGATAATTACGTTAAAGCGTTACAGAAAGAAATGAAAATCCTTTGGGATGAAGCCATCATTGAAGAAAGTTTTGGTAAAGTGATGCCGGATGAAAATAACTCGGGCGCCATCGGTAAATGGAAAAAAATTCTCGAACAAGATATCCCCGATGGAAATTTCTATCAAAAAGCGATGATCAAGCTGAAAAAGTATGGAGCAAACTGAATGCGCTTAAGAGAACGATCTTACAGTGGTCGCAGTGCTCGACCCAAACCTATCGTCCGCGAAGAGTTCGGCGGCGAATTTTGGGTCATTGCTACATCCTGGGGAAATGCCGATGCCGGAATGCCCGTTGTTGAAGAGATCGTAAAGTATGTCAGTGCGACTCGTGGTGATGTCGAGGTGACTTCCCCTTTCGAGTTTATGTCTTGTTACACCAGCGAAGCAAATGCTCTTCGGGTTGCTGCACTCTTGAGCAACGATCGTCTTTATCGCGGCGAAAATAAAATTGAGTACAACAGCTTGGTTGAAGTGGTGGCCCTGTGGAAAACAGATCGTCAGCTATCTTGGGTGCAGTGTGGTAGTTCACAGTTGTTTATGAAAAAGCCAGGACAAGATTTACATCCGCTCTGTGTGAGCAATGATCAAATGCGAGACGTCTTGGGAATTCACGCGGAAGCTAGCCCTTTGCCGGCAGCGGGGCTTGGATTGGAAAGCAGTTGCCCATTGAGCATTGGAAGTTGTGTTATGGAAGAAGAAGATCAGATCATATTATTTTCTTCATCGAAAATCCCACGAGATATTTGGCAATTAACAGATTCTGAAATTGATTTACAAAAGATTATTAATAAAATTGGCTCACAAATGGAGGATCAGCCTTTTTGGCTTGGAATCCTAGGACTTACCTAAAGCCCTAGTTACTAGTTTAGTAAGAGATAAAATCTGAATCTTGATAGACTTGTTTTTCGATATTTTCGAGGCTGCGGGAAAAGAGGGCCCGATCGCGGGTATTTTCAGTCTTGGACATCACCCAATCCAATTCATTAATTTGTGGTATCGATAATTCGTAGTCGTTCCAAATTAAATTCAATCCCCAGTTGATCTTTTGAATGCGTCGTTGAATTTCCTGCTGAGCCAAAGCCTTGAACAGAGCCGTTTTCATTAAATCCGGGCCGGTTTTCTTTTCAGATTTAGTCCAGTCCAACCACAATAGAAAAATTTTTGAAGAGCACTTTTTCTTATCGGTAAAGTTAGCATCCTTCCTGTCAATCAGTTGGTAGCAGGGATTAAATTCGGAACTCCACTCGGGGTAATGAAGACGCTTTATAAATTTACCCAGTTTTTTACTTTGTTTTTTTTGCAATGAAAAAAGAGCTCCCCAAAGATCCAAGGGGTTCAATGGTGTTGTCGCACTTGTGATCTGATTGATTCGTTCCAGAAGTTTAGTTTCGTTTACAGGATTCCACCAAAGCTCTTGGGGAATGCGAAATATTTCTTGGGGTACAGAAGCGGGCCAGCGCCAGGGCTTATAACCGGCCTCAGAGAGCTTTCGCAAAGTCGAAGCAATGGGTTTTTCGCTGTAGTTATTGAACACGTAAGGACGACTTTCCCACCGGTCCGTAAGAGTATTGTAAAGTTTTGGCGAACCATCGAATAAAATCAGTTCATGATTAAGAACAGCAGCACTACGAATTTCACCCAATTCATGACCAAACATCCATCCCGATTCGATGGGAATTACGCGTTGGCCAGGCCACGGTGCTGAAGTCGATTCTAAATTCTGTTTCAAACTGAACACGGGAAAAAGAGTTTCACTGGCATTTTTCTTTCGTAAGCCCTGCCCCAAAATTTCAAAGATGGTTCTTCCCACATCAGCGACCGATACCGGAGCGTCGAAAGTTCGGTGAGAATGAACGGACTGAGATTCTTCGTACGCAGGCTTAATCAGCAAAGTCACTTGGGTGTTTTCAGAGTGAAGGTTGAGAGGATGCAGAACGTGGCCACGTTCGGGATTCGGGCGACCGTTCAGACCTAAAATAATAACGGTGGTTTTATTCCAGATTTGATTCTTCTTCATCATGGTGATGAGTTGAAAAAGGCCTTCGTCAATTTCTTCGAGTTGATTTTCGTAACCAGGACTGCGGGCCTCAATGAGATCTGTTTTTAAAGAATCTTTAAATAACAGATCAGGAATATAAAAAGTCGCTAGAAAAGAGTCGCGGCGAACTTCATTGGCGATCCATTCGCGATATGCTTGAATCAAATCGGCAAAGGGACTGTGAAAAGTGCGGGGAGTGATTTTGACTTTCTCGTCAAAAAGTTCGAAGCCTTGATTTAATCCTGACTTTCTAAAAACGGGAGGGCCCCCGGAAAAAAAAGCTGTTCGAAAATTATTTTGGACAGCAATTTCTGCCAATGTCACATACTCGGCACCAAGCCCAGGTGGACCATTGTGCCGAACCTGATGTTGATAAGGGTATAGCCCCGTCATCAAAGTGCTCAGATTGGGTAAGCTCAATGTTGATGGAACATAAGCATGAGTGAAACGAATACTTTCAGGACAAATTTCCAAAAAGCCCGAATTTCTTAAATTATTTTTCTCACGGTTACATAAGTTTTCTTGAGAGTTTAAATGTTCAAAAGTTAATATTAAAATGGACTTTTTTTCTTCGACGCGGCAGCCGGCGAAAGTAAAAACGAAATAGACCAGGACCATCATCCTGAAAAGAAATGAAACCATTAATTTAAAATCACTTTCGTCGCTAGCGATCCATTGTTGACCAGCATCTATTCCAAGAGAATACTGAATAGATATCCTTGGTGACAATAAAGAAAAGGGAGTTTGCGTGCTGACTGAAAAAATTTTTGCTTTTGCCCACGTTGCAGATCAATTTGTCTTATGGATCCTGGTGCTTTTAAGTATCATCAGCTTAGGTATGATTCTAGAGCGCTTCTTTGCTCTTCGAAAAGTTTCTTCCCAATCCGATAAAGTTCGAACTCGTATCCGTTCGGCTCTTCAGAGTAACAGTGTGGATGAATTCGAATCCATTGCCCGTGATCCTGATTCGATCGAGGGAAGATCAGCGGGATATGCTCTTCGCCATATGAAAGACGCCGGCAGTCGGGGACTGGAAGAAGTTTTTAACACTTTTGCTCTCACCGAGCGAGCCGATCTCGAGAAATTTTTAGGATTTTTAGCAACTGTAGGAT
The DNA here is from genome assembly GCA_021731025.1 of Pseudobdellovibrionaceae bacterium. Classification (GTDB taxonomy): domain Bacteria; phylum Bdellovibrionota; class Bdellovibrionia; order Bdellovibrionales; family Bdellovibrionaceae; genus UBA5009. The sequence goes on along the minus strand of JAKFYD010000021.1, from coordinate 37,076 downwards.
CAAATGCTCCCTACATTGGTCTTTTAGGAACCGTGTTAGGGATCATGAAAGCCTTCAATGATTTGGCACAAGCTTCAGAAGCAGGTCAGCAAACAGTGATGGCCGGGATTTCACTGGCTCTTGTGGCAACAGCTGCAGGTCTTTTTGTCGCGATTCCCGCTGTTATTTTTTATAATTACTACAGCCGTAAATTGAAAAGGATTTTTCAAAGTTTAGAAAGCGTGAAAGAAATGGGTCTCGCTTACGCGAAGAAAAAAGGTCTTTAATTATGGCGATGCAATCAAATCAGGACGACGAACCACTTTCAGAGATTAACGTTGTTCCCTTAGTTGATATCATCTTAGTGGTTCTCATTATTTTTATGGTGACTGCACCCATGTTTATCAAACCAACGATCAACGTGAATTTGCCAAAGGCGGCTTCGGGTGACCAAACAAATCCAAGCAAATTGAACATTGCCTTAACTGCGGATGGAAGAATTAATCTCAACGGAAGTTTCACGGATGAAGCTCAAGTTTCACAGCGAGCCGCGGAAGAGCTTTCGAAAAATCCAGAGGTTCAGGCCATCATCTCTGCTGATAAAGATGTAGCTCATGGTCGAGTTGTGGGCGTTCTCGACATCGTCAAAAGTGTGGGCGTTAAAAAATTCGCCATCAGCATCGATAAGGCGACTCCCAAAAAATAAATCTAAATACGAAAATTATCTTTTAGAACTTAAAGATCAAGGCCGCACGACCGAGGGCGACTGAGGCATACTTCCTGTACGTCGCAGGGACCTCGAGGGAGGAGAACGCAGAGATTTAAGTTCTAAAAGATAATTTCTAATCTCAGAATGACACAGCTTAAGTCCAGTCAAAATTCTGCCGAAGTCATACTGAATGTATGTCATCAGCAAAGAAAACAAATTTTTAGTGGGCTTTGTCTTAGCATTGATTGCCTTTACGGCAGTGACTGTTTCAAGCGTAGCTTCAAATGATCCAACGATTCTCGCTGAAAAACCGGAATCGGATCGCGCACCGGCCTCAATCAAAAAGATTTCGGCGAAACCGGCGAAGATGAAATTCCAATCCATTTCCGTCAATCTTTGCGATCTGAATTCAAAACAGGTTTTACCAGTGAATGTGAATGGACAATTTGTCCAAGTAAAAGGGCGTGGCTGCGCCAGCAAAAGTTCTTATTCGGCCGTAAAAATTGTCAACCAAACGAATGGGTACACGGCTTCAATAATGCCGTTTGGCAAAGATCAATATCAAACCGATCTGATTCAGCTTATTCCAGGCACGAATCAAATTTTAATCAAATATGTCAGCCCAAAAGGAACTTCCGAAGAAAGAAAAATCGAACTTCGAGCCGATATGACAGCTCCCCAAATCTGACGTTTCGCGCCATTCTCGAGACTTTGTTGCCCCCCGCTAAGCTGTCTTCTATTTTAAACCGTGACTAAAAATCTTCAATCGCCAGTTCGGCTAAAAAAACGCAGTGATATTCATTGGGCCCGAAAAGTCTGGCATATGCTGACCGTATTTAGCATGTTTCTTCTTTATCAAAAAATTTCTCAGACGACGGCCCTTGGTTTTTTAGCTTTTGCCATGGTCTTTTTTATCGGAGGAGATTTTTTACGCCAAAAGTACGCGGCTCTTAATGATCTTGCACTTCATGTTTTCGGTCCGATCATGCGTGAAAGCGAAGCTCATAAACTAGCAGGAACCAGCTTCCTTATAGTGGGAGTCGCTTTTGTTGTGCTTGTTTTCCCTCGGGATATCGTTTCTTTGACCTTACTTTTTTTGTGTTTTGCCGATCCTTTAGCTTCCTACGTGGGAATTCGTTTTGGTAAGGAGAAGATTTTAGGAAATAAAACAGTTCAAGGTTTTTTAGCCGCCTTTGTGACCTGTATGCTTTGCTCATATTTATTTTTATCGTGGAAAGATTACCCTGCTGACCGTCTTTTAATTTTTAGTCTTTTTGCCGGCCTGGTGGGTTCTTTAGCCGAGCTAATTCCTATTGCCAATTTGGATGACAATTTAACTTTGCCCATTGTTAGCGCAACCGGTCTCTCTCTTTTATTTTATTTTTTTGGCTTTTTTGCCTGAGCTGCATTAGTTTGATTCACTATGGTTGAAAAAAGTATAGATAGCCTCAGCGAAAATCAGCAAAAAAAATTAGCGATGTACATTTATATTTTGCCGAACTTAATGACGACCGGAAATATGTTCTGCGGTTTTTTTGCCGTCATTCAGGCCATGCGACAAAATTTTACAATCGCAGCTTATGCCATTGTTGTTGCGGCCGTCTTCGACCAGCTCGATGGGCGTCTGGCCCGCCTTACACGTTCCACCAGTAAATTTGGTGCCGAGTACGATTCATTGTGTGATCTGGTCAGCTTCGGAATGGCTCCCGCGATTTTACTTTACATGTGGTCCTTGCAACCTTTTGGTCGTTTAGGTTGGATGGCCTGTTTTCTTTTTGTCGCTTGCGGCGCGATTCGTTTAGCCAGATTTAATGTTCAAGTGAACATCGTTGAAAAAAATTATTTCCAAGGTCTTCCGATTCCTATGGCCGCAGGTATTGTAGCCTCTGCGGTTCTGGCCTTTCAAGATCTCGAGTGGGACGGCTGGGGACATTACGGTCTACTATTGATGACGATGCTTTTAGCTATTGTTATGGTTAGCACTTTTCGCTATCGAAGTTTTAAAGATTTGGATTTAAAGGAAAGAATGCCCTTTCGTTACCTGATTATTGGTGTGGGAATTCTTTGCGTTGTGGCTCTGTGGCCCGAAGTGATGCTCTTTGTTTTGTTTATGTCTTACGCATTGCTGGGCGCTGTGTTTGGAGTTTTTAAATTGGGAAAACAAGCCCGGAAAATGAGACCTAATAATTATGCTCCTGAAACCACAGACGAACCTGATCTGATGGTGGAAGACGACGGCTAAAAGGATTATTCGTGAATTCGACAAAAAAGTTAAATGTCGGTGTTGTGGGTGCCACAGGAATGGTGGGCCAGGCCTTTATGACTTTGCTCGAGGAAAAAAAATTTCCACTGCAAGAGCTCCGCCTTTTCGCCAGTGAAGCTTCCCTCGGAAAAGAGATCACAGTTCAAGGAAAAAAGTGGATCTGTCAGACTTTGAAGCGCGATGCTTTTCAGGGATTAGATCTTGTCTTTTTTTCTTCAGGGGATGCGATCAGTAAAGAATGGGCGCCTGAAGCTGTTCGCTGTGGAGCTTACGCCATTGATAATTCAGCGGCTTTTCGTATGGATCCGAATACAGATCTGATTGTTCCCGAGGTCAATGGCCACCTCATCGTCAGAAATGGAAAACCTCGCATCATTGCAAATCCCAATTGCTCAACCATTCAATTGGCCATCACTTTAAAACCTCTCGCTGATGCTTACGGCATTGAAGACGTGAAAGTCAGCACCTATCAAGCTGTCAGTGGAGCCGGTCAGGCAGGGCAGGATGAGCTTCTTCAGCAAATGGAAACCTATAAAGATCACGAGCCGCACGTAGAGACTTTCCCTCATCCCATTTTGTTCAACGTGATTCCCCAAATTGGTTCCTTCAATGAGGAAGGATTTTGCACTGAAGAAGTCAAAATCATGAATGAAACGCGAAAAATTCTTCAGCTTCCAAATTTAAAAATCTCAGCTTTCACAGTCAGGGTGCCCGCATTGAATTCCCACTGCGAAACGGTGTGGGTACAGCTGAAAAAAGAAGTTCAGCGAAGAGAAATCATCGCTTGTTTAGATCGATTTCCAGGAATTGTGGTGATGGATGATCCTTCGCACTCAATTTATCCGACCCCCCGTGATGTATCGGGTGAAGACCCCGTCTATGTCGGCCGAATTCACCGTGATCCCCAAGATCCGCGATTATGGCTGATGTGGGTTGTCTCTGATAACCTTAAAAAAGGCGCTGCCCTCAATGGTTTGCAGATTGCCGAGCGAATTTTTGACATCCCCGGATGATCGTGATCTCATTAAAGAGTGCAGCTTTTAAAGAAAAATTTTAAATATATTTATTTTTTGCTTTCGATGTTGGGAACTGTGTTTTCTGTCGGGCAAGCTCAGACAACAGCTACTCAATCCATTAGTGTACCAAGTGGTTATTCCCAAACCCCTGTGATTGATGGTAAAACCGTAAAAATCTATGCTGGCTGGGCTAATGCGGCTAACAATTGTAATGGAGCTTCAGCGACTTCAACTTGTGATACTTGTTTAGGTGGTACCGACATTCCCTGCAATCGCGCCAGCATTCATGGGAATATGTATTTACAAATTGATGTCAGTTCGACAACTCAGGGTATAGGTGGTTTGCCTGTCCAGTTATCAACAGACGCAACCACACCAACGAATAATTTTACCAACGTGACTGCGCCCACGTCGACGGCTTCAGGATATTCTATTCGAATATTGTGGAGAGATCTTTGTACCGGTCTTCCTGGAATAGTTGATCCAAGTTGCGGCGAAGCTTCGGCTCCCACAGGAGCTTCACGATCTATTTATTTTGGACCTGTAAAGGACGCAAAATTTGTTGAAATGATTACCGTCGAAATTAATTTGAGTGTTGTTGGGTCAACGGCCAGCAATTACACCGAATGCCCTAACGGAGCTACAACCAGTGAAGGGGCAGGTTGCTATTTTGAAGTCTTCGGAGGCGATGAAAAAGCATACATCACTGTTTTTGAGCCTTCGTGGAATGTAGATAGTCCTGCGATTGCTCTAGGTAACGCTTCTTTTCCTGTAAGAAATATTGTATTTTTTGCTGCATCCGGACCAGAAGGAACCGCTGACTCAGCAATTTATAATACGATTACAAATTCAAGCGACTCTTTCGAGATTGCCGTCCAATCCGGTGAAGATCCATTAGGTGATAATCGTCTGAACGATCTTCAAAATGGTGATAGATACTGCTTTAAAATGGCCACCCAAGATATTACAGGTAATATTCTCAGGTACACGCCAAACACCAGTGGAACGACTAACAAATGTGCTGAGCCCAATGACGTTGCTGGGATCTTAACCGATAAAGAATGTTTTATCGCCACTGCGGCATTCGGTTCGTCACTGAATCGTCACGTGCAAAAATTCCGTGAATTCCGCAATCAGTTTTTAGCTGGTAGCGAGTGGGGGAAAAAGTTTATCCAGGTTTATTACAAATATGGATCTCAAGCCGCCACCGTTATCAAAAAACACGAAACTCTAAAAACACTAGTTCGCGGTGCCTTATGGCCGCTCTTGATCTTTGTGGAAATTTCCCTGCAGTGGGGAATTCTTTGGGGAGTGTTTTCGGCTTTATTAACATTATTGGTGTTGCGAAGAACTTGGCAAATTTTAAAACTTCAATGGCTTAAAAGGGCTTCTTAATGAAATTAAAATTTTCTAAGAGCTTTATCTTTTTTATTTTTTTCACAAGTTCCTTGGCGATTGCTCAATCGGAAAATCTAGATCAAAAACCCAATGAGCCACCTTACACAACCAGCGACGAAGAAGACCTTTCTTTAGGTTCCAGTGATCCAGTTCCCCAGACAGCCGCTCCGTCAACACCGCCGGCCCCCCAAAAAGAGCCTAATAAAATCCCTCATCCTAATGCTAAAAAAGGCCTTTACCTGATCGATCGCACGACGGGAAACTACTATTACAAGACAGAAGCAAAAACGAAAAAAGAAAAAACCATGTCGATTCGGATCGGCAGTTATGAAGCGCCCGTAATCACGGCTACAACGGCAGTCGGCGACATCTCTTTCAGCGATATTTATAAAGAAAGTGCGCCCACTTTTTTACTCTTCGATTACGAAATCATTCCTTTCGAAAGTTTTAAACAATTAGGTCTGCAAATGGGTACAGGATTCTTCATGACTCAAGGGAGTGGGATTCTTCAAGTAGCTCCAACGCCGCCGGCGACAGGGCTAGTGGAAGCCAAAGAGCAATACACCTTCATCGCAATTCCTTTGAATTTAGGTTTGATCTATCGGTTCGAGTACATGCCTCGACAGTGGTTTGTGCCTTATATTTCTGGGGGCGGAACTTATTTTGGTCTTGTGGAAACGCGAGACGACGGAAAAGAAACGAAAGTGATTGGATCGCCTGCAGCTTATGGAGCCGGAGGGCTGCTTCTCAACTTAACCGCCTTCGACAAACAAACGGCATTTATTTTTGACCGAGAGTATGGCATTAGCAATCTCTGGTTAGCTGCCGAGTTTCGCCTTTATCAAAGTTTTTCCGATGATCTCGATATGTCCAGTAATGTGATCAATATCGGTGTTACCGTCGATTACTAAGGGCACCTCGTATTTCCAAGGAGAATGTCCTTAATGACTCGAATTCGCTTTGAAGTTTCATATGACGGAACAGATTTTTGCGGTTGGCAAAGGCAGAACCACGGTCCTTTAAAAAGTGTCCAACACACCATCGAAGATGCTCTGAAAATAGTTTTTAAAGAGAAAATAGTTCTCTTCGCTTCGGGACGCACCGATGCCGGTGTTCACGCGATTTCCCAAGTTTGTCACTTTGATGTGAATCGTAGCGAAGAATCCATGCAAAGATGGAATTTGTCAGAGGCCTTAAGAACTCATTTGCCATCGACCATTTTGTTGAAAAGAGTTTGGATAGCCCCATCAGATTTTCACGCGACACTTTCAGCGACTCATAAAACTTATCGCTACTTGATTTACAACAAACCCCAGCGATCTGTGTTTTTAGATCGCTATGTCGAGTGGATCCGTCGTCCACTGGATCTCAAGCATCTTCAAAAAAGTTCAAAACATCTTCTGGGAGAGCATGATTTTAAAAGCTTTCAATCTGTCGGAACGATAGTCCCCCACACGGTGAGAAAGATTTATAAAGCCGATTGGATTCGTAAAAACCCAGACCTGCTTCAGCTAACTATCACAGGCAGTGGCTTTCTGAAACAAATGGTGAGGAATATCGTCGGAACTCAGCTGATGCTCGAGCGCCTTAAGGAAGACCCGGAAAAATTAAGTAAAATCATAGGTTTAAAAAGCCGGCGGGAAGCGGGACCTCCAGCAGCGCCCCAGGGGCTGTATTTATGGAAAGTTTATTATCCCAAGGAACTTGACAACAGGTGCCGCGAACTTTAAAAGATTCATTCGCTTTACTTAAAAAAGAGAAGCCAGATCAATTGGAGATCTCATGAAAACTTGGAATGCAAAAACTGATGAAGTTGAAAGAAAATGGCATTTGATCGATGCCGCCAATCAACGTGTTGGACGGGTCGCTACTCATGTTGCCAATCTTTTACGTGGAAAAACCAAACCCATTTTCACACCTCACGTGGACACCGGCGATTTCGTTATCGTTATCAACACTGACAAAATGGAACTCACCGGAACAAAATGGACTGATAAAAAATACTTCCGTCACTCCCGTTTCTTCGGTTCTCTTAAAGAAAAAACTGCTGAGCAAATGCGCAAAGAAGATTCAACTTTCATCATGACTGAAGCTGTGCGCGGAATGCTTCCAACCAATAAAATGTCTCGTCACATGATTTTAAAACTTAAAGCTTTCCCAGGTTCTGATCATCCTCATGCGACTCAGAAACCTGAAGCTTATCAAATTGTGAAAAAGGATTAAGAATGGCTGCCGCTGCTGAAAAAGTTTACTACGCAACTGGAAGAAGAAAAACAAGCGCTGCACGTGTTTTCATGAAACCTGGAAAAGGCGTGATCACCATCAACGGAAAAAAAGCTGACGATTATTTACGTCGTATGCAATCTCGCATGGTGATTTTGCAACCTCTTGAGCTTTTGAACCAACAAGACAAAATGGATGCTCAAGTCACCGTTGCTGGTGGTGGAGAATCAGGACAAGCTGGAGCGATTCGTTTAGGAATCACTCGCTGCTTGATTGCCGTTGATCCCGAGAACAAAGGCGTTTTGAAAAAAGCCGGATATGTGACTCGCGATCCACGTATGGTGGAAAGAAAGAAGTACGGAAGAGCCGGAGCTCGTCGTCGCTTCCAATACTCAAAACGATAATTCGTTTTTGTTTACAAACTGGAATTTACAAAAGCCCAAGCAAAACTTGGGCTTTTTTTATTTCCAAAAGAGTGGGGTCACAAGAATGAAACTTTATCATCACTACAAGGATAAGGCTTACAAGTACATTGGAATAGCAAGGCATAGCGAAACTTTAGAGGAGTTGGTTATCTACGAAACCCGCTATTCCAACGACCTAGGCCGACTGTGGGTTCGTCCTCGAGATATGTTTTTTGAGAATGTGAACATCGATGGCAAATCAGTGCCGCGATTTAAAAAGATACCTCTGGAAATTGTCACATCGACAGATGTGAGTGAATCAGACATTAAGACTCTCGCGCCGGTAATTGAAAAAGCTTTTGGAGAATGGGACGAGAAATGGTTTTACTCGACCTTCAATCAGCATAAGAAATTTTATTTGTTAACCGCCTTTGTCGAAGATCAAGCGGTTGGCTTCAAGCTGGGCTATGAGCAGTCCCAAGGGGAATTCTACAGTTGGCTGGGTGGCGTAGTGCCGGAGTATCGAGGCTTGGGCATCGCTTCCAATTTAATGCAGACCCAACATCGTTGGTGTGTAGAACAAGGCTATAAAAAAATTCAAACGAAAACTCAAAATCGATTCCGCGAAATGCTGATGCTAAATCTGAAAAATGGTTTTGATGTGATTGGCACTCATGCGTCCGATGAGGGTGGAATGAAGATTGTTCTCGAGAAAAAGTTGGAACAAAAATAAAAAAGGAGCTTACAAAGCTCCTTTTTTGCGAGAACAAATTTTCAGCTTAGATTACTGAGCAGCTGTACATTGTAGAGGGTACAAGCTTCCTTGAGCTGACAATAAGCCTGAAAAAGCATTGTCACGTTTCGCGATGCCCATGAAGCCAGCATTGCGAACAACACCGTTTTCTTGGCGAGAAGTTTCGGAAACCAACACTAAACCCATTGATCCTGAAGTTAATTGCGCAAGTGCTTCATCTTTTTTCAATTGAGAGAAAAAGTTCAAAGTGGTTTGGCCATCAACCAATATGGCTTTGATAAAATCAGCAGAAGTGTCGCTGGTTAAAGTTAAAGTCAATTTGACGGGAGATGTTCCACCTTCCATAGGGACTGTGCAGTTCAAAAAAGGTTTGTCTTTTTGTTGAGCGAAAGCAGAAAAGCTAAGTGCAGTTACTAAAGCTAAAATCGATAATTTCATAAGAGCTCCTTTGGTTAGGAATAAAAAGCTAGACCAAGGCCTAGGAGCTTGCAAGGCTTTTAAACTAGTTCAGTTTAAACTGCGCCTGAATTTTTTCAAAGGCTTCGGGCAATTTTTCCCGTTGCGGAGCTGCGCCCTGCGCAAAATCGGGACGACCGCCACCTTTGCCTCCCATGATTGATGCAATTTCTTTCAGAAGATCTCCCGCTTTATGATCACCAGTCAGATCTTTACTGACACTCACAATGATAGGATGGCTTTGCTCGCCTTTGCCAACGACGACCACAATGCCTGATTGAATTTTATTTTTAAGATGATCAGTCACTTGAGCAAGGACATCGCGATCATCCAAATCCAAAGACAATGTTAAAAGCTTGCCAGCCACTCCACTGCGGGAAGTGAACTTCGCGGCTTTTGCAGCGAGCTCATCAATATTAATTTGTGATCCTTGAATTTTTTTAATTTCTTTTTCGAAATTTTTTATTTCTTCTTTTTTCTTTTCGATAAAGTGAGCGAGCTCATTTCCCCCGGAAGTCATGATGTCATTCAAAGAACTGGGCAAGCCCGAAACTTTTCTTGCAGAGAGAGAATCTTGTAAACCACCCATCAAGTAACGAATTCCCACATCTCCTGTAACGGCTTCAATACGGCGAACTCCCGAGCTGACTCCGGTTTCAGAAATAATTTTAAAGACGCGGATCTGAGACGTATTGGTGACATGAGTCCCACCACAAAGTTCGGTCGAGAAATCTCCCATGCGAAGAACGCGGACTTGGTCTCCGTATTTTTCTCCGAACAGAGCCATGGCTCCGGACTCGAGGGCTTTTTTGTGAGGCATCACTTGAGCTTCGACATTTAAGGCCTGACCGATTTGCTCGTTCACCAGCTGCTCGACCTTATCGATCTCTTCGCTTGTCATCGCTTTATTGTGAGTGAAATCAAAACGCAAACGGGTAGGGTCGACCACAGAACCTGCTTGGCCCACGTGAGTTCCCAAAACTTTGCGAAGAGCCGCATGCATCAGATGCGTGGCCGAATGATTGGCCATGGTGTTGCGACGATCTGGAGTTGAAACTTGAACTTGAACCTTATCGCCAGCTTTCAAAACTCCCTGGGTCATTTCCAAATGATGAAGATAAACAGAATTTTGTTGAGTCGTGTTGAAAATCGAAGCATGCACAGCATGCTCGCCATTCAACTGACCTTGGTCGCCAATTTGGCCTCCGCCCTCGGCATAAAATGGACTTGTGTTTAAAATCACAAATCCTTTTTCCCCAGCTTTCAGCTCTTTAACTTCTTGTTGGCCATCAGACAGCGCTAAAACTTGCGCTGAGGCCGACATATGATCATAGCCTGTAAATTCGGTGGCTCCGGATTTTTGTTTTACTTTTTGCGAGAGCTCCAAAAGATGTTTCTCATCCGAGGCCACCGACTGACCCTTCCAGGAAGCCTTCGCTTTGTGACGAGCCTCATCCATGTGTTTTTCAAATCCTTGTTCATCAATCTTTAAGCCCTGTTCATGAGCAATCACTTGAGTGAGATCAGCAGGAAAGCCATAGGTATCGTAAAGTTTAAAAACCACTTCGCCGGGAAGAATTTTCTGTCCTCGCGATAAAGATGTTTTCAACTCATCATTCAGAATTTGAGTTCCTTGATCCAAAGTCACCAGAAAGCGCTCTTCTTCATCTCTAACAGTAGAAAGCACATGCTCGCGCCGCTGCTTAAGCTCGGGATAAGCAGTGCCCATATGTTCAATCAGAGAATCAACCATTCCTGGCATAATGGATTTTTGAGAATTTAATTTATGACCAAAACGAATTGCGCGACGAAGAATACGACGAAGAACGTAACCTCGGCCTTCATTGCTGGGAAGAGCGCCGTCAGCAATCAAAAATCCAGCAGCCCGACTGTGATCCGCAAGCACACGCAGAGCCGCAGTTTTTTCCGCGATGGAAGAATTTTTTTTCAACACTTCAAGATCAGTGACGTAATCCACTCCAGAAATTTTGCAGGCCTTTTCAATCATCGGCGCAAATAAATCGGTATCGTAGTTATTGAATTTTCCCTGAAGAGCAGCAGTAACTCGCTCGAGCCCTGAGCCTGTATCCACCGAGGGTTTGGGCAGTGGATCCATGACTCCAGGAGATTTCTCGTAGAATTGCATAAAGACAAGATTCCAGATTTCAACGAAACGATCTTCCCCACTGACGATACCTTTGAAGGGATCAGATTCACGGCCTGCTTTGGGACCATGATCAAAAAAGATTTCTGTTGATGGCCCACAAGGTCCCACATCGCCCATGCGCCAAAAATTATCTTCCTTTAAGCGAAAAATACGATCTTTAGGCACACCTTCTTGTTTATGCCAAATATCAGCGGCTTCATCGTCAGTTTCAAAAACCGTGATGTAAAGTTTTTCCTTGGGAATCCCATAATCTTTAGTCAGCAATTCCCAAGCGAAATGGATCGCGTCTTTTTTAAAGTAGTTGCCGAAAGAAAAATTTCCCAACATCTCGAAAAAAGTATGATGACGAGCTGTAAAACCCACATTTTCCAAATCATTGTGTTTCCCACCAGCGCGCACGCACTTTTGCACGGAAACAGCGCGGTTGTAATCCCGCTTTTCGACACCAATAAAAGTATTTTTAAATTGATTCATGCCCGCATTCGCAAAAAGCAAAGTGGGATCATTTTCAGGAATTAAGGAAGAGCTCGGCACCGAGGTGTGGCCTTGCTTTTTAAAATAATCCACAAAGGTTTGGCGAACTTGATGGCTAGTGAATGTTTTCGACATACTCATAATCCTTTTTAGGTGGTCTGAGACTATCAGTTTTCAGGGAAAAGGATCAAGTTGCAACTCGCAGCTCTTGCAGGACTTTGCGAATGATTTCTGTGGAAAATCCCCGAGTTTGAAGGAATCGCGCCAGGCCAGCGCGAACTTTGGGGTCTTTCAGATCAGCAAACTTCTTAGTTTTCTGTTTTCTCTGGGCTTGGGCAAAGGCCTTTTCATATTCAAGATCTTTGTCGATCGACACTTGCGGAAGGCCTTTTCGAGAAAGCTCGTGATTAATACTCTTAATGCCTTTTCCCCGACGGTGAAGGTTATCCGCTAAAGTTTGGGCCAGGCGAGTGCTATCTCCAAGCCAACGGCGTTCATGCGCATAGGCTAAGGCTTGCTCAATTTGTTCGTCTGCGAACTTACGCCTCATCAACTTTTCCCGCAGTTCTTTTTCAGAATGATCGCGACGGGCCAGCAAATCCATAATTACTTTTTCAGCCGCAGGGGGCGATTGCTTCGAAGAAACCATAATCCATATTTGTTGGGCCGTATTCGACAGTCAAGCCCTCTCGAGGACCCGGAGGTTTGTAGGCGCATTTTACCTCCTCACAAGAATTGCAGGTTATAACCGTCAGTCCTTTGGAGGACTCATATCAAAGGGGAAGAGATGGATGTGTTGACCGAAAGTGAGCTAAGTAGGTCTTTTAAGTTGTGGGTTATAAAATCGGAAAGAGCTGATCATGATCATCGATTAAAGCCGTTTTTATCTAACGAAATTAAACCTTGGAAGCTTAGCCAAGGCGATTGGTTAAAACAGACCCGCACTGGTCTTTTACTTTCTGCCGTGGCCATAGCGAAAAAGCTTGGAGTCAGTCATTCTACTTATAATCAATATGAGGAAAACGAAGCCAGTGGGACAATTACTCTTGCTACTTTAGCCAAGGTTGCAGAGGTTATGGATTGTGAATTGGTTTATGCAATACGACCTAAGAGCCAAAAATTGATTTCAACGCTAATATGGGAAAGATTACTACCAGCTGCGCTGGCACATCCTTGGTTGAAAAAGTGCGATCAGCGCAGAAGAAGCCATGCCTTGTTGTTTATTGCCACTCGGTATTTGAGGGATGCGAAGTTTCGGAAAAAGCAGGGTTGGTCGCTGAGGAAAAATAAATGACTTTCTATTTTGTGCAAAAGTATTAGTATGAATTTGTGAAAAATTTCAAACTCAACGCTATTCTGCAGATTGCGACGCTCTTAAAGATTCCACTTCTTGGATTTATGAAGCCTCGGGTGATTGAGTTGACTGAATTGCGAAGCATCGTGCGTGTTAAGCTCAATTACGTGACTCGCAATCATTTGGGCTCGATGTATTTTGGGGCCTTAGCCATGGGAGCAGAACTTTCGATTGGAGTTAAAGTCTTTGAAAAAATTCAGATTCAAAAGGCACCAGTGAATTTTATTTTTAAAGATTTCGATTGTCGTTTTCACCGACGGGCTCAGACGGATATTGATTTTTGTTTTTTAAATATTAAAGGGGTTGAAGCCTTAATTGCGGAAGCCGCTCAAAGTGGACAAAGGGTTGAAGGACGATTTGAAGGCTTTGCCGTGGAAAAGGGAAAAGATCCTGCGCGGATCTCCGAGGAAGAAAAAATCATGAGTTATGGGCTGACTTTGTCAGTGAAAAAAATATGAACTCGCTTTGTTTGTTTTTAATTCATTTTGCTACTTTTTTTGGCGTCGGAAAGATGGCCAAAGCTCCGGGGACTTGGGGGACGATAGCAGCAATTCCTTTTGTGCTTTTACTCAACTTTTTAAGTCCGTTTTTAGCTATGGGAATGACACTTTTGATGCTTCCCGTCGCGATTGTCGCAGCGGAAACGTATGAAAAGGAAAAGGGAGTTCACGATTCCAAGGAAATTGTGATCGATGAAGTGCTGGGATTTATGATCACTATGACGTGGCTTCCCATAACCTGGCAAAGTTATGTCGCAGGTTTTTTTCTGTTTCGTTTTCTGGACATCCTTAAGCCTTTCCCCGTAGGATATATAGATAAGAAGGTTCGAGGAGGCCTAGGGGTTGTGGCTGATGATGTTGCCGCAGGAATTATAGCGAATATTGTTTTGCAGGTGATTTACACCAAAACAAGTTGGCTGGGTTCCCAAGTCGTCATCGCGGGATTTTAAAAATGAAAAATCCAACAACCTTAGATCAACTCATCGAAATCTTTCGTTCGAGAAAACTCACTTTGAGTTTTGCGGAAAGTTGTACTGGAGGGAAGCTTTCTGCTGTTGTGACAGAGAAACCGGGAGTATCTGAGCTCTTTTTAGGTTCTGTCGTCAGTTACTCGAATCAAGCGAAAGAGGATCTTCTGGGGGTTCGTCGAGACACTCTTCTGAGTGAGGGTGCCGTGAGCGAAATTGTCGCTCGCCAAATGGCGCAAGGAGCGCGCCGAAGCTTACATTCTGATTGGTCCGTAGCAATTACGGGAGTAGCAGGTCCGACTGGAGGAAGACCTGATAAGCCTGTAGGAACAGTGTGGTTCGCCGTCAGTGGACCAGATTTTGAAGCTGCGGAAAAAAAATTTTTTCCGGGTTCGCGAGTGGAAATCCAAAACCACGCCGTGAATTTTGCGATGGAATTTTTAATTCAGAGTGTAAGTGCAAAATAAGTGAGTGGCCTTTGCGCTCGCTCAAATAAATTTGGAAAAGACGAACAAAAACAACAAACAAAGAGGTAAAAATGGCAAATGCAAATACCAGCACAGACTCCAAAGGGATGGCTGAAAAATCAAAAGCTCTTGATCTGGCAGTGTCCACGATCGAGAAACAATTTGGCAAAGGTTCGATCATGCGCTTGGGCGCCAACGAAAGCTTAGTCAGAGATGTTGAAACCATCAGCACGGGAGCTTTGAGCTTGGATATCGCTTTGGGCATCGGCGGACTTCCTAAAGGAAGAATCGTTGAAATTTATGGCCCAGAGTCTTCGGGTAAAACAACACTGGCTTTGTCAGTGATTGCGCAAGCCCAGAAAAAAGGCGGCGTCGTCGCTTTCGTCGATGCAGAACATGCATTAGACATTACTTATGCTCGTAAATTGGGTGTGAACACCGAAGATCTTTTAATTTCACAACCAGATACGGGTGAACAAGCTTTAGAGATCACCGAAACTTTGGTGCGCTCTGGAGCCATCGACGTGCTTATCGTCGATTCGGTCGCGGCCCTTGTGCCTCGCGCGGAAATTGAAGGAGAGATGGGTGACAGTCACATGGGTTTACAAGCTCGTTTGATGTCACAAGCTCTGCGAAAATTAACTGCGGCGATCAACCGTTCACAAACTTTAGTGATCTTCATCAATCAAATCCGTATGAAAATCGGAGTGATGTTTGGAAATCCAGAGACCACCACGGGTGGTAATGCTCTGAAATTCTACTCATCAGTTCGTTTGGATGTACGTCGTATTGGTGCACTGAAAAATGGTGAGGACGTCATTGGAAATCGCACAGCTGTTAAAGTTGTGAAAAATAAAATGGCTCCGCCGTTTACCAAAGTGGAATTTGATCTGATGTTTGGTGAAGGAATTTCTGAAGAAGGTGATATCTTGGATTTAGCCGTGACCGCAAACATGGTTGAAAAATCAGGTGCATGGTTCAGCCACAAAGGTGAACGTATGGGTCAAGGTCGCGACCAAGCGAAAAACTTTCTGAAAGAACATCCTCAACTGAAAAAAGATTTGCGTGCGCAAATCTTGGCAGCCAATGGCATCGGTAAATTACTGATGACAGCGGAAGGTTCGTCAGGAGCTGACGGAGCTGAAGAGCTTGTCGCTATAGAAGCTGGACCAGACGATGGAAAAGCTTCAAAGGCCGCAAAAGATGCGAAAGAAAAAGACGCTAAGAAAAAGTCGACTGTTTCTAAGCACTAAAGGTCAGTTACATAGGTTCTAAGTTAGGGGCTACCGAAGAAGGTAGCCCCTTTTTTTTATTCTCCTCGACGAAAATATTGTCTCAAATTGAGATTTGTCTCTGAAAATCAAGAGTTCTTCAGAAAATGACGATAAACTGTGAGACTGGGGGATGGATGATTTTAAAAATACTTGGCTTTTTTATCCTCGTACTTACTTTTGTTTTTTCAAATTTTTCATTCGCGAAAAATCCAAAACAACCAATGCAAAACATGCGTGGCAATTGTGATCCTAAGGTAAGCCTTTGTGGAAGTTCAAGCAGCAAGGCTCCTGCGCCTTCGATTAACCCAGATTTAGTAAATGCTAAAGGACCATCATCTTCCGTATCTAATCCAGTTCCACTTCAACTTCCTGGCGGGGGAAAGCCCAAGCAAAACGCTCCGATTTCGCAAGCTCCCTTCGCGGCCACAGCGGCGATGCAGCCTCAACCAAGCAAAGGACATCTGACAGTTCCAAAGGCTTCAACTTCACAAAATAAGAAGCGATCTCCAGCGGCAGCCCCAACTTTTGTTCCGCCTCCAAAGCCGGAAGCTGTAAACGCAGCGAAATCTAAATCACCCGCACCTCCAGCTGATGGTAAGACAACTTCGTTAGTGAATGGGAAGCTTCCAGATGCCGAAGTTGGAAAATTTTTGGATTTCTGCAGTGAAAATCCTGGGCATGAAACTTGTGGTGGTGCGAAAGTTAGGCCTAATCCCAAAGTTGTAACCAAGGTACCCGTTCAGGTAATCACCAAAGAGCCCGTGCAAATCGTAACGAAAAACCCTGTTAATGTTATTGAAGGAGCCAAGCCCAAATCTACAGCGGGTGAACAACCTGCTGTAGTGACACGACCAACACCTGTAGTTCAACAACCGCAAGAAGAGATTGTTCAAACTCAGGAGACAGTTACCGATCCAAATAATCAGGTCATCAACAATAGTCTCCAACCGGTTCAACAAGTTCCAGTTCAGCAAGCTCAAGAACAGAACGGATCAGCCTGTGGCACGAATTTTAGCTTTTCATTTAATAGTATCTCTGAAGTAAGTCAGTGGAACAGTGCTTGGAATAGCAAGGGGAATAAAGGTGTTACGTGCGACATGACTCAAACATCTTCTTATAATATCTGCTGTTCGGGAGATCCCGGAGTTGATTCTGCGGGAAATCCTTATAAAGTTGAAGAGCCAGAAAATGTCGCTCAGGAAAAACCTCAAGAAAACAATCCCGAAAACCCCGAGCCACTGACCGAGAAAGAAAAACAATACTGCCATGCTGCTGAAGAAGCTGCTTATCAATGTCAAAATGAATTTGCTCCGGCTGAAAGAAATTGTGATCCTGAAGATGGCAGTATTGGTCAGTGGACTCGCAGCATGCAAACAGCTGCGGATGGTTTACGAGCCATTTCTCAAACCAGTATTCAAGCGGCTTGTTCGGGAATGGTCACCATGGCAGGTGGAATGAATGCTGCTCTAACCACTTTCGAAACCATGTGCCAATCCAGTCGTGAAACTTGTGTGTCCTCTTGTCGAAAAGCAAAGGCAAGTATTGAAAAATGCCCGACCTCTTACAAAGGGTTTAAAGCCTTAGAGGATTCTATTGCGACTTTGGATGATTACACTAAACAATGCCAAGGTTATGGCAACCGAGTTGAGTCTGCAAAACAAAACGCGAATGGAGTTATGCAGTCTATTCAGAACTCACAGCAGTGTGCTGCTTATACCAAAGCCATGAACCAACCAACGATCTGCCAACGTGATCCATTGGCGCCCGGTTGTGGCGGGCTTGGAGCACAAAATTGTGACAATCCTGCTTTTGCCGCTTCGAACATGGTTTGTGTTTGTTTGCGAAGTCCTCGTGATCCCCGTTGCCAAAACAGCGCTAGCCAAGGAGCTACGGGTTTTGGCGCCGTTGCTGGAGGCGCTGGAGTTCCAAATTTACCGGGGGGGATGGCCGGTACCTTGGGTGAAAATGCTGGTGGTGGCGGAGCTGGAATGGATTTTTCTTCTCTGAGTGAAGGTGGAGCCGGGGGCGCGGGTGCACCTGGTGAAGATCCCGGAGGAAAAAAAGGTTCTGGAGCTCCTCTGAATCCTAACGGCGGCAGTGGTGGAGGCGGTGGTTCATCCGCTGGTGGTGGTGCCGGTGGTTACGAGCGGAATAGCCAACAAGTTTACAATGGAAATTGGGGTTCAGGTTCAAAAGGTGGAGGCTTCGCGTTGGGTCGCCCAGGGGGCGGCACAGGTGGCGGGAATAATGGATATTACCGTAATCCTTCTTCGACGGACTTCAATCAGTTTAGACCCCTAGGAAAAATGAATAAATTTTCGCCAGGTTTGTCAGGCCTAACAGGTCCTGATGGATTGACAGGTCCTAACAGTGGAACCATTTGGCAAAAAGTAAGAAATCGTTATCAAGCTAAAAGTTATTCTTTAAAGCAAAGACCTTAAGGCTGAATCATTCGGTGTAAGCAACGGATTGTTTGGTCTTTATCTTTCCCAGGAACAACCACGATCACGGACATCGAGCTAGTGAAAATGGATTGGGGAGATATTTTATCTTCTTTCAAAGCTTTCAAAACAGCGGCGTAAATTTCGGGGCTTGTGGTTCCAGTGCAAGTTAATGTAACCACCGCGCTTTCATTCGAGCTTAATTTAATTTTTTTCAAATGAGTTTCATTGTCGCGAAGAGATTTTAAAAATTCGTCGGGACCGGTAACTAAGAAACTAAATCCAGAATCTGTTTGACGAGCTTGCAGCAATTGCCCGAAGTTTATCTTGCTGTAGCCAAGATCAGCTTGAACTGTTTCCCAGGCGGCGCCAAGGCTATTTCCTTCGGCTTTTATTTCAATGGCCCACGAATGAGTGCTGATCGCTAGGGGTTTGGAACTTTCAAATTCATTTCCAGATTTTTCGGTGATCATAGTGCCTTCCTCTAATGAATGAGCGGGACCGACATAGAGATTAACATTTTTCAGTCGTGCCAGTTCGACCGAGCGATAGTGAAGAACCTTTGTTCCCCAGTAAGTCATCTCGAGCATTTGGTGGTAATTTAATTTTTTAATGGCGCGAGGATTGTCGACAGCTCTTGGATCTGCAGTGAAAACACTCGAGACATCCTTTAAAACTTCGCAGCGTTCCGCTTTGAAGGCCGCGGCCATCGCTACGGCCGTGGTGTCAGAACCTCCGCGACCCAAGGTCGTAATTTCTTTGGTGACAGGTGAGACTCCTTGGAATCCAGCGAGAATAACGACTTTGCCTTTATCCAGAGATTCAGCAACTCGATGTGCTTTCACATCAATGATCATGGCGTTCACGTGGGAATGATCGGTGAAGATTCCCGCTTGAGATCCCGTGAAGCTGATGGCGGGACAGCCCAGATCATTCAGTGCGATGCTCATTAAGGCCATACTGATTCTTTCGCCCACACTTAAGAGCATATCTAATTCGCGGGGATCGGGTTGCGCGGAAACAGCAGCTGCCATTCCCAGCAAAGAATTCGTTGTTTTTCCCATGGCGCTCACGACAACAATGATTTTTTGACCTTCACGAGAAAGCTGGGAGATTTTTTCGGCGATAGATTTAATTTTTTCGGGAGTTGATAAAGTCGCGCCACCGTATTTTTGGACCAGCACGCTTACTCCCAATTTTTCCCACTGCGGGCTTCAAGATATTTCGAAATCAAGGGACTAGCCCCTTTGGGAACTCGCAGTTGGTGATGGGAAATTTGTCGAGGCACATATCCTAAAACCAATTCTGAGTTTAAATCTTTCAGAGCCTTGCGAGTAATTCCTAAATGATCAGCGAGGGTGTCAATCTCGAGCCCACCGGGAACTGTAACAACATCGTAATCCAAAGCTTCACGACGAGAAATATCCCGAAAGCCATACAGATTCGGGGCTTTCGAAATCAACATCGCGGCCAAAATTTTAGGAACGTATTCCTGAGTTTCCACGGGCAAAGCTTTCAATTTGATGAGGGTCCAATAGTCCTTGGTTTTATGTTTTTTGATTTGTTTGCGCAAGCCATTTTCACCCATGTTGTAACTTGCGGCGACCAGGTACCAGCTGCCGAATTCTTGGTGAAGATCTTTGATGTATTTAATAGCAGCCAAGGTGCTCTTGCCAAAATCTTTTCTTTCATCGATCCACCAACTTTTAGTCAGACCATAACGACTGCCGGTGGATTCAATAAATTGCCAAGGGCCAACGGCGTTGGCGTGGCTCACAGAGTAAGGTGAAAAACCGCTTTCGATCATCACCATAAAAGCTAAGTCCGTCGGTAAATTCGCGCGATTCAATTCCTTTTGTATGAAGGGCATATAGGCGGAAGCCCGTTCGAGCCATTCGCGAAACCAACGTTGACCTTTTGTTTGGTAGTAATCAACCCACTTGCTGACTTGTTTATTGTAAGTGACGGGAAGATCAAAAATCAGCGCGTTTGAATTTGGATATTTATTACTCAAGGTCATGGCTCGCAGTTTTTCTTTGAGACTTTGACCTTCAGAAGGAAAGCGAGAGGGCGTAGTTAATTTTTGGCTCTGAGGAGTGGCAGCGCCACTCCTCGAACCAAAAAAAGAGATTGTAGAAACGGCGACAAGGAGCGCCAGTAAGCCGTTAAACATTCTTTTAATTATCTCGAA
The DNA here is from genome assembly GCA_021731025.1 of Pseudobdellovibrionaceae bacterium. Classification (GTDB taxonomy): domain Bacteria; phylum Bdellovibrionota; class Bdellovibrionia; order Bdellovibrionales; family Bdellovibrionaceae; genus UBA5009. Next base: position 16,539 of record JAKFYD010000021.1, on the reverse strand, counting down.
GAAGAAGAATCACGTCGAGTGATTGTTTTGACGGTCTGGCATTAAGAGCGCCAAGAAATTGGATCGACCAAGGTCGAGTTTCATTGAACCGAGATCTCCTATCGGGTTTTAGTCGCAGTTCCATGAGTCCAGAAATAATTTTCCTCACCTTTGTCGGTATGGAATGGGCTTTGCTTTTCTTTTAATGCATGGAGGTGGGATGAGTACAAAGGGTGTCTATACCGCATTGAGCGGAGCCATGGCGCAAAGCCTAAAACTGGATACCATCGCGAATAATATTGCGAATGCAAACACTCCCGCTTTCAAAAGAGATCAACAAGTCTTTAACGAATATCTGACGGCGAACGAAAAACCTCCCACAGTCATTCAAGTTCCCCGCGTTCCAGCCTCTATTGAAAGTTTCTATGATGTCCAAGGCGGGGATAAAAGTTTTGTGGATGCCAAGGGCACTTTCACTGATTTTTCCCAAGGAAGTTTAAAGAGAACCGGAAATCCTTTAGATGTCGCTATTAACGGAAAAGGATTTTTTGAAGTGGCAACTCCTCAAGGAGTAAGACTGACCCGCAGTGGGAATTTTACTCTGGATGGCAATGGTCGATTGGTAACCAAAGAAGGTCATCCTGTTTTGACCAACACCGGGGATTCTGCTGCAGATCCATCGACGCGCACGATTCAAATCAGTGGCGGGGCTCCAGTTTCAATCACTGACGCCGGCGAAATTTTAGAGGGCGCTGAAGTTCGTGGAAAGTTATCGATCGTTAACGTTGAAAAACCTGACAGTCTTCAAAAAGTGGGAAACTCACTTTACGGTTTTAAGGCAAATATGAATCCCGAAGTGACGGCAACGCCGGGTGCAACGGTTCAGTCAGGCTTTCTTGAAATGAGCAATATCAACGTCGTTCAAGAAATGACGGACATGATTCAAACCCATCGCGTTTTTGAAAGCACACAAAAAGCGATCAGTGCTTATGACTCGATGGCGGACAAGCTGGTCAATGTCGTTGGAAAAACTGGGCTGTAAACAAAATTTATTGAGAGGTTTCTATGATTAAAAGTTTGAATACGGCAGCAACGGGGATGGCCGCACAACAAAATAATATGGATGTGATTGCCAATAACATTGCCAACGTTTCGACGAATGGCTTTAAAAAATCTCGCGCTGAATTTGAAGATCTTCTCTATCACACCAGCAAAGAGCCCGGTACGGCAACGGGAGCAAATTCTTATTCTCCCAATGGAGTGCAGACGGGTTTAGGAGTAAAAACTGCAGCTATTCAAAAAGATTTCGATACGGGAAATACGGCCATCACCAAGAATCCTTTGGACATGATGATTGAAGGTCCTGGATTTTTCCAAATATTAACTCCCGATGGACAGCTGGCTTACTCTCGTGACGGCGCTTTTAAAAAAGATGCGAATGGTAAAATCACCGATAAAAATGGAAATGCACTGCAACCTGAAATTACAATTCCTCCAGGAGTGCAAGGTTTAGAAATCACCGCCACCGGAGAAGTGCGGATTGTTCAAGGGCAAAGCAATGTGCCCACCACGATCGGTCAGATTGATATTGCTAACTTTGTAAATCCTGCTGGCTTACGGGCCATGGGAAAAAATCTTTTCACTCAAACACCTTCCAGCGGTCAACCTATCGTCAATCGCCCGGGACTGGGTGGAACCGGAGCCTTAGCTCAAGGGCAACTTGAAACGAGCAATGTGAATATCGTTGATGAAATGGTGAACATGATTACGGCCCAACGAGCATACGAAACGAACAGTAAGGTTATTCAAACGTCGGATCAAATGCTGCAATCCATAAACAATATGAGATAATAATGAAACTTGTCGTTTTCAGTTTCTTTTTTACAGCTTTTATTTTTGCGATGGATGCCGTTGAAGCTTCTTCGAAAGTCGAGGCTATACTGGATAGCCAAGTTGAGCTCTCTTCAAAAAAATCTTACTCGTGGATCGATTTGGTTCGTGTGACTAAAGCCAACAATTCTATTTTGAAAAAATTAGCAGAGATAAAATTATCTCCAGAAATTTTTTCTTCAAATAATGGAACCGGTGTGCAGTCTGTGGCTCGGTCTCGGATTCTTAAAGTGATTAAAAATTCTGAGCTCAAAGATCTAGGTCTTCTTTGGCAAATTCCCGATACTGTTGAAATCAAGTTGATGGATCAGATTTCAGCGAGCGAAATTGAAAGAAGACTGACCAATCAACTGCAAGCCCAATGTGACAGTTGCGATGTTGAAGTTTTTGTGGGGAAAGTGCCAACATTGAAAGCTCGTCACTGGCAAATCAATGTGACAGATCTCTCCATTAAAAATTCTCTTTTAATTCCCCTTGAAGCTGATGGGAAAAGCCTGTGGGTTTCCGTTCGCATTAAAGCTTACAAAAATGTTCCGGTGACGACTCGTCTTATTCCTGCTTTGCACAAAATTCAGCAGGGCGATCTAGAGCTGAAACGCTTAGATATGGCTCAAGTGAAAGACGGCTTTTTAAATATAGAGCAAATGACGGGCATGATGATGAATCGTTCTCTGTCTGTGGGAACACCCGTTGGGGCTTCTGACGTTAAAAGAGAAGCAGCCATAAAAAAAGGTCAATTGGTTAAAATCCTGATTGAAAATGAAGATTTCGAAATTCAGTCGAATGCAACGGCGGAAGAATCTGGTTTCATTGGTGACCTTATTAAAGTGAAAAGCAGTGATCACCAAAAATTGATCATGGGCAAAATCAAAGACAACAACAGCGTGGTGATTCAATGAACCGAATAGGTCATACGAGCAAAAAGATTTTTATTGTTAATTCCATTTTATGGTTGTGCTCTTGCTCGACGTGGAATCAGTTCTTTGGTGAAGGCCAAAGCAAAACGGAAACTGTGAAAGAAACCTCAACTCGCTATTCAGAAAATCCTCAGGTGGGTTTTGCAGCGGATCGCCAGTATAAAAAAATGACAAAATCCCGTTTAGAAGAAGAGTCAGAGTTGGGAAGCCAAGCGGGATCGATGTGGGTCATGGAAGGCCAAGGCTCTTATCTCTTTGCACAAAATAAAGCTCGCCGCGAGGGTGACGTTTTGAATGTACGCATGGAAGGTCCCGCTTTCAAACAAGTTGAAGTCAAAGTGAACGTGATCAAAAAACTTTTGAAGCAATTGGAAGATCAAGAAAAAGAAGCACAACTTCAGCAAAAGTTAGCTGCTGAAAAATCTGCGGATCGCACTCCTGCTTCAGAAAAAGCCTCGGTGCAAAATCCACCAACCAATAAAAATGCGGAAGTTGGAAAAGAAACAAAAGAAGATAAACAGGATTTTTCCGACATTCAACAGATCCAAACTCGCATTGTTGAAAAGCTTCCTGATGGCAATTATCGCGTGAAAGGGGCTCAGCCTTTCATGATTGGAAAACGTGAATACAAAGTCATCGTCACCGGTATGATTCGTCCTGAAGATTACAATGATGAAGGTGTGAGCTCGAACAAACTTTTAGATCCTCAGTTTGATGTCGTTAGCATCAGAAAAAAAGAAAAGAGCGAATAATATGGAAAAAATTCTGTTGCGACTGAAAGAAGTTTTATGGCCATTTTCCGTTTTAATTATTCTGCTCGCTGCGGATTGGGCGAACGCGGCTCGATTGAAGGACATCGCTAGCATTCGCGGTGTGCGCGAAAATCAATTGGTCGGTTACGGCATCGTGGTTGGTCTTAAAGGAACGGGCGATGGGAAAAGTGAATTCACTTCAAAGAGCATGTCTCGCATGCTCGATAAATTAGGGATCAAGCTGGATAACAACGACGTACAAAGTAAAAACGTAGCCGGTGTCATTATCACAGCGACTTTGCCTGCATTTGCCAAAGCGGGAAATCCTTTGGATATCACTGTCAGTTCCATTGGTGATGCATCCAGTTTGCAAGGGGGAACTTTATTGCAATCGCCTTTGCGAGCGGGAAATGAACAGATTTTTGCTGTGGCTCAGGGAACCGTTTTGATTGGTGGCGATGGCAAAGACATGCATCTGACCTCGGGTCGCATTCCCAATGGCGCGATCATTGAAAAAGATGTGCAAAGCGATTTTGCTTCTCGAAAAATGTTCCGGCTGACTTTGCACAATCCCGATTTCACGACGGCAGCACGAACAGTTCTGACAATTAATAAAGAATTAAGCGGACACTACGCCAGCGCGAAAGATGCAGGAACAATCGATATCGTGACTCCTTTCGCCTATGAAAATCGCGGTGTCGAACTGTTAGCTACCATCGAATCCATCAATGTAAATCCTGATACTCGCGCTGTTGTGATCATCAATGAAAAGACGGGAACCGTAGTGATTGGTGAAAAAGTTAAAGTCTCTCGGGTGGCCGTTGCTCACGGAGGTATTTCTGTCAAAGTGGGTGGCGAAAATAAAGAGGGTAAAAAGGAAGCGACTAAAGAAGAAAAAATAGCCATGCTTGATAGCGGAGTCAGCGTTGGAGATCTAGTCCAGAACTTAAATAAGCTGGGAGTCAGTCCTAAAGACCTGATCACTTTGCTTCAAGCGATCAAAGCAGCTGGAGCTTTGCACGGGGAGCTTGAAGTTTTATGAGATTTTTGTTTCGAAATGGAACACAGTTAACTAAAATAAAAGTATGCAAACAAGTTTTTGTTTCGAACCTATGGATGGGTTTGAAACGCGGGGAGGGTGAGAAAGAGATCGCGAACCATGGAAGGTCAAGAGTCAAAAGTTTCTCGCAGGAAACAGTAGACAAAGCTCAGCAGAGGCCAAGGACTGGTGCTCACGGGCAGATAAAGAGTCAAGTGCAGGATGCACGAGATTCTCGGACTCAACTCCCCTTTTTTTTCTTTCTCAATGGAAATTGTCATGATTGATTCAGCCGGTGGGGCTCGTCCCCTACGAGGCCGTGTGCCCACGGCCGAGCAGATCGATCAGCAATTCAAAGATGTTTCTAAGTTGTATGAAAAGCAATTCTTGCGAGAGATGGTTAAGGCCATGCGCTCGACGGTGCAGGAATCCGGCTTCATCAAACAAAATCAGGGCGAAAAAATATTTCGTGAACAGTTGGATCACGACCACGTTGAAAAATGGGGTGACCGTGGTGGAATCGGTTTAGCGGATATGATCTACAAGCAGCTGATTGATCGTTACGGTGAAGCTGCCGGTCTCAAAGAAAAAATGGAAAAAGTGAATGGACCTATCTCGGTGGACAAGTTAGCGCAATTTCAAGTGCGCCAACAAACTTCGCCGAGCGTTTCTCAAGGAAAGTTTCCTCTCACTTACGAGTTTGAAAAAAAATCCATGGATAATTCAGCTTTGTTGAAATTGGAAAGCCCTTTAGCTGGTCGTATTGCCCAAAACATTAAATTAGGCCCTGATGAAACTCTCTTAGAAATATCCCATGATGAGGGATTGCAGTCCCGGTTGGTCTTTCGGGGTCATGCCCCTTCCTTAGCCCAAGGCCAAGTTGTAGATCAGGGCGAAACTGTTGGGCTTTTAAGTCCTGAAGCCCGGTCTTTCTTCTGGGCTCTGGGCTTGGACCAGAAAAGTGTCTCAGAATGATTTTGTTCCGCTGTCTCTTTGTGATACACTGTAAAGAACTGGGTATCCTTAGTCAGCCCATAAGCGAAGTATAAGCGAATTAAAAGCAAGGAGTCTTCCGATGAAAATTACTCACAACAAAGTTGGACAAAACTTAAACTTGGTTGATGGCGTAAAAACAGATGCGATGAAGAAAATAAAATCGGATGCATCGCCGCTGACAAAAAATATTGGTGCTGACAATCTCGGTGAATCTTCACGAATCGATGTTTCTCCTCGAGCGCAAGAAGCAAAACGCATCAAAGAATTAGCAACCGCCGCCCCTGATGTGGATATGGCTAAAGTTGAAAAATTTCGTCAATTGATTGATCAAGGAAAATACAAAGTTGATGCGAAAGCTGTCGCCGATAAAATGGTCGATGACCATTTAGAAATGGAAAGCTAGGAAGGTTGATTCAGCATGGATGCTGTTATCGAAAGATCTTACAAAAAGCTTTTGAATACTCTCGAAGAGATGACCACTCTCTATCGCCAGCTGTTGGATATCGTTCGCAAAGAAAAAGAAATGTTGTTAGCCGCGCAACTTGATAATTTGACAGAAAACAATCTGCTGAAGGATCAAGTGCTGATGAAAATTCGTTTGGCTGATACTTTACGCTTTAAGCACGCTCAGGAATTAGCCAGCGTCGTGAAAGCCGAAATTGAAAGTCCACGATTGTTGGAGATCGCTCAGAAAATGCCGCAGGCCCAAGGGGATCAACTGCGATCCTTGCACGCCACTTTGGATTTGTTGATCAAACGTTTGATGGAATTCAACACCGAAAATCAAACTTATGCGCAATCGGCATTAAAAACTTTAAATGGTACAATGGATGATATTAAAGAAACGCTGACAGGGAAAAAAACCTATGAGAAGAAAGGCCAATACAAAGCCGGGCCTTCACCAGCGGGAAATTTTGTAAGTAAGGAAGCCTAAGCGAGCTAAAAGCTCGTCGAACTTCAGGATGAAGTTCAGAAGAGGGACAGTATGTCTAAAATCTCGGCGATGATGGATGTGGGCAAGCGAGCCATGTCCAACAGTCAGACTGCCCTGCAGACGGTGTCCCACAATATCGCTAACAAATCGACCGAAGGTTATTCTCGCCAGCGCGTGGACATTGTCACGAGTCCTCCACTGAGTGTTGGAAATTTGCAAATCGGAATGGGCGCGCGCGCGGGCTCAGTGACTCGAACGAATAATCCTTGGTTAGAAAAGCAAATTCAAAAAGAAGGTCAGAATATGGGATTTATGGATTCCCGGGCTGATGCTTTAGGCCGAGTCGAACAAGTTTATAATGAACAAATCAATAAGGGTCTGAATCAGTACATCACTGATTTCTTTAATAGTTTTCGTGAACTCTCGAACAATCCCGAAAGTTTAACTTCACGAAGTTTAGTTCGTGAGTCGGGGAATGCTCTGACTCAAGACTTTAAGCGCGTCAACGATCAGCTTAAGGGAATTCAAGATGATTTGGATCGGCAGATCGAAACGAACGTTGAAGAAATTAATCAGATGGCGAAAGAGATCGGTCAGTTGAACGAAAAAGTTCAGCTGGTTGAAATCCAAGGCGTCGATGCCAATGACGAACGGGATCGCCGCGATCTCCTACTCAAAAAATTAGGCGAGAAAATCGATATCTCTTGGGCCGAGGGCAAAGATGGCTTGGTATCGGTCACAGCGGGAAATACCGCAATCCTTGTTTCTGGCGGCAGTGTCAACGAGCTGAAAGCAGCGCGCACGGATGAGCGTGACCGAGTTGAAATTTTTTATCGTCCCAGTGCCAATGGAAGTTTGTTTCAAGTCACGGAACAAATTAAAGGTGGAAAAATCGGGGGAGCACTGGAAGTGCGAGATCAATTGATCGAACAACATCTTTCTACTATCGATAATTTAGCTTACTCGATCGCCAAAGAAGTAAATACAGTTCACATTGAGGGTTTTGATCGCTACGGCCGTAAAGGTGTGTTGTTTTTTGAGATGCCCGATCAAGCCAAAGGCGCCGCGGAAAGACTGGCCGTCAATGAAACAGTAGCCTTAGACGTTGGAAAAATTGCAGCCGCGGCCCGAGCCGATGCTCCCGGAGATAACACGATTGCGAATATGCTTTCGACACTGCAGTTTCGCAAGGTTATGGACAATGGGGGTTCAACCTTTGATGATTTTTATAATTCTCAGGTTGGACAAATCGGAACCTTGGCTCAAAGAGCTATGAAGAGCCAAGAGTCTCAAAGAAATATTTTATCGCAGTTAAGTAATATTCGGGAAAGCATTAGCGGAGTGAGTTTAGACGAAGAAGCGACGAAGATGATCGAAATGCAAAAGGCTTACGATGCATCGGCGCGTTTGATTACAACGGCTAATGAAATGTTCGATACAATTTTGAACTTGAAGAAGATGTAAAGGTGATGTGACGTGAGAATCGCAGATAAAATGCAATTCAACCAGGTGAATAAGAACATCAGCAAAAACCGCGGTGATATGTCGGAATTGCAGAACCAAGCTGCGAGTCAGAAGAAAATCAACAAACCTTCTGACGATCCGCTGGGGGCTGCGCGTGTTTTATCTGTGCGTACTGAAGAGCGCGGCAACAATCAGTTCGTTAAAAATATTAATTCCGCAAAATCATTTTTAGAGTTTTCAGATCAATCTTTGGGTGAGCTTTCAGAACTTTTAATCCGGGCCAAAGAATTAGCGATCAGCCAAGCCAGCGATGCCGGTGCCAACACCGAAAGCCGTCGTGCCACAGCCGAAGAGGTTGCGCAGATGTTTCAACAGTCTGTGAACATTGGAAATCGAAAGTTGGGCGAACGCTTTATTTTCGGAGGTTTTAAAACTCAGACACAGCCATTTGATCGCAACGGCGAATACGCGGGCGACGATGGTGATATGAAAATTCAAACGCACAAAGACTCTTTTGTGTCGATGAACATCCCTGGAAGCAAAGTTTTTCAAGGTGTAGGATTAAATGAAGATGGAATGGCTCGTCCCGGTGTTTTGAACCCTCGTGATGTCGACGAGCTTCAGGATGTTCGTCGCAAAGAGCAAGAATCCCGAGATGTGCAGAATCAAATCCAAGAGAACGCTCTCGAGACTCGAGGACCTGCATCGGCCTTAAGACCCGAACAAATGGGGTCTTTAGACCCGGTGACTAAAGAACGTGGCGTGAATATTTTTCAGACCTTAAAGGGTCTCGAAGTGTCTTTGCGGACCAATGACAAAGTCGGGGTGCAAAGTGCATTGGACTTCTTAGATCAGGCCATTTCACAGGTGGTAATGACTCGAGCTGAAGTAGGATCAAGGATAATGGCCGTGACCAACGTGACCGATACCCTCCAAAAGGCCATTGTTGACAATAAAATCGCGGCATCGCAGTTGGAAGACGCCGATATTTTCCAATTGGTGAGTGATATCAATAAAGCGGATAGTGCTCTGAAGGCCACACTGGATACTTCGGGGAAAATGATTCAACCTAGCCTCCTTGACTTTTTAAGATAGAAATTATACCTACAGTTCCGCTGAAATAGACCGATGAACTTACCAGACAGTTCTCATGAAGGTGGACTATGCTAGTTTTGACAAGGAAGTTAGGCGAAAGCATTGCGATCGATGATCACATCAAGATCCGTATCGTTCAAATCAAAGGTAAACAAGTTCGATTAGGAATCGAAGCTCCGAAGGATACAAAAATCCATCGGGAAGAAGTTTATCTGGCGATTCAAGATCAGAATCAACAATCAGCGCAAGTGAGCTCCGATAAATCACGATCAGTCGCTAAATTGTTAAATACCAAAGCTCCTGCTAAAAGCGAATAATCACAAAGTGCCCTCAGCAAAGTGCAGCGCGTAAGTCATGAATTTTATTGAGTCCCCTTAGATTTAAGTCCAAATTTAAAGAGTGATGCACCGGGAATTCGCAAACATGTGTCTTAATCACTGATAGCACAAAGGGGGTCTTGTGATCATTCAAACATCGCGATTCGGTCGAGTTGAATTTCAAGAAGAAGATGTGCTGACATTTCCTGAAGGCCTTTTAGGTTTTTCAGATCTTCGTAAATTTATTTTACTCGATGATCCTTCAGACGAAATTTTTGCTTGGTTACAAAGTTGCGAAGCTTTAGACATTGCTTTCCCTGTGCTCGAGCCCGAATTGTTTACAGACTCTTTTAAAATTAATTTATCTCGTAATGATCTTGAGCTGATGAAAATGAAAAATCTGGATAAGGCTCGTTACTTCTGCATCGTTACTATTCCTGATGATCCCACTCAAATGACAGCTAATCTTAAAGCACCCATCATTGTAAATCGTGAGGCCCGCATTGCTCGCCAGTGTGTCCTGCAAGACAACAACCTAGCGATCCGTGAGCCTATCTTTTCGAAATTACAAATGCGAGTGGTGGCGAACCCTGCGGTGTCGATCAAGCATCAACTGCAAGGGATGGATGTGGCGGTGAGACTGCCTGTTCGTGAGATTGAGGCTTAAACAATTTTAAATACCATTTTTCCTTTTACTTCTAGTTTCTGTTTGTTGATTTCAATAGCCTTGGGAATTCCTGTAAGTTCAAAAATAACTTCGTTCAAACGATGAACAGTCATGCGAAGGCTTTTGTAATAATTAGGATCAAAGTCAACATTCCAGAGTTTTTGAATTACAGTCTGTGTTTCCAAAGATGAAGATGAATTAAAAAGTTCCACAAGTCCCTGGAATCCCGATCGACGGCTGAGGTTAGCGGCCTTGCTGCCAAATTTAAGAGTTTTATTTCTCGAGTCGTAAATAATTTCAATTTCATCGTTCGCGACAAAATACTTTTTGTATCTTGAAATCCAAAGTTGTTGAGACTCTGAATGCAATGATGAAATCACAAGTTTAAACTGGCTACGTAGTTCAGCCAGAACTTGAGGAGTTTGAGCATTCGCAATAAATACTCCCAGTAAACGAATATAACAAGCTAAGGGCATTTGGCGGGAAAAAGCTGTTAAGTCAGCAATGTTAATTTCAGCAGTTGTGCTGAAGGTCAGCCTGCGAATTTCAGTTTCAAAAACATTAAGATCTTTAAAATTAGAATCGTAGGCTTTTATTTGTTCTTCGATTTCGAACCCGCGAAGAAGATGTTCCTCTAAAAAATCATAGTACAGAGTTTGTTTATCTAAAATTGAGATATCTTTATTATTTAATATCTCAATTAAACGTGAAGAGGCACTTGTTGGTCCAACAAGCACAAGTTCAGAAAGCAATAGCGCCTGTTGAACATCGACATAAGCGTTAAGGCCAATTTGTTTTTCGGCGATACTAATCATCTCGCGGTAAACTTCTGAAAGTTGGGAAGACATTCTAAAAGTTGCTAAAACTCTTAAGGCTTGTGAAATAGCTCTAAAAAATCTTTTTGAATCGTGACGTTGATTGAGTTCTTTCATAATGCGCAGATAGCTTGCAGCCGCTAAGGCAACTTCACCGTCTTCTTCGGTGAATTTTGCAATATTTAATTCTGCCATAATTCGCCTTTCAAAGACTAATATGTCTTTATTCTCGACATAAGATTTTTTCATATCTTCGAAGGTGAATTTCCAATTTCTAAAATCTGATAAAATATAATAACACATCGCTATTTCACCAAGGAGTGCGACGTGATCTCCGTGTTCTTTCTGTACGGCTAACAAAATCTCTAAAGCTTGCTCAGGTTTTCCAGCTAATATCAGTATTTCAGCTTGGCTATGTCCCACGATTCGGGACTCTGCTGCCGTAGTCGAAGAGTACTCTGAAATTAATTTTAAGGCTAAAGCGGTTTGACCACTTTCGGCCAGCTTAAATGCTTTTTCTTTGATTGCGAGGGCGCTTGAAGATTTATCCACCTGTAGCTCCTCGGGGCCGCGGACCACCTATGGATTCAAAATTGTTAAGTCCCTGAGGGCGAATATTATTTAAATATGATGGATTTAAATGCTCTCGATTTTCACTTTTGTCGAAAAAATTTTCGATGTAATCCCTTTTCTCCTTATTAGTTTTTGCTAAACTCTTCAAAATTTGGGGATCATTTGTAAAACCCACTCTGATCGAGGGACTTAAGGTATTTCCATAGCCCAATCGTTCAACTAGAAATTGAAAGCTATTCTTATCAATAGCGCTCATCTGAGGGTTTTCCGGGTACAACAAGTCTAAGGTTTTTTTGAAAGCTTCTTTTTGAGTGTTCGTAAAATATCCAAAAAACTGATCATGCCATTTGGATGCCATGTAATATTGTTTTTTTTCTTCATGGTATTTGATGTGCTCTTGATGAAACTTGATTTCAGCTAGCAAAGCTCGATATTCAGCCAGAAAATTATCAATTATATGATCGCCAATTTTCTCGTTGCCATCTAGCAAATGAAAAAGCTCATGGATGAAGGTGTAGGGGAGGTTAACGTTATATTGATAATTATTTAAAGCAATAGTTCCATTTTCGCCATTTGAATCAAAAGCGCCATAGAGTTCGTGGATACTGTCTCTTTCTGTAACCCACATCGGCTTATTAAAATTTGCTCTCCCAAACTCTATGGGAATTTCAAAAAACAGTTTCACATTAACGATTGAAGAGTCCTCGCCATTATCTCTTCTTAATATCTTTGTTAGAAGTTTTTCTGCAAATGTCGACTTACTGACTCTATTAACAGCATTATTCAAAACAATCATTTCTGCATTTTTAAACTCAGGGGGTACAAAGAGGACAATTTCCTTTGCAGGTTGGATATTATTAGGATTAGCATATGCCGGAATTTCCTTTTGATTTCTTATAGAGTAGTCCCACGCAGAAACAGTGCAATCCAAACAAAGAGCCTCAAGGGTTTGACCGTAAGATATGACTCCGGCCTGTGAAAATGAGCTCGTCATTAAAGGTAGGATAAATGCTATTGCTAAGATCTTTTTAAACATGATTAATACCTTTAAGTGTAAAATAGTTAGACAGTCATCTAGAGTTTAGGCTCTCGCTTGCGTCTAATTCGCAACCAGCGGAATAAATTTCCACTGACAGCGACCAACTAATAGTTTGCGATACTCGTGCCAAAGTTTTAATTCGGGTTGTGCACATCTGTGCATTCTAAAACCTATTGGATCTGAGTATAAAAGACCGTCGCCAAGTCATTTGGCCTAAATAACAAGTAAGGAGAATTTATGAAACTAGGATTATTATTTTCGACGGTAACAATGATTACAGCTTTATCGCTGTCAGCACAGGCCGGATTTTTGTGGTTTGGCTCAGATGAAGAGCAAGTTGCCAATGAACCATCAAAGAAGGTAGAAGAAGTTATTCAAGAGGCAATGCCAAACGCGCCGACTCAACAAATGTACAATGAGATTTTTGAATCGACTAATAAATCGCTTGCGCTAGTTGAACAACTTATAAGTGAGCAAAAATATGGTCAGGCTTTAGGCGAAGCCAAGTCCATTTTGGATAATGTCAGAATTAAAGCAGGAGTCGATCCTAAAGCTAAATATTCAGAAGTCATCAAGGTAAAAGAGGTACTTTTAGATCGGGATCTTTCATTGGGATTTACAGATCTCAGCAAAATGCAACAGGACCAAATAGCTCAGACAGTTTCACGTCATAAAGGTGGTTACTATCTTGATTTACTGAATCTAACTAAACGAGCAAACCTACTCTACCAAAAAGCAAAATTGTTGGGTTTAGCTCAAAAAGGAAACTTATCAACTGTGGACAAATCTGAAATAAAAGTGAATTTGCTCAAACTGGTGCACATTCCTATGTACATCCGCGATTCGCAAACAAGTGAAGCTTTTTTAATTTTTGATTCGGACGTGGCAAGAGAAGAGCAAGTGGAAATGTTTAATCACGAAGTAGCTGATGTGGTCGCTTCTCAACTGGAAACCAACGCTGAAAATTTCAAGACAGAAGCTCAGGAACTAAAATCTGCATCATTCAATAACTATAAATCTACTGTGGCTTATATTTCCAGCAGTGCCTTTAAGGACTGTCAAGACATCTATTCCAGACAGGCTGTTTATGTTGACTCATGGATTAGACAATTTACCAATGATCAAGTTAAAAAAATATGCCTCAAAGGTGCGGCCTACGCTAAATGTGTGCGAAACTTCCAGATTGATGAGAATAAAACTTTGAGAAGAGAAATTTCTTTAAACGACGCCATGATGGCCTGTAGCTCTGTCAGATAAAAATAAATAATTAAAAAGGAAAATTAAAAAATGAAAAATTTATTAAAAATAATTGTATTGAGTTCTTTAGTAACAACGACTGCATTGGCCAATACTAATTTGAGTATTGCACGAATTAGTGAAGTCGAAGCTTTAGCTCAGCAAAAAAATTATTTGTCTGCCTATATTCAATCAGTACAGACAATGAACGAGTTGCATGAATCTGCGAAAGTGGGACAAGTGGTTAAAGAGATTGAATATACGTTCACAAAAATCATTGACGAAGTTATTACTGGAAGAAAAGAAATTTCGATGAGTTTTTTAAATCCTCTTTCCTTTTTTGTCCCAGATATAATGAGCCTTACTGGTCTGAGACAAATTATGGGATGGTCAAAAGGTAGCATGTCTTATACCTACGATCTTACTAAGATGATTGTGCGAAATCCCGAAGAGAGCGCAAAGGTAAAATTTGAAGAAGATAAAAGATTTGATCAGCTCCGAAGAGAGGTTCTTCATTACATTTCCCAGAACATGGATAGTCTATTACTGATGAAATTGATGGCGGCGAAGTCTTTAGATTATATGTCTAAGGCTATGCAGCAAGGGCACCGCTTCTCTGAAGCCGAGATTTTGCACATCGCTAAAAGCTCTCTTGAGCTTCACTTTCTTGGAAGGCTCATGGTCACTCATTGTGTAAAAACAAATTATGCAAACAAAAAATCAACTCGGACCCAAAGTGGATCAACTGGGATCCTTGATAAGGTGTTGAGTACATTTTCTATCACGCAAATTAATCAACAGTTTGCACACTCCGTAAAAACCTGTGAATCAGATCTCAAAACAGTCGATGTCGATACAGTTAACGGAGGACCAGCACTTTCTATCAATATGACAAGGTTGGATATGCTTCTTTTGGAAATGATTAAATTCAGCTACGCTAAAATTTATTTTGGTCAAAGCGAAATGAATCAATTCCCGACTTTTAATAATCCATATTACAAAAACTAGAGTGGCAATTGGGAATTCTTAAGAAGATTTATTTCCCACTGCCACCGTGGGGCTGTGTTGAAAAGATATCATTGTTTCAAAGCCCCTGCGAGTAGCATCAAGTTAAAAGTTAAAATCTTAAGATGACATTCTCTTTCTTGAGAGCCCCAGTTCCTGGCTTTAACCACGGGACTTAAAAGCTTTTTGATTCTTGAAAAAACACACTCCACTTGCGAGCGTTGCTTGTAAATATTTTTACTAAAGCTCGTCACCATTTGTCTGCGGTATTTCCCTTGAGGAATCGGACCACTGTTTCGTCTAGCAAAGGCTGGTATAATCGTAGATCTCACATTCAGGGTTTTTCTTGCAAACACATGATTTTTCTCTGCATCATATCCCGCATCTGCAAGCACTCGATCGATCTTAACCGATTCAGGAATTTCACTCAGCACTGGGGCAAAATAGTAACCCATCCGCTTACCCCGTAGGATTTGCTTTAAATTCTTTCAACTTCTTGAATTCATTCGGTGTTATGACTTCGTTATTATGAAGTATACCTATGACCAGATTTTTTAAATATTCTCTGGGATTTATTTTGTTTAATTTGCAGCTCTCGACAATCGTAAACATGATCGCATTTGTTTTTGCTCCACGCTCAGTCTGCGTTCCATACCAGGTCTTTCTTCCAATCACAGGATTTCTAAGAAGTCGCTCCTGGGGATTATTATCAATCGGAAGATTTGGATTATTTAAAAATCTCGTTAAGGCGTCGTAGTTTTTTAAAAAATAATTCATGGCTTCGACAATTGAACTTTTTGAAGAATAGTTATCTCTATTCTGTTCGCAGAGTAATTTTAATTTTTCAAATAACGGACGCATCTGACTGCGTAATGCTAAAACTTCATCCGGTGGCTTTTCTTTAGCCTGGCCTTCGAGATGATAAATCTTTTTATAATGATCGATATACACCTGTGCATCGATCATCTTTTCCCGGGCCTCTTTGAACTTTCGCCTTGCATGGGCATTGCAATACACTTGCCGAATAAGATTTAATTTATTTTCCAATCGATATTCATTCGTATCTTTAACAGACTTGTTGTTCCCGCTAAAGGCGTCACTCACTAAATATTCACATTTTGAATCTTTTAATAATTCACTAATTACGTCCCCAGACCTAGTCCCATGGACTTCAAAATAACTGGCCACTTTATTTGAAAATCCCCACAGATAATGATTTTGATCAGGTTTTTTAAGCATCCTGTGCCTTGTGTCATCCACATGCAAAACAAAACTGGGTTTAATCTCTTTTTCTAAAATTTTATCCACAGCAGGCTCTATAGCATCTGCCAACTGGTTCAAACTGAACTTTTCACTTGGGATGGGGTCAAAAATATTTTGCTGCTTCATTTATAAAAAGATTGTTTTATAAACTTACAGACTGCAACTCTTGACTCATTGGGAATTTTTTATTTATTTCCCTGGGACTTTCTATAAATCTTTTCTCAAGATCGGCTCCCTCAAAAAATAATGCAAACTCAGCTGCCGTTAGAATAATTTCCCCCTTAAACATGGGGTTAATTCTAGAAAATGTACTTTTTTCTAACCGCTTACAAAGTAAAACAAGACCGGTACCATCGTAATAAAGACACTTTATCGCTGATCTTCTCGAGTTAATAAAAACAAACAAATGACCACTAAATGGATCCTGATTTAGAGCCTATCCGAAAACTATGGACAAAGGTTTGATATGATTTTGTAATGATGATTCTTCAAGGAGATTCATCATGGTGAAACGGATTTCAAAGCAATGGCGTCTTCCCGATGAGATTTGGGAATTTA
>JAKFYD010000001.1 GCA_021731025.1 Pseudobdellovibrionaceae bacterium | reverse complement strand
CACAGGATCCCCGCTTTGGTTGGATGGCTCCGTTTTCCCAATCATCTTCGACGCTTATTTCGAACTCAAATGTCAGTGTTAATAACCAGGTTATCAAAACAGCTGACTTATCCACTGCCAATGATCCGTTGAGCTTTTCTAAGTTAACTCAAAAAACAATTTTACAAAACGATTCCTCACAGACTTATAGCAGCGAGTACAACAAAGCGACCCGCACTTTATCTTCGCTATCTCCAATGGGCCGAGTGAACTACACCGTCTTAAATGATTTAGGGCAAATTGGAATTCTTCAGCAAGGAACACTTGAGCCAGTTTATTTTAAATATGATACTTTTGGTCGCATCTCTGCCATAAAACAAGGAACGCGGATTTCCCACTTGGCTTATGATAATTTAGGAAATCTCAGTAAAATTCAAGATCCACTAGGGAAGATAACAAGTTTTAAACATGATCTTTCTGGTCGAGTGATCGAGCAAATCCGCCCTGACCAAAAAAGTGTTCGCTTCACTTACGATGCGAATGGAAATATGACAAGTTTAACTCCGGCGGACTCGCAGACTCACCAATTCAGTCTTAATTTGTTTGAACTCACTGATACTTATTCACCTCCGGCACTTGCGGGCGAAGTTTCAACTCGTTATTCTTACAATTTAGATAAGCAACCGATCAAAGTTAGTCGCCCTGATGGGAAAGAAATAAATTTCAATTACAATTCTCAATCTGGGAAATTGGCCAATTTAACTTTTAATGAAGGAAACCTAAACTTTTCATACATTCCAACAACGGGACAAGTCGCAAGTGTCTTAACCAGCGAAAATGTTCGCAGTGATTT
Source organism: Pseudobdellovibrionaceae bacterium (assembly GCA_021731025.1). Taxonomy (GTDB): domain Bacteria; phylum Bdellovibrionota; class Bdellovibrionia; order Bdellovibrionales; family Bdellovibrionaceae; genus UBA5009. The sequence continues at coordinate 75,818 of JAKFYD010000001.1, read as the reverse complement.
TAGCTATCTAGGGCCTTTACTTCAGGAAAGCACATTAAGTGTAGCTGGTGTTCAATTGAAGATGAACTATGCTTATCAGGCTGATGGAAAGCTTTCTTCGCTAAGTCCAGGCGCTGCAAGCCCTATCGCCATTGTTTATGATAAAGACAGCTCCCCTACAACAATTGGCTCACAGAACTTAAGCTATGATCCTCGAAACGGACTCTTAAATGGAACAAGTCTAGGATTTATTTCAGAAACACTCACGCGAAACAAATTCGGAGAAACAACGGCCGTTAACTACCAGTTTGATAAGGATGCTAAAGGTGATCAAAACGATGATGAGGAAGAGTACAGCCCTAATCATTCCAGTATTTTCTCCTACCAGCTAAATCGTGATGCCGCAGGCAGAATCATTTCAAAGTCAGAAAACTTTCGTGGAAAAAAACAAGCTGTCACTGGATATAGCTTTGATTCACTGGGAAGACTTACCGAAGTTAAAAATGATAAACAAATTATTTATTACCAGTACGATGCTAATGGAAATCGCCTAAGACGTATCGAAGGCAGGAATATAATTCCAGCCCGTTATGATGCCCAAGATCGATTGATAAAGTATGGTGATACCGATTTCGCTTACAATGCGAATGGTGATCTGACCGCTAAATACGATTACGACCGCAAGGAGCAAGATTACAGCCGCCCTCCCCGCTATGACGAGAAGAATAAGAAAAAACAAATCACTCAGTATTCTTACGACTCTTTAGGAAACTTAAGAAAGGTCATTCTTCCCAATGGGAAAGTCATTGAATATCTAATCGATGGTCAAAACCGTCGTGTGGGTAAGAAAATTAATGGCCAAGTGGTGCAACTATTTATGTACCAATCTCAACTACAAGTGGCCGCTGAATTCAACGGCCAAGGAAAATTAATCAGACACTTTGTCTATGGTTCAAAATCTAATATCCCTGATTATTTCATCCAAAATGGAATAAAGTACAAAATTATTTCTGATCATCTTGGAAGTCCGAGATTGATTATTAATTCTGATAGCGGCAAAATTATGGCAAAGCTTAACTACGATGAGTTTGGTGTGACGACGGAAGTATCTTATAAAAATAAAATGACTCCACTTCCTTTTGGCTTCGCTGGAGGACTTTATGATTTTGATACCGAGCTTGTGAGATTTGGCGCGAGAGATTATATGCCTGAAGTTGGAAGATGGACGAGTAAGGATCCGATTGGGTTTGCTGGTGGGCAAACTAACCTTTTTGGTTACACAAATAATGATCCGATTAACTGGATAGACTCTCTTGGGCTGAGCCAGGAACAAATTGACTGGGCTATTTCATGGTTAAATCTACGCCATCCAGAAATATTCCCAAAAAGAGATTTAACTATTAAGGACAGTATAATTCCTAAATTTATACTCCAAATTGATGGGTCAACTGCAGAAGGTGTTTCATTACCAAATGGATTAATCCTAATTAATACTGCTGGTATGACAAATAAAGATGTGGTTGGCATGGTTGTTCATGAATTGTTGCATGCAAACTTTTCGATGATAGAGAACCTATTTGGCAATGTCCATGATTTTATATATCAGAAGCATGCAGAGATACAATTCCAGTATGGTCAAGAGGAAGAAGAATTTGGGTGTTTCAAATGATAAAAAATTTGGTAGCAATTTACTAAGTTATCTATGGGAGTCTGGATGAAAAAAATTTGGCTAGTACCAATTACTATATTGAATATGTACGCACTTGTTCTATGGTACGCATCAAAAATGGGCGACTTCGCTATAAGTGGCTCTGATAGATTTACTTACAATATTAACGATCCACATTCTATAGAGAAGGCAATTTTCGATGCGCAGATTTATAGCATAAATAAAGTTTCGAATGCCGCAGGATCTATAACAATGCAGTTTTTAATTTTAATCTCTATTAATCTATCAATAATTTATTTCTTGATTTTAAAGTCAAAAAATTAAAATTTATTAGTTCTATGACTCCATGCAAATCAGTCGGTCTATTATAATACCTTAGCTCATGAATTGATGCATGTCTTTGATATATCCACAGGAAATCTTGATAGAAATAGAGATTTAGCAGAACCTGTCGCCGAAAGTTTTGCAAACCCATTATTTGATAGAAACAATATCTGTGATTGATTAAAGAAAGGTCTTCAAATGAATAAAATTAAATTGTATGTCGGTGCACTAACTATAGTAACTATTTTTCCTAACATACACGCATTTGCTAAATGCTTAAGAAATCCAGTTGAAGCTAATTAAATTCGGTTTTTTAAAGAGACTCCCATTTTTGTCCAAGGGAAGGTTTATGGACTGTCTACTGAAGAACCTAAAAACCTCGACTTATCAAAACAGTCTTTGAAATCAATAAAACTAGGCTACTCTTAAAGGAGATAAAAGATATCTGTGGGAAATATCCTGAACATCTTTTTAGTTATGAAAATTTACAAGAAAAAATAAGTACTAAAGATTGCTCTGAAGAGAAACAAGCAAAAATTACTTTTAAAGACAAGTGGGGAAAGTTGTATATTTATACTATAGAAAATAATGGGTACCGTATAATAATTGCCGGGCCTGAGTGGCTCGAAGCTTCAGAGAATGAAGCTGGTATCGTTAAGGAAAAAGACTGAATTATCCCAAGCTGGACTAGTATTTTCTGTTTCTTTTCCGAAAAGTTTCTTGAATGAAAATATCAACACTGCTTATCCTAGCTTCACTCGTAGACATACGTCTGGCCTTAGCCGAATAAAAAAATTATGACCACTTAGTCTCTACATCGGAAATTACCATTAGCGCAGACGGTTCATCTTCCGAAACAATTGAGCAGGTGTATCGAGTCACTAATGATGCCGGCAGAACTGACTTATCGATTCAACGAGTATTTCTCAACGGATCAGACACCAATTTTAAACTACTAGAAGCCTATACTTTGAATTCTGGGAAAAAAAGTTCAACAACCTCGACCAGTGTTAAAATATCGGCTTTAGATCTAAAAACCCAAGGCCTAACGAATTACAAACAAATCACGGTTCCCTTTGATAGCGTTAAAATTGGCAGTAATGTTCATTTTAAATATCAACTCATTCGCAAGCCCATACTAAAAACTATCTTTAGCGACACTCGTGGTTTTTCAAGTTCTACTTTGGCCAAAACAGAATTCATAAAATACACCTCAGATATCCCCTTGCACGTTTTGTCTGAAAAGTTCGATGATCATTTCGAAGTTCTTCAAAATCATTCTGCAGGAAAATATTTTGTCACCGTCCGACCAACACCAAAAGCCTACAGCTTATTAGGAATAGTACAACGAGAAGCTTTAATTTATATTTCCACGGCTAAATCTTGGAAAGATCTTAGAGAGGGTCTGAGCCCCCTTTACAAAAAAGAATGGGATGTTCATTTACCAGAAAAACTAGAAAACATAACTCGTCTCCTAAAGCCATCGAAAGATCGCTCTCACCAGATTGAAAAAGTTGCGGAAGAAATTAAAAAACTTATAGCCTATTCTGGAGATTGGACAACACAACAGGGCAGATTTCAGCCCTCAAATTTAAAAAAAACTTTATTTAGGGGTAAGGGCGACTGCAAGGATTTTTCAACGGTTATGACAGCTATGTTAAGAGACTTAGGTTATGAAGCCTATCCCCTTCTCACCTTTAGATCTGAAACTTATTTAGGTGAAAGTCGAATTGTTAAAATGGCAAAGATGCCCAACCTAGGTTTTTTTAACCACGCCATTGTTTGGGCAAAAGATCCAGAAGGAAAAGTTTGGTGGGTCGATCCTACAAACTCTTACGTAAAATCAGATGTTATTACCAGTGATATCCTTGGCAATTTCGGATTACTTTTGGACGAAAAAACTACCGATATACTTTTTCTACCAAAGACAAATCTTCAACCTTCAGATTTTAAATTCGAGCATCACCTTACGCTACAAGCTGGCAGTATTCGATGTCTTACAATGCAACAGATTGGGTCGAAGAACGTTTGGGGAAATACAAAGGCATGAGTCTCTTTAACTCGGTCGGCTTATTGCTTGAAAAGGTAAAAGAGAATCAGGACATTGATCTTGGAGAAATTGGGACAAGTCGGATAATCACACATGTCCATGATCAAAAAGAACTTGATACATTGCGGGCCAATTGCCTCATCCGGAGTAAATGGCTGGACTCCGATAGATATGTCACCAATAGACAGAATGAAATACTAGTCACGGATATTATCAAAACAAAGCTTCGCTTCATTGCCAAAGAAGAAACCACTAACAATAGGTATTTTAATGCGTTTCGCGACTCGTTGGTTTCATGTGCAAAAAATATTTCGATTTTATTTTATTTGGACAGCAAGTTAAAAACCACGCAATTCCTAGATGAAGAAATCCAAAAAGGACCATCTATTGAACAAATGACTGATAAAGACGCCCTGGCTATGGAAGAAAGCCTTAATGGACCTAATTTCTTTTCATACCTAAGCCTAAAGCTCTATCGCTACAATGAAAATAAATTGCAGGAAAACAAACTTACCCCGGAAGGTGCTTACCAAATGGCGGTCAGCATATCAAATTTAGGTTATTTATCTGGCGACGATCATGTCCCTGAATACATTGATGAGGCCATTAAATTCATCGATTTGGCTATCAATAGATCCAAGGATGCTTCCGGAGCAAAATATTATTCCTTCAAAATCAAATATCTTTTGCTTCAAAAAAAGCTAACCGAATCGATTGCGGTTTTTGGCGAAATGTACAAAGTCGCGCCGAAAAGTGTTTATACCTATAGAAGTGGTTTAAGAATTGCTAAACAACAAAATAAAATAGCAGAAGCCGAACAATGGGCTCAACATTTTAAAATAGCAAGCATTTCAGAACGGGAAAAGCAGGAATATAATTCTGTTATGTATGATTTTTACGTCGACCAAAATAAAATTAAAGAAGCGATCCCATTCGCAGATTATTTAGCCAATAACATGAAAAATAGTGCTTGGGCTTGGCACAATCTTGCAATTCTTTATCAAAAGCTTAAAGACTATGATAAAGTTATTGAAATAGAAAAGAAGGCGCTCGCTATTTCTGAATTTGGCGCTGCAAAAGGCACTATAGCCGAAGCCTACAAAAACAAGGGAATCAACGAGTTTAATACCCAGCTAACTGCGAGGAATCCAGCTGCAGTTTCAAACAGCGAAAAGCATCTCCTAGAGGCGCTTAAGTACGACGCTTACAATTACAACATCTTAATGACCCTAAGTAGAGTTTATATTTCAGAATTCAAATATACTAACAACAGAGATTACCTATCAAAGGGCGAAGGATATTTGAAACGAGCCTCTCAAATAAATGCAAACGGAAAAGATTTAGTCGAAGTGGCCGCCGAATACGCAAAACACAAGGCTAAATAATTTACAATATTTAAGATGTAGGCGATCCCAGCGCTGAAGAGCTTTTCAAAACCTTCTCAGAAAAATCGAATGTTAAAATTGAAGAAGTTGAACATTTCTGATTGAAAAATAAATAGCGCATAACTTTCTCGGCGCCGCGAATTTTAAATTATGCAAGAAACCTTAGTCGAAGTATACTTCTCAAAATTAATTTTGAGATGCTCATCTTCTGCTCGTCACATTAAGCAGCCTTCTTCGTATCCTTCGTTTTATCCAGGTAAGATTTCATATCGACGACAGTAGAACAACTCCTGCACATAAAAACGAATAATCCTTGAGCATTCGTCTCTAATGAGAGAATCCCGCCACAAAATGAGCATTCACTCATATTAGCAGCAGTCTTTTCCGTCATAGCTTTAGATGAAATAACTTTATACACTTGAAAGGCCTCTTTATCGAAACCCTTGAGCATTCGTTTGCCTAAAGACTCTGTGTTAAATTCGTTTGCTACGATGTCGTAAACATCCTCTTCCATAATAATTTGTCCAGGCTCTGCAGATGAACAGAGCCGCGAAGCTAAATTAACAACAGGACCGATTGCTGTATAACTCTGATAGTATTTTTTGCTGCCATAGAAGCCTACTTTGACATAACCACGTGCTATCCCCATTCGCAGAGTAAGGGGGCCAAACCAATGTCTTTCGTAAAATTCATTATCCATTAGTGTTTTTTCGCGGACTTCCAATGCTGCTTTCACAACCCTTGCCGCGTAATCTACTCGCTGCAAAGGAGCGTTACAAAAGGCAAGGATTCCATCACCTAAGAACTTGTCGATGGTAATATCATACTTCAACAAAATTTTAATTGAATCCTCTAAAAACTTAGTCAAAACCCGGTCAACGTCATCCTTATCAATCGTTGTCACCTTATCTGTGGAGTTAACAATATCAATAAAGATGGCGCAAATTTCAGTCTGTTGACCCGTTGATTCTAGATTAAGTTTGCCTGAGCGAATTGAATCCACAATTTGTGGAGAGAACTGAGTCGATAAGTTTCTCAAACGAACCGCTTCGTCCGTTTGTACTCTAATGATAGACTCTCGATTTTTAAGCTCATTGTCTAATTGAAAGCGTGCTTCGATATTTTTGAACCGGTAAACCTCTTTAAAATAACGAATTAGTACACAGACAATAAGTGTTCCAATGATAAAGAAGCCATTCAGAATCAGCGCTACAGCATCTTCTCGATTTTCTAAACTTAAAATACCAAAAATGAAATAAGGAGCGTAAATCGATGTGGCAGCGGCTGCAAAAGATTTCCATGAAAAATTAAAGAATACCAATGATATTATAGCCACTAAGTTTAAGCCTGCATAGTAGGGCGATTTAACCCCGTAAGTTGCAAAGATCATATAGCTGATAATTCCAGCAGCAACAAAGGAATGAAACATTGCCATCATCTCAATGTGTTTAATTTTTTTGGCAAACGCGGTTCCAAGAGAAACTCCTATAGGAACAATACAATATAAAAAACGAAGCAACAGAAACTCTTCGAAATGCTCTCGAGAATAGAGATAGTCCACAACGCTAAAAGATAAATAGACAATAGAGAAGATAGCAAAGTTTTTATGAACAACCTTTGCTTCTTCAAAACGATCAGTTTGTATAAGTTCTTTTAGCCTCGAGTCTACTGCCATTTTCCTCTTTATTTTGTTATGTTTGCAAAAAGATTAATCCCCTGCTCTTCTTGTTCAAGCTTGTACCCCGTACCAATATTTCCAAATAACTCTTCCATCTTCTGTTCAGATCTGTAAATAAGATTCCAGTCCATGATCAACCCCATACCCAACTGGTTGGGATTATTAATACTAAAGTTTCCCACAACCAAAGTTCCATCCTTCGCTAAAGATTCGTACAATTTTTTTGCGGCAAAAATTGCGACGGGGTCGGTAAAATAATCAAATAATCCTGCTGAATAAATCAAATCCAAATCTTTTACTGACAAACCTTCCAACAAAACATTTTTAATCGATACATTATGCAACAGTATATTTACCGTTTTATTTGCTAGTAACGCTGATTCTTTAATTTTTCTTTGTGCATGTTTAAGCGCATCCACATCTTGATCTAATAAATGAATTTCAAGTCGACTAATATCGAAATCTTTGTCTGCAATGAGGTTCTGAATTTCCATGGAAGGTCCGCTGGCCACTGAAAGTATTTTAATTTTTCTTTGATCGTTATTTGAATCACATATGTCTTTTATCTTTCGACGTATATAAACTTCACGATTGCGGACAGCTCGGCCAGCAGGTTCATCCACAAAATATCTCTGTAAACATTTGGCAAAGAGCGTTTCTCCCCGCAGTTCACGCTTGTAGACATGATTCATCATTTCGAAATCTCCAGCGTACCCCCGCGGCTTGTGAAATGCTCGATGTGCATAGGGAGCCTGGTACATCAAACGCCCAACGGAGCGCCGAAAGAAATCAAAGTATTTGTTTAGCTGTGCTTTGGGAATATCAACCAGAGTTTTTCTAATATCTTCATAGAGTGGACTTAGCATCTCTGACATGTATTCTGATACCCGTGTCGCAATCCGATCTTCAAAATTAAAAACGAGATTCAGTTCGTGCTGAAATGAATTCGGATTTAGCTCATTAACTTGGGTTTCTATTCGAGTTAGAATGGCGTAAATTTCGTAAACTTTTATACGAAATGATTCTTTCAGTTCGCTGTCAGTTTTTAAAGACTCGCTAGTTGTTTTCAATAATTCATTTAATGATTTAAGCGAAATGGCCGCTTCAATATCCAGAGGATTACCTAGGATCGAAAATGCTGTTTGAAAAGTGCCTGTGGCCATCTTGTGAGATCGCACTTTTGCTAGCGAAACTTCGCTCACGGTATATCCATCAACTAAAAACAAACAGTTTTGATAATTTTCTTCAACTTCAAATTCAGTTTCGACGGCTACACCAAAAGCTGCCATGTTTACAACTCTTGCAGTTTTGCCATCAGGAAATTTTATAGAATTTCTTTCTGGATCACAGTCAATCCTATCCTGCCTTACTAAAATTCCTTTATTATTAACATCAAACTCTTGATGAATTTTTTTACCGTCGTCCGACATGAAAGCCCCTCATTATATATATATAATATAAAATTCCTCGGTAAAATTAGGTAAAAGCTTGAGATCTCACATGTTAATGAAACTTAATCGTTTAGACCTCGGACTATCATGTATAAGGCTTATTTTTGAGCTTTTAAGATTTCGCGGCGTCGAACACGTTCTTCGCGGCGGAATTTTCCAGCTTCGTAACGGCGTTGATCTTCGGGGGACTCTAACAAAAGTCCAGGGACTGCGGTGGGTCTGTTGTTTCCACCTAGGGCAACGAAGGTTAAGTAGGCCGAAGCTGTATGAAAGGTCTCGCCCGTCTTTGGGTTTTCGGCGTCGACTCGTACACCGACTTCCATGGAAGATTTCGCGACAAAATTAACACTGGATTTAAGATTAACGACCCAGCCCTTATAAACAGGGGCTACGAAATGAAGTTCGTCGATACTAGCAGTGACGACATCCATGCAGGAATGTCTTTGTGCTGCTACGGCTGCACAAATATCAATCCAAGACATGATCGTTCCACCAAAAACTGAATTTAATGAATTTGTATGAGAAGGCAAAACAAGTTGGGTCATGACCACACGTGAAGCATTGACTGCTTTAGAATTCCGTGTGTTCACAACCCACCCTTACTGACTTAAAATTTAGAGATGGAGATTAGATCCCCATCGCTCCCATATCAGAACTTCCGCTGCCACGGTTGATACCGTTGTTTGAACTTGGCAAAGTTGTTCCAGCTACAGTTGCATTTCCTGCGGGAATAGTTTGAGTTGCTTGAGAATTGTAAGCTGCTGCAGCCGCAGAATTATTCTGCGCCTCAATACGAGCTTCACTCTCAACAAAACCCAAGTGAGGAAGACACCAGACGATGAGCTGGGCTCTAGACTTCACATTCATTTTTTTGTAAATGTTGGTCAGATGAAATTTGACTGTTTTTTCAGTCACGAATAATTGGTTCGCTACCTCTTTATTAGATAGACCTTTAGAAACCAACTCTGCTACTTCAGCCTCACGATTAGAAAGACCTTTTTGAATCAGGATATCTCTGAGCATCCTTGCTCCTCCCGCAAATTGTTAATGTTTTTTACCTGTCTCACATTAAGACTCTTGTCCTATGAGTCTCACCTGTAATCCAGCACCACCTGTATCTAAGTCTGACAACAATTTCTTAAAATCACAAGACCTCTGGACTTAAGAAAATAAAAACTAGACCGATGAGTCAGTAAATTATTCATGGCGAGGCCAATAGGAGTTATTATGTTTCCTGCAGACACAAAGTTTTTAGTCGTGGACGATTTCGCAACTATGCGAAAAATCATCAAAAAAACCCTTATTGAGCTGGGTTATACTAATATAGAGGAATCAGACGATGGCGCTAACGCATTGCCGATGGTTCAAAAGGCTTTAGCTGAAGGGAAACCTTTTGGCTTTGTAATTTCTGACTGGAATATGCCTAAGATGCAGGGCATCGACTTTTTAAAAGCCTGCCGCGCTGACGATAAACTGAAAGCTCTGCCTTTTATGCTGGTGACTGCAGAGAGTGAACAAAAACAAATTTTAGAAGCCGCAAAAGCGGGAGTATCTGATTACGTGGTTAAGCCATTTAATTCAGCGACGTTGAAAGCAAAACTTGAAAAAGTTTATGCCAAAGTTGCTGCTCCAGCAGCCAAGGCGTCTTAACTTTTTCACCATCAACGAGAACGGAGTAGTTCATGTCTGCCGCACCAAAATTAGAAAATCCACTTTTCGACAAAAGATTGCTGAACGCTTTTGCCGAAGGCGTTAGCAAAACATTGCAAATGATGGCCAACACCACAGTGACCTACGGAAAACCAACAATCGTTACGAATTATGTTTTGCGTGGTGAAGTTGCTGGAGTTGTTGGAATGACCGCCCCTCCCCTTCGCGGAACATTAACTTTGGGTTTTCCAAAAAACTCAATTTTACTGATCATCGAAAATATGTTGGGCGAAAAGAATACAGAAATCACTCAAGAGGTTTGTGACGCCGTCGGTGAATTAACAAATATGATTTACGGAACAGCGAAAACAACTTTGAATCAATTGGGTTACAATTTTGAAATGGCCCTTCCCACTGTGATCCATGGCCAATTCAATATGACAACGGATTCAAAGGGCGCGACCTTGGTCTTGCCTGTGAAGTTGAGCCCTACTGACGAATTTTTTGTTGGAATTTCTGTTTCTTAAGAATTCTATTTATATTCACAATTATTATTTCTGAATACGGTGGCTTGGGATTCAGGTCACCCCGTTTTACGACTTCGTCAGCACAACTTTCAAAATCTCTTCCTTCTTCCATCCCGAATTTTCAAGCTGCAGCGAAAAAGCTTCTCGCAAAACTTCGCCAATCTTTGGGCCTTGGACTTCACGAGGCAAATCTCCCGCTCGCACTAAAGCGGCAGGCAGCAGGTCCTCGACATTGATTTCATTCCAGCTTTTATCTAATCTCTCTAGAAGAGTTTTCTCGTTAGAGCTCAAATAAAATTCTTTGCACTTCGAAAAAATATTTCTGGTCAATTCATCCTGATAAGCTAAAAGTTGTTCGCCCAATCGCTTTTTGAAAAAATTTTCTTTTGAGTTAACAATTTCTAAAGCCGCAACGATTCTTTTCTCTTCTTTTTTGGGCCATTTCAGATTTTTATCCAAAAATTCGGCCGGGTTTTGCAGTCTCCAAATAAAAAAGGAAAGCGCCAAATCTTTTTGCGGCACTGGCTGCTTAAAAAGTTCGGCCATTTCACTCTGAACATCCATGAAACTTTCCCAGCGTTCAGGAAAGAGCACTTTCATCACTCCACTGGAATACAAAGATTGTATGGCCTGCCAAGGCCGCGGCCCTGTCAACATTCGCGTAAGTTCTTCTTGAACTCGCTCTTTACTGACCTTCACCGTTAACTCACACAAAGACTGACAAGCTTCCCAAGTTTTTTGCTCGATGGAAAAGCCCAGTTGCGCTTCGAAGCGAATGGCTCGAAGGATTCGCAGATGATCTTCTTGAAAGCGCACCCGCGCGTCTCCCACGCAACGAAGTTTTTTGTCAGTGAGATCTTTTTGGCCATCAACAAAGTCCAGCACTTGTCCTGACGAGAAATCATAGAACAAAGCATTCACTGTAAAATCCCGGCGATGAGCATCTTCCTGCGGAGTGGCTGCGCTCACCAAGGAAGGCCTGCGCCCATCCTTGTAATCAGCTTCTTTGCGGAATTGAGCGACCTCGATCATCTGGCCTTCTTCGATCACACGAAGAACACCAAAACTTTCGCCCACCAAAATGACTTTTTTAAAAACATTTTTCAGGTCTTCCAACGAAGCGTTCGTCACCAGGTCAAAATCATGAGGCTCAACTCCTAGAAAAGCATCGCGAACCGCCCCCCCGTTGAGGCAAACTTGAAAGCCAGCCGCTGCAATTTGACTTTGAATTTTCATCAAAGCGGGCCATTGCGAGGATTTTTGCAGACATTCCAACTGAAACTTCATAAAAATAAGTTAGCATGAGCCCTTCCGACGCACAAAAGCTTTTAGATCCCTTAATCCATAGCTTGGGGTTTTCTCATTGGGGACTTCAACCTTTGGCGAAACCTCAAAGCTTTGATCATTATCGAATTTGGTTGGAACAAAAACACCACGGCCAAATGAAATATTTGGAGGATCATGCCGCTGCTAAAGAAAATCCTTCGCTAGTGGCGCCGCGGGCTCGGTCTTTGCTGATCTTTGCTTTTCCTTATGGATCAGGGGTGCCGGGTTCAGAAAAATTTCCTCTGAAGTCAAACCGCGTGGCTCGCTATGCCCAAGGCTATGATTATCATTTTACTTTGAAAGAAAAATTAGGTGAGGTGATCAAAGAATTACAACAACAATGGCCCAGCGAAGAATTTTTAGCAGTGACTGACTCCTTTCCATTGATGGAGAGAGACTTCGCCGCGCAAGCTGGTCTGGGTTGGTTCGGGAAAAACACCTGCCTGATCCATCCTAAAAAAGGAAGTTTATTTTTATTGTGCGAAATCTTAACCAGTCTTGATTTTAATTCCGCGCCCAACCCCTTACCTGATTTCTGCGGCACCTGCACCCGCTGCATTGATACTTGTCCTACGGGCGCGATTGAATCTGATCGAGTTGTGAACGCCACCAAGTGCATTTCCTATTGGACCATTGAATCCCGCGAAGTTCCACCGGTTGAACTGCGAGAAAAATTTGGTGATTGGCTTTTTGGCTGCGATATCTGTCAAAATGTCTGCCCATGGAATCAGAAAATTTATAAGGGCTTGTTGTCGAGTGAAGTTTTGCTGGAGCATAGCGCTGAATCAGCAGAAGAATTGAAGAATGAACTTTTATTTTTACTCACAGCCAGCGGAAAACAAATCGCTCGCTGGGCCCAGGGAACTCCTTTGGCTCGCGCCGGCAGTTTTGGTTTGCGAAGAAATGCTTTGATCGTGATTGCGAATCGTAAAATGATCCCTTTAAGAGAACAGGTTTTAGAACTTTCTAAAGATGAACGCTTGGGCGATTTGGCTCAATGGACTTTAGAAAAGTTGGACGCAACCTAAATGAGGCTCAATGAGTTACCTTCCACCGCCGCCCGCTTTAGGGCTTGAAGCTTTCGTAGGCAATACTCTTGGCTGAAAGATATCTTCATATGCCATTTGTTTTTCCTCACTGTTGTAACATTCACTGAGCTTTTCAAAATTTATATCATAAGCTCGCCACATTTTGGTTACATCCATGCCTTTTTCTTTAAGTCCCGTGAAAGTACATTTTAAATAATAATTTTTCACATGAATTTTTCTACCATTCTTAGTTTGAAAATAACAAGGAGCCTTATGGTATAAAGCATAGGGATCCTCATCAATGACAAGAAGCTTTCTTACTCTTAAATTAACAGGGCGGTCTAAAAGCTCTGGATATTGAGTCGCAATCGTCGAAGTTGGCGAGGGGGGTTCAGGATTTTTTGCTAGTTTTACTTTTTCGGGGCATATCGGTTTTAAGTTTTCGGCTTTGATAGTCGCATAATCTTCCTCAAGAACATAATGAGGATTAACATTACAATGGCTTCCTGGAATAACACTTTTCTTCCCAGAATCCAGCTGGATACAAGTCGCCATTTGAACAGCCTTACGAGCAGCGGTTGGATCCTCATCGTAAATATTTATAGTGTCTTGAGAAAATCCGACATGGGAAAAAAACAAAGTCATCAGAATTGGAAATAATTGTTTCATTTTCAAACTACCTCTTTGCATGCTTGCATCTGAAATTGGAGCTCTGATTTAATTAGATAAGGATATCTTAATTTTGTAAAGATCCAGTCTTAAAATATAAGTGTTTCATTTGATTGTACGAAGTAAACTGGTCCTGTGATCAGGCCTTAATCGTAAAAAAACAGGGGTTCTGTAGAGACCTAGAATCCCAACTTCTTCAACAGATCGTCAATGTCAGTCTGGCCCAATGAAGGCGCACCAGTTTTTGTTTTCGTGTCCACAGTTCCACTGATTCCCTGAGCAAATTGTGACGAGAACCAGCGCAATCTTTCGATCAAAGCGGGAGTGAACTTCACTTGGTTTGCTGTCGGCGTTGGTCTTTCGAGTTCGATGACAGCATTTTCTAAAATTTCAGTCACATCTAACAACAAAGCCACCGCAGTTTTTACCAGAGAAGCATTATCTCCCACTTTCGAGGCGCGATAAGAAACCGCTTTACACAGCTGGGCCATGTCTCCGATCAGGCTCAAAGTCTTGTTTTTGGGGATAGCCATCGCCATACTTTGCGCGCCCCCCATGATGCGATCGACTTGATTTCCGCAATCAGCAAGCAAATCAGATTTTGTTTGACGAGAATTTCTGTCGTCATCCATATCTTCGATGTTCTCTAATTTTTCCAAGAGTTCATCGATTAAGCTCTTGGACTCGGAGATAAACCCCGCTAGTATATTATCATCATCGTTTGACATATGTGATTATCTTAATCGCAGAGAGGAAATGAAATCAATGGATTATGTTTCTATTAGGGTCAGCACATTACGCGGTGATCAACCGATCGATTTTGATGCCTACGTTAAAATCAATGAAAAATACATTCTTTTTCTGCGCAAGGGTGACAGCTTCGAAGGCGCCCGACTTAAGCGTCTCAAAGACAAAAAATTGAAAAAAATGTTTATTACCCAGGACGGAGAAGATCTTTATCGAAACTACTTAAAGAAAAATATTGAAGTGGCTTACGATAATAACTCGAACAAAAGCATCGAGACCCGCTCCGAAATCATTCAAGGCCATCAGCAGTCCAACACCGAAATGGTTTTTGAAAATCCCGAAGATCAAGCGGCCTACAATGAAACGAAGAAATCCGCACAAGAGTACGTGCAATTTTTGATGGCCAATACCGATGCCGTCACTTCGGTGCTAAAAATTGAAAACACAGATAAGAATGTGGCCCATCACGGGGTGTCGGTCGCCACACTTTCAGTGGCCTTGGCCCAAAAACTTAAAGTCGATCCTAAACTGACTCCCCTGTTAACTTTGGGCGCGCTTCTTCACGATCTGGGACATCACGACAGTGGCTTGAATATTCAAAGAAAACTGACCGAAATGAGTCCCGAGGATTTGAAGCTTTACAAAAATCATCCCACGGCGGGCGCCACTCGCGTTCACGACAAAAAGCATTTCGATCAAACTGTAATTAAGATTATCAATGATCACGAAGAATCTTTGGATGGAAAAGGTTTCCCCAATGGCCTTCGCGAAAATCAACTAGATCCTTTGGCCTTAATCGTTTCAGCGGCCAATGTTTTTGACCGCATGATCACTTTCGAGAGTGTCCCCCGCGCTGAAGCTGCGAAGACTTTGATGATCGAAAAGGTTGGCGCTTATCCTCTGACTCATTTGCAATACTTGAGCGAGATCGCGAAGACTCTGTAGGAACCCACTCTAAAAATTGAAGACACATAAAAAAAAGAGAAGCTGTTAAGGCTTCTCTTTTTTTATCTTTGAATTTCTAAGTTAAATTAGAAAATGAAAGTGAAACGCAATCGAGGCATCATTTCGGTGAATTTTATTTTGCTTGTTGTGACATCTGTTCCTGCAAAGTTGAAAGTGCCGTATTCGATTGAACGGTAGGACATCTCAACACCTAATGCAAAAGGACCAGAAACCGGCATTAAGTATCCAAAGTCCAACTGCATTCCAGTTCCTTTGGTCCATTTATCAGCATCAGCCGTATCGTTGTCATACTCTGAAGATAAAATATAATGGAAATGTCCAAACCAACCATTTTTCATATAACCAACTGATGGCCCATAACCTGAGACCGTTGATTTAGTCGTTGTCGTCGGAGTTCCAGACTTACTTTCTATACTGTCAGTAAGGTAGAGAAGACCTAAATAAAGTCCATTGCCCATCTGGTAGCCTAAGTTTAAATCTAATAAGGTCTTGTTTGTTTCGGTGGTGGATGTAGAAACTCCAGTTGTATCAGCTTTCTGAGTGCTATACATCGGATTCAAGCTTAACAAAACTCCGTCGCCAGAACTGCTGCGTGCGAAACCTTGTTGGGAAACTAGAACTGCTGCGGAAATAGCCAGTGCCATTTTCACAGACTGGTTAAAAAACTTTTTCATGAGAACTCCTTTTTTCATAGTGGTGTTTTAGTCTTTCGACTCAGTACCCCCAAATTATAGACTCAGCCTAACGCTTTTCGCCAGCGAATTGTTTTTGACCCCAAAGAAAAATCGTGTTTCCTATTTTCACATGTTGCGTCGATTACTCACCCTCTTAAGTATTACTGTGGCTTTTATGCTTATCACATTGGCAAAGGCGCCTGCTCAGGAATCTGGGCAAGTGACTATCGCAGGAACACTGATCAAAAAATCGTCACCTGAAAATTGGTTAGGCTTACAAACATCAAGTGGACATCTGTACAAACTGATCTCGAACAGTGCCGAAGTGAGTGAGACTTTACCTAAACTGGAAGAAGGAGATCTTGTTTCAGGCTTTGGGCAAATTGATAATAGCTCTAAGGTTGCCTCTTTGCAGTCTTTAAATTTTATCGGACTCAAACGCCTGTTGGGAATGTGGTGGACCAACATGGGCTTTGCAGATATTCAAACTTTTTCCGAGATGAATTTTTATTTAGAGAAAAGCACTTCGGTACAAACAGATGCAACCATTAAAAAGTCCTATCAGTACAGCATTAGTCCTACCGTGAGTCCGTCTTGGGTGATCTTTTTAGCCGATGAAAAAACGGTTTATTACACGTCCATGGACTTCCAAGGAAATACCGCCAAGATGAAAATGTACCATCCTGAAACCGGCGTCTTGATGAAAACCATCGATTTCACTCGAATTAATTTTTAAAGAGGCTCACATGTCCTGGTTAACTCCATGCCCGGCCGAACTCCTCTTCACAAAAAATGATCCTCAAGATCCTCGCTGGGGTGAAAAAGTTGATCTTGTTAGAACTGAATCTTTGAATTGGATGCAAGATCTTCAGAAATACTGCGTGCTGGGTTTTCCCGATGAAGAAGGAATTCAACTGAATAAAGGCCGCGGCGGTGCCGAGAAAGGCCCGCAAGGAATTCGCCATTTTTTGTATCGCATGACTCCTTCACCTTTTCTTCCATTGGATTTTAAAATCAGTGATCTCGGAAATTTAAAAAGCGAATTAACTCTGGAGGAGCGCCACGAGCGAGCGCGCAGTTTAGTTTACAATCTCGCCAAGCACGATAAACATTGGGTGTCTTTGGGCGGAGGTCACGATTACGGCTACTGTGATTCTGCTGGCTTTGTGGAGGCTTTCCATGGCCAAGGGCCAAAACCCATCGTGCTCAATTTTGATGCTCATCTCGACGTCAGAAAAACAGACCAAGGTTTAAATTCGGGAACTCCTTTCTATCGCTTGCTCGAGCAATGGTCAGATCAATGCTTGTTCTTTGAGATTGGCATTCAAGGACAATGCAACAGCCGACATCATTACCAGTATGTTCTTGATCACGGTGGGCACGTCATTCCTATCGATGACATCAAAGAGCAAGGACTGACTCATATTTTATCTCAGCTTTTAGCCAACTATCCGAATAATCCTTGCTTCGTCAGTATGGACATTGATGTTTTTAGCAGCGCCGAAGCTCCTGGCTGTTCGCAGTCGTGGCCTTGGGGCCTAACGGCTTCCGAATTTTTTCCTTCTTTTCGCTGGCTCTTACAAAATTTAAATGTTCGCGGTTTAGGAATTTACGAAGTTGCCCCCGCATTAGATGTGAATTCAAACACTCAAAGATTAGCGGCATTGATCGCTTATGAATTTTTGAGCCAAGCAGCTCTTAAAAACAAAACTGGGAAAAAAATTTAATGAAGAGGGGTTTCGGCAGCGATAATCATTCGGGAACCCATCCCCAAATTCTCGAGGCCCTGACGCGAGTCCAACAGGATCATGAACCCAGTTATGGCACTGATGCTTACAGCGAAACAGCTCTGCAAATTTTTAAAGAACATTTTGGGCCCAAGGCCGAAGTCTTTTTTGTCTTCAACGGAACTGCGGCGAACGTTTTATGCCTAAAGTCCCTGACTAAATCCTATCACAGTGTTTTGTGTTCTGATGTCAGTCACATCAATGTCGATGAATGTGCCAGTCCCGAAAATTTAGCGCACTGTAAATTATGGCCCCTGCCCACGTCCGATGGAAAATTGAAGCTGGAACAACTTCAATCGGCTATCATCCGTCGAGGCGATCAGCACTTTTCACAAATGAAAGTGATCTCGCTAACTCAACCGACTGAATACGGAACTGTCTATCAACTCCAAGAATTAAAAGCCATCATCACTTGGGCTCACAAAGAAGGAATGAAAGTTCATATTGATGGCGCGCGCTTGTGCAATGCCGCTGTTCATTTAAATATTTCCCTTCAAGAATTGATCACCGATCTGGGCGTTGATGCGCTTTCCTTTGGAGGAACCAAAAATGGATTGGCCTTCGGGGAAGCTGTTGTTGTGTTTGACCCTAGTTTAAAAGAGGATATTAAATATTACCGAAAGCAATTGGGGCAATTGCCTTCGAAAAGCCGCATGCTTGCGGCCCAGTTTTCGGCTTACCTCACAAATGATCTTTGGAAAAAAATCGCGAGCCATTCCTTGAACATGGCTCAACTTCTGCTGCAGGAAGCTTCAAAAATTCCCCAAGTCAAAATCACCCAGGCCACTGAATCCAACGTGGTTTTTGCCATCATTCCTAAGTCTTGGGTTAAAGCGCTTCGCGAAGAACATTTTTTTTATGTTTGGGACGAAAAAACCACGGAATGCCGTTGGATGACCACTTGGGATACTCGTCCTGAAGACATTATGAATTTCACACGAAAAATGAAGGAGCTGGCTGATGAAACATCCTCCCGTCCATTATCATGATTATTTAAAACTCGATCAACTGTTAAGCTCGCAATCTCGAAGAAGCGAAGAGTTTAACGATCCTGCTCACGATGAAATGTTGTTTATCATTGTTCACCAAGTTTTCGAATTGTGGTTCAAACAAATTCGTTTTGAAATTGATTCCATCGTCGAAGTTTTTTCCAAAGCTCCCGTGCCCGATGCCGGATTAGCCATGGCTAATCACCGCTTGGGGCGAATTATTGCCATACTGAAATTATTTTTCGGTCAGATTGATGTTTTAGAAACCATGACTCCCTTGGATTTTTTAGAATTTCGCGATTATCTTTATCCCGCCAGTGGATTTCAAAGTTTCCAATTTCGTTGTGTTGAAATTTCCTTGGGCTTAAAGCGCGAAGACCGTCTTCAGTTTTTACAAAGTTCTTTTGATACACATCTTCAACAAGAACAGCAGGAGCTCCTGAAGGATGTCATTTCTAAACCATCTGTTTTGTCGTTGGTAGAAAGATGGCTGGAAAGAACCCCTTTCGTCGAAACCAAAGACTTTCACTTTTGGAAACTCTACGAAGAGGCCGTTCGACAGATGTTAGAAAATGATCGTCAGGTCATTCAGAAAAACCCCCGACTTTCCGAAGACGACAAAGCCAAATCCTTAAAGATGATGCAAGCTTTAGAGATGGGCTTTAATGCTTTACTTGATGAAAAAAAGTACGCAGAGCTGAAGGCAACGGGGCATTTTAGGCTGTCACACAAAGCTCTGCGTTCCGCTCTGATGATTCAACTTTATCGGGACGAACCCATCATGCAGGGTCCCTTTCAATTGATCTCTCGGCTTTTAGATGTGGACGAGGTCATGACCCAATGGCGGTATCGACATGCTCTTTTAGCCCACCGTATGCTTGGGGGAAAGATCGGCACGGGCGGTTCCAGCGGCAGTCAATACCTTAAGGATGCGGCTGACAAACACAAAATTTTTACGGATTTTTTCAATCTCAGCAGTTATCTGATTCCCCGCTCAAGGGTCCCTGCACTTCCCGATTCCATTAAAAAAATGATGAACTTCAGTTCAAGTTTTTAACGGCACGGGCCATGCATAAGTCCTAAGGAATTCGAAGGAGTTACTTATGCAGACGGTTTTTAAAAAATTGCTTTTTGTTTTCAGTGCTCTTTTTCTGATGGGATCAGGACACCTTCGTGACTACAATATGACCTTGGAACCCACCCGTCTGAGCTTCAGAATTCAAAGTCAAACTGGGGTTAATAGTGCTCGATTAAATATGCGACTGGATGGCAAGGTTGTACTTTCACAACTTTGCGGTGAAAAAAGCTGGGCCCAGTACTTGGGATATAACTTCAACCAAATTTTGAAAAAAGCTGAAACGCAAAACAAGTTGGTTCACCTGACAGGTTCGGAACTGTGTCCTTT
This sequence comes from Pseudobdellovibrionaceae bacterium, assembly GCA_021731025.1. Taxonomy (GTDB): domain Bacteria; phylum Bdellovibrionota; class Bdellovibrionia; order Bdellovibrionales; family Bdellovibrionaceae; genus UBA5009. Next base: position 55,514 of record JAKFYD010000001.1, on the reverse strand, counting down.
AGATGCGGTGATTTGGCCCAGCAAAAAAGGCGTCAAGATTAAAATTCTGGATTAAAAAATCCTCCCGTAAAAATCAGATTTGGGATTTAATAAATTTTAAAACTTCCGCAGCATGCCCTTCAGGTTTTACTTTGCGATATTCGGCAATGATCTTTTGATTCTCGTCGATCACAAAAGTGCTGCGCTCGATTCCCATGTACTTGCGTCCGTACATATTTTTTTCTTTGATCACATCAAAGCTTTGGCAAAGATCTTCGTCCTCGTCGGATAATAGTTCGATGGAAAAATCATACTTGCAGCGAAATTTATCATGAGATTCAATGGAATCCCGCGAGACTCCAAAAATAACTGTGTTGTGTTCTTTAAATTTTTTAGCGTACTGACTGAACTCTTTGCCTTCCATCGTGCAACCCGGAGTATCGTCTTTAGGATAAAAGTAAAGCACCACCTTTTGTCCTTTTAAATCCTTAAGACTTATTTTTTCGCCTTTTGAATTTTTCAAAGTAAAGGACGGAGCTTTTTTATTCAGTAAACTGAACTGATCCGTAGATTTTTTCGAAGCTGATTTCTTTTCAATGGTTTTCATAGATTTCCTTTTTTTAAAATTACCGACGCGAAGGGGGATTTGATGGCTGGCCTTGCGGAAGTGGCGAGGCCGGAGGCGTAGTGTCTTCGATATATTCTGGCTCTGCTAAAGGCACCGGTCCTTCATTGGTAAAGGGAACAAAGGGATTAGCCTCGTTGGAAATCGGACCCCGTTCTTGCTGTTGCTCTATTTTTTTGACCAACTGATCCGGGTTCTCTAGAGGTAAAGTTGGTTCGGGTGGATTTACCGACGGAGCAGCCACTGCAGGTGGAGCTGTTGGTGATACTTTCGAAGACTTTCCCGGAGAAGATTTCAATTTATAACCTGGTGGGGGAAGTATTTCGGTTTCGGTTACCTTGATTTTTCCTGCAAGTGGAACCAGACTTTCAATTTTGCGTTTGATCGTTAAATTTTCGGTGACTTTTCCTTTAAGGCTGAGCTGGCTTGAATCCTGTTTTTTAAACTCGTAAACATCTAATTCAACCAGCTCTTGAGAATTTCTGTCTTTCGTCATGTTCTTACAGGAAAAGTTTTGCACAATACCTGCAGCGTCCGTGTTCACTTCACAAACAATTTTTCTTCCCAAGATAGAAGCGTTCAATCCTAAAACATCGACAAGAGGACCGGGCAAAAAAGTAAATTCCAATTTCTCTTTTTGTTTCCACTGTATTTCTGCAAAAAGCTCTTGGTCTTTGCGGCAGGAATGATAAGCCGATATCTGCTGAGGAAAACCCGTGGGGCTTAATATCTTTCGCGTCAGATTGTACTTGTCGCAGGAAAAAAGATTTTTTTGAGTCAGCTTTTGGCCCTCTTCACTTTGTGCGGCTCTTTGAATTTTTCCAAAAATGGATTGAGTCAGCGGCGGTCTTTTTTCAATAAGGACCCACCAAGCTTCACGATCAATAGCATCCAATTGCCGTGTCACCGTAACCAACCTAGACCAATGGACATCTGTTTTCTTCTTAGGCGTTTTTTTACTGACTGGCGTTGGTGCTGCAGAAGCGCAGAGGGCGTAACAAAGTAAGAACATCATCTTCATGGTCAAAGTTTTCAAGCAAAAAAACATAGAATTCCCAGGGATAAATATTGCTTTTTTAAGCTTACACCCTAAACTTGACTTTGTTCATTCAAATTTTGGAGGCCTTTTATGTCGACCACGAATCAACGCCCTTGGATCAAAAATTACCCACCTCAGGTCCAAAAAGAAATCGATTTTAATCGTTATGAACAAATCATGGATGTTTTCGACGAAGCCGTGAAAAAATACCGAAATCAAATTGCGTTTACAAATATGGGTGTCGATCTCACTTACCAAGACCTTGATCGAAAGGTCGGGGATTTCACTTCGTTTTTACAGAATGAACTCAATCTCAAAAAAGGCGATCGCATCGCTATTCAAATGCCAAATCTTTTACAATTTCCCGTCGCCGTTTTTGGCGCCTTACGAGCAGGCTTGATCGTCGTTAATACAAATCCCCTTTACACGGCAAAAGAGATGCAACATCAGTTCAAGGATTCAGGAGCAAAAGCAGTGGTGATTTTATCCAACTACGCTCACCTTCTTCAACAGATCATCGGTGAAACTCAAATCGAATCTGTTGTGATTACCGATATTGGCGACCTGTTTCCTTTTCCAAAAAGTTTAATTGTTAATTCTGTGATTAAGTACGTAAAGAAAATGGTTCCTCCTTATAAAATTCCCCAGGCTTATACTTTTAAACGGGCTTTAGAATTAGGATCGATGAAATCTCATCAGGTAGCTGTCGTAAAAAATGACGACATTGCTTTTCTTCAGTACACGGGCGGAACTACGGGTGTCTCTAAAGGCGCGGTTCTGACTCATCGAAATATTTTAAGCAATATGCTACAGATCTGCAGCTGGTTACGACCGCGATTGAATGAAGGAGAAGAGATTTGCATCACTCCTCTCCCGATGTATCACATTTTTTCTTTAACGGTAAACTGTCTGGCCTTCATGCAATATGGAGCTCAAAATATTTTGGTTACAAATCCTCGCGATATTCCGGCTTTTATCAAAACCATGAAAAGCGTTCCATTCACCATCATGTCTGGAGTTAACACTCTTTACAATGCACTGATGAACCATCCCGATTTCACCAGCATTGATTTTTCAAAACTTAAAGTGAGTGTCGCTGGCGCCATGGCTTTGCAAAAAGCTGTCGCTGAAAAATGGGAAAAAATGACGAAGACCCGAGTCATCGAAGGCTACGGGTTGACCGAAACCTCTCCCGTTGTTTGCGTCAATCCTATCGACGGCACCGATCGCGCTGGCACCATCGGACTGCCAGTTCCTGCCACTGATGTGAAAATCATTGATGATGACGGAAAAACTTTAAACTTTGGTGAATCTGGAGAGCTCTGTGTGAAAGGTCCACAGGTCATGCAAGGTTATTGGCAAAGACCTGATGAAACCGCCAAAGTTCTCGACAATGAAGGTTGGTTAAAAACGGGCGACGTTGCAATTTGTGATAACGACGGATTTTTTAAAATTGTTGATCGCAAAAAAGATATGATTCTTGTATCAGGATTTAACGTCTATCCCAATGAAGTTGAAGATGCGATCGCCACCCACCCCGGCGTTTTGGAAGTGGCCGCCATCGGTATTCCCAATGAACATTCAGGTGAAGTGGTCAAAGTGGTCATCGTTAAAAAAGATCCTTCCCTGACCGAAGAAAGCGTCATCGCTCACGCTCGAAAATCCTTAACAAATTACAAGATCCCCAAAACCGTCGAGTTCCGCACCGAACTCCCAAAAACCAACGTCGGAAAAATCCTACGCCGAGCCCTCCGCGACAATCCTTCGAAGCCTCTTTAAAGCTTCAAGATCAAGGCCGCACGACTAAGGCGACTGAGGCGCCCTAATGGGCGTCGCAGGGAGCCGCAGGAGGAGAACGCAGAGATTGAAGCTTTAAAGAGGCTTCGAGCAACGGAAACCTACGTCGACATAAAATGTGGTGTCTGGCGCAGACCAATCTCGCCAACTGACCATGAGTCCCCGAATGTCATCCGACCAAGCACCGCCACGACGAACCTTGAAGTGGCCTCGGGCAACACCCGTGGGATTACTCTGATCTTCAGTGCTCATCTGAGCGCCCATCCAATCCTGAGTCCATTCCCACACATTGCCAAGCATATCATAAACGCCATAACGATTCGGAGGATAACTTCCAACAACCGCAGTCCCGTCATCTAATTCGAAGCCACCGCGCACGAGCCCAGAATTGCGGGCTTCGTTTTTATGAGCGAACAAAGCTCCTGGCCAAGAGTAAGCGCACGAGCCATGGGCTGCGGCTGCTTTTTCCCATTGCGCTTCCGTTGGCAATTTTTTTCCTAATTTTTTGCAGTACTCTTGAGCGTCGTACCAACTCACTTTCGTCACGGGGCAGTCGTCGCAGGCCGAAGTTGGGTGCCGACGCAATTTGTGTTCGGGAAATTCTTTTTCAAATTCACTGTTCGTCACTTCGTAGGGGTCGATATAATATGAATCCAGATAAACACGACGTTCAACACTGATATTGTGTTCTTGGATGCTGTTACAACCCATCACAAAAGGGCTAGCCTCAATAAGGACCATCTCTGATTTTTTTGCACTTGCGGATTGGACACCGACGAACAGACTCAAAGCCAAAAGGTAAAATTTCATATCTCCACCTCGATCAATAGTTCCGGCGAGAGATAGCATTTTTTTGCAGCTGAATCACTAGTCTATTTTAATTATTTTTGATTTGTCTGTATAAGCGTTAAATTCCAACTGGCCTTTTTTCGCCACATCTTTAATCGCCTTAACAATGCTTGTGATGCGCCATAAAGCGCGTTCGATTTTTTCATAATCTTCGGCAGGGCCGAATCCTTCAAGACGTCTCAAGGCACCTAATGCTACAGATAAGGGATTATTAATTTCATGATTGTAGGTCGCGATCATAGCATTTACAGCTTCAAGCTCTTTCAGTTTGCTTAAGCTTTGTGAAAGCTCTGAAATTTTGATTTGCGTGTTAACGCGCATGATGGCCACATCAAAATCGACGGGCTTGGTGATATAGTCGTTCGCACCTAATGACAGGGATTGGACAATATCCGTTGAACCCGATTTAATTGTAACCATGAGGATAGGAAGCTCAATGGCATTGTGTTTAGTTCGTAATTGACGAAGAACTTCGTTCCCGTCGACGTGAGGCATGACCGTATCTAACAAGATAACATCAGGTTTAGACTTCCCAACCAGCTCGATGCATTTTTCACCGCCTTCAACCAGAACGACATTGAAATGGTGTTTCTTAAGGACTGAACTTAGGGTCCCTCTATCGACTTCGCTATCGTCCACAACCATGATTGTTTTCGTTTTTGCATCCATCAAGCGACCCGTTTCTTAACATCAACTTTTGAAATCACGTCCACTAAGTTTTTAACGACGAATTCCAACTCGGCATACGTATCCGCTGCATCCACTAAAGTCTTTTCTCGGCCCATAGTCTCAAGTTTATTTGATAATCTCAAGGCTGATTCACAATAAAAATTTGAAACCACACCTTTTAATGTGTGTGCCGAAATTTCAAGCTCAGAAAAACTCTGAACTTCAATGGCCTGTTTTATTTTGTTCATCATATCAGGGACCATAGAAATGAATTGGTTGATTAAATTTTCAGCGACATCCTGATGATCACGAAATCGGGCCTTGAATTCTTTCTCGTTAAAAATTCTTAACAATTTTACATTTGAAAGTGGGGCTTCGACTGGTGTAGTGACCAGCTTATGAGCCCCCGGCATTCTGAAGGTATTAATAATTTCGGTCTCTAAGTTTTTGAGCTCGATAGGTTTACCAATATAACCATCCATACCCACGTCAAAACAGCGCTTAATTTGATCAGCCATCGCACTGGCTGTTACGGCCACGATACGACTTCTTGAACCTAATTTTTGCTTTTCACGGATGATTTTGGTTGCTTCAAATCCATCCATATTGGGCATGTGACAATCCATAAGAATCAGATCGTAAAATTGGTCCATCGCTTTATCCACAGCCTTTTTTCCGTCAATTGCCATGTCACAGGCGTAACCCATTTTCTCCAGAAAGCCTTTAATCACCAGTTGATTGATTTGATTGTCTTCCACCACCAAAATTTTCAGAGGGTGTTTGCGAGCTAGATCCTCGTCCGCTTTCACTAAAGGCTCGGCAACATTCTTTTCCACATTTGCGATCTGGGTCGTGATCGTAAAAAAGAAAGTCGTCCCCTTATTCACTTCGCTTTCTAACCATATTTTTCCACCCATGCGCTCGCAAAGACCCTTCGAAATTGAAAGACCAAGACCAGTGCCGCCAAACTTGCGAGTGGAGGCATTGTCAATTTGCGAAAAGGATTTAAACAAACGGCCTTTAAGATCGATTGGTATACCAATCCCTGTATCAGCGATACGGAAACAAAATTCCCAGTCCGATCCATTTAACTTTTTCGAATCAAAGCTGATACTGACCTTACCTTTTTCGGTGAACTTAATCCCATTTCCAATAAGATTGATCAGCACTTGTCGCAGTCTCATCTCGTCGCTATAAATCCAGTCTTGGCCATCACAATTAACACACTCGATGGAGATGCCCTTTTCTTCGGCTTTCACATTAAGCAACTTGGTGACGTCCAAAATCATTTGCTGGACGTGAACAGGTTTGCTTTCGATCGCCATCTTATCGGCTTCAAGCTTAGAAAAATCTAAAATGCCATTGATAAGCTCTAAAAGCGAATGCGCACTTTCTTGAATAATACGCAGTTGATCTTTTTGAATATCACTCAGTCTGGAATCTTTTAATAGGCTCGACATCCCGATGATCCCATTCATCGGCGTGCGAATCTCGTGACTGATGTTTGCAAGGAATTCGGACTTGGCTTTTGTGGCGGCTTCAGCCTCCAGCAAGGCTTTTTCAATTTTAATCTTTTGATCTGCCGCATTTCTTTTTGCGCTCAGTAAGAACCAATAAATCGTCGATTGTCCGCTGATTTGCGCGTACAAGAATGCAAAATAAGTTAAAAATATTGTTTCGAAAACAAATCCCGATTCTTCATTAAAGAATAGGACTTGGAAAAAAGGTATTCCCAAACTAAGACCAATAAATGTTTTTGCTCGTCGACTGTGAGTATTGAGAGAGTTCGCCGCTGCTGCAGAAATTCCACTACAAACGAGAAATACTACTGTCGTTGACTCGCTCACAAGACCGTAGTCCGCAATTGTTTCTAAACACAAAAATCCCCACAGGATTCCCGTACTCACCATGCAGAAATCGAATAGGTTTAGCCACAATTTTCTTTTCAAGGGATAAAAAGCAACTTGTTTCACATTCAGCCAGAAACGGAAAAGATTAAGTCCCACCAAAGAGGCACACATCATCATCATCAAAGTAGGTTGATCTTTCAAATGGTCTGTCGAAAACAAAACGACGAAAACAAGAATAATATGCGAAACACTGCCGGAACGCAGGCGACGTCCTAGCTCAAACTCGGCTTCAATTTCTAAATCCGTAAATGTCGACATTCTTTTCCTGTCAAAAGCTCTAGACTATTTATCGGAGCAAAGCCTGAATTCCTGCAGTGATTCCCGTTCAAGACTTAGGTCGACTCCATTTAAATTTGAACCTAAGTCTAAAGTTATTCACATTTGGCAAGAGATTGTGGCTCAATAAAAAACGATTATGTTATGCTGTAACTTATGAAAAAAAATTATTTATTGATCGCCATTGCAACTTCATTCGGCTTAGGTTTTTTAACACGTCCCTTTGATCAAAACTGGGCTGCAGCCCTTATTTTGACTTCGTCTCTTGTGCTTTTGATCTCTCGACTCCGTTTGCAAAGGCTCAAATCAAATCCAATGAAGATAAAATTTGATCCCCGAGTCCAATATTGGGACAACATTTATTTTTATTTATTGAGCCTCAATTTTAGCATCAACGAGAAAGAACTTCGGGTTTGGGGAGCCAACATTCAAAGTGTCCAAGATTTTGAATCCTATGTTCGTTTAGTGGAACAAGTGGCTCTGAAAGCCGGAGCTCATTTAAAAATGATTGTGACGGATCACGACAGCGAGCGCCTGGAAAAACTGACAGCTTCTCCCCTAGCTAAAAAGGTACGATTCGCCAATGTTAACCTCAGCGATCCCGAGTGGCCGTTCAAATATAAATTTGATATTGTTTATGCTGATAAAATTAAAAATATAGATGTCGCTAAAAAAAGTTTCCACGCCCGTCTCGAGAAATGTCTCTACAACAATTCGGCTTTGATTGTTAATCCAAACATGCAGGAATTTTTCTTCCGACGCTCTTGGTCCCAATCGGGACATGGCGTACTGACTAAAAATTATGATGCAACATCAAGCCACGGCGCGGTTTCTGATTTGGGTAATGAGATCCGCAGCAATTTTCTCTAAGGGTAAAACGCGGTGGACGGCATTGATGTCGATCGCCGCTTTTGGCATTCCAAAAACAATGCAAGTCTCTTCACTCTGAGCCACATTGTAACTTCCGGCATTCTTCATAGCTAACAAACCCTCAGCACCATCCTTACCCATACCCGTCAGGATCAGGCCAATGGCGTTGGCTCCCGCGTACTGAGCAACAGATTTCATCAGATAATCAGCGGCAGGACGAACTCCATGAATTAACGGTTGCTGGTGAAGTTTGACATAGTATTTGGCTCCACTGCGGGCCAGCTCCATATGATAATCACCCGGTGCCAACAGCACTCTTCCGGGAATAACACGATCCCCATCTTCCGCTTCTTTCACTTCAAAGGGACACATTCTATTTAAACATTCGGCATAAGTTTTCGTAAATACCGGTGGCATATGCTGAACGATCACAGTTCCAGGAAGATCCTCGGGTAAAAAAGGCAAAACTTCTTTAAGCGCTTCAGTGCCTCCCGTGGACGATGCAATCGCTAATATTTGGTGAGTTGTCTTTTGCAAAGCTGAAATATCCAGCTTAGATTTAACAGCATCAGGAGGAGGAACTTTTCTAGTTAAAAGATTTGCTCGTGCAACCATTTTAACTTTCGCAACAATTTCTGCAGCTAAAGAAGAAAGGCCTTTGGTCACATCAATAGCCGGTTTGGCCATAACGTCAATCGCACCGGCCTCCATTGCTTTCAAAGCCATAACCGAATTTCTTGTCGACAAGCTGCTAAAGACGATGGTTCGCACCGGATGATGTTGCATCACCTTTGTTAAAAAAGTAATTCCATCCATCTTTGGCATCTCAATATCCAAAGTCATAACATCAGGCTTAAGCGCCACTAATTTTTCTCGAGCAAAATAAGGATCTGGGGCTATTCCGACGACTTCAATTCCAGGATCGTCGGAAAGTACCTTTGTCAGCATGGTGCGAATGACTGAAGAGTCATCAACGATAAGGACGCGTATTTTTTTGCTCATGCAGCAACCCTTTTGTTACGTAAGTCTGTAATAGCATCAGACATATCAGTGGCTTTCAGGACTTGATCAACAATCCCCAAGCTGATCGCTTTTTGGGGAGCATGTGGAAATGCCGCTTCTGTTGGATCTTCCACATAAGTGACGCCACCAGCAGCGCGAATTTTTTGCAGACCTTCGACACCGTCGGCACCGAAACCGCCAAGGAGAACAGCCATAGTTCCTGCTCCCCCGCTGCTGGCTGCGGATTCAAAAAGAACATTGCTTGACGGCATTTGACCACAGACAGGAGCTTCTTTCTTAAGATCAATCGTCAATCCTGCCGCTGCATTAACAATACGAGTTTGCATATCCTGTGGCGCAAAATAAACATTTCCCATTTTCAAAATGTCTCCCTGCTTAGCCACAGTTAAGGTCAACTTCACTCGACGTCTTAGTTTTTCAAGATAATTTTCTAAAAAGGAAACAATCGTGGCATTTGCAATCACCACAGGAGGAGTATCGGCAGGTAAACTTTCAAGTAAGACCCGCAAACTTTCTGTTGATCCTGCATTGCCACCAATCAGTAAAGTTTTGAGTTCAGCTTGAGGCTTTAAAGAGCTTGAAGATTGAGTCGCTGGGGAAGCGGGCTTTAATGCAGCCGCCGCATTTCTTTTACGACTTTCCCGAACAACATCCACTGAAGCTGCCGCTTTCACTTTCTCGACCAGCATTTCACCCAACTGTCGAAGAACAGCGGGATCAAATTGAGAAGGCTTATGAATAAACTCGACAGCGCCGAGCTCTAAAGTCCGTAATGCCGCAGCCCCTTGACTTCCCAAAGAGGAAACCACCACCACTGGTGTCGGCATATGCTTCATTAATTTTTCTAAAAAGACGACGCCATTCATCTTCGGCATTTCAAGATCCAAGGTGATGGCATCGGGTTTTGTCTTAACAATAATATCTCGGGCTTCGTAGGGATTCGCTGCCGTTCCAACAACTTCAATACCGTGTTTCGTAAAAATCTTTTGAAAAAGACTACGCACTGTTGCCGAGTCATCAACGATAACGACGCGAACCGTTTTTTTCATATCAAACAAACCTAGACCAGTAATATCCACAACTTCTTTATCATTGCCTTGAAGCTTATGAACGACCTCAAAGGTTTGTGTATTTAAACAAATTCGTCGTCCCCTAAGTCCGCCGACGTTTTCTTCATGCACGGGAATCCCCAGATCACCCAACATTTTACGGGCGAGCTCGATATTGCGATTACCGATTCCATCACCAATAGTGACGCCAGTAAGAACACTGCCACCACCGAAAATTTTTGCTTGAAGGGATCTTTTATCAGATCCGTCTTGAATCATGGCATCGATGATCGCAGGAATCGCGATGCTTCCGTAGCGTCCTGATGGCGCTTCATTCGGCATCGGATCTGGAAGTAAATAGTGATTTAAAGCGCCCCGTTTTAATTTGTAATCAAACAGGGCAACGCCAACACAAGAACCAAGAATGGTTGAAATCTCTGCAGGTTCTCTGGAATAAGCCCACTGCCCTGGAAAGATGTAAATTTGCTTCATGCCGCAACCAATTCATTAAGTTTTAATATGGAAATGGTTTTGTCTTCGGTTTGGCAGAAATGAGTTACAATCCCCGTTCCATTGTCCTCCGAGAGGCCGTCAACACTTTGAAATACTTTTGGATCCAAAGTCACAACTTGATGAACCGATTCGACTTGGAAACCGAATCTCAGGTCATCCACTTGGGAAACAACGACGTAGGTCGGTTTAGGATCACCTTCTGTCGTGATCGCATCAACATTTAAAATGGGTAAAACTTCGCCGCGAAGATTTAATAGGCCTCGCAAATTTTTTCTTTTGTGCGGAGGAGTGCTTAAAGGTTGTGACTTGATCACTTCCACAATGTGCTCAATGGCAATTGCAAAATATTTTTTATGATTTTGAAAAAGGAGGAATAATCCTGACCCACGATAGTTAAGCCATTCTTGGGGCGGCTTCGACTGTGGATTTCCATGACTCCCGTTGCTGCTGCCACCTTGACCATTTCCTGCTGATGCAGAAGGTTCAATCGAGGTTGTTTCCAGAGCGACAGGCGTAGCTACCGGTGCGACATCCTCGACGGGAGTCGGTAAAGAAACTTCAGCTGGCATTTCAACGCTGAGTTCAGGGATCTCATGTTCAAGCATAGCTAACTCCATTGGGGAAGGGCCTTCTGCAACTGCAACTTCAGGTTCTGCCGGAGCTGAAGAAGCCTCGGCAGCCAATTCGGCGATATCTATGTTTTGATCTTTCATTTCAAATCCTCCAGTATCAGGCATCTCGAGCTCGATGATTTTTTTATTTTCATTGGACTTCGGTACGAGGGCGATAACATTAGGTGCAGACAACAAAGAGTCGATATCGGGCTGAACATAAACCAAATTTTCTGCCGGTGTGAATAAAGGAATATCACCCGCATCAAATTTAGGTTCCCATTTCTCGAGACCGCTGAGTTGCTCTCGGCGCGCAGCCGCTAATTCTTCGGAATCAAGATAGAGCGCTTTCAGCTCATTGACATAACTTCCCATTCCTTCAAGGATACTCGATAACAAATATTCAAAAACTAAGACTTCAAAATCAGGAAGTGCTTTTCCTTCCGGCGCCGTTGCTTCTTTGGTTTTCCGATCAAGAATGGATTCCAGTTCATGAACATAATTTCCAAAATGCAGAAAGCCCACCGCTTGCAAATTGCCCTTCATGGAGTGAATGACTTTTTGAATCTGTTCAACTCCCTTGGTTATGTCATCTTTAAAGACACAAAGAACTTCTCGAAAGTCGTTTAAATAATCATCGACTTCTTTCAAACAAGCTTCTTGTAATTCTCTTAAAAAATCGTTGTCACTTTGATTCATGCTTGCTCCGTTAAGCGGCCTCGACCGTTTTATCTTTGTTGAGACCTAAACCTAAAATCACAAATTCTTCCGGGGCCACGACGTAGGCGATGCTGTCATCTCCTAAAACTGTCGTTCCCTTAAACCCTGGGAAAGAATTGGTCACTTTATCAAATGGGCGAATAACAGCCTCGAGTTGATCATGGATACTATCAACCATAAGCCCCATGTATTCGCTCTTGTGTTGAAGAATAACAATGGAAGCCGTATCTGTGTTTTCAGTTGAAAGTTTTCTTTTGACCACTTCGTCACCGCTGCTGATCTGTTCAGAGATTTCAATAAATGTTTTCAAAGGCACCGTTCTGCCTTGAAACTGGCAAGTCTTCTGAAAACCCACCGTTGAAGTTGTCAATTTGGCATTTGAAGTTAACTGGGCGATGGCGTTCAGTGGAACCGCAATTAAAGTTTCCCCTGATTTAACCAAAACCGTTTGTTCAACCATCACTGTCTTCGGAACAGGAACTTCAATCTTGAAAGTTGTTCCCACAGTTAACTTGGATTGAATTCTTACTTTTCCTTTGAGATTTAAAATTTCAGATTTAACGACGTCCATACCAACACCGCGACCAGAAATTCCCGTGACTTTCTCTGCAGTCGAAAATCCAGGTAAGAAAATTAAATCAAAAGCTTCTTCATCAGTAAGCCCCGTGCGCTTACTTTCTTCAATCAAACCTTTTTCGATCGCTTTAGAAATAACTCTTTCACGGTCAATACCACCACCGTCATCAATGATGGTTAAATAGATCATGCCTTTTTCTTCTTTAGTGACTATCTTAATGGTTCCTTCTGCAGGTTTGCCACCGGCCTCGCGAACTTCAGCCTTTTCAATACCGTGATCGATGGCATTTCGTAACATATGAGTCATACAGGTGCTTAAGGCATTGGCGATAGTGCGATCAACACCAAGCTCAAAGCCTTCGGTTTCTAATTTAACTTTTTTATTCACTTCTTTCGTCACCTGCCTGAAAATGCGCGGCAACTTGCTGAGTGCTCTTTCCAGAGTCACTTTACGAATCGACATGATTTGCTCTTGCAAAGTGTCGGTGATTTTATTCAATGAATACGAAAAATCTGTATTTTTTGTTGTGACCCGTGTCGATAGATTTCTCATCTCGGGCTCGTGATTTAAAACGTGGAAATAGTTTTTTAAAACAATGAGCTCTCCGGAAAGCTTCATGAAGGAATCTAATTTTTCATTCGATACCCAAACGCCATCATTTTCGGGAGATGAATCTTTTTTCTCGGTCGCATCTGTTTTGACAACAGCGCTGGCCGCCGGAGCTGCTGAAGTTGCAGTCTTGGATTGCCCTGACTTCAATGCCTCCAGAGACTGAATGCAAGTGTCGATCGTTTGTGCTAACTCTGCTGAAGGCTCGGCTTTAACTTTAATCAGTCGAATCAGCTTTTGACACAGGTCCGAGCTTAGAAGAAAGACTTCCATGCCGTCGCCATCAAGTTTTAACTGACCGTTCTTAATCATGGATAGGCAAGATTCAAAAGAGTGTCCCAGCATCGCAAGCCATTTTCCATTCGGAATTGCGCCCGCGCCACCCTTCACTGAATGAACTGCGCGGAAGAGCAAATCGACAACGGCAGGATCTAAGACCTCTTCTTCTAAACGAAGAATATGTTTTTCAAGATCCTCAAGCAATGTTGTTGCCTCTTCGACAAACAACATCAAGATTTCATCCATCTCTTTTTCTTCAGCCGCCAAATATGTGATGCGTGCATCAACGAATTTTTCAATGTGTTTTTTAAGAACGTTATGATCGTAAGGTTTTTCAACGACGTCTGACACACCCGATTGCAAACCCGCAATAGCGACATCTTTATCAACAAATCCTGACAGCAAGAGGAAAGGAATATCCAATCGCACTTTTCGAACCTCGACACAGAACTGCACCCCATCCATTCCTGGCATGCGGAAGTCTGAAATAATAAGGCAAGGATTGTCCTTAATGTATTCCAAAGCCGTCTGAGCATCTGGCGCAAGGATTGATTTTAAACCAAGGCTATCCGCCAAGTATTTAAGGTCGCTGCGTATACCTTCTTCATCATCAACGATGAGAACTGGTTCTGTAAATTTGCTATAGTCTTTACTCATTCTCTACCTCAATTACCCTATTTTAGTGTAAGCCGCGTTGGAGACTGTTTTTAAAAGTTTTGTTTTCATCATTCCTGTTTCTGAGTGCCCTAAAAACAAAAAGCCGTCTTTAACCAAAGTTTGTGCCAATTTTTCAATCACGCCTTCTGCCGTAGGACGATCGAAATAAATCAAAACATTTCGACAGAAAACGATATCGAAGGGATGTTTGAACGGATATTTGTCTGTTAACAAATTAAAAGTGGCAAAACGTATGGATTCACGAATTTCATCTTTAAACTGATATTTCTTTCCATCTTTTTCTTTGAAAACATTGCAGTATTTTTGAAGGCAGTGATCAGGGACTCCCTGCATTTCGCTCTCTTGATAGATACCATTTGATGCTTTTTGCAGAACTTCATAGTCAATGTCTGTTGCTAAAAATTTAATATTCCATTTTTTCGACATTAAAGGATGATTCAGAATAGTCATCATGATGGTGAAAACTTCTTGGCCGGTGCTGGTCGCTGAACACCAAATACGCAGGTCATAGTTTTTTTGTTTTTCTTTACGCGCAAAAATTTCGCCCAGCTTTTCAGTCATGAATTTAAAATGAGATGGCTCTCTGAAAAACTGCGTTGTGTTCGTCGTCAAAGCTACAATGAAATCAGCTAAATATTTTGAGTTTGGTTTATCAAGGAGCTCGGCATACTGTTTATAATCTGAGATCTGAAGACCCTTCAATAAAGAGTTCAAACGACTTGCCATTAAGGTCAGGTTTTTATCGTTCAACACCATATTGATGCCAGCATTCTTTTTTAAGATGGTGGAAAGTTTCAAAAAACCTTGCTCGTCTTTTTGAAGTTTATCCAAAAAGTTTTGTGAATCAGAAAAATGATTAGGAGAGAATTGTTTAGCTGCACTCATAGCAATACCATCTCGTTTCCGTAATATTAGCCAATTTGAAACTTGCTCGATTTAAATCGGTACAATTTAATTGTTTATTTAGGCTTAATTTCAATTTAAATAGGGCTGGAACATAATAACCGACCAGACCTTCGTCGTTTTTGTGAGAATTTATTAATCTTTCTTAACACGCAATTCTGCCCTAAAGAAATTTTCACTTTCTCCGAAAAAATCTACGTTGAAGTCAAAAAATCTTTCGCAGTCTTATGAAAATGGAGGCAACGTGGGTTCATTCGCGATCTGGCTTAGGGGTATTCGGGGAAAACTTCTCTTCTTGGTGTCATTACCAGCAATTGTAATTATGGTTTTGAGCGCAGTGTCTTACACTCAAATCAGCAATTTAACGAAAAGCCTAGAAAGCGCAAATTTAGTTCGCTTACCTTTAGCCCAATTTTCCGGCGATATGGATTCATCGATCAATGGAACAATTCGTTGGTTATGGGTAGCCCATGGAGCTGAAGGCAATATGGCGGAAAGAACTCGCGCCATCGAGAATGCAAGAAAAAATTTAGACTCTTTTAGAGTTTCCTATGAAGAGTTTAATAAACTTCCTCGCCCTGAAAAATTGAAGGAAATGTTTCGCCCTGTTGATGAAAACTACAGAAGCTTTCAAGAAGCTGTTGGGGAAACTTTAAGCGTCCTTTCTAAGGGCACACCCAAAGATGATGAAACTGGGAAAACTTTAATCACGACAAAAGTGCGTCAATCTGTGGCCCCTATGGGCAAAGCTTTGTCAGACATGGATGAAGCTCGTTTAAAAATGGCTAAAGTTGAAGCTGAAAATGAAATCTCTAGCGCTCATGCCGAACAAACAATTCTTTCCATCACAGGAATTTTATGTACGATTTCATTATTCATCTTAGGCATCTTCATGGCTTCTCGTTTAGCACTGACTTTGGGCAATGTAACACAAAGTATTTCCGATTCAGGAACCCAGGTCAGTTCAGCCAGCCAACAACTTTCTACAGCCAGCCAATCCTTATCTTCAGGTGCAACGGAGGCCGCCAGTTCGCTGGAAGAAACCGTTTCTTCCTTGGAAGAATTGTCGAGCATGGTTAAGTTGAACGCTGATAACGCCAAAGAAGCGTCTTCATTATCATTGGCCAGCCGCAAATCTGCGGAAGATGGTGAAAATGAAATTCGCAACTTGATAGGCGCAATGACAGACATTTCAAAAAGTTCTAAAAAAATCGAAGAGATCATTAATGTGATCGATGATATCGCTTTCCAAACTAACTTGTTAGCACTGAACGCAGCAGTTGAGGCTGCTCGTGCCGGTGAACAAGGTAAAGGTTTCGCTGTTGTTGCGGAAGCCGTTCGTAACTTGGCTCAACGAAGTGCATCTGCTGCAAAAGATATCACTGTGTTGATCAAAGATAGCGTTCAACAAATCTCTAACGGAAGTCGCATTGCTGATCAAAGCGGTGAAGTTTTGAAAAACATCGTTACTTCAGTTAAAAAAGTTTCTGATTTGAACAATGAAATTGCTTCTGCCAGTGCCGAGCAATCCAACGGAATTTCACAAATCAGCAAAGCGATGAATGAACTTGATCAAGCGACTCAACGTAACGCGGCTTCTGCAGAAGAGACCGCAGCTTCGTCTGAAGAAATGTCAGCACAAGCCGTCGAGCTGCAAGGACTTGTTTCTCAGTTGAGCTCTGTCATCGATGGCAGCAACAGCTTAAAAGTAACTCCAAAATCGACTCCGAAAACAGAAAAGCCTCGCTACAATGTTGTTCCAATTAAGAAAGCGGCTCCGGCGAAGCCTTCCGCATCTTATGCTCCGACTCCTGCCAGCCCATCCAAAGCTAGCTCGAAATCCAACGCGGCAACAGACATGATCCCTTTCGACGACGATGCTCCGACTACGGGCAAAGTTGGAACAACTGACGGTTTCTAATTAACGAGGAGAAAAAATAATATGTCAGCAACATCGACACCAGAATTAAAAACTGCAAAACCAGGACAATATTTGACCTTCGTGCTGAACAGTCAGCTTTACGGAGTCCCGATTGGAACCGTTCGTGAAATTAACCGACTCAGTGAAATTACTCCTGTTCCCAAAACGCCGCACTTTGTTGCCGGCGTTATGAATTTACGTGGCAAAGTGATCCCCGTTGTTAATCTGCGAACGAAGCTGGGTTTTCAACAAACCCAACACACCAAAGAAACATGCATCATCGTTATTGAAACTGTGGTTGGACAAGTTGGGATGATCGTTGATTCCGTTCGTGGAGTGATTGAGTTGGTTTCCAATCAAATCGAGCCAACCCCTAATCTAGGAAATTCTGCGGAAACTGAATTTGTCTTAGGAATGGGTAAACTTGAAAATACAGTTATTATTTTAATCGATATCGTTAAAGCTCTTTCAAATACACAACTGGCCGAGTTGGCAACTCTTCCAGAAAAACATGCAGCATAAGGGGGATTTGTGAAAATAAACAACCAAGGGATAGGAAGAGCTTGTTTGGCTTCGGCCATAACATTGAGCTTTTGTTTCACTTCAATCGCTTCTGCGGCTGAAAGCAAAGTGTCAGGAAATGATGCCTTTGCCCTACTCAAAAAAGGAAACGAACGCTTCTATTCGGAAAAGTCCGAGTACAGCAATTCAAAAAAAGATTATCGAACTCAGTTGGTGAACAATCAGTCTCCCCACTCGGTGGTCATTTCTTGTTCTGACTCACGAGTTCCACCGGAATACATTTTTGACCAAGGCTTTGGTCAACTTTATTCCATCCGTTTAACCGGTGAAGTTTTAGACTCAAGTGCAATTGCTAGCGTTGAACACGCGGTCGCCCACTTGGGTTCAAAACTGATCGTCGTGATGGGGCATGACAGTTGTGATGCGGTTCGCGCCGCTTACGATGTACCTGCTGGAAAATCTGCGGGTTCGCCTCACTTGGATAAGACATTAAGTTTTATTCGCCCTGGAATCGAAAAATTCAGGAAAGTGTCTGAATCTGATCGCACTTTGCATTCTGCGGTGAAAGCCAATGTCTTTGCTGTGGCAAAACATTTGGTGAAAGAATCAAAAATCATCTTCGAGCGTTTAAAGAAGAAAGAAGTTGTTTTGGTTCAAGGCGTTTACAATATGGCTTCCGGAAAAGTTGAATTTTCAGACGACGTTGGTCCGATGATGGCGCAACTGATCCAATCCGAATCCCCTTCTCGCAAAATTTCTTCTGAAGATGACGGCGAAAAAAAAGAAAAGAAAAAGAAAAGAAAAAAGGATAAAGAATCCGAAGAGAAAAAAGACGGTGGAGCCGCTACTCCTGCTGCTAAACCTGAAGAGAAAAAAGCAGAGGCTCATAAAGCCGAAGCTAAGCCCGAGAAAAAAGAAAAGAAAAAAGACAAAGAAGCTGACAAATCAGCCGCCGAAAATCCTTGGAAAGCTAAATCCAAAGATTCTTACTAAGAATTTATTGAGAGTTAAAATAAAAAAGGCTGGTGATGAACCAGCCTTTTCTTTTTTTACTGCCATGGTGGCAGTACACAAGAATTAGAATTTCACATCAGCCGCTACGTAACCGTAGTGAGAAACACGGCCACTGGCAGTTCCTTGATTTTCCTTAATGTAAGTCCCTGGCATAAAGACGTTGAAGCCTAAAGACCAAGTTAAACTTTTACTCGGCATAAAACGACCAACCAGATCGATTTCTTGACCAACATCATCGGATGATGAAGTCGCCGTCGAACCAATACCAGTTAAACTATTAATTGCAAAAGCCGTAGCATCTGTCGATGTGCGTTTGAACATAAACCAGTCAGCATCCATTGCATAACGATCACTGAAAGTAGATGTGTAACGAAGAGCAAAACCTGAAAGGTTACGTCGACCAACGACATCCACGATACCTAACTGTTTCGCCGCCGTTGGATAAAAGTCTCTCCAATTTTGGCCAGCTCTGTAATATTGTAAACCAATACGAGATTTCATAGAGTCATTAAGATTGTACGAAACCTCAGTATCGATCATATCATTTTTATCCTTTTGACCTGTGGAAACAAACTCTGTCCCTTCAGAACCCACGTTTTGCGCCCACTCGCCCTTCCATCCGATATTATCAAATGCCGTTACAAAACGAAGGCCTTGAACTGCAAAATAGGCCGGATGAGCTACAGTTCCAGTTAAAACTGGCGCAGCACTAGCTTGTCGAGCATCATAAATGTATAGGTAATAAGCTTCAAGCGCCTTCAAAGTATCATTAACATTCCAACTGACATAAACACCATTCATGTCTTTATCATCATCAGTTGGAAAAGCATCAGTAGTGGGTGTATTGTCTACCTTATTGTTCTCGATGACTTTAGAAGCGATCACATCGATAAAACTCTTATCTTGAGTGTATCGAAGTTTTAAAGCATCAAAGCTACGTCCATTATCAGTCCAATCTGCAGAACCTAAAATAAGCTGATCACCGTAACGTAAAGCTATTCGACCCGCTTGTAAGCTTAAGCCGTAATCCATTTTCATTTCGAGGAAAGCTTGATTTACAGTTAGAGTATCAGCTGACCCTGTATATGAACCTTCGCCCACTGAAGCTGTTGCTGTATTTACCCCTGTAGCACTTGGTGGCCATCCCACAGCACCAAAAGTTTTATTATATTGCGGCTCAATAAAAACATTCACATCAGGATTCACTTTAATATTTAAAGTCGGTCGAATTCTCAAACTCGTGTAATTCGTATGAACCGCACCTGTCGGCGTTTTCGCAAAATTATCATCATATCGCAGTCTCGCAGCTCCACCAAAAGTCACCGCAGCTCCCGAAGGTGTTGCCATCCCAGCCGCTGGTGCTGCACCTGCAGGCGCACTCGCGGTTCCCGCAGCAGCTGGTGCTGCAGCAGCAGTTAAACGCACAGGTCCTGAAACAGCCCATGTGCCGCCCCAAGTTTCTTTTAAGTCTGCTGTGTACGTTCCGCCAGGACCTTCGGCCATGACTGTTCCTACTCCGCTGGCGCATTTCACTTGCCCATCGACCGATGCGTTTCCTTTACATTGGGAAAGATCGAATTTCACTTTCAGATCCTTACAGCTGTCTCCAGAAACAATTTTTGCTGAAGCACAGGGCGCTGGCTCATCGGCCGCCACTGCTGTGTTCACTCCCAACGCAAGAAGACCTGCAAGGGTCAAACGCGCGCTCCAATCCAATTTTAGTTTAGTCATAAAAGAAACTCCTCTGTGCTTAATGCAAGGTTGTGAGCCTATTGTTCATCACAAAATCTATACTGAAAAGAAAAAACTCATGGACTTTGACACGACGGGACTGCTGTTAAGAAATTATAACAGCCCGTAAATTTTTAATGGACTGAACAATTTTATGAATGGCGGCTTGAATGCGATCTGCATTGCTCGTCAGTTGTTGAGGATTGATCTCGGGTTTCGCCGCCGCATCCTTCAGAAAATAAGAGCTGCCGCTTATTATAGCAGCATGATTATTAACATCGTGAATGACCGTGCGGGCTTTCATTTTCAAGGAATTCAGATCAAATTCTTTCTGAGCATGATAGACAACTTGTTGAGACAGCTTGAGCAGACAATTTTTTTGAACTTCGGAGAGAACGCGCGCTTTGGTATCTGCGACCATCAAGGTTCCCAGGACAAAACCATTCGGCATTGTTAAAGGAAAACCAGCATAAAATTGAAGAAGCGATGAAAATTCAGGCAAGTTTTTTCTAAGAGCTTCATCTTGCAGGGATATATTTTCAACCATAAGTGGGGCTTTGGTCTGCAAAACACTTTCACAAAACGAAGAATTTCTTGGAATCTCATCAGAAAGAAAACCGACTTTAAATTTATAAACGTGTTTTTCATCATCAATCAGGTTAATAGCTGCTGCCGGAGCCTCACAGATTTGTGAAGCCAGCATAACAATATCAGAAAAACGTTGATCTTTGAGGGATTCGGTAAGGCCAAAGCTTTTAATAAGCTCTAAGCGTTCGTTGTTTTTTGGTGTTAGATTTGGATCTTCCAAAAATTTCCTAACTTGAGGTGGAAGCTGTCACCCAGCCTCCACTAACTCAATAGAACAAATTAGACTTTTTTAGCCCAAGAATTACAGTAACCGGGTCCCGCAACCAACTTTTGCGCAAAGATAGTGCAACTTCCCACTTCTACATCTTGTTCTTTGCCAGCGACTTTGAGTTTTTTTGTGCCGACCTTTTTATAGAAATTGCAATTAGCGCAAGTTTGTTTTTCCCAAGGGAGTCCAGCCTTTTCAGCTTTATTCACCTGAGCGTCCCCTTTGGCCTCTTCGTGGCTGTGGTAATAATGCATGGCTAAAGCAGCATCTTTGCCTGGCTCAACAACGGGCCATGAAAGTTCTTTTGCTCCACCAGCAGCTGCGGCATCAGGCTTTGCACCACGGCGCTTTTCTTGACCAACAGCAACTGACTTTAAAATTGCCGGTGCTAATAAAACAGCCCCAGAAAGTTTTATTAAATTCGAAAAAAACTGACGACGACCTGTAGAAATATCTTGAGATGAACTGGACATAAATCCTCCTTATGCGTGATTCCCAACCTTGACCCAATTTGTAACTGATTTCAAATGGAATCTTATTGAGCCTCTTCGCACAAAGTTAAACAGAAGTGCCTATGATTCGCGCCCTGCGTGGAACCTACTGAGATTTTTTACCAGCGAAAACTCGCCCCATGCGCAAACGGAAGTTGTCGACATAACCATAGGCTGCTGGCACGACAACTAAGGTCAATAAAGTTGATGACACCACACCACCGACAATAGCTATCCCCATGGACATGCGTTGACTTCCAAGTTCTGTGATCCCAATCGCAATCGGCAAAGTTCCTGCAATCAGAGCCAAAGATGTCATTAAGATTGGTCTTAGCCGCGTCCGGCAAGCTTTAATCAAAGCATCATTGCGGGAAAATCCTTCTTGAATTAATTGCCCTGTGTAGTCGACCAACAAAATCGAATTTTTTGCAACCACACCTAAGAGCATCACTAAACCAATCATCGAAAAAATATCGATGGACTTGCCAGTGATAAACAAAGCCACCATGGCTCCGGAAATGGCCAGTGGTAGGGCTAACAATATGGTTAGCGGAGTGATAAAGCTTTCGTACAGCGAAGATAAAACCAAATAAATAAACAGCACGCCTAAAAGCATGGCGATCATCATGTTCGCAATTAACTCTTTAAAGTCCTCAGCCTGCCCGACGAAAGCGTAACTGATTCCAGTTGGTGGCTTTAACTTTGTCGCAATGATATTTTCGATTCCCGTGGTGATTTCACCCAAGTTTCCACCGGGACCTAAATTAGCCATGATCGCAATAAACCGCCCTTTGTTTTGCCGGTTGACCTGCGAAAAGCCCACGGCGGATTTACCTTCAGCAATTCTCGCTAAAGGAATCATATTGAAATTTTGGTTGGGCACTGTCGTCGTTGCAAAGTTCTTTCTGAGATCCCGATCTTGCTCTTCAAAACGAAGGCGAACTTTATATTCGATTCCACTTTCCCGAATAACGGCGGCTTCCACACCTTCCGTGCGGTAACGCAACTCAGCTCCGGCTGTGGCCGTCGAAACCCCTAGGGATTCCGATTTGTCACGATCGAACTCGACATGAAATTCAGGTTTTCCACTGCGAAAATTAGTATCCACATCGACCAGACCTTTAATCTTTTTCACTTCTTCTTTCAGAGCATTGGCATAATTGGCAAGCTCTTCGAGATTCTCGCCCGTCAAATACAAATTCAGTGGCTTCATACCGCCACCAGAAATATCCACGTCGGTGACGGCGATGTTGGCCTCGTCCTTATAGCGCAATAAATATTTGCGCATATGTTCTTGGAACTGAGTGGTGCTCATTTTTCTATGTTTTCGTGGAACTAAACGAATAAAAAAGTCACCCTTATTTCCTTCTCCCTCGGCCGAACCTATGGTCTTTGCTAACAAATCAATTCCAGTTTCATTTTTAAGATCTTTCTCGACCTTATCCATAAAAATCTGGGTCGCATGGAGGGATGTTCCCAAGGGCATTTCAATTTGGATTTTAAATTCACCGATATCATTTGGTGGCAGGAAAGTTTTAGGAATAAAGGCTGATAAAAACAAACTGCCGATAAACAATATAAAGGCCGCAAATAAAATCGCTATCTTGTGTTCCAGCGTAAAGCGCAGAGCTTTTTCGTAAAGATCTTCAAGTCGACTTTGAAAGCGATCGAAAGCGCCTAAGATTCGACCGATAAAACCTTTTCCCTTTTTATGCTCGGTGGGTGAGGCCAAATAAGCTGACATCATCGGCGCCATAGTGAAAGCATCAAACAGGGAAATCAGCATCGCAAAAACCATGGTCAAACCAAACTGACGAAAGAATTGACCCACAATTCCCGAAACGAAAGCAATAGGTCCAAAAACCGCGATGACCACAAATGTTGTGGCAATAACAGCCAAGGTGACTTCTTTAGTTCCTTCAATAGCCGCTTTGATGGGATCCTTCCCCATCTCCATGTGCCGAAAAATATTTTCCCGAACAACAATGGCATCATCGATTAAAAGTCCCACAGCCAAAGAGAGTGCTAGCAAAGTCATAACGTTGATCGAAAAACCCATCATGTACATGATAATGAAAGCGCCCAATAAAGAGTTTGGTAAAGCCATTCCCGTGATGAAGGTCGATCGCGCCGATCCCAGAAAGAAAAAGACAACGACCACACACAACAGGATACCCACCAGAATACTCTCGGTGACATCCTTAATATTTAACTGAATAGGAATCGAAGAGTCGCGCACGAGCAACAATTTCGCGTTGATTTTTTTCTCTTGCAGATATTTATTCACCGTAGCCATTGTTGTCTTCACGGCTTTGGTTACGGCCACCGTATTTGAACCCGATTGCTTGAAGACCTCTAGAAACATGGCGTTTTCACCGTTGATGGATGAAATTCTTTTTTGATCTTCCAAGGATCTTTCGATGCGCGCGACTTCGCTGAGTTTGATCGACCTGTCGGAACCTAAAAAGTTAACACTGACATCACGGATTTGATCTAAAGTGTTAAACTCGCCCAAAGCTCGCAGAACGGTTTCGTCTTTTTCATTTTCAATCTTACCAATGGGTACATCTTTCGAAGTCTCTTCAATACGCTTCGCGATTTGCAGCATCGATAAACTGCGATCTTCCAATTTCTTTTTGTTCACCAAGACGTGAATTTCTTTTTTTCGTCCACCCACAATGTTCACTTGCCCCACATCGGGAATGCGCTCGATCTGGGGCTTCACGTTTTCATCGACGATATCAAACAGTTTCCCCTGATCAATCTTTGAAACAACGGCCAAGGTAATCACAGCCTGATCCGCGGGATCGAAACGTCGAATGATAGGAGCTTTCGCATCTGTGGGTAATTTATTCCGAGCGTTGTTAATGCGATTTCGCACTTGCTGTTCGGCCTCTTTAACATCCGTTCCCAGCCTGAATTGCAAAATTATAATCGCGACTGAATCCAAATTGTTCGAAGTGATGGTTTTTAAACCTGACAAACTGCTGAGTTCATCTTCTAAAGGTTTCGAGATTTGTTTTTCCACATCGACCGGAGAAGCTCCGGGATAAGCCACATTTACGAAAATGGTTGGGAAAGTGACGTCAGGAAAAAGATCAACAGGCATTTTAAAAAGAGACATTGTTCCGACAATCAACATCAAGCTGACAATGCAGATAATAAAAATCGGTCGCTTGATCGAAAGCATCGCTAAATTCATGGCTTGTCACCAGTGCGAATAAACATTCGGCCTTGAGCTTCCAGCTTTCGGTGTTCAACTTTAAGTTTACTCAAATTTAAAGCAGCTTCGGCAGCATCTTGTTCGGAAGTGATCACTTGCGAAGTGATCGATCGACCTTTCGAAAGCTTATCTTGCTCGGCTTTTGCTCTCTCCATTTGAAATTCTGCAATTTGCTTTGCTGCTTCAACCTTTTTTCCTAACTCGTCGTAACGTCTTTGGATTTCCGCCCAAGAAGACTGACTCTCTAATAAGCGACGTTCACTTTTTAATCGAGCGGCAGCGGCCTCTTTTCGCACTTGGCTTAAGGCCGCTTTCTTAACAGAGGTGTCCAACAGATAAGTCCAGGTCAAAGATACACCTGTCGTCGGCGTATCGGTGCGGGAAATATTTCTTGAGGCATCAGCGAGCTTACCCTGGTTTACATAGGTGTTCGTGTTGTAATTGGCTGATAAAACCAGATCCGAGCGCAAACTGTCTTCCGCTTCCAAACTCCCTAAGTCTTTAACCTTAGCTTCTAAAGAGCTCATGTAAGAATCCAATCGCACAACAGCGCCTTCTCCCGAAATGAAAGATTTCAGCGAACGACGTTGATCCAAGTTAGCAACCAAAGTCGGTGCGGGCTCATCGGACGAGGCCTCGATCCAATCATATATTTTTTTCTGAACAGCTAAATATTCATCCTGAGTGATCAGCAGCTGCATTTGTCGTGAGGCCACCAAAGCCTTCGCATTCATCAGATCAGCGCGATCCCCAATGCCATCACGATAGCGTCGTGCGACCCAATTTTCGATCCGCTTTGCTCGCTGTAATGAAGATTCACGAATTTGCCGCTCTTCTTGCAAATAAATGTAATCCCAAAATGCCGATTCCGCGTCGATTAAAAGTTGCTTCTCTTGCAAATTAACAGCGCTGATTTCTAATTCTGCAATTTGAGTTTCCCGCTGTTGCCGCAAACTTGTTCCACGACCAAATGCATCCTTCCACAGAGATTGACTGAGCGACAGCCCAAGACTTCCCCCCGCATACTGTCCATAAAGTGTATTGAAGGCGGGATTGCTGATGTCTTTATTCGCATATTCGGCCACATCACCTGTCAGTTTAACCTGCGTGCCCGATGAAAACTTTTTTGCAAGACCTAAATTGTATCGGGTCACTGTGGACTCTGTGCTGCCCATCATATTGGGTTGTCGTTTATCACTCAGATAAGAACCTGAAAGACTTAACACTGGAATTAAAGAGAGATCCCCAGCTATCTTTTTATCCTGAGCCGCTTCGCGAGAACTTTGATTCATCTGAAAAAGCTTATTGCGATTTTGAACATGAGCTAAAAATTGTTCTAGATTCATTGTTTGAGTTGCTGAAAATGCAGACGAGCTAAATCCAATAAGTAAAACCAGCTGCCAGTACTTGATGTGCATCCTTAGAGGCTAAGTATGAAATTAATTTCAAGCAATGAAATTAAAACAGGGGCCGTGACAATTATTGTTTGGTGTCAAACCCGTTGGGTGCAGCGAAAAAAGTCACGTTCTAGACATATTTCAAAGACGCCGTTTAACGTTGAACAAAGATCCCGGCGTTGGTTTGATCGGCCCAACAACGCAGCCAGGAGGTTTTGATTGTTACAAATTAATACGCCTAAAAACTCGGGGACTCAGGGATCTGAAATACCCCGCTTAGCTCTAACTATTGCTCTTTGCTTTCAATCACTTACATTTATATTTGCAACTGGATTATCAATCTCAGCGATGGGTGTTCAAAAGCCCCAAACCGAGTTCTTTCTTATTAATGAAACACCCCTACAACCGGGTCACAATGGATCTTCAGCGCAGTTCGCTTCACCTCAATCCATGGTGGCTCAATCCTTAACTCAAGGATTAGGCAGCAAGGCCTTAAGCTTATTGAACTGGACCTTTTTTAAACAAACTCGTGCTGTTGCTTTCCAAGATTACGATCGAAGAAAACATTTCGGAACCTGGATCAATGAACCTGACGATGACAATTGCCAAAATACCAGAGCCAAAGTTCTCGTTCGTGACTCGGTAACAAAGGTGACTTTTAAACAAGGAAAAAAATGCGAAGTTGATCGCGGAACTTGGAAGGATCCTTACACTCGAAATGTTTATTACTCGTCAGCTGACATCCAAATTGATCACTTTGTTCCTTTAAAAAATGCTTACCAATCAGGAGCATGGAAATGGAACTTTTATACACGATGTCTTTACGCGAATTACATGGGAAATCCGATCCATTTGATTTCCGTTCAAGGTAAAGCCAATATGGCTAAAAGCGATAAATCACCTGATCAGTGGTTACCACCGAATCCGGCTTATCGCTGTGAGTATCTTCGCAACTGGTTGATCGTGAAATTAATCTGGCGTTTAGAATTGACGGCTGGTGAAAGTGAAGGGATTAAAAAAGCTTTAGCCCAGCATAATTGTCCTTTGACAGGGTATTCGATTCATATCAGCGATTTCCAGAACCAAAGAAATTTAATTCAAGCGAGCGCACAACAGTGTGCTCATTTAAAACCTCAATAATGATTTTTTTAAGGACGGCCACTAAGGATTTTCAAAAATCCAAGTGGCCTGACTTTAGACTTTATTTGTCCTTTGCAGGACCCGATTTGCTAAAATGCGTTTTAATTTTCCATCATCATCTTCATCGGAAATATCACCAACAATTTCTTCAATGATGTCTTCTAAGGTAACGATTCCCACGATGCTGGTCCCTTGAACAACAACTCCTAAATGAGTTCGCTTTTCTTGCATCATCCGCAAAGTTTTTAAAATTCCGTCATAAGAATTCAAACGAATCACTTCGCGAATGATTTTTTTCCAGTTATCATCTCCGGAAGAGACAAAAGAAAGATATTCTTTCGAGTGTAAAAGACCAATCACATCCTCACCATCAAGAACCGGTAAGCGAGTGTGCCCACTTTTAATGACAACACTTAAAACATCATTCAGTGAATCAGTCACTTTAACGTGATCAACTCGACTCCAAGGCAACATAATATCACGGATTCTTTTTGTTTCGATATGAACTAGGTTAATAACAAACTGTCGGTGAGTTCCTGACAGGCTTGCGATATTCACTGACTCAGCCTCTTCGCTCCCCGGCGATTCTTTTCTTTTCCAGGTGGGAAATAAGATTTTTAGAACCCACTGAGTTGATTTTTCCAAAAGCCTTACAAAGGGGCTTAAAACCTTTTCACCTAGTGAAAGCCAGCTGGCACTCACCAATGCAATTCTCATTGAGTATCTTAAAGCAATGGTTTTAGGAACGAGCTCACCAACAACGACACTCAAATAAGTGATCGGCAAAACAACCACGGCAATAGCCAAAGTTCCGGCGACATATTGGGAAAGATGATAATTTTCCATGAGCCAGGGAACAAGACTGGCCTTGGCACCAGAGCCACCAACGGCCGCGGAAATGGCACCGACAATGGTGATACCAATTTGCAAAACAGACAAAGTTCTTTCGGGATTTTCACGCAACTTCAACAAGCGCGTGGCTGGAGCGTGACCACTGCGAGACAAATGGCGCAGTTCGGGTTTGCTCACACTGACAAAAGCCATTTCAACAAGAGATAAAAGCGAATTAAATACCAAGCAACTCGCAACGATAAGCACTTCAATCATAAGTTAAAAACCATGCTACTCGTTTTCCTGTAAATTTCCAATTAAATAGGAAAAGTCATCCTTTGTTAAACCTTGACCTCCCTGAATGTCGAGGTCGTCTCCAAAATCTTCACTCAATAATGCCGCATACATTTTTTGCTTACGCGCCTTCATTTCTTGGATGCGCTCTTCCAAACTGTCTTGCATCAAAAGGCGGTACACATTCACAGTCTTGGTTTGCCCCAAGCGATGGGCCCGATCTGTCGCCTGATCTTCTGCTGCGGGATTCCACCATGGTTCCAAATGAAAAACGTAACTGGCTTTGGTTAAATTTAAACCCACACCACCCGTCTTTAAGGTCATCAATAAAATGCCAGCCTTATCAAGATTTGAAAAATCATTCAGAGTTTTTCTGCGTTCTTCAGAAGACATTCCCCCATGCAAACAGAAGGTCGGCGCTACTTTTTTAAGATGAGGCAAAATCAATTCCATCGTTTTACGGAACTGAGTAAAAATCAAAACGCTTTCACCCGATTCGATAATGTCAGGAAGCATCGTCGACAAATATTCTAATTTGGGTGGGATCCCATTGTAATTAACGGATTTAAGAACTCCTGGAT
Organism: Pseudobdellovibrionaceae bacterium; assembly: GCA_021731025.1. Taxonomy (GTDB): domain Bacteria; phylum Bdellovibrionota; class Bdellovibrionia; order Bdellovibrionales; family Bdellovibrionaceae; genus UBA5009. The sequence goes on along the minus strand of JAKFYD010000001.1, from coordinate 26,537 downwards.
GAGAACAAATTTGTCGAAGCTTCATTAAAGCCGACAACATATGAAGTTGAGCCGAAGCTTCACCTTCTTTATCAATCACCGACAGAACTTCAGTGTTAAACTGCATCGCTACACTTCGATACAAATCTTTTTGACGCTTTTCCATTTCCAGCGGCACCAGAGTTTCAATTTTTTCAGGCAATTCCAGATGAACAGATTCTTTGGTTCGTCGAAGCAAAACGGGTCGGGATCTTAAGCGCAGATGCTCCATCTGAGCTGCGCGAAACAGCGAATGCTCATCAACATAAAGTTTACGAAAACTGCTCAAACTGCCAAGACCCCTGGGCAAAATCAAATCGAAGAGCGAATAAAATTCCACTAAATTATTTTCCAGCGGCGTTCCTGTCATCGCTAACTTAAATCGTGCCTTAAGCTGCCGAGCTACACCTGTTCGCTGGGCCGTGATGTTTTTCAACTGATGAGCTTCATCAAAAACAATCACATTCCATTTCAGAGTGAAAAACACATCACGGTGCTCGTACATTAAACCATAAGTCGATACAAATAGAGTATGCGGTTGAATTTCTGCAGCTAAATAAGCTCGAATATCTTTTCCCGAACCTAAAATTTGCAAATTCAAATTCGGAAAAAATCGTTTGGCTTCATAAGTCCAATTGTGAAGCAAAGAGGTCGGCACAATGATCAGACTTGGAGATTTACTTTCAGCTTGGCGTCTTTTTAAGAGTTCAAAAAAGCCAAGAACCTGAGCCGTCTTCCCCAAACCCATTTCATCACTGAGAATTCCCCCAAGCCCCATCTGGTAAAGATCCCAGATCCACTGCACTCCGATCAACTGATAAGACTTAAGTTCAATTTGTGAATGAATTTCTGAAGCCGCCGCCGATTGTTTTCCCAGATGGCGATAGTACTCGAGAAGCTTTTGTGATTCCGGATCTAACTCGAGCTCGACACCCTGATTGGCCATAGCCAAGACATCCAACATTCCATGCCGAGGCAACTGAATGTATTTTCCTTCCAGAGATGAAGATTCCTTCTCTTTATCCACGGCTAATCTTTGCCAGAAGGCCATCAACGAGCGCACCCCCGGCAAATTTTTTCGGGGCACAAAATAAATTTCATTGCGGTATTTTAAAAATTCGCCGCTGCCATCAAAGCTAAGCTCTTCCGGATTTATTTTTTTTCCCATAAAGTACACGCTGGGGTTCAATGAAAAATAAGATTCATCCGCGGATGGCGTCGATTGAATGGAAATAACTCCACGCAGATCTTCTTCGTTCAACTCGGCCATAGGAACGCCATTGAATTCGATCTCGAAGCCATAATTTTTTAAAAAAGAAATAAGATACCAACCGCCCACACCTTCACTGAGTTGACAGCTGTGATCCGTTTTCGCTTCTCGACGATCAGGCACCCACTGCAAATCTTGATCACTGCTGACCGTGAAGAACTTTTCCAAAGACATTGTTTTTTGTTTAATCAAAATGCTATTGCCATGAAGCTTTAAAGCTAACTCAACCAAGGCGCAAGTCAGGGAAACCTCGCAACCCTTGGTCATCCCACTGACTTTTCCATCTTCTCGGGAAAAGCAGGGCAATCGGCGACGGTATGTTTCCACCACAGTGAGAATTATTTTTTTTAAAGCCTGGTTCAGATCAGCATTCCACAAAGGAACATTTCTTTTTTCTCCTTTGTTGCCGATCAAAACTTGCCAACGTTGAAATATGTAAGCCTGAAATTCTGAATACGAAGTTATTTTTTCGCCCGTGGTCTGATTTTTTCCTAAGATGTAAAGACTGCTTTCATAAATCAGCAATAGAGCGGCACCTTGATGGCGCAAAAGTTTCATTTCTTCATCGCGTTGTCGTCCCCGCCGCTGGGTGATAAAGAATTTTCCCTGCTCGGGAATAAAAGTACGTAGACCTTCTTCACAGTTATTCAGCATCCATGCCGTGAGCCCACCGAAATGAATAAGGCTTCCGCCTTGATTCAACAAATCCATTCGGACTTGAAAACTTTTTAAATCGCTACCGCAATCCACGACCACTTTGGAAGAAACTTCATCCAAAGACACAGAAGATTGCAAGACTTTCGGGTCTGTTTCAAAAACACGAGCCACAGCTTCCAAGGAAGAAGTCTCGAAAGTCATTTGTTCGAACTGATCTTCATTCGTGGTTTCTTTTCCTTCACTTTCTAATTTATCAAAGAGAGAAAATAGACTTGTCCAGCGGGCTCGTGCATTGGATTGCACTCGCAGTAGACCGGTCTCTGAATTGAGATCAAAAAACGGAGTCACCAGATCAGCCGAAGTTTCTTTTAAAGTAAATTGAACTTCATATTTGTCTTTATCGCCGTCCATAAAGCGTCGAGCCTGAGCACTGAAAAAGGAATCCTCCCCCATCTCGACTCGACTGATCGGAACATAGATGTCCTGTCCCTCTTCAGGGAAACTGATTCCAACTTCCAAATCACGAAAAAAAGTTTTTGCAGAAAAAAACTTCAGCACCATCGACATCAAAGAATCAAAGGGCTTTGTGGCATTGTCAGCTTTCAAGATTTGGCGAAGGGCTTGCCGCTGTCGCGCTTGAGGATCAATTAGGCCCGAAGAGGTCCACGAATAATTGACATCAAGTTCATCGGTGGCCCGCAGGGCTTGAATCAGATCAGGCCAACGCAAGCCCGTCGGTAAGACGCCCAAATAGGCCGGCGGCGCTAAGGGCAAATTCCCCAAAGAGATCATCTTCCCGTCGGAATAACCAAAATAGATGCACTCGAAATAGTCATCTTTCATCGAACTTTGATAAGTGATGCGGTTCAGCCATCGCGAATAGATTGTAGTTGGAATGTCAGAAAGCCGAGTTTTAAGGGTTGTGTTCGAATACGAATCATTTGGCTTTTGCAAATTCAGCGGACGAAGGTTTTTTAACCCACTTCCCTTCTTTAGAAAAAGGGGATGAGGGTATCGCAAAATAAACTTATCAAGCTTCAATAGCGCCAAGTTCGGGGGTCTCCAGAGAGTGACCGGAAATCTTAGCCAATCCCAAGTCCAAGCACAAGTTTTTTGTAGAATTGCTATAATAATAGGCTTTCGAGCGCTTGCGCATTCCAAAAGGACCCCCTATCATTTTTTGTGAGGTGAATATGAAGAAATGCTTGAGTGTATTTTTATCCTTTAATCTATTTTGGACAACTTCGGCGTCCGCGACCACACTCGAGGGTTTTTCCCGAGCACTAACGACGTCTTCGACGATGGATGAATTCATTGAAAAAACAGTCCCTAACAAAATTCGACAAAAAGAACTTAAAGAGCTGGTGAAAGTTCACCCAACTCGAGCACTGCCTAAATCAAGCTTTGAAAAAGGCATTCTAACACTGAAAGAAGATAAAGGCGCAAGAATGACTGTTGAAGTCATCGATGCGTCGAAAGGTGAATTCAAATTCAATGGTCAAAAAGTCGTGGTCGAACGGCAAGATAGCTATCTTAGCATTATCCATAAGGTCGACACGGCCTTGAAAACAAAAACCAGTTTATGGAAAACTTTTATGCCCGAGGCTCAGGCCCAACTTAAATGGGTTTTTTTAACAGTTGTCGGCGCAATTATAGGAACGCAATTAACTTCAATGGCGGTCGCCAACGATTGTAACGAAATGGTTGATTTCTTCCGCGATAATCTTAAGACACAGGCAAAAACTGACAATCGCGAAATTCTTCCTAAAAGTCTTAAATGCAATGCTGAAAGCGCTGAAGCTGATTTCGTCGATCGAGGTCTTAAATTAGGTCAGAATGCTAAAGTGGTCTATTCGAAAAAAACAGGGAGCCAAGAAGGCTTTGTACAAATTATTGTGGTTGATTCCAAACCAACCCAAAACATCACTTACAACTTTATGCAGGGCAAAGACAATATGGAGCCAAAGCTCGAAGGCACTTATATTAATGGCGAACCCGTAACTGACCCTCAAGCTCTCGAGTTCCACAAAAAACAATTTCAGATTTACCGGAACTCGATGGGACCCCTTCTTTATAGTGTCGGAAAAAGATGTTACGAATGCAAACCCGAAGAAATCGCACAACGCCTAGAGCATCGTGGCTTTTTCGAAAAGAAAAACCCGGTAGATACTCAAGTTATGCCTTCGGTCAGATAGGGTTAGGATGAAAAAAGTTGCTGTGATTGGTAATATTTGCGGTGGCAAAACGCTTCTGAGCCGCCGCTTATCCCAGTTGCACAATCTTCCCCTGGCGCACGTGGATGCTATCGAATTTTTACCCGGCTTAAAGAGACGCCCCCTTCCTGAAAGCCTTGCACAGATAAAAATGATCGAGCAGCAGGATTCGTGGCTTATTGATGGCTATGGCCCTTTGGATTTGCTTGAGTCCCGCTTAGGCCAGGCCGATAGAATTGTCTTTATTGATCTGCCCCTCTCTCTTCACATTTGGTGGACGCTCAAGAGACAAATCAAAAATCTTTGGTCTCCCCGCGCCGAGCTTCCACCAGGATGCCAAGAACTCAACCTTGAGCACACCCAAAGATTATTAAAATCTCTTTTGAATATGCACCGGAATATGCGCCCGGAACTTGTGAGAATTTTATCTCGCGACGACCTTAAACATAAAGTTATTTACATTCGCAGCCGCCGACAATGGCAAAAGTACTTTCAGCACGGCTTAGCGTGAAATGCAATCCATCCAAATGTGCATATATTGCATCGCCCTGTCAAAAGTCCGAACACTCCTGTAAGATTTTCAAGATCGAATCCACCTGAGTTGGGAATAGGCCATCCTATTGATTCCTTAGCTAAAATCAAATGGCTTTATCTTTGAAGTAACAGGAGCGAGGAGTTTGGGGAAACGACTGATGTCTAAGAAAACTTGTTCCATTCATTCTAACTTTCTAAGGCTAAATTTCAGTTTGGTCGCGTTCTACTTGCTTGGCTCTTTGTTTCTTACGGCATGCGGAGCTCAGTTCCAAACTATCGATACAAACACGCCGACCACCTCAAATCCCTTCGAGGCCGAACAGTTTGCTGTAAACCTCGATAAGCCTTCTGAAGAGGATGCACAGTTAGTTGCATCCTTTTGTAATTCGGATGATCTGAATGGATTTACAACGGCGAAAAAGAAAGACTTTGTTTGCGCCTTACTCCCCGGCACTATTCGCATGAGCAAACAGGTTTATAAACAAAGATTACAGGTTCAGGCGCTTCAAGTGAAATCTCTTTCTACAGCTCTATCTAACGACGAAGCTAACTGGTTGGACCGAATTAAAAGTGACTATGGAGTAGAAGACATGGCAAGCATGCAGGATCTCCTTGCTCGCGTTGACATTGTTCCCCTCCCGTTGATTATCGCTCAGGCTGCCATTGAATCAGGATGGGGAACAAGCCGTGCAGCCATACAAGGCAACAATCTTTTTGGTATCCACGGATCTTTCGGTAAAGATCAATGCTTGACTGCCCTTAATAATAAAAAGGTTTGCATTAAAAAATACAGTTCAAGGGTTGAAGGCGTTTCCGATTACATTCAGTTCTTAAATACAAAGAAATCTTCCGAGTTCTTTCGAAAAAGACGAGCTGAGTTTAGATCCTCACAAACTCCCTTAGATCCCCTTCAGCTTGCAGCAACACTAAATCTTTATTCTGAAACCGGTATCACCTACACCAAGTACCTTCAAAAAATGATCGTTGATCAAAACTTCCTGCGCTTTGTGTTTATCGAACGAAAACCATAGCTCATTTAGAGCTGACAATACTTTTTACAGTTGAACATCGCAAATCGGGGCTTGTCTCAATATGAAACGATGAAAACTATTCTACGGCATTTAGGGTGGTCCAATGACTGCACCTATTTGGCTAGAGGTATTTATGATTAAGCATTTATTACTTATGTTTCTTTTGTTGGGGCAAACTCAGCATGCATTCGGAACTGCCATGTTGCCGGAACTATCTAGATGTAAAGAACTTCAGGAAATCTCTGAAAAACATATCCTTTGGAAAATTGATTTCCAAAAATTTAAAATGGATAATTCGTTAAGTTTAAATGAAAAATTTGAAGTTTCGCGTGATGCTTTCAGAGGTGTTTTATTAAGAATTCAACGCATTCAACAACTGTCAGGCTTAAGTGCCGATAGTCAGTCTTTAATCGATGATTCAACACAAGTTTATACAAAAATGATACTGATGTTAGGTAAACTAAAAAATAGTGGGAGCCTACCTGCTGATGCGGATTCGTTTTTATTGTCGACGAACGTAAATATTGCCGCTGTTAAAATGGCCATCGATAATGAACTCACGATGGCTCTGGAAAAGAATTCGTGCGATAAAGTTTCTCAACCGCCAGTCAGTTCACGACATAGGCATACAAAACGTGGCAATGCCGGACGCTAATTCGATATATTAGCGTCCAACATTCCTATCAACAAAAGTATATTTTTATCTCAAGCCGTTCAAAATTTTGCACGTCAATTTAACTCGAGTTCTCTCTTTGATTACTAACTCACCCTGGTAAATATCATTTGCTTGTTTACTACGATGATCGATCGCTAATTGAAAACTATCATCAGAAAAGATCCAAGGACTTGTCTTTGAAGCCACATGCAATGCTTGCAGGTTCGTGACCCGAGGTTGACCTCCTCCAGTGATTGTAATTCTCATGTCGGTGTTTGATAGGTAACGAACATTAACATCCTTAACATCCACCATATATTGACCAGTCCTATTGGCAACAACACTGTAGCATCGCGCGGGCGATTGGCTAAAGGCAGCTGCTGGGATCAAAAACATAAGGAGTATAATTAACTTTTCCATAAACACCACTTTCTGATTTAAGTTTCAAATGCAGTCATTAACTGCCAGCGCAAAATAGCTCTTTCGATGCCTGTTGTAAAATTGATGTTTTTGATGTATATATCATAATTAATGATACTACTAAGCCACAACCTTCAAGCCTTCCTAGCCGTCCATGAACACTCCACTGTTAGCGCTGCCGCTGACAAACTCGGAATCGGCCAGACAGGAATCACCCAAAGAATCAAAGCCCTCGAAAAGGATATGGGCGTTTCCCTCTTTGTACGCAGCCGTAGGGGAATGAGCTTAACTACCGAAGGCAAGTCGCTCCTGAAATACTGTCTTCGCGCTCGCGAGCTCGAAGGAGAAACCCTTGCCGAGTTAAAAAACTCAGGTCAACGCGAAGACATTGAGCTTCGTATTGCAGGTCCAACCAGCTGCATCTCTGGCCGTGTTGTGCCTCAGTGCCAACAGGTTTTTAAGAAATGGCCAAGCTTAAATATTCATTTTGTAATTGATGATCGTGAAAACCGACTCGACCTGATCAAACAAGGAATTGTTGATATCGTTTTGCTCTACCCCCATCAGGTGCCCTTAGAGCTCGATAGCAAAATGATTAAACCCGATGAGTATTTTCTTCTAGGCCATCCTAAATGGAAAGGCCGAGAGTTAATTGATATTCTTCACAAAGAAAGACTCTTTGCATTTCACAAAGATGATCACACCAGCTTAAATTATTTAAAAGAGCTCGACCTTTTAAAGCATTTAAAAAGGCCACGCTTATTTGTGAATGAAAACAAGGCGCTGTCGACTTTGTTGGTCGAAGGCGTTGGTTTTGGTCTTCTTTCGAAAGAAATTGCTGAACCTTTTTTACAAAATGGTCAGTTGATCAAATTAAACCAAGGCCGAAGCCTAAAAGATCCTTTAGCCTTAGCTTGGTACCCTCGCGCTGAAATGCCGGCTTACTTTAAAAATTTAATCTCCGTGATTAAATAAGCATCAGAGCTGGAAGACATGACCCAGATAAAGCATGACTAAAAGATCGACAGATATTCTTCTCCTAAAGCTGCCAATGTTTGCGCCGTTTCGTGTAAATTCTTTCTTCGGATTTGAAAACTTGAAACTCCTCGTTAGCTGATGCTACTATCGGCGGAAAATGAGGGGTCTATGTTCCATTCTGAATCCACTGTTCTTAAGCTGTTTGTCTTTTCACTTTCCGCATTCATTTTCTCTTGTTCGTCGGGACGTTCAGAAAAAAAATTAGAGGACGTTACTCATGACTACACCGAATACGTCAAAGCGTCTTGCGCCTACGAATACGGCGAGGGCGACTCGGCTGTGGTTTCAGACTCAAAACGCGTCGTGGATAGTTATTTTGGAAAAAGGTACGATGAAGGACTTTTGACTCCGGTTTTGGCCGCGAGTGCTGCAGAGCTTGTCAGATTCGCAGAAAGTAAAACTCGAGTGCATTTTTACAAGACGAAAGCTTATCAACCAGATTCTTGTGGTTTTGCAAACTCTCTTCCCTCGGCTCCGACAGATCTCGAAGAAAATTTTGCTAGATTTGCCAAAGAAGCGAGCGTTCTCGGTTTGTACAACAGGGCCAATACACCAGGGCTCCCCAGTACGACACCCGATGCAAGCATTATTGTTCGCGCTGATTCCAATAAATGGATTTTAATTCACGAATACATGCATCACCTCTTTCACAGCCAGCTCGACAAAGACAGACCCGATTTTGAATCCGATCTCCAAGGAGATTTTGGTCGCACAAGTAAAGATTATAAAAATGCAAAGAAAGAGCTCGATAAACAAACTTCAGATCGCAAGGATAAAGTTAAAGTTGCGAAAGAAAAACTGCACAAACTTGCTGTTATGGGCGTCGACATTTTAAAAGTCTATTTTCTTGAAGAGATGGCGATCGAAGGAGTTCTTGGAGACCTTATGGATGATGGCCAACTGAAAGTCGTTCATTCCGCACAAAGAATCAACGGAGCCGGTTACATTCTCACTTCCGCAAAAACTGCTGAAGGGCTGATGGAAGAAATGAAAAATGAAATCGAAAAGTTCCAGACTCTCTATAAGTCAGATCTTGAATCAACGGACAATTCCCAGTTCACATCGGTCTTAAATAAATACGAAGACCTGAGTAAAGAAATGCAAACATTAAAGAGAAAAGCTCGTCATTTTTTAAGTGAAGAGAATTTGACATTTAACGGCTTGATGCCTTCATTGATTCCTACCTCTGATGACGCAAACACCTCTAGGCCTGGCTGCAACCACCATGAACTCAGTCCCAAAGTGCGAGAAGTTTTTGAAAAATTAGGCTCTGATTATATATACCATGGGCGGGAGTGAGACCAGTATAGGTTTTTCTTTCCCCTTACGAACTGCAAAGGGGACAACCGCCCCCTTTACTTTTTTTACTGAGTGATCTTCTTAATAATTCTCAAAATTTCGTCGATGTCCGCTGGTTTTCGAAGCGCTTCCACCGCACCCACTCGCAACTTTTCAGCGCGCCCTAAATTACAAAGAATAACTAAGCCGGCAAGGTCATGATCAGTGGCAACCCTTCAGTAATGACAATGGTATGCTCATACTGCGCCGTAAAAATTCCCGTGTCGGTAACCAAAGTCCACCCGTCACCGTTCTCGACAACTTCGCGAGCCCCCGAAGAAATAAAAGGCTCAATGGTAATCACCTGATTCTTCTTCAAAACACGTTTATCTTTTTTATCGAAATACCCCGGAATAAAACCTGGATCTTCGTGAAGTGCGCGACCGACACCATGACTTCCAATATTTTCAATAACAGTGAATCCATTTCTGTGAGCTTCAGTCTCGATGGCATAACCGATGCGATTGAGTTTAGCCCCAGCGCGAGCTTCAAGGATAGCACTATCAAGAGCCCGTTGGGCAACGGCACAAATTTGCTGATGAAGCTTCGAACGAGGTGGAATGATCGCCGACCCACCAGTATCGGCGAAATAGCCATCAAGCTCAGCCGAGACATCGATGTTAACAAGATCTCCAGCCTTAAGAATTTTCGCGCCAGGAATACCGTGCGCGGCTTCTTCATTCACGCTGATGCAAGTGAAGCCGGGGAAGTTATAAGTGAGCTTCGGCGCTGATTGGGCACCATGGGAAGAAAGAAACTGACCACCAAGATGATCAAGTTCCCGAGTCGTGATACCAGGCTCAAGTTGTGATTGCATGTATTGAAGACAGCGAGCAACAATTCGCCCGATTTTACGAAGAGCTTCAAGATCTTTTTCAGAGTTGATCGACATGGACTAAGTTTAATTCAGCTGGATATTGGTGTCATTAGTATAATTAGAATTTAGAGCCGTGATGACCTTTTTATTTTCTAACAACTACAATCAGCACTAAGGCTCAACCCGCTTGTCCCCAATGCCTAAATAGTAATTTTTAACGATGTTGCTTCCAAAGACTGTTAAGAGTGCCGCAGAAAGTGGATCGCTCGGATTCAAATCGGCTTTTAAAAAGGCTTGTGCCCAAACCTGGTAGGTAAAAGGTGGCAAAGTCAAAAAATATTCGAGACGGCTTGTGTATTTAATCAGATAACTTAAAGCCTGAGCTCGGCTCATAGAATTTAAATCCGTAAGAATTTGTTCTTTGTCTTTTTTTAAAATTAAAGCCAAAAGCTTTTGACTGGTAACGAAAGTATTGAAGCTAAATGTGCTTGTTTCATTAGTCATCTGTTTGGGATTCGCCTTCAAGGTAACGGGCCCATCTTCAAAGTAAGTTTTTGAAAGTTCCCCAATGATACCCAATCCTCTTGCATTGGAGAGATCTTCAGATAACAAATCTTTAGCGGTCATTTTAAAGTTTTCACTCAGGTAATACCATTTTTCTGCTGGGTTTGATTCTCCACCAGAGATGTCACGAAGTTGAGATTCAAAATGACGAGCCAATTTGTAGGAATAGGCCAGTAACTTGCTCTCTGAATCCTGTGCCATCTTCGTCAACTCTTTTTCAATAATTTTAATATTACGAACATCAGTTGATCGCTTTTGTGAAGAAAGAAAGTCTTGATTTTTTGTGGCTCCATCGGGATCTAGAACGGACAAGGCCTCAGTTAACCAATACATTCTGCGCTTGAAGCCTCTGGAAATATCTGGATCAGCATTTTTTACCATTCCCTCTCGTAGATAATACGTAAATTCTGGAAATCGTAAAAAGGAAACAAAATGAGCGGTGTCATGAAGGGCATCCAAGAGAGGGAACTTCCCTTCCCTCATCATACTTAATATGACTGAGAAAGGGAGATTGAATTCGATGTCCTTATTTAAAAGCTTCCAACCTTCACCCTGGGGAAGTTTCTCACTCTCACTCAAAGGATCAATGGTTTTATATTCTTTTTTATCTTCCGCTGTGATGCGAAAAAAGACTAAACTTGGGACTAAGAAATCTTTGGGATTAATATTTCGTCGATCTAAAGCTGAACGATAATTCTTGGCAAATTCCATCCAAGTCGAAATTTTATCCGGGGAACTTTTGCCTGATCCATCGACACCCAACTCTTTATAGATTTTTATTTTATCCGGCCCCTCGTAAGGATCATTCTTCAAAAAGTAAAATGATTTAGGATCTGATTCATGGCCATAAGGAAGATCAAATTCTATTTTAATAACTTCAGAAAATTTCTGACTGTATTCCTGAACCATTACCTCTAAATAGTTTTTAGATTCAATTCCTCGTGGAGCACCACGGGTGCTGCGGCGGTTAGGGCTAGTTGTGATCGGTAAAGTCTTACTGAAAACAGTTTCACAGCGCAGAGAAGGATTTAAACGAGCAAGCTGCGAATGAATTCGAGCCCTCAATGACGGATTTTGCATCAGCTGTGTCGAAAAGCTAGACAAGGAAACGCTGCTAATAATGATTAATAGAAAATAGGAAAGATATGACTTCATAAATTGGTTATAAAGCATTCTCTGTACCATTGTAGATATGAGCAAAGGGTTCAGGCTAAAGGTAGCGCATTCAAGCCAATAGGATTAGCTTTAGATCTCACGCATTTTTAAATGTCCTTCGGTATATTAATTGCTTCACTATCTTTTGAACAAAAATATAGGAGTTAAAATGCCATTTAATACCAGATCGCAAGTAAAATTTGTCGCGTTTGTATTAACATTAGTCAGCACTGTATGCTTTGGGCAGTCATATCCTCACGGAAGTAAGACGGGCACAGTAGAAATGAAGGAAGTTTCAATTAATGTTTTTTCGAATTCGAAAAAAGAGTCCAGAACGATCAAAATTCCCAATATGAACACATTTGTATATTCAACATCTCATGTCCCAGCATACGGTGGTATTTCAGGTAGCCTTATGCTTTTTAGCGGTGAACAAGAGATGGCTCAAGGTATTTGTACTTTCGGTTATATTGATGGAAGTTTGTTAATACCCGTAAATGTTGTTCAGTCGACCATGTACAATAACGAGATCGTTCTTCAGGGTGAACAAATCCAGAATCAAACAAAAAACTACGATAAACCAGAATCAATGGATGTCTTTGTGTATGCTAATAAAGAGTCTGCTCACAATGGCGTTTCGATTTCTTTTAATTGTGACTATGAGAAAAACGGCGTGAAATACATGTCATTCAATGCACAACATTACGGGATCGTTCGTTTAGAACCAAAGAAATAAAACTGAATCATATTGTCATTTAACACTTCTTTTTAAGCTCCACCACTTCACCTCCACTGATCTTTCCTGACCAGTGGAACTCCATATCCCTCACCGACTAACGGTTTCCTCGAGCTGCACTCCGGTGGCAACGATTCGTGTGATGCGCTCTTCAAGGTCTGCTTCGATTTTTTTTGTTTCTGTTATATCTTGAAGGACAACAACGGCACCGACGATGTGCTCATCCAGCCCAAGCAAAGGTGAAGCCGAACACAGAACGCTTTTCTTGCTTCCGCTCTTACAAGATATTTGAACGATTTCACTATGAGAACTGATTCCAAGTTGAAGCGCTTTAGAGAGCGGTCCACCATCAACAAGCATCTTGCCTTCAGAATCCCACCAACCCAATATTTTTTCGTAGGAATCAGAATCTGAGCCATGCTTCTTGCTGCAAATCAGTGAGACCTGTTCATTCACTTGGCAGACGCGACCTTCCACATCAGAGATTAAAACACCAACAGGAAGATTCTCGAGCACCCCGGATAACTTTTTACCGACGCGAAGAAGTTCTTCGGTTTCGCGGATTTGTTGCTCGCGGTCTTTAATGATTTTGGTTCGGTGACGAAAGGATGAATAAACATTGATTTTCAATTTTAGAATTTCAGGATCAAAGGGTTTGCTGAAATAATCGACTCCACCAACCGCATAACCTTTCTTGATAAAAGGCTCTTCTTTGTAGATGGCCGTAATAAAAATAATTGGGATATCTCGTGCCGATTCAATCGTTCGTATTTTAGCAGCGGCTTCAAAACCATCCATCACTGGCATTTGAATATCCATTAAAATCACGTCGATGTCGTGCTCGGACAAGACAGTTGAGATGGCCTCTTCCCCTGATTTGGCAAAAACTAAACTATAATCTGATCCAAGAACCGCCTGAAGAGCTATAAGATTCGGTTCATAGTCATCAACCGCTAAGACTTTCGGCTTCTGGTTTTTGTAGGACATTTGTCCTCCCCGATTTTAATTCTTTTGTTCTTAATACGAGATATTTTTATATAGGGTTTTCACAAGAGTTGCAGCTCTAAAATTAAAATCCTGTAACCTAAACAAAAAACAATTTTCCCCAACCATTTTTTAAAGATCCACCCAAAAGCAAGCTCCGCAGCGCCAAAGGCGCGAGGACTGACCGAAGTTTTTGGGTGGGTCTTTAAAAACGTGGTGCTCGAGGCCGGAATTGAACCGGCACGCCCCTGTAAAGGAAGCCCAGGATTTTAAGTCCTGTGCGTCTACCAATTTCGCCACTCGAGCATTTAGGCTTGGTTAACAAGAGAAACAAAAAGATCATTTATTTTACCAAAAGTCACGAATCAACTGAGCTTTTGCAAATGACAAAGCGGGCCAAACTCGCTGACTTTTTTGACTCTATCCCGATTCAAGGTTGAAATGCTTCGTGAATTTTTTTTTTAGACGTTACTTCAAATTATTGAAACAAATGATTTTGCCTGTCTTTCTGATCACTGTGCTTTCGGGCACTGTCGATCAATTGATATCCTTGGCTTTGGAAAATGAGCTTCGTAGCCCGCAAGGGGCCAGTCCAAAAGTTTGGTACTTGGCTTCGGGTTCATTGCTTAACTCTTTAATATTTCCCTGGATAACGACTTTACTACTTTTGTTCACCTGGCAACGTCAGAAATTTCCATCGAAAACTCCTTGGCCCACGGCTTGGAATGAATTTGCACAAAAATTTGGCTCTCAGAGTTTGATTGAAACCCTTCGCGGCTGGGGAAAATGCATTATGTATTCTCTTCTGTTGATCATCCCTGGTCTGTGGAAATTTTTAGAGTACAGCTTTGTCCCTTGGGTGGTCTGCTTCGATCACGAATACGATCGCGGCGAAGTCGATGCCTTAAAAAGATCCACAACCCTATTTCGCAAAGCCTGGTTTCGTTTGGTTTTTATGTTCGTTGTGTTCTTCATTCTGATCCCGCTTATTTTAACCGATGGTTTTGAAGAGTATCGACTGATCTGGATTACCCCCCTGCCTGCTTTGGGATTGCATTTAATCGATACTGTTTTTCATATTTTATTTTTTGAAATTATCACTTTGATTTTTTTTAGTTTGCTTAACCGGGAGCACCTCAATGAGCCTGATCTTCAATTGGAAAGAAATTAAAAATCGCGGCCGCGGTTTAACTTTTAACGATGTTTTGATTGTGCCCGCACGGTCTGATGTGCGATCACGCCGCGATCCAGGACTGACCTCTTCTTTGACGAAAACAAAAAAGATCGAGTCCCCTATTCTTTCAGCGAACATGGACACAGTGACCGAAGCGGATATGGCTTTAGCTATGAACCAACTTGGTGGTGTCGGTATTCTTCATCGCTTTTTATCCATCGAAGACCAAACCTCCCAAGCTCGCAAAGTGAAAGAAAGTGGTGCTGCCATCGTCGCTGCCAGTGTTGGCGTCAGTGATGATTTCAAGCAACGCTCAAAAAGTTTAGCTGAAGCCGGAGTCAATTTATTAACGATTGATATTGCCCACGGGCATTCCGTTCAAATGATTGAAACGATGAAATGGTTGAAAGATCAATTCCCACAAATCGAACTCATCGTCGGTAACTTGGCGACTCCTGAAGCCGTGCGCGACTTGGCTGAAGCCGGCGCGGATGCCTTGAAAATTGGAATTGGTCCAGGCTCGATGTGCACCACACGAATCATTACGGGGTGTGGGGTCCCACAACTGACAGCGGTTGCTTTGTGCGCCGAAATTGCCAATGAGTACGGAATTCCTGTGATCGCCGATGGTGGAATAAAAACTTCGGGCGATATTGTTAAAGCTTTCGCCGCTGGTGCCAGCACCGTGATGTTGGGAAGCATGCTCGCAGGAACAATTGAAACTCCGGGCTCGATTAAAAATGGCCGCAAACAATACCGAGGCATGGCCTCGAAGTCGGCCCAAGTTTCATGGCGAGGCGGAGTCCCCGAAGGCATGGCTCCCGAGGGCGAATCGACTCAGGTCAATGTCAAAGGACATGTTCGCGATGTGCTTCTGGAAATCATGGGTGGCATTCGCAGTGGCATGAGCTACATCAATGCCATCAGCATCGAAGAAATTAAAGATCGCGCTCATTTTATTGAAATGTCTTCCAGTGGAGTTCATGAATCTCACGCCCACGGATTGGCCCGTCACTAAAATGGCGAACGAAAAATCTCCGATTGGAGTTTTTGATTCGGGTCTTGGTGGAATTAGTGTTCTTAAGGTGCTCGCTGAAAATTTTCCTAATGAAAGCTTTGTTTATTTAGGAGATACGGCCCGACTTCCCTATGGATCGAAATCCGGGGAAACCATTCAGCAATACACCGAACAAAATTTACGTTGGTTGGCTGAGCGGGAAAGCAAAGTTCTCATCATCGCTTGCAATACAGCTTCGAGCCATTTTCAGGGCGATAACTATCAAGGAATTCCTGTTTACAATATGATAGCCCCTGGCAGTGAAGCGGCTTTGCAAGTTTCCAAAACAAAAGTGATCGGAGTTTTAGGAACCCGAGCCACGATTCAAAGTCAAAGTTACGTTAAAAAACTTAAAGAGCTCGAACCCGAAGTCACTGTGCTGTCGCAGGCCTGCCCGATGTTTGTGCCTTTGGTGGAAGAAGGGTGGAACGACGACCCCATCACCAATTTGATTGTCTTTCGTTATATTCAATCTTTGTTTAATAAAAATTCAGACGAACAACTGGATACTTTGATTTTAGGTTGCACCCATTATCCTTTTTTGAAAAACGCGATTCAAAAAGCCGTGGGATCAGCCGTGCAATTGATTGAATCCGGAGACGCTTTAAGCTTAAGTTTAAAAAAAGATCTCGAGCTAGGCCGATGGCAAGCGAATCCAGAAACTTTAACCGAGCCTTCAACCCAAATTCATTTCGCCAGCACCGATCGTTCTGATTTTTTCGAAAATTTGGCGCGACAACTTCTGGCGCCTTTGGTTCCGCACCAATTCAGCTTAGCTCATCTTTAGTAAATACAAATCTCTTGGGGTTTTGTTTGAAGATTGTAATCCGAAGACATCACTGCTCCGTAGGCGCCAACATCAGCAATGCAAAGAACTTCATCTTGAAAACTTTCTGTGAGCTCCCGATTCTTCGCTAAAAAATCCGAGCTTTCGCAAATAGGTCCGACCACATCGTAGCGCTGATTTTTTCTTTGCTCGTAAAGCTTCATTGGTAAAATATGATGATAGGATTGATAAAGTGCGGGCCGCAGCAGCAAATGCATTCCCGCATTCACGATAAGAAATTTTTTGTAAGGAGTTTCTTTTACGTATTGAACTTCAGTCAGTAAAATTCCCGAATGAGCGACTAACCATCGGCCCGGCTCACTTTGGATTTCGAACTTGGGATCTTTCAGAAGATCGCGAAGCTCGTCTTGTGCAACACTCACATAGTCTTTGAGCATTTTTTCTTCGGCTGAAAAATCTTGTCTTTCGTAAATGACACCCAAGCCCCCGCCCACATCAAAACGACGAATCTCTGGAAATTCTTTTTTGATTTGCAGAAAAAAATCTTTAGCTAGGCGCAGAGCCTGAGCCAAGCCCGAAAAGTCCATCATCTGTGATCCTAAATGCAAACTGATTCCTGCAAGAGACAAAGAACTGTTACTTTTAAAAATTTCGCGAATCTCGGGCCAAGCCGAAATCTCGAGACCAAATTTATTTTCACTGAGACCCGTGGCAATGTAGGGATGAGTTTTCACATCGACATTAGGATTAACTCTTAGAACAACAGGAATTGATTTTTTCTTCTTCGCAGAGATCTGGGCCAAACGTTGAAGTTCAGGCAGACTTTCGACATTGATTTGGTAAATCTGTTGGTCAATGGCAAATTCGATTTCACTTTTACTTTTACCGACTCCGCTGAAAATAATTTCCTTGCTGCTAAAGCCACACTCGATGGCCCTGCGAATTTCCCCTGCAGAGACCACATCAATTCCCGAGCCTGACGCTTTGAAAAGTTTTAAAATCTCGGGATGAGAGTTAGCTTTCATCGCATAGAAAATTTTCGAGTTCGGGCTGACTTTATCCCAAGCTTGTCGCATCTGCTGATAGCGCTCTTTGATTCCAGGCAAATTGTAGAGAAAAACGGGGGCTTCACTGGCTTTGGACGCATAGGGGGACAAATCGAAGCGATTTCCCCAATAAAGAATGTCATCCACGTAATGCAAAGAATTTAGACTTGTTTGGCTCATATCATTTAGCTATTCTAGCGCCGACTCAAAGGAAATGACAATGATGAAGACTTTTATATTTAGCTCTACCAGTCGTGGATTACCGGTCTTAGGTTATCGTTTTGAAAATAAAGGTCCAGAAATTCTGGTTATCGGCGGAGTTCATGGCGACGAACCTGAAGGTGTCACTGCAGCGTGGGGTTTGCTCCATGAGCTGATGCGAAAATTTGATTACAAACTGAATTTAACCTTAGTTCCTGAATTTAATCTGGATGGCATCATAGATAAAACTCGAATGAATGCCAATCAAGTCGACTTGAATCGCAATCTTCCCACCAAGGACTGGTCCCCCGAAGCTCGCACTCCCCGCTACAATCCCGGGCCAAAACCGTTGAGCGAAGTGGAAAATCAGGGCTTAGTGAAATTTTTGAAAGATTATAAAGTCAAATTCATAACCAGCCTTCATTCGTGGGAACCAATGATCAATATCAATGGAGATTGCGAAGCCGAAGCCCAAGTCTTAGCTGCAGCAACAGGTTACAAAGTCGAAAAGGATATTGGCTACCCGACTCCGGGCTCTTTAGGAACTTATGCTGGGCTTGAACAAAATATTCCCACCATCACCTACGAAATTCAGCGAGATATGAATCTTGGCGATGTCGTCAAAGTTCACGTGCCTGCTTTACTTAAAATGCTAAAAGCCTACGAGGGAAAACATGTCTCTTGAAAATTCAGTTTTAAATTTAGATCAGGCCTTGCAGTCCGGAAAAAAAATTGAAGAGCTAACTTCTGCGGAAACCGATTGCGTTCATCAAGTCATTCAGCAATTGGATCGCGGTGAATTGCGGGTTGCCACTCGAAATGGCTCCAAGTGGATCACCCATGAATGGATTAAGAAAGCGATTCTTGTTTACTTTCGTATTCAGAAAATGTCTTTACTTCACGCGGGCGATTTCGTTTTCTGGGATAAAATCCCCATAAAAAAATGGACCGGCAAAGAAGGAGTGCGAGTCGTACCCCCCGCCTTTGTTCGTCAAGGAGCCTTCGTTGAACCTGGCGCTATCCTGATGCCTTCGTATGTTAATTTGGGTGCGTACGTTGGTGCCAACACCATGGTAGACACTTGGGCCACTGTTGGATCTTGCGCTCAGATTGGCAAGAACGTGCATCTTTCCGGCGGCGTCGGTATTGGTGGCGTGCTGGAACCCGTGCAAGCTCAACCGGTGATCATCGAAGACAATGCTTTTCTAGGATCACGAAGCATCGTCGTTGAAGGAGTTCACGTCGAAGAAGGCGCCGTACTGGGTGCGGGTGTTATTCTTACGGCGAGCACAAAGATTATTGATGTGACTGGCGCAACACCTGTCGAAACAAAAGGTCGGGTTCCAAAAAACAGCGTGGTTATACCTGGTTCACAGAATAAACAATTCCCTGCGGGCGAGTACGGGGTTCCTTGCGCCTTGATTATTGGTCAGCGAAAAGAATCTACGGATGTGAAAACATCGCTGACCCAGGCTCTTAGGGATTTTCAGGTTTCGGTTTAGAGTTTACTGCCACGGTGGCAGGTGAACTCAGTACCTTTAAGGGCAGCTTGTCTAAGTCTTAAACATCTACTTTTCATAACAATCAATTTAATGGAATAGGCATCGGAATAGATCTTGTATTCATATGCCCGGATCATCGTTTCCGTTGCCTTATGGAAAATCAATTCCACAACTATCGAAACGATTTAAAAGGAAATCTTATGAAGTCTAAATTATTATTATTTTCTGCAGTTGCTGTAATGGGCTTTTCAGTCAATTCATATGCAGGCGCTGGCAAAGGAATCACCCGATGCATCGAGGAAACCGTAGAACAAGACTTGAGTGAAACAGCTTTAGCCGCGGTTCTAAGCACTACTTTTGCTCCTACAGGAACAACGGCTTGGGTAATCTGCGTTGGAGTGAACAGCGCTGAAATCAAGCGTGAGACTCTTAAGCAGGAAGCAACCGGACTTCTTGAAGAGGGAAAACTTAATGTTCCTTCGTCATTAGGTAAATATGCATTTGAGAAAAATTTGTCTCTTGAAGATGCTGCTGCACAAATTTTATCAATTGAATCAGCTCAATAAAAACAGGTCGAAATCGCAACCAGAGGAGCACTTTATGTTAAAAATACTTAATGTAGCTCCTCTTTTATTAAACATTCTATTTCTAAATCTGGTTTTTAGTACAGCTTGGTCAATTACGACCAATTCTCAAGTCATCAAAGAAAATTCGGCTTCCATTTTATATAAAGTTCCAGGAATTCCTTATTCTATCAAATCTATCAAAAAAGAAAGTTGTGACTTTACCGATCGTGAGATCGAATTGCTGATTGAAACTTTTCAAGCTCTCCCTGAAATTTATGCAAGTATGGGTAACCAATTCCACTTTGAAAAGAAATGTCTTATAGATCCAAAAATTGAAAATGATACATTCGAAAATTTAGATGACCCTTCATTTGAAGTAGCTCAAGACGTCTTTAAAGCCATTGTTCTTACAGATAGAGTTTTCAGTTATATGCAAGATGGAAAATTGAAGCAAATGAAAGAAAACTTCTCCAAAAAAATGATCACTCATGAGCTTACTCATCAATTGGATAAAAAGTATAATTACAGTGGCAGCGACCAATTTAGAAATATTAACGGCTGGAAAAGAAAATTTGGCTTTATATCTTACGAAAAGGAAACAGCCGAGGGTTTTCATCGAGAACAGGGAAGTGACAATCCCAAAGAAGATTTAGCCACACAAGCTGAAGGCTTCTTTTTTAAGGCCGATTATATATGTAAGCATCCTCAGTCCTATGTTTGGTTCTATTATTGGATTGGACAACCTGCAGTTCCTACGGTTGCAAGCTGTCCGAGTGAAATGAACACCCCCATTGATCCAGCCAAAGTCAAAGACGTAGGTTATATTTTTATTTCATCAACCGATGAGTATGCAGAAAGCATCTTTGGTCATTCACTTATTCGACTTCATATGGATCAACCAGATCCTTTTGAAGACTTTGCTATTGAAGCAGCGGGCAACATCAGCAATATGCCAGCACTGACCGGATTTGAAACCCCTGAAGAAATGGAACAAAAGCAAACGCAGGCCGAGCAGATGAAAGTGTCTCGACTTGGTTTTGTTTTAAAAGGAGCTTCGGGTTTGCTGGAACTTAAAGTTCAACGACTCAGTTACCGGATGAAATGGAATGAAACAACGGTTTTGCATGGACGTGATATTTCAGAAAGAATTTTAGCTCTGACTCAACTTCAAAAACGAGTTTTAGTTTATATGTTAAATAAGGATATTAATAATACTTCTAACGGTAATTATAATATTTTAACTAAAAACTGTGCTTCTTATATTGCTCAAGTTATTAATAAAGCTATTGGTGACGATGTCGCTGAAAAAAATAAGCTTGGCGTTTATACGCCAAGAAATGTCTATAAAAGCTTTTCACCCATTGTAGGTCAAGATTTACCTGTTATGGAAGGAGCAAAGTCTCGCTTAGCGCGACTGCTACCTCGACGTAAAAAAATTATTCAGATACTTCGCAATCAGCCTTTGTTCTCTTCGGTTAATTTTGATGCTCTAGAGGATCCTACTGAAAATATTAAAGAGACTGTTACAACCCTCGAAAATATAGTTTCAATTACCAAATCAAATCGTACTCAAATTTCGAATGAACTCAAATCAGATCTCAAAACTTTTATTTATACCTATGGAGCTGAAGGAAATTTGTATTTACGAAGAAATGCGACAGACCTTTATGGCCGAATTTTCGTAGCCCTCAAACCAAAATAACCTAATTCTTCTGCCTCAGCGCCTGTGAAGGTTCGATCTGCAAGGCCGTTCTTGCCGGCACCCATGAACCCAAGAAAGCAACCACCCCGCCGACGATCAGCACTCCCAATAAAACCCACAGATCAACCTGGGCTGGAATGCGAGAATCGTAATAGATTTGCGGCAAGGCATTGATGGGATTTTCTTGAATGTAGTAGCTGATCGCTGTTCCAAGAATAAGTCCAAGCCCCACGCCGGTGCCTGACAAACACAACCCCATTTTTGTGAAGAGCTGTGAAGTTTTGACCTTCGACATTCCTAAAGTCATGAGTAAAGCAATGTCTCTTTTTTTCTGCGACATTAAAAGCGCTAGCACTGTCAAAATCGAAGTGCCCGCAACTAGTCCTGCAAGAGCCAGGAAAATACCAATCATTAGTTTTTCCAAACGAAGTGCATAGAAAAGCGCGCCGTTGCGCTCTTGCCAAGTCTCAACGAGAAAATTATTTTTTTGTGTTTCATCCAAACTTTTCAGAATTTTATTTTTTAATTGATCCGCCTTGTAACCATCGGGCAACCACCACTCGACACCGGTTTGACGACTGGCTGATTTTGTAAAGTTATTGAGCGCTCTTCCCTTTTGATAAAAAACAAACTGCGCATCAACATCGGCCAGATTCGTGGAGATAATTTTTTTGATTCTCACTTTTTCAAAGGGCGGGGCTTCCCCCGGCGCTAGAATTAAACCTTCGGGCGGAATAACGGTGATGTATTCCCCTTCCAGCAATTCAAGACTTCGAGCTAAATCAATACCCATTACGATTTCACCAGTACCAGGAACATCACTGCTGTTCCAAATCTCTGCAGCACTTCCGAATTCATTTTGCCTCTGCAGCTGATTCAACTGATCAATAAAATCTTCGAAGCTTTCTTTACTTTTTCCTCGGGCGACAGCGCCGCGAAACTTGCCATCTAAAGTTCGCAGAATAACATCCTGAGTTTCAAAAGCAGAACTGCGCATTCCGGGATAATCATTTTTCAACGGCGATAAAAGTGCGAGAACTTCAGCAAGCCGAACTCTATCAGCCGTTTTCTGGGTCAGTGTTAAGTGGGGCTCAAGAGCTAAGATCCGCTTCTGAATACTTTCATTCATTCCGCCCATGACAAAAATGACAATAAGAAAAGCAGTTACGCTGACGGTGATAGAAACCAAGGATAACCAGGCAATTCGGCGAACTAAGGCACCGGCCCGAACTGAAAAAATAAGACGGCGGAAAAAATACCAAACCATACTTCTATTTTTGGTTCAGCCAATCCGATTTGACAAGACTTAATTGGCTGCAGGTTGGCGTTTCTTTTCTTCTTCTTCGCGCACATCGCGCACGTTTCCGCGCAGCATGAAGCTCTTTTGCAGAGCTTTCATCAGAATCGTTGCTTCGTTCAGCGCTTCCATGGCTCGATGAGCAGTCCCCGGAAGCTCGGGTCCCAAATCTTTAAAAATCTGAGTCATGGATTTCATATTTTCGGCCATCACCGAGAGATTACCAGTCAACTGAGCCAACTGTTTGGCCATCTCGGGGTTCTGACGATTCATTTCTGGTATAATCGTATTCAGTTCACTGGTCAGAATTCCGGCTTGATTGACAAGTTTATGTAAGCCCTCATCCCGCGTGGCTTGCTTTGAAAGACGAGTGACCTCTCGAGACATTCCATCAAGGCTGATCAGCAAAGGCTCGAGCTTATCAAAGATATTGACCATGGAATCAGTTCGGTCCCGACTCAAAAAAGCACTGGCCAGTCGCTGAATATTGGAAACCATATCGCCCAGACGCTCAAGAGTTGGTCCAAGATGTTTTCCACTCATTAAGCCCATTAAATCCATAGATTCGACGGAAGACATATTTGAGTGTTCAGCTAAAACCGCCGAATTTTCTGTACCCACACTGACATCGAGGACGCGATCACCAATGATGAAAGGTCTCACCAATTGAGCCACGCTGTCTTCTTTGACTCTTTCACGAAATTTTCCGTGCACATAAAAAATTAATTTAACACGATTGTCTTTTTGCAGTTCAACGTCTTCAACCGCGCCGGCTCTTAAACCCGAGATTTGCACTTCGGTACCCGAATGAACTCCGTCGGCACCAATAAAAGTCGTGGTGAAATGAAGTTTTTGGTCAAACCAACCTTGTTTGATTGCCACGCTGATGGCCGCTAATCCGGTTCCAACAATGGCTGCCAGAACAAAAACTCCGGCGACCCTTTCAAATTTATTGAACTTGGTCTTCATCATAAATTGACGGCCTTCTTTTCAAGATCAGGAGCTTGATTGAACAATTGCGACTGATCGATTTGAATAATTTTATAATCAAAAAGGCTCATGAACTTTTCATCGTAAGAGGTCATAAAAACATGGCGTAAGTGACCGTCTTTTCTAATTTCTAAAATCAAATCCGATAACATTTGCGCATTATCAGTTCCTAATCCCACAGAAGCATCATCCAAAAGCAAAACTTCGGGATACATAATCAACGAGCGGATCAAACAAGTGAGCTTTCGCACTCGACCAGGAATGTGGGCCGGTCTTTCATTTTTGTATTTTTCAATTTCAAAACGTTTGATGATTTTATCAATACGGTCTTTCGCCGCACGGAAGGGCAAAACCTTATGATACTCGAGAGGCAACATGAGATTCTCAAAAACAGTTCTATTGCTGATCAAACCGCCATAATCGAATGAAAATCCAATCGACAGTCTGTAAGGCAAAAATTCTTCAAAAGAAAGTTCGGTCACATTCACGTCGTTGATCAGATACTTTCCATGTTGAGGAGCCAGCAAACCAGCAAGAATCTGTAGCACCGTCGACTTTCCTGCGCCTTCATAAGATTTAACCCAGACAATGTCGTTCATCGGAAAATCAAAGTCCGCTTGAAACAAAGTTGAGTCATGACTTTCGTGAGCAAAAGTAACACTCTCAAATTTTAAGCTATTTATTTTTTCGGATTCAAATTTTGCTTCCATCTAGATGACTCCAATTTTTTTAAGCTGGCCCAGGTAAACAAAGGCTGTTACGGCCAAATTAAAGACAGTGACGTAAATTATACTTTTGACGACGGCATCGGTGGTGGCCTGAGGAACTTCGTGAGGACTCTTTTTAACGGAAAGCCCCTGATAACAGCACACTACGAAAATAATCATTCCGCTAAAACCATTTTTTAAAAGAAAAATCAAAACATCGTCTTTAGAAAAAGCGCTGGTTAAAGAATCCACATAGAAACTTAAGGTCATGTTGTGAAGAAATTTTGTTAGAAAAAATCCGCCCAGAAGACCAATGGCAATAAAATAAAAAGCCAAACACAATACCGAAATGACTCCGCCAATGACCCGAGGAAAAACAATAAAGCTGAGCGGGTTAATTCCCATGCTTTCCAAAGCATCGATTTCTCGATTGGCGCGCATATTTCCAATTTCGCTTGCAACAGCCGTTCCTGATCGAGCAATCACCACCAGTGCAGTTAATAAGGGGCCGGCCTCACGCACCAGAACAACGACCATGAAGTTTCCAATCATCTGGGTCCACCCCAACATGTTCAGATTTCCCATGCCTTGAAGAATTAAAATTCCCCCGGTCGCCAAAGCTAAAGTGCTAATCAGCGGCAGCGCTTGCCAACCAGTAAAATAAATTTGTGCAGCTAAAACACGAACGATGGTGCGAAAACCTTGAGCATGATCCAAAATAGTTGCGCGCACTGAAGTGTAAACCATCAGCAAGACACGCAAGGTGTACAAAATATTTCGGGTCGCTGACCGACCGAGATGATCAATTCGTGTCAGTAAAAAATCCATGGAACCTCTGCCTTATTCCCTTCGGCAAAAGTTAGAAAATAGCGAACTAGATCTTGGACGAGTTCTTATTCAGACGGGCTCTACTAGTAAGCCCACAAAGAATAGAAAAGGGATTTGATGACTTCGATGCTTGTCTCCCAAAACGACGCCCGTAAAGATCCCGCAACAACGGGGTGCAGACGAATGTCTATGGATTCAGGCATGACGGCTTTAAAAGTTTTTGACGAACGGTACATGTGTAATCTCGAAGTGATTAATACAAGGTCACGGCACTGAAGCGCCTCAACCAAGGACAAACTCTGCTGAGCATTCCCGTAAGTCGTCTGCGATTTTTTTTCAAGGACCACATCGGATTCCCTGGCGTGACTATAAAAGGCCCACATCGGAAATATATCCCGAAGCTGCGATTGCAAATGCACACCCGAGATAACCAGTTTTTTGATAGAGCTGTTTTCCAAAAGCGCGAAGCCTTCGCGGATCCGTCCAGGTCCCCCCGTCAGCACGACTCCGCAATCAGCGGAGACGGCTTGAGCCCACGAGGTCATCTCGATATTTTGGATGCGATTCCACTCGCGAATAAAAAAGAAGGTAAATACAATCAGCAGGAACAAAAACCCCCAAAGCAAACGCGATCGCCCCACGCGACGTAAGAAAGCTCCGGTATCAATAAGCCTTAGCGGCAAGCAATGACCTCAATTTCAACTTGAACGCCTTTTGGTAAACCTGCGACAGCAACTGTCGAACGCGCTGGCGGTTGCGTTTTAAAATACTGACCGTAAATTTCGTTCACGGCTGTAAAGTCATTCATGTTAGTTAAAAAGATAGTTGTCTTAATGACATTTTCAAATTTCATGTCAGCCGCTTTCAACACAGCCTCAATATTTTTCATCACTTGTACCGCTTGGCCTTTCACATCGCCGCCAACAACCTGACCTGAAACAGGATCCAAGGCAATTTGGCCCGAGCAAAAAACAAAATTTCCCATCTGTACGGCTTGAGAGTAGGGCCCAATAGGAGCCGGAGCATCTTGAGTTAAAATTATTTTTTTAGACATAAACATTCCTTTGTTGAGATTTTTTAAAAATAAAAAATGATTCCCGCGCGAAAAGGATGATCAGCAATGGTGCGAAAGCGAACTTCTTTCAAAGAAGCCATCCCTGCCCCACCCTCGAAAGTTAAGGCTAAAGATTCAAGGCCGGTCAGAAAAAATTCAGCACCGTAAATCGCGGAAAGCTCGAAGCCATTTTGTC
>JAKFYD010000024.1 GCA_021731025.1 Pseudobdellovibrionaceae bacterium | reverse complement strand
CGCTTTCCAGGAATGATTTTTCCGCTAAGGACATCTGTGTAAGATACGACTTTTTGATTTTCAATTCCAGGAATTGAAATCTTTCGAGGTAAAGTTCCTGTCGAAATAATAATTTCATCGACAGGATTTTTTTGGAGTTCTTCAATGCTCATTTTTGTTTTTAAAAAAACTTTAACCTGATGCAAGTCTAATTGATTCTTATAGTAGCGAATAGTTTCGGCAAACTCTTCTTTTCCCGGAATTCTTTTGGCGAAATTAAATTGGCCACCTATTTCATCTTGGGCCTCGTACAGGCTGACCTGATGCCCGCGACTGGCTGCTGTTATGGCGAACGCCAAACCAGCAGGGCCTGCCCCGATAACAACAATATTTTTTTTGTTTTGAGTTTTCTGCAATGGATATTCAACTTCGTAACAAGCGCGAGGGTTGACTAAACAAGTAGCCCGCTTTTTCTGAAAAATCATATCTAAACAACCTTGATTGCAGGCAATGCAAGTATTGATTTGTTCGGCGCGACCTTGCTGAGCCTTGATGGGAAATTCAGCATCGGCCAAAAGGGGACGGGCCATTGAAATTAAATCGGCTGAATTTTCATCAAGTATTTTTTCGGCCACTTCGGGCGTATTAATTCGATTGGCCGCAACGACGGGGGCAGAAATATTCTCTTTAAGTTTTTTCGTGGCCCATACAAAAGCAGCACGGGGAACCACGGTGGCGATCGTAGGTACCCGCGATTCATGCCACCCAATACCCGTGTTAAAAATATTAACGCCGATTTTTTCTAAGACTTTCGCTAAAGCAATTCTTTCCATCGGGGGACTGCCGTCTTTAACGAGGTCTAAAAGTGACAAACGAAACATGATTGAAAAATCAGGGCCGACTCGAGCTCGGGTTTGTTTAACAATTTCTAAAGCAAAGCGAGACCGATTTTCAAAACTTCCACCCCATTGATCTTCGCGGGAATTTGTTTTTGGCGCTAAAAATTGGTTGATCAAGTAGCCTTCGGAACCCATGAGTTCGACACCATCATAACCCGCTTCTTTAGCCAAAGCCGCACACAGAGCAAAGTCTTCAATAGTGGATAAAATATTTTTTTCCGACATCATCCAAGGTTTAAACGGAGAAATAGGAGATTTCAGTGACGTAGGCGCAGCAGCTAACGGATGATAGGCATAGCGTCCTGCATGGAGAATTTGAAGAAAAATTTTAGTTTCGTAACCGTGAACTCTTTCCGTTAAGATTTTGTGGTTTTTCACTTCGGAAGATTGACTGAGCTTTCCTGAAAAAGGAACGAGCCAGCCGCTGCGATTGGGTGCAAAGCCACCCGTTATAATTAGGCCGACTCCGCCGCGGGCGCGTTCTTCGTAGAAAGCTGCAAGCTGACGAAAGTATTTCCCACTGTCTTCAAGACCTGTGTGCATCGAGCCCATGACAATTCGATTGGCTAAGTGCATAGATCCAATTTTTAAAGGAGAAAATAATTTAGGGTAAGGGTTCGTCATGAATCAAGTCTAGACCACATCGTCCTGTGGAACAATAATTTATCTTCACGTAAGTCGTGTTCCCTGATTTGTCCCTACAGAGTCAAAGGTGATAACCGATAAAAGATCGATGAAAACAAGCTTACAAATTCTTCTACGTCTATTTTTGTTTATCCCGACCATTCTTGTGCTCTTGGAGATCTTTTTGTTTGGTTGGCAACCTCGGTCTGGGTTTTTTAGCAATTTCTATAATCCCCATGTTAAATGCGTCGCTACCAAGTCAGAAGTCAAAATCGAAAATGCCCATTACACTTATGATATTGAACTCATCATTGAAAAGCCCATCATCGAAATGGTTCCATTTAGTCCACATAAGACTCACAACATCTATATGTACACCTTTCAAGACACCTTCGTCGACCGAGTCCTAGCTCCCGACGAGGTTGCCCAGAATTCCATCCGCTATTCCCTGGGGGAAAAAGAGGGGAATAAGCGAGGTATGGATTTCAGCTATCGTTTTGTCGATGTGGATCGATTGAAGTTCCAAGTCAAAGTCGGATCCAGTCTTAATCTTGGCAAAAAAGAATGTGCCCTTAATGTTTCATTTTACTAAGACGAAAGTCTAAGTGCCTGTTGAATTGAATTAATTTATTCTGTTAGGCCATGGTCTATTCCCTAATTTCTCAACTCCATCTTTAAGTTAACTTGTGTAGAATGAATTTCAGAGGTGAATATGAATTTGCGTCTTTTTTCAGTGGTCGCCGTACTGCTTTTGGAAACTGTTGTTTTCGCCGAGAACCAGCACGGTTTATTTATGGTGGTCAAAGGTGACGTGAAAATCACTTCGGGAAGCAAGGCGCCTTTTCCCGTCAAAGTGGGATCAAAAGTTGTTGTGGGTGATCTGATCACAACAGGAAAAGATTCAAGAGCTAAAATTGTGATGGCGGATCGGAATGTGATCAACATTTCCCCTGACAGCCGTATGCAAATTGCCAAGTACGCCAACGATGCCGCGAACGGAACTAAAAATGTCGAAATTAAATTGGATCAAGGAAAAATCCGCAATAACGTCGAGCAAAGTTACGACGGCGAAAAAAGTAAATTCATTTTAAAAACACCAACCGCCGTTGCCGGAGTTCGTGGAACTCAATTCGTCACGTCGTTTGATTCAAAAACCCAGAAGACACAAATTGTGACGATGAAGGGGCAGGTGACCTTTTCTTCGGTGCTGAATGGAAGAGTTGTTGGAACGCCCGTTACGGTGAATAAAGGGGAATCAACAACTTCAAGTGCTGGCGCTCCCCCTGAGCCTCCGAAAGCTATGCCTAAAAATGAATTGAAAGAAATCGATAAAGAATCAACAGCCGCAAATAAAACTAAAAGCGAAACTGTTGCTGATAACGGGAAAGGTGATGGAAGTCGAAATCCTGCCTCTGCCGACGGGCCTGCGCCCAAGGATGGCCCAACTCCGAAAGAGGGCATGGGACCAAAAGATGGAAACATGCGTGACCCTGCAAACGTGTCTAGTGAAAACTCGATGGTAAGACCTGATGACATCGGTGCCGTTAAACCGCCGATTATGGAGGGGCTGCCAACAGCTAAGCCTCCACCTATGGTCGATCGGCCCATGCTGCCGCCATTGCCAACGGCCCCGAATCCTATCGTCCGTGAAATTATTCGTGACCAAATTGGAAAAACAAAAGTTATTATTAGACCTCTGTAAATATTTTGAAAGGCCACCATGAGATTTTTCATCTTTGTATTTTCATTTTGCTGTGCCATTCAACTTCAGGCTCAGATTCAAAACCCACCCCTTAAAAAACCGGCTCGAGTGGCGGTGGGCACGCCTCAATCTTTAGTGACGGTGGAATATCGTTCCAGCACCGTGAACACTGAAGATGACCAAGCTTTCCGTATCGTTGATCCGCAAAGTCAATCGAGAGCGACGGTTATGTTTAGCAAATCTTCCATCGAGCCTGGCTTATGGAGGGGAGTTTTTAATATACAGTTTGCTAAAGGGGAGACTGATCCCGAGAAACTCGAATTTTATGATCCTCAAGGAAAAAAATTGTTTCAGAAGTTTGTGGTGAACGAAAAAGGACAAAAACAAATTAAACTTTTTTCTTCAGAGGCAGATCTAAAGGCCTACGACGCTCAGCCAGTCACCTTTGAAAGACAAAGTATGGAAGAACAGGCGGCCTTACAAAAGCAAGCTCTTGCTGATCAACAATCGAAACTTTCGAAGGAGCAAAAACAATCTCAAGTTCAAAAAGCTAAAAAATATGCTGATCACGCAATGAAACTTTATCGTGCTGGAAGATTTGCGGCTGCTGCTAAAAACTATGCCACAGCAACGGAGTTTGATCCCGAAAATCTAGAGTATCTTTATCAGTATGCGATTTGTCTTTATAAAATGAAGGAATACAATCGATCCTTAGCTCTTCTTTCTTTATCCGAGGGCGCAGAAGTTAATCCTGCAGAGCGAAACTACTATATAGCTATGAACCAAATGATGCTTAAGAATTATGATAAAGCATTAGAAGGTTTCGACGATGTGAAGGAAGAAAACCATCCCGAGCTGAGTCCCATGGCCGCCTTCTATGCTGGGCACATCGAATACCAGAGACAAAATTTTCCACCAGCCCGCCGAAATTTTGAAAGCGTCATTGATCTTTCTAAAAACCCACGTCTCGATCGAGAAGCTGAAAAAATGCTTGAAGAGATCGATCGCCAAGAAAGTTTTATTGCGTCGACTCGTGAGAAATACCATTACAGTCTTTACATAGGTCCTCAATATGATAGCAATGTATTAAATATCGCCGCTTCAAGTGCCTCGACGGGGGTTGCGGCTCTCAGAGCAAATTATGGGGGGAGCTTTGGCATTTTTATTTACCGCAAGCCAACTCTCGATTTCTCTGCAGAGATTTCTCTAAATGATTACTACAGCACAAAAACTGATTTTAAAACAGATGCGACCTTACAGACAGCTGATGCCTTAGAAGCTTCTGTTTCATTGCCAGTTCGTTGGGAAAAATTCCTATTTACTCCCGCTTACAAAAATATTTATTTGTCTCCGACAGGGGGAGCGCGAACTTTAGCGATTGTCTCTACTGTATTGGGAATCGAACACACAGCAATGTTGACCACGAGCTGGCTTCTAAAATCAAAAGTCGAAGGGGGTAGCGATCAATCGAAATTGACGGTGACTTCCACGGATGATTCACAAACGGGAACCCGAACAACTTTGAATTTATCATTTATTAAACTTTTTGATACCAAAGGTGAAAATACTCTAATCACTGACGTGGGATACACTAAAAATCAAACAGAAGGAATTAACTACCGTTCAACAAAGCCGAGCTTAGCCTTGACCTATACCTTTTCAGGTTTATGGAAGAACTTAGCCTTAGTCAGAGTAGACTACTACCAACAAGCTTACTCCGAGGCCACAACCCCTCGCACAGACAGTGCATGGTCACTCCTCATTTCCCAAAATAAAAAGCTTGCACCCAACTGGGACTTTACGATGGGCGCCCAGTACACAGCCAGCTCGTCCAATGTTGAAACCTACAAGTATAACAAGTACATGGTAACAACGCTCTTTACTTATTCCCGAAGCATTCAAAAAGACGAAGAGAAGACTAAATAAGAATTCATCGCTATTTAGTTTTCATGACGTAAACTCCATCCCAATCGGCGGGTGGAGGTTCGACCATATACTCCTGACAGCGTTCGACGTAAACTTCACTGACAGGGTCGCTTCCGAATTGCTCATTGATGGATTGGAAGCGGGCTAGCGCTCCGGGAAAATTTTTATTGAGGTACAAATCAAATGCCTGAACAAAAGTTTCAACTTTGGATTTTAATTTTTCATCAGCGGGACCTTCTTGCATTAACTCATAAATGCGGACAGGGTCATTCTTTCCTTTAACGCGAACTCGATCGATTTCGCGGGCGACGAATTTATCTTTCACTTCATTGTAAGTAAACTCGCTGATGATGATTTTACTTCCGTACTCTTTATTTGTACCCTCTAGGCGAGAAGCCAAGTTAACCGAGTCTCCCATCACTGTGTAGTTCTGTACGATGTTGGAACCCATGTTGCCGACACTCATTTCCCCTGTGTTGATGCCAATTCCGATGTCGATAAAAGGAAGACCTTCGCTGGCAAAGATCTTTTGGAGTTCTTTCAACCTTTGCAAACTTTGTAAAGCGCATCGGCAGGCTTGGGCTGCGTGATGGGGGGAAGTGATAGGGGCACCAAAGAAAGCCATGATGGCGTCACCCATGTATTTATCCAAAGTTCCTTTATTGGCAAAAACAATTTCGGTCATGGGCGAAAGATAACGATTCAGTAGCTTAACCAGATCTTCCGGTGGTAATTTTTCCGAAATGGTCGTGAATCCGCGCAAATCAGAAAAGAAAACGGTCATTCGTTGACGTCGTCCACCCAGCTTTAAATTCTCTGGCTCTTTTAAAAGTTCATCAACAATGACTGGCGAAACGTATTTGGAAAAGGTCGAGCGCAGTTCTTTTTTAGTTTTCTCTTCAGTAAAAAATCTAAAAATAGTGATAACGGCGTAGACAGCCAGGATCACTATGCTTAAATGAATGCCCGAAGTTTTTATTTGGTACTGCAGAAAAAACCAAAAATCAATGATCACTGACAAAGTCAAAAAAGTTCCAGCAATCAAAAAAGATTTTAGTGAAGCAAAAGTTGAAAACAAGTAAGACAAAATAAGACCCGTGACCAAAACGATCAGGGGTAGCCAAGTGTTTTCCTTTGTGGGAGTCCTTAAAAAATCCTGGTCTAATAAGTTAGCCAAAGCGGTCAGATGAATTTCTGGTCCCGGGTAGTTGGGCTCTGTTGGAGTATTACGTAAGTCATACAGAGCTTCAGCTGTAATTCCCACGATAAGGTTTTTGTCCTTTAGGAAATCTTTTTTATTCACCAGCTCGGCGCTGATGATTTTTTGTTGGGTCAATTGTTTTCCAGGCACATTGCGAAGCACGCGCAGGCTATCGCGATCCGTGAAGAGCTCCTTCGCAGGAATATAGGGTAAGCTCATCTGGGGACCATAGTAGTTAATGAGCATTTGTCCCGAACTGTCGATGGGTAAATCCATCACTTTTTTCTCGGGATCCGTGCTTCCATCAACAATAGTAAACTGAGTGATAGCTTTGGCATTTTTATTTTTATCGATTTTAATATCAGCGCGATAAGATTTCGCAATCAAAAAAGTTTGCAGCGCCAAAGAGGGAATAAAGCTTGATCCCAACTTGTTGCCGACGCGAAAGAAAAGCGGGTAGTGCCGAACATAACCATCTGAATCTAACTTCGTGATGAAGCTCGCGGTATAGTCGGAAGCTTGTTGAAACTGAGAAATATTGGGAGTCCATTCGGCGTATTGAGGAACAGGATGAGCTAAGCTTTCGGTTTTTAGCTTATTAAAAAACTCATCAATCTTCATCGAAGCCAGTTTTGGATCTGACTCTAGAATTTTCTTGTAGTGAGTTTCAACTTGGCTGCGAGTGGTTCCGCTTAAAAAGCGGTCCCGAGGCTCGAGCCACTCTGAACAGTACTCAAACAAAGCCTTGCTTTCTCGCGAAGCTAAATAGTTTTGTTGGAACTGGGTCAGCTGCTGAGGAGAATCTTTTTTATAATATTCGAGCAAGTTTTGTTTTTCGTACAATTGCACCTGAGTGAATAGCGGAGAAAATAAATCTCCCCAAGGAAGCTCTTCGAATGAGTTGCTGGTTAGGTCTTCGACAATAAAAGTGGGATTCAATTTTACAACATCACTGCCGCCAGTTTTAAGAAAGGCTTCAGTCACACAATAATCTTGATAAGGTTTATGGGAGGAAATGCTTTCACTAAAGGCACCCAAGACAATGCGATCTTTGTATTTTGCGATGACCTCGGCCATCTTGGCATCTTTTTCGGGAGCCGATTTTTCAGGCTCGGAAAAAATAATATCAAAGGCTACGGATTTCGCTCCGTAACTGAGAACTTTATCGGTAAGTTCAGCCATAAGATCCCGGCTCCACGGCCAGCGACCAATCTCACGAAGCGAATCATCGTCGATGGCAATCAAGGCCACAGGAGCCTGAGAGGTTTTTTGATTTCGGTAGCGGTATTTAATGTCGTTGTAACGAAGATCAGCTGATTCCAAGGCTTCAAAGAAAGCATTGGGTTTTCGCTGATGCTGAACTTGGCGATGAAATTCCAAATAGAAATATGCCACGCTGGCACAGATAAGACTGATCAGCGCACCAATAAGAAATGTCAGCTTTTCATTTTTACTCATGAGCTTGAGAATCTAAGGTCTTTGCCAAACTTGGGTCCGGCCTAAAAGAGAAAAGCCCATATAGCCACGAACTTTCAATTTTTTTCCGTTTTCTAAAAGTTCCAATTTGCAGCTGTAGGATTTGCCATTGTTAGGATCAAGAATTGAACCATCATCCCATTTGGTATCGCTTTTCTTCTTCATATCCCAAAGAATGGTCATGCCAAGGACGGGCTGATCTTTTTTATCGCCTTTGCATTTGTCACATTTGGGATTTTGTTCTTCATCAGCTTTGCGAAAAAGCTGGATCACTTTGCCGGTCAGCTGACCATTTTCTTCTTTAATCTCGACAATGGATTTCGGTTTACCTGTCTCATCATCAATAGTTTTCCATTGGCCTGTAACGGTATTTTCATTAGCTAAAGAAAAGTCAGTGAAAACTGTGTTGGAAAGAAGACTGACAAAAGAAAAAATGACTAAGAACTTCATACTCACCTCGTGGGTTTAGGTAATCCGTTCTTATGTCATTATAGTTTAGGACGAAAAACAAGCCTAAAATTTAGATTGTGTTCAAGCGCCCGTTTTTAGCATTTCCTAAGCTGGCTGGCTTAAATGTGACCCAAATTTTAGCATTCGGTACACGTTGCAATTTTGCATTCGGGTTAAGCATCACTTCATTTGTTTCGGGTAAGAAGTAATATTCTACTTTTTCACGGCTCAGAACTTGTCGTTCTGATTCCGGTTGATCTTTTGATCCGTAACTAACAACTAAGCTATTAATATCTGGCGTTGACCCCAAAGCTATCTTTTGTGTGGTAACACGGTTTTTAATTAGCTTACCGAAAGAAGCTAACTCCTCTCCAAAATTGTCCGAACATAAGTCTGCTAAAATTCCACCGGATGCTGACAAAAGATCTGAGAAAGCTTGAATAGGTCCAGAACCATCCTTTGTGCAATTGTCGCTTTTATTCCTTAAATTAGGAAGGGCAGCAGCAATAAGGACTTTAGATTGATCGCCTTTTTTTAAATTCACTAAGCGTTTGTAAAGTTCGGCACCTGAAAAGGTCAGTGTGGCATCATCAGCATCCGTTAAAAAGATAACGGCTAAATGAGCATCAGCGATATAAAAGTCTTGGTTTTTGCGATTGTTCGCAGGGTCGGTAACCGCTAAGACTGGGGAAAATGATTCTTCAGCTTCAGGTCCCCATTGAACGCCAATCAGAACTGTACTTTTCAGTACTTCCTTTGGATTAGGCGTATCGCGGGTGATATAAAGTTGTTGGCCAACATCAGGGGAACCTTTTAAAGGTACCAGCTCACCAAGCGAATTCATTTTGCGATAGCCACTTCGATATTCTTTTTTATCGTTTAAGTACCTTTGGTCATACACAGGTACGACCCCAATACGATAGTCGAGACGAGCATTGTCAAAAAATTCATTAGCAAAGAGTTCGATATTTGCTGCCATTTTATCTTGATGAGGTTTCATTGATCCTGAGTTATCCACAACAAACAAAATATTGATTTGAGGATCAGGTAGAGCTTTTGTTTGATCACCTTCCACAGTTACAGCAGAAAAAGTTTCTGCTTTGTCCTGCCGTAAGGGCGACTTCACATCACAAGCTTGTAGAAGACAAAATCCACCTAAAAGAAAAAACGATTTGGCTAATTTCGCATTCATAATTTCACCTCAGAAGTGTAAGGGCATTTTTGCGCTTTAACTTCGTAAAATCCAACCTCATCTATCCAAACTTCATCATCAGAAGCAGGGAAAGTGATGTCTTTGTTAAGATCAACTTTTGCAAACTTTAATTTTTCTTTTTTAACTTTCGTTTTCTCATCCATTGTCATTACGTTTTGGATAAGCTCAACTTCCATAACTTTCATTTTTTTCAAATTCGTAGCGATCTCTTCTAGGTCGTGAATCGCTAACTGACGGATACGGCTTTGAACTTTAGCATTTTGATTGGACTTAACCGCAGCGACTAATTCTTTATCTTTAAAGAAAAAACGTGGGAATTGGTCAACCATTTTACCTAAGCTCACCACAGACCAGTCCGAGTCCTTCAATTTATTTAAAACAGTCCATTGAACTTCAGAAAGTGGCTCACTCTTCAATTTTTCAAGAGCATCCACGCGGGGAGAAATGTTCTTTTTGAAGACCGCAATTTTTTTAACGACATCTTTGTAGTTACAGATCTTCAAAGAAACAAATGTCGACAACATAAACGTTTCAGGTCCTACTTGTGAAGACCAAATTGGAGAAGCAATCGATTTTAAATCGGCTAAAGCTTCTTCATATTTTCCCAAGCGAGTTTTGGCCCAAGCACGTTCTTCCAATGATTCTAACCAAAAGTCAGAATTGTGTTGGATTTTTGAATAGGCCTCGATAGCCTCTTCAAGTTTATTTTTTTCGTAAAGAACGCGGGCTTTATTCATCTGTGAAAGATCACTGACTTTAGCTGCCTGTGCGCTGATTGCAAAAAATGTAACGAGGACCAAAAGCTTTACCATATAAGCATCCCTAAGCTAGCTAAGGCCTGGATTTGACCTTGCTCTCGCTTGTCAGTTAAAAGTAAATCTTGATAACGTTGATAACGAGCCTCAATACGAGTTGTTAAACGCGAACTGAACCAAAATCCTGCACCGATTCCACCAGAGTACAAGTTCGATGATCCAGAAAGTAAAGTGATACGTCCGTAGCCAGCAGTAACATAAATGTCAAAGTGAGCTACTTTAGCATCAAACAAATTTAACTTTCCGTAGATGGGGTAATAGCTGATGGTCGCCATTGTTGATTGAGTTGGATAATCAATCGCAGGAAACTTTTCAGTACAACCTGGGCCAGCTTGTTGACAAGATTGAACACGATCATAAATGGAAGTGGCTTCCGACGTTAAAGTATTGAATGATTTTTGGTACTGAACACCTACAGTCCATCGAGGATTGATATGGTATTCTAATGAAGCACCACCATTTTGGGTTTTCACGTAAGAGTCACCACCGTTTAAAAAAGAATAGTTTAATCCTAATTCTACGCGGTTGTTGCGATCGACAATTCGGTTTTGTACGATGCGGACTTTTTGCTGAGTGTCCAAATTTTTGATTCGTTCAACAACATCTTGGTTATCGCCCAAAGTGTCGAAATCCTTTTTAAGATTTCGATTCGAGCTTTTAGCACCAGCAGCGATACAAGTTAAAGTCACGAGAGCTGTTAATAAAAGATGTTTCATCGAACACCTCCCTTAGCCGTTTTTTGAGTTGTTTTTTTAGCAGGACATAATTCTTCGTTAGGAAGCAGGGTGAATTCTTTTTCAAAACGTTGAGATTTCGTTCTTTGGCCCAAGGTATTTTCCACTTGTAATGATACCTTTTGCTTTTTGGAAGCGTTTGAACATTTCGGTGTCCAAGACAACACACAACTTTTTGAATTCACGTTTTGCAATGAAGTAAAGCTGCACGAAATAGACTTAGTTCCCGATAGGGAAGAGATCTGTTTTTCGGCATTTTTTATTTCAGTTTTGCCCAAATTATTTGCCGTTTTAATTATAAATTTCAGCTGTGTTTCAACACCCGATTTGATTTCGGTAAGTTCATTACCTTCCCAAATTAATTCAGGGGATTGCACGAAATAATTCGCTTTGAAACAAGGTCTGACGTCCTCAGTGGATACAATATTGTTAACTCCAAGAACTTTCATGTACAGACAAATATCTAATGAGGATGCATTAGGATTTGGTTTACCTTCGCGATCGCGATTGACGTCCAGGTTCGTAGTATCAACCAAAAAATGAAATCTCCAACGAGTTTCGCTGAGACGTTCAATCTTCTGTTCATTTTCATACGCGACCATTTTAGCGCCATCAGCCACAAACGCTTCAGTATTAGAAGTTATATAGCGAGGGAAGAAAACTTTTGGAACACCATTCATGGTTTTAGTAGACGAATCTTCAACATCGATAAAGAAAGGGATCTTTTGACCTTCATCAACGACCATGCCATTCAGCTTTTCGGGATTTAAAATAACCGGAACAGAACTAACTGTAATAACTTTAAGCTCAATCTCTTTAGGTTCTGTAAGAGTTAAAACGCGTGCATCTGTAGCTGTTAAAACTGTAGCTTGTAAAGTTACAGTAATGCCCTTGTCTTCATTTGACTTAGCGGCGCTTCCTTGTGGAGGCGTCCATGATAAAATATATTCTCCGGCTGTCTTTCCGGCTCTTAATTGAGGCTGGTTGGAAAGAGAAAAATTCACAATAGAGACTTCATAATTTCCAATTGCGGGAAAGTTTGGGTTCACATGAATAGTCATTTCCCCAGGAACGTTTTCGACAAAACGAGTCTGCTCAACTTTAAAAATAAACTTACCGGCCGTTAAAATATCTTGCTTCTCCGACTGAGGAGTCGTCCCCGTGTACGGATCGCCCTTCACATCCTTATACTTTTCCAAAGGATTTGAACTTTGGCCGCTGCAACCGGCTAAGGTCATTAGTAGGCTAGCAGCTAAGGAAGCCGAGGCCGCTGTTTTTAATAAATTTGATCTCATCGCAAAACTCCTTTGCAAGCACCGCTTGCAATTTAATCCAATCAATTAAGAATCAGTCACTCGTCTCAACACAAAGGGATAGTTAACTTTAACAGTCACGCCACCTTGTGGTTCTGGAAACTTCCAGGTTTTCAAACGATCACGGATACAAGTTTCAGAAGGTTGATAATTTAAACTTGAATTTCCGATTTGAGCTGTAGTTACACGACCATTAGGCCCGATCATGAATTTCATCGATACACGACCTGAAAGACGGGGATTCTTTTGCAATCCTTTTTCGTAGCAAAATCGCACTTCGCTCAAATGTCTTTGAATAACTGCGGCGATCTCGTTGCGATCTAATCCACCTTCAGTTGAAATTTCATTTTCGATAGGCTCAAAGAAAGATCCAGCAGCACCAGCTAATTTAATTTCGCCGTAACCACCTTGGCCTCCGCCTTTTCCTTTAGTTCCGTATCCACCGGCACCATTGGCGCGATTTCCACTTCCTACAGGAGCTGCGAATAATCCTTTAGCGTAAACAGCAGTTTGCACACCGCCACTGCCTTGATCACCACCGCGACCAGGTCCCGCAGTTGTGCGAGCTTGATCTAAACGTAAACCACCACGTTGGGTTGAAGATTTCATATTTCCTAAAACAGCTAAAGCTCCAACTTGATTCAATTGAACAGTCTGAACTTTTTTACGAGCAAATTGATTTTTAACTAATTTTTTAACAACCACTTTTTGAGGTTTAACCGATTTACTAATTATTTTAGTCTTAGTAACAGGAGTCTCGGAAACTTTGACCACTTTAGGTTTAGGGATATCGAGTTTTTCACGATCGATCACTTGCACGGTGTGAAGTTCTTCTTTTTCGTCTTTGCTATTGATGAAAAAACTTAGAGCAGAGACTAAAATGACAACAGCCACACCAACACCTGAAGTTTTCTTTAACAGAGTCATGAACTTTTTAGAATCGTCTTCAGGTAAGTCTTGATCTTCTAACAGTTCAGTAACTTCTTCAACCAAAGTCAGTTCCGCATTGGTAAAAGAAAGTTTATGCTTTTTCTTTTGAGAAAGTTGATCCTTCTTTAAAGTCTCTAATAAACGATAGGGAGTTTTACTTCGATCCAAAGCTTCAAGCTCAGAGACCACTTCCATGCGACGTGTATCTTCGCGGAAAATAAAATGAATGACTCCGGAATGACCTAGGTCCATTGGCAGAGCACGTACGGCCTGTCCTTGATTATTTTCTAAAAAATAAATCGACTGGTTTTTCATTTTGCATCCCTATAAAGTTTAGAGGTTTCAATGCGGTCTTGAAAGTTCTTGCGAACTCCAATAAGTGCATCAATGCTTTTTTCATTTTCAACAGTAGAAACAGCTTCAAAGGGAGTTTGGTATTGCCCACCAACAACTTGATCATTGAACTGAGCGTCTGTTGTTAACTTGGGGGATAAAGCAGAACTTGCAGTGGAAGCAGCAGCTGCTGTCGTAGTCTTAGACACAGCTTTCTTTTTTACACTCTTAGCTGCGAGACTTTCGTTAGCAGCGAGTGCTAATAAGAATGTCAGTAGAGCTAATCCTGTTTTCAATTTACACCTCGTTTAACAACGTTCAATCGCTGTTCTAAGTAAGCAACAAAGGCGCCACTTCCGAGCTGTTTTTGCGCCAAAGTGAATTCTTGTAAGTCTTTGTAATTAAAAGGATTGTCAATAATACGCTGTTGGAGAGCTTCGGCCTGAGTCGCCACTTTGTGTCGCTCTCGAGTAAAGTTTATAAAAGGGTCTTCGCTGATTCCGACTAAACCAGCACTGCGACGCAAATGTTCGAGTTCGATCCAAGCCAATTTTGCTCCAGGCTTATCGGATTGAGCCGAAAGGTCATGGATATCTTTAAATAAACCTTTTTGGATGGACTCTTCAAACAACTGAGCCGCACGCAATCGCACCGATTCAGATTTGGCCAAGAAAGGTCGGACTTGCTGTTGAATTTGGTCTTGGTAAAACTTAACTTGCTCGCCTTTTAACTTCTTAGGCGTTGGTAAAGAAAGAATATCATCAGCCAGAAGTTTATTTTCATTCGCAACGTGAGCCAATGCTATCAATTGCAGAGTATTGTCTTTACGTTGAATGTAGGACTGAGCTTTTTTATCCAAAGCCGTCAACAACTTGATTTTCTGACCCAAATTTCTTTGGAGAGCTTTTTCACTCACGGTATTGATGCGGATCTTCTTAATTTCGAGCAACTGCTGAGTTAAGTTATTGATTTCTAGAGAACGGCTTAACAGTGCGTACTCGAAGCCTTTTTTATTTTTAGCATTCGCCAAAACTCGTTGGGCCAATCCTTTATCTTTGGTTTTTTCATACACAAAGGTACCAGCTGACAAGTAAAGGGCAGGGCTCGATTTCAATTGAAGACCTTGTTGTTTGAAAGCTTTAACAGGATTTTCCGAATAAATAATCAATTGGTGAATAGCGTATTGTCGTTTCGAGTTGTTTTTAGAAACCTCTAGGAAGTTTCTGTAATGAGACGAAGGATTTTTCTTCGCTAACTCTGACAGTAAAGCCAATTTAAAGAAATGCTCGGGCATTTCATTTTTAGAAGGTCTTACGTCTCTTAAAACCAACATCGCTGAGTTGAAATCCATTTTCATCTCGTAAACCCAAGCTTTTTGATTTAAAGCATGGTTGATTTCTTCCACTGAAAATCTTTTGTCTTTAGAGATATCATCAGCCGCTTTAACGATCATTTCTGCATTTTGTAAACGTAAGGCCAAAGCCAATTTATTTTTAACGAGAACTTTCTTTTGTTCAAAAGGCCAAGAGCCAGTATCAACTTTGTTCAGTTTATTCCATTGGTCTTCCAAGGCGCTGTTTGTTTCATCTTTATTATTGATGACTTTAGCAGATTGGTTCAGAACTGATTTGCGATTGATGTTCAAGAAATAATCGCGACGTGATTTGAAGACCGAAGCGTATTCCGCAGAAATCTTCTCGATTTCGCCTTCTTGTTTTAAAAGCACCAAAGTATCCAAAGAAAGCTCAGATGATTTTTCGCGAATTGCAGCAGGAGCTTCCTCGTCTTTTGCTAAGTCGTAATACATCGAAAAGGCTTTATCATGTTGATTGAGTTTGTAATAAGACTGTGCGATTTGATAACGAACTTCAAAGCGTTTAGCGCCTTTAGGATTCAATGAAAGGTACAAGTTATAAGCTTCTAAACGTTGTGGAACTTGTTCTATATTTTCAGCGGCTTCGATAGCGCCCAACAACGAACCTTCTAAGATTCTTTGTCCTTTAGGGGTTTTCAATTTTTCGCTATCATTGGCAATGATGGTCGCTGAATTTTTAAATAATTGATAAGCCTGAGAATACATTTTCAGTTTTAGAGCGGCGTGACCGGCCCATGAGCTCATTTCATCATCTTTAAATGCTTCGGTGTATTTCACATAAGCGATAATCAGCTCTGCACTGGGAAGACGTTGCTCCGCAGTTCCCCACTCGGTCAAAACACGGCGAAGGTTTTGTTGGCTCACACCGCATTCAGGGTTTGCCGGGCAGTTGCTGCTTTTTAAAAGTTTAATCGATTTTTCAACTTCAGCGATGACTTGCTTCTTTGCACCTAAATCATATTGGATCTTAGTGATGCGGATTTGTCCTTCAAGTTCATCTTCGAAAGACAATTT
Source organism: Pseudobdellovibrionaceae bacterium (assembly GCA_021731025.1). Taxonomy (GTDB): domain Bacteria; phylum Bdellovibrionota; class Bdellovibrionia; order Bdellovibrionales; family Bdellovibrionaceae; genus UBA5009. The sequence goes on along the minus strand of JAKFYD010000024.1, from coordinate 61,049 downwards.
TTGTTTACCGATAATTTTCCAAACAACCACAGCACTTTTCTTTTTGCCAGTTCGCTCTAATTCGGTGGCCAAAAAGATCAGATTTTTTTGTCTTGCAGGTTCAGGAGAAAAAGTTACTAAAGACACAACGTCATCTTCAGTGATAGCGTCATTGGAAGAAATAAAAGTCGCCAAGTCACGAGAAACTTCTTCTTTAAACGAGTTGTCGACATGCCCTTGTTTGTTCACAAATAAGTTTTTGTTTTTCAAAAGATCAATCAATTGCTCTTTAGCTTGCAGAGTGCGTCCTGAATTGTAAGCACACCAAGCTAAACGATAGTGGGCATAAGCTTTACGAGGATTTTCTTTGAGTGTTAAAGACTCTTTCAGAATTTTTTCAGAAGCTTTGTATTCAGCTTTGTAAAACCACATATCACCCAATTGCACCATAGCTTGAGCTAAAGTGACTTCTTCGACTGATTTTGGGTTTTTAACGATATCTTTATAGATTTTAACGGCTTGATCAGGTTCACCCATTAAATTGTACAAGTGAGCCGATTGTAAAAGCGCGTGATCTTTTTGATCACCTTTCAGTGATGTAGTGATTTGTTTGTAGATGTTGACGGCTTTTTTACGATCAGAAGCGATTTTCGTTTTGTGAATTTCTTCACCGCGGCCTTCATTTTCCATCGAAAGCAATCGAGATCGCTCCGAGTACAAATCAGCAAGACGATAAAAAAGCTGTGATTGCTGAATCATGCTATCGGTTTTTTGATTTGCGACCACAGATTCCAACTTAGTGATAAGTGAATCATGGGTTTTAATATCCATCTTCTCGGCGACAGCGGCCGAAATCGCAAAAGTTAATATGAGAGATGCAATCAATGGATGTTTCATAATTCTCTTACCTTCCTGGAAGGACGGCAAACATGTATTTTTCAAAACCAGCTAAGCCGGCAGCCCTTAAAATAATGCTCACCGCAGAAAAATCTGCTCCGCGATCAGCTTGAATAATTATCGAACTGTGACCTAAATTCTTTTTCTTAGCGTCGATCAGGGTTTGAGCCAATTGCTCACCCGTTGAAACTTTTTGTTCATCAACGCTAAATCCATCTTTTTCCAAACGCACAACTAAGCCTTTGTCCAAAACATCGCTCTGTAGAGCAGCGGGCAGAACCATGTTCTTGCCGATTTGGATGTTTTGCAGTTGTCCATTCATGTTCGAGAGCAAAAAGATGACAAGAATACAAAAGGCGTCAATCAATGTGGTTAAGTTCAAAGAAAAAAGTAAGTTCTTCTTCTTGTTAGATCCACCAGCAGATTGAACCCGCTTTTGTTGCAGCAAAGGGCTGTGGTCAGCTTGTCGTTTTAAGATACTTTGTTTCATACATGCCTCAAATCGGTGAAAGACCGATGTCTTTCACGCCATTTTGTTTAAGTACGTCCATTAACTGTATGACTTGATCGTATTTAGTATTTTTCGTTGGTAAAATATGAGCGGTAACAACCTTTTCATTTTTTACTGAAAGAATCATCGAAGCGACTTTTTTAATGTCTAACTGGCCACGCAAATTCGTAATTGAATATTGCTTGTCAGAGTTCTTCGTTGATTTCACGGTAAAGCTGATGTTGTTTGCTTCATCCAAAGTCAGCCAAAAACTCGAACTTTGAGTCGTTTCTGCTAAACTTTGCCCACCGATGGATTGTTGGGTTTCTAAGGCTTTAACCTCGACCCAAACAACCGTCATCAGCAAGAAGCAAATACATACAGCGAGGATGTCAAACACCGGCATCAAATTGAGCTCGAAGTTCAAATCTTTTTTATTATTTGGACCTTGTGCGAAAGCCATACGTTCCTCGTTATCCAGTAGTTTAAATTCAGTTCGCTTCGTAAAATTACATGTTCAATTCTTTAGTGCGTGGAGCTTTGCGAGTTACAGGCTCGTAGCTGTAAGTTAACCAGTTATAAACCATCAAAGCAGATTGGTTTAAATCTTCAGTTAAACTGTTAGCGCGATTTTGTAATACGGCAAACATCACCAGTGCAGGGATTGCAACTAAAAGACCGTAAGCAGTTGCATACATCGCCATTGAAATACCTTGAGAAAGCAAAGCTGCTTTTTCCATAGCATTAACATTAGCAACAGCCGCAAAAGAATCGATCAGACCAATGATTGTTCCCAAGAGACCAGCCAATGTTCCGATATTACCGATAGCAGCTAAAAATCCTGTGCGTTTTTCTAAGATAGAAGCTTCTGATAAAAGAACTTCATCCATTTTCGATTGAATCTCGTCACTTCCACCGCGGTTTTGTGCGGCAACAGCTCCAGCTAAGATAGCTTTACCAGTTGAGTTTCCGCTCTTAGCAAGGGATTGAGCTTTAGCGATAACACTCTCAAGCTTTCCTTTTTTAATATCTTCTTCGAAATCACGAGCAATCTTTTTGCTATTCACTGCGCGTGAAAGATAAAGAGCAAAGACTCGCTCAATGATGATAGCGATAGATACGATCTGTCCTGCGAAGATAATCCACATAACAAATCCACCGTGTCCAAAGGCACCAATAATATTTGAAAGAAAAGACATACAAACCTCTTTTTGTTTTTAAAGTTTCAAGGCTGTTAACCTCGTTCCGGTCGGCTATATAGCAACATGAATGCCGCACGACGACAGCGTCCTGGTTTGGTTTTAAACGATTTTAAAAAATGAAATCGAATTAAACAGAGGTCGAACTGACGAAATTTGTTACAGTGTCTCAAATTTAGTCACTTAATTTTGCAAAGATAATTCGGATTTTACCTTGTAAATTCGGTGGGTGAGATTGCGATCAGCAAACTGAGAGGCTGCAAATCCTTCAATTTTTTTTCAACTCTCTCGCGACTCGAGAGACGAGCATACTTTGTAATGATCTGATTAAGTTCTTCGTAAAAAGTTTCCCGTGATTCGGGAACTAATCGTAAAAAAGACAAGCGATGAAAATGCGCTTCTTCAGAGGGGTTTTGAAGAACTTTTTCTAAAGTTGATCTCGACCACTCTTGATTAATCTTTTTCACCAAGGGACTGTCGTTATTCCAGCGAACTAAACCTGAATGCATCTTCCTGATTTTACCGTTTTTACTGACTTGAATTAAATCGATGCTTTCCAATTTTCGAAGAAAACTATCCATCTTCTCTAAGGGTAGTTTTTCTCGCTTTGAAATTTCTTCAATAGACCTATCAGCGACTGTTAAATGCCAAAACACGCGAAATAAGGTCTCATCTTTAAGGAGAGCCTCTTCCTGTCGGATTCACTGAAGCCCATCTCCTTTTAATCGTTGAAAGCCCTTAATAAGGTACTTTATTAACAAATATAGCGGGAAAAGACCCACTTTTGTATTCTTTCTGAGGAGGTCCAGTCATGGAAAATCAAAAAACAAACACTAATCCAATTAAAACCAAAACAGAAATAGAAGCTCTACGAAAGGCCTGCGACCTGTCGTCGCGCCTGCATATTTTCGCTATGACCATGAAATGCTCAAATCTCAGTGAGCTCGAAGTCGCTGGAAGACTTAACAATTTTAAACGGGAGCAGGGCGATCACGAGTGGGCTTACGATCTCTTGGTGGCCTCGGGTGCAAGGTCAACAGAAGTGCATGCCTATCCCACTTCGAGCAAAATAGAAAACAGTGAGCTGCTGCTCATCGATGCTGGCCTTAAATTTCAAGGCTGGTGTGCTGACATCACCCGAACCTGGCCCGCCGGTACAAAATTTTCGGATAAACAAAAAATTATTTATGAAATTGTTTTACGTGCGCAAAAGGAAGTGATTTCTCGCGTGCGTCCCGGAGAAAATTTAATTGGCTTGCACCAAGTTGCCCAAGATTATCTGCGAGAAGGTTTGCTTTTAGCCGGCGTGATTAAAGAGAAAGAAATTTCTCGTTGGTTTCCCCACAAAACTTCGCATTGGATTGGGCAAAAAGTGCATGATCCTTGTCCTCATTTTAATGAAGACGGAACTCCCCTAGAATTGCGTGAAGGCATGTGTTTCACCGTCGAGCCCGGTCTTTACTTTGCCGATCCTAACCACGAGTTTTATGGAATCGCCGTGCGCATTGAAGATGTGGTGGTGGTTACCAGTGAGACTTGCGAGGTCTTGTCATCCGTTCCTAATGAAATTGCGGAAATTGAAGAGCTTAGAGGAAGAGCCATGTAAGGCTCTCGTCTGTTTACCTACCTCACAAGTTCTGATGGTTATAACCGTCAGAACTTGTGAGTGGGTTGAAAGGTTGAATTATTAATTACTTTTGAATGACTTCAGCAACGACTTCTTGTTTTTGCTGATCATAGCGGGTTTTGATCAAAAGATCAGTGAGCTTTTGGTCGGTGGCACTCTTCAGTCCATGAACGCAAACTTCATGGCATTCTTGGCAGCGAAAACTTTTTTGCACATGAAGTGTTTCGATGCTGGCCAAAGCTTTCACCTCGGCCAAATCAAGGACAGCTTTTAAAGCTGTTGGGCTTGCTGAAAAAGCAGATTCACTCAGTAACAAGATCGTTAGAAATATCTTTTTCATTTTAGAACTCCTTCGTCGTTAAAATTCTACAGACCGAAAAACGCAGTCCAAGCCGGAGCGCCTTGAGACGCAAATTGCAATTGCTTATAGTCTGTCAAAATCGAGCGTCCTAAAGTTCGGTTCTGAGGGCTTTTTGAAGCGCTAAGCCCAGCCAGTGAATACAAAGTCATTCCATGTGCACCCTTTGTTGAAAAAGAGTAAGCATCTGCGATCAGTGGACTGGTTTCGGGAAAGGCATTGTGAAAAACGATGGGATTATTTCCTTGGCGTAAAAAAGAGCTTGTTGATTCTTTCATAGTGCGTGTTTCGCCTCGCAAACCCACCTTAATATTTCTTTGCACCGTGTACTGCACAGTTTGAGCTGGTAATTCAGCCACGTACAAATTGTTTTTCGAAGGTTTCAGTTCCACGCTGCTCATCGCAGCCTGAGGAGAAGCCTTAAAATAAACTGTTCCAGGGAAAGTTCGAGTGATAACTTTTGGACCCGCAAGCTTTGCTCCACGAGCTAAGTTCTGTTGAAAGTCTTGAGGATACCCGTAAGCAGCAATGAATTGATCTAAACTTTTTTGAACGTTTTGATCTTGACCGCTAGCAACCTGGGCTCGAGTGAAAGCTGTGATCAAATCAAAAGAGTCTGATCCAAAACTTTCGCGGAGAGCGCCCTTCAGGGGAGAAGCAGCCATAAGCTTGCTACTTTCATTCAACATCCCTGTGAAATTTTGAACGCGATTTAAATCGACAGCAGCGTAGTTAATGCTGGAATCATTTTGGTAAGTTAAAGCGTATTGGTAAACCATGACTTCGGCTAATTCACGGGCCGATTTTTGAGGAGCAGCAATAAGTGGAGCCAAAAATTTGCTGTAGTCTTCTCCGGAACCAGGTTCGTTGAATTGAGAACCGACAAGATATTGTCCAACATCTTTAAGTTCATAAGCGACTTCCAGTGTCGACATTAAACAAGCGTCAAAATTGATGATGTCAAATTTAACAGCTTGAGCGTTTCGACCGCGTTGCTTAGCGAGAAGACCTTGTCCCATTTGAAGTGCTGTGCGTACGTTAGGCAAGGTGAGATTGGCTTTCGGATTATCATCGTAGGAAACGCCCTGCCATCCATTTCCATGATTCCAAATGATCACGGCATAATGGCGAGCTGGATATTTTTGAATTCCCCAGCTGACGAATTCAGCTAATGTTTTAGGATCACCCATGTTGGTTTCACCTAAAGTTTCTAAAACTTGGGAGGTGATTTTTCCTTGGGTTGGTTTTGGATTTTTCGTCACATAGTATCTGGTCGTTGGGATGGATTTTTCTTCATGATCCATTTGGACCAGAATGTTGACTTGTTCTGTTGAACCCACTTGTTCCATTTGAGACATGTTTAAGAAACCGAAGCGATACAGATCGTTATCTGCATTCATGTAAACTAAGACTGTCCATTCACGAACTGGATTTTGCTGAGCTTGGGCTGTCGAGAATGAAGCCGAAGCTAAAAAGAAAAAAGCTAACAGGTAAACTTTGAATGTGACCTGCGACAATTTCTGGATTGGATTTAAATGCATATTATTCCCCCTTAAGTATCTGGGCGTCATATGCATTGGGGTCCAATCAGACAATGAAAAAAAATATTTTTAAGCTATAAGACAAACTTATAAGTGATGTGTACGCACTCTAAAAGCCAGTACAGATTAATTATCCGAAACTTTCTTTTCGAGCTCTTCCCATCGGCTATAAAGTTGAGCAATTTTTGTCCCCAGTTCAGACATTTTTTCACTGAGTTGGAGGATTTTTGTCGAATCACTGAGCACTTCGGGAAGATTCATTTCTTCTTGATGTCGAGCTAAATCGGCTTCGAGTTTGGCGATAATGGCTTCCATTTGCTCGAGCTCGCTTTTTTCTTTGAAAGAAAGTTTAACTTTTTTCCCCAGGCCCGCTTTTATTTTTTTATTTTCAGCGGCTAATCGCTGACGGGCCAATTCTTTTCTTTCCAGTTTCCAATTTTGCCACTGCAGATAGCTTTCAAATCTAAAAATTGTTCCTGGAGTTTCTTCAGGAAGAAGATCGTCTCGCTCGGGAAACGCAATTAAGGTGTCACAAACTTGTTCCATAAAGTAACGATCATGAGTCACTAAGAGCAAAGCCCCCGGGTAGTCAATCAGGGCATCACGCAAAATATCAAGTGTTTCAATATCCAAATCATTTGTGGGTTCATCCAGAACCAAGACGGGCGCAGTATTCAACATCATCTTCGCAATTAATAGTCGAGCTTGCTCGCCTCCAGAAAGATGAGAAAGAGCTAAATCATGCTGTTCGCGACGGAAGTGAAAACGATCCAAATAACTTTTCGCAAAGACTGCTTGGCCTTGCAAGTGAACATAATCGCCTTCAGCGCAAAGATTTTTCAGCAACGAAAGTTTAGGGTTTAGCAAATTGCGATTTTGTTCAAAGTAATTGACTGACAATTTATCAGCCAAGCGAATTTTTCCAGAATCAACTTGTTCCTGTCCAAGCAAGCATCGAATCAGAGTTGTTTTGCCGCGACCATTTTGTCCTAGCAAGGCAATGCGGGAACCCCGGCGGACTAGAAGAGTTAAATCTTTAAACAGAACTCGCTCTCCGTAGGCTTTTGAAATGCCTTCAGCATCGATGAGTTTTTGCGGAACTGTATCGCCAGCGGCCAATTTAATATCTAAGTTTTTTTTGCGATTGAGATTGCGAAGTTCTTTCACTTCGTCCATCAAAGCATAGGTCGCTTCTTGCCGAGCTTTTTGTTTTGTCTGTCGGGCTTTAGCGCCCCTGCGAAGCCATTCCATTTCTCGTCGCAAATCGTTTGATCTGCTGGCTTCTTGCGAAAGTTGACCGCTTAAGCGAAGTTCGCGAGCTTCCAGATAATCAGCGTAACTTCCTTCAACTCGAAGTAGACCTTCTTTATAACGTGGATCTAAATCAATAATTGTTTGGGCGACATTTTGTAAGAATAGGCGGTCATGAGTTACAGTCAACAGAGCTAACGAATGTTGTTCATTCAGGAATTCTTCAAGTCCCATTAAACTTTCGATATCAAGATGATTTGTGGGTTCATCCAACAGCAAAAGATCAGGTTCTTTAATCAGTTCTCGGGCGAGGGCCACCTTCTTTTTTTGGCCACCAGAAAGTTCAAGGACAGATTGATCTCGGCGAAGCTCGTGAGTGTCTAAGCCTAGGCGAGAAATCAACTCTTCCGCTTTGGTTTGCATCATGGGATCATCGAGTTGATCTGCGGGAATAAGTTCTTCAATAATTGTTTTCCCCGAGAACAAGGGATTCTGCGGAAGATAGCCCACGCGTAAACCGCGGGTCCAAACCACTTGGCCTTTATCGGGTTGTTCAATCTTCGCTAAGAGCCGCAGCAAAGAAGATTTTCCTGCGCCATTAGGTCCAACAAGACCAACTTTTTCGGCTCCGGCTAAGCCAAAAGAAAGCCCCCGAAAAAGTGTTCGAGGGCCATAAGTTTTTTCAAGATCAAGTACGCTTAAAATATTAGACATGAAATAGATGGGTAAGAGCTCACTTAACCAGGCCTTCTTTTTTTAAAGTGTCCATCACAGCAGGACGATTTTTAATGCGTTCAACGTAACCCATTAGGGCAGGGTAAGGAGTTAAATCAATTTGCATCCCTTGCGACCAAGAGAGAACCGTAAAGAGGTAAGCATCCGCAACGGTAAACTGATTCCCCATCAGAAAAGGATTTGTTTTTAGATGATCTGCCACGTATTGAAAGCGTTTCGACAGTGTCGACTTTAAATTCATTTTTGTCTGTTCGGGAGTTTGTGGATTAAAGAAAGGGCTATAGTTTTTATGAATTTCGCTGGAAATAAAAGTGAGCCACTCTTGGCAGCGATAACGTTCAAAGGTCCCAAATTTAGGAATCATTTGAGATTCAGGTTTTTGATCTGCGATGTACTGTAGAATCGCAGCTCCTTCGGTCAGCACTTGGCCATTGTCTAAGCTCATTGCTGGAACGTAACCTTTAGGATTAATTTTATAAAAATCATCACCCGATTTTGTTTTATGCTCTTTCAATGAGACCTGTTCCAAATCACATTTTAATGAAAGCTCATTTAGCACAATGTGTGAAGCCATCGAACAAGCTCCGGGACTGTAATATAATTTCATGGTTTACCTCCAAATTATTGATTTTCAGAGGATACCCCTTTTCGAATTTACTACAAGGATTGTATTGAAAAGAGGCCACTCCATTGCGGAGTGGCCAAATAAGGAGGGCTAAGAAGCGTGGAAGTCTCCTAGGGAAGGAATTGTATGTTTGTAACTCGTGTTTAAATTATGACGACGACGCAGTATCTTTTTAAGACTCAAAACAGCATCGTGAACCACGTCATAAAAATTAGGGCCTTGTTTAATCACTTTGTAAACTTTTTTCAGACCATCAAATTTAAGATGGATGGCGCATTCAAAGTTAGGTCGGCGGGCCTGATTGCGATGAGCATTTTCGCCGACACTCACCGTTACATTGTAACGGTCATTTTTAGGAAGCGTTGACTGAAGCAACTCTTCAGCATGAGTTTGCAGATAGTTTTGTAAGCCTTCAGTATTTTCAAAGTCTTTCACTCGGATTTCAGTTTTCATCATTCCTCCTTGCTAAGTTGTTTAATCATTATGCTTGCCGGGGACGGAAATTAAAAATATATAATTAAGATGAAATATATAGGATTTATCTATGTTGAATTATAATCATCTTTATTATTTTTATCAGGTGGCTCGACACCAAAGTGTTACGCGCGCCGCAAAATTTCTTTCTATTCAACAGCCTTCGTTATCAGCTCAAATTAAAGTTTTAGAGTCACAAATTGGACAGGACTTGTTTGAGCGCGTCGGGCGCGAGCTTCGACTTTCGTCCAGGGGGCAAATTTTGTTTAGGTATTGCCAAAGAATTTTTGATGCCGCGGCGGATTTAGAAAACTACCTTCGGGGCCAGTCTCAACAGCAAATTCGCTCACTCCGTATCGGTGTGACCGAGCAGATCGATCAAAATTTTGTCGCTGATCTTGTCTCGCACGTGCAGGGATTTTCGTTTGATGAAAATTTCCAACTGAAAGTTGTTTCCGGCGAAAAATCTTTTTTAGTTGAACAGTTGAAATCTCACAAAATTGATCTTCTTTTTTCAAACAATCCGACCTATGAGGTTGATCTTTATCCTTTGTCAGAAGTGCGCATGCCTGTTGTCTTATTCGTATCTAGCTCCGACGCCCCGAAGGCGACCTTGGATCGCAATCATATCGCTGTTAAAACATGGTTGAAAAAAACCAAACTAGGAATTGCTCTGCCTTCTGAAAAATTAAAACTGCGGCATGAAACAGATCAATTTTTGCAGAAATTTAATATTAAAAATTCCGTGGTTTTCGAAAGTGATCTGATATCCGTGGTCGCTCGAGCTGTCGTCGACGGAGTTGGTTTTGCCTTTCTTCCCATGCCTTACCTCGCTGAAGAAATGAATCGGGGATTAGTCGCAACAGTTTCTTCCCTGCGAGGATTTTGGTCGCATCAACTTTATTTGATCGGTCGTCAAGCCGAGCAAAAGGATCCTCTTCACTTGAAGATTAAAAATGCTATCGGCGAAATGAAAAAGTCGCCCATGCTCTTTTTTTCACCTCGGAAAAAAGAGCCCGCAAAAGTTCAACCGAAAGTTTAAAGGATAGTTTTTTCGCTCGAACTGCGACGATAAGGGCCAAGGTGAAGGACACGAAGATATTAAAAACGGCCATGCTCAAAATCCCAAAGACAGCATAAACAAATGCCGGCTCATAAATAATTTGGCTACCTAAAGTCGAAACGGCTGCGCTGACAGATCCTATCGACAAAGTCACGTGACGAATATCCAAAGGGAGACCAAAAAACTCGGCCAGAAATGGCGTCATTCCCAACAGAAATCCCAGCGAGATGTTTGCGGCAAGGCCGGCAGCATTTCGTTTAAAAATTTGCGAAAAAAGTCGCGCTCTTTCTGGTCCAAACCATCTCACCAGCCGCTGATTCTTAGCTAGGGCCTGGGGGAGATTGCGATAGCGAACCCAATGGTAGAACCATCCCGAACAAAGACTGGAAAGAAATAGTAAAACTCCCGTAAAGGCCGCATAAAAAGGTGTTGGCCCGAAGATCGACATGCTTTCGAGAACTTTGTGAGCTTTCATTTCTGAAAGGAAAGGAACCCCTCTAAGCCAAAAATAAGCCATACAAATAAAAATAACACTGGGGATAACCGAGAGAGCATTCCCAAGAACTGAAACAAGTTGGGATTTGATAACGTGAAAAATTTCTTGAACCGCAGGATCCAGATCAATGTTTTCATTTTCATGCTTAAGTTTTTGGGAAATCACAGCCGCTGTCATGGCAGGTTGCTTTGTGGCCAAGGTGAAATGCTGAAGTTGTAAAACCATAAAACTCAGGGTGTAGTTGATCGAAGAAACGAAACCCAACAAAAAAGGCGAACCCGGAAGACTCGAGATAAGAAGTTTCACTAAAGTCGTTATGGCGGTGACAGCTCCGCCGCCAATGGCACTTCGAAAAAGGTCAAAGTACTCTCGGGGAGTGTGGGCAATGTAGTGTTCGCCGGTTTCGGCGCTGGTCTCGGCAATTTTTTTAGAAATTAAAGTGGTGTTATCGCCAAACAAAGCTCGCAAACTTCGGGAACGAATGTTTTCTAAAACAATCAACGAGATGAGAGTTTGTTTTTGCTCAACGGAAGTCGCAGAAGATTCAAAAAGACTGAGCAGTCGTTTCAGTCGTCGCAATAGAAAGCGCAATCGCTCGAGCTGGTAGACCATGTCGATACTGACGCCGTGATCATCCATGTGGGTGTAAAGTTCATCAATGGCTTGATTGCATTTTTCAATTTCGTGGTTAATTTGAATCGTCGAAAGTGTTGGTTGCCACTCGATGACCAAAAGATTGACCTGATAAAATGGATTTTCTTGTAGAGAAATATAGGGAATATGCTGGCGCACATCTGTCGATTGGCTTAAGGCCGCTATCTGAAGGGCTAGATAGCGAATGGCTTCGAGAGTATGGAATTGCCAAGGACCAAAATCCGTTTTTGAATCCACCACGAAAAGATCAATAAGCTTTTTAAAATTTTGCGAATCAATTTTCATCAGAGCTAAAGCATCTTTTTCCCTTCTGAAAGCCGTGCGTAGAAAAAATCCCAGATTTTTGTGATCGGCAAGTTGGGGCATAAAACGAAAAGAAAGCCTTTGCAGAGACTCGGAAAATATACCCGACTTTTGGTGAAGGCCGCTCACCAGCAAATCAAAAATTTGAGTTTTAGTAACAATCGAGCTGAGCACTTTTATCAATGGAGTTTTCCATTCGGGATTTCTATCTAAAAGAAATAACATCCACTTCACTCTTAAGGCCTGGGTTTGTCCGGTCGAAAAATTGTGCTCAGGAAGTTTCAGTGGAGATTCCGACAAGACCCAGTGAATGATTTTCCCTAACCACTGCAAATTTTCACTGAGCTGATCTTCCTTCGGTGGGTTTGCCAAAAGAAAATCTAAGTCGTTGCGGGTTTGTGATCGATAGAGATTCAACATATCAGACTTGCAGCTCGGGTTCGGTGTCCAAGATTTTGTTGAGCCGATCTTGCATCGACAGCCGATCGGTTTCGGGCATATTTCTTTGTTCTGCTAAAGCGATGGCTTTACGAAAAGCTCGCAGAGCTTCCGTTTTTTGATCCAGTGTATTGTCTTTCGTTTCTTGACGATGAAGCAACCAGCTCTCATAAACATCGCCGACAGCGTAATAGGCCCAAACCACTTTATTTTCATGGGGCCCAGTCAAGGCTTCGTAATCAATCCAAGCATCAAGAGCGGCATAAATGCAGGCAACAGCTTCATTGAATCTTTTTTGTAAAGCGTAAGTGCTTCCTAAATTATTATTGGTCAGACCTAAGCTGCGACTTCGATCAATAGGATTATTGATTTTCATTGCGGCGTCCTTCGAGTTCAAAAGCCAAAACTCAGAAACTTTGAGATCCTTCAGATAATAGGCATCCATATCCAAACTAATGGCAGCATCGTGAATTTCGGCGGCACTTCCATAGCGAGAAAGGTAAAGGTGCCGAGCGCTGTGATAAAAATAAGCTTTTTCAAAATCCTTGTTTTTGCGATAGATCCATCCGATTTTTTTCAGCACCAAACCTAAAAAACGGTAGCTGTCTGCTTGCTCGTCGGTGAGATTTACTTTCGAGGATTCATAAATCTTTTTTAAAATATTAAGGGCATCGACATCGGCTTCTTCCTTAATCTTTAAAAGAGCCTGAAAATAGTTGAGCCATTGGATCTCTTCGGACGAATAAGCCACCAAATCTGACAAAGATTTTTTAAGCTCACTGACAGAGCGACCATCAACACTTTCCAAAAAGCTACGGAATTCAATTTTCTTCGGTTGAATAAAGCCTTCGATGAAATTCATAGAGCCCCCGGACTTTGTTTTCTTGAATCACTGATGCTTTCAAAAATATAAAAGATAAAACTCAATGCGGCAATGGACGGCGCCAAAAAGTTGATTAAGGGGATATAAACCAAAATTCCCGTCGATATCGACAGCATCCACAACTGGACCCGGTGATCTTTTTGAAATTTTTTAATTTCATGGGACCGGGCTAAATTTTGAAGCACATCGAAGGGAAAAACTCGCTGAGAAAGATAAGAGTTCAGCACCAAGGGAATGAGAAAAGATAATCCCGGAATGAACAGCAGTGGGAAGCACAGGAGAAAAAAGAAGAAAAAAACCACGAGCGCCTGGATGGTATTGACCACTCCAGGCCCAATTTCAGAATTTTTATGGTCCTTAAGGTGGGGATAGTCGTGTCGTCGAATGATTGGAATGAGCAAAGGAACCAACAGAGTCGAAACCAAAATCAAAGTGATGGCGTAGATCAGCATAAGAATTAAAATCACGAATACAAAGCCCGAGAAAAAACCAAGAATGTCACGAACATCGGTACTTAAAAAAGAAAACATCCATTCCAAAGTGCGGGTCAGACCTTCAAAATTTAAAAGGCCATTTGTCATTACTATTATAAAATCAGTCCAAAAGAAAAAAAGGATGAGAAGACCTACAGAGAGAGAAAGAAAAAAGGGAATTAAAAGACGGAAAAAAATCGCGGGACGGGTCAGGCTGAGCAAAGCTTTTTGAAGCGACTTGATCACATTTGCGGTTCGAGGAGTCGAATTAATTTGGGAATCCAAAGACATCTCCTTTTTGGCAGATGTCTTATCAGATTTCGAGCCTCCTCGAATGTCAATAAATGCCTAGATTAGAACTCTAGTTGCAACGTCTCCACTCGATGGAAAAGTTTTGACGGAAACTCGCATCCGCCGAATCTAAACTGATTTGTGCTAAGCTTCGATCGCTAGAGCGGGGAAAGTACTGCACACCCAACTGAGAGAGCAGTTGAATTTTTTGTTGAGGCTGACCACAGGGTGACCAAGTTAAGCGCGATGGTTTTTGTTCAAAGTGAACGGCATAATCTTTATTTTGTGGACCGGTGATACTGGCTTCGCGAAGTGAGCTGATCAGTTGGTTTGGAGCAATGTAGGAAAATCGGTGAAAGGCCCAAGCGCTGGAAGGAACAGCCGCAAAGCCTCGGTAATCAACGGCACGGAAGGCAAATTGCCAACCCATGGGAATATTCATATCAATAAAAATTCGGCAATTTTTTTGGGCTTTCAGTAAGGAAGGATTTTGGCTGCCTTGTCCAATTTCAACGGTGTAATTATCGAAAAGCACGCTCAGGTCACGAGCATCAGGGGATAAGCTGATTGCCGCTGTTGTTTGATCACAACCTGTGCCCTCAACCTGAACCGCTAGCACTTGCGCGCCTTCAGGTGTTGTTTGAGCTTCAGCGTGTAAGCTGGCGAATATTAAAGATAAAATTGAAATGATAAATAAGATCTTTGACTTCATGGTTCCCCCTGGAGGTGATGTTCGGACACTGACTTGCATCAAAAGCAAAGGGTAAGCCACGCACTTTGGTATCTAAACGCACCAGAGACTCTCTAAAACTTTAAATCTCTGCGTTCTCCTCCTTCAGGCTCCCTGCATTGCGTAAAAATCCTGATCGAACCTTAACAATTCTTTCAGAAAAGCCAGAGTAAATTGGACTTCAAAGTTTTAAAAGGAGAGCGAAATGAAGGGTCTACTGGGTTTATTTTTATTCACAGGTTTTTTACAGTTTGCTCAAGCGGTCGTCCCTGTTGTCAAGGTTGATGGCTCAAGCACCGTTTTCCCTATTGCTGAAGCTGTGGCTGAAGAATTTCAGAATGAAAAGCGGGGACAGGTTCGGGTCACCGTGGGAATCTCTGGTACAGGCGGGGGTTTTAAAAAATTCTGCCGCGGCGAAACTGATATTCAGAATGCCTCTCGCCCCATTCAGGTTGAAGAGCTCGCCAACTGTAAAAAGGCTTCCATCCGTTTCTTCGAAATTCCCATCGCTTATGATGCCACGGTGGTCGTAGTAAACCCGAAAAATGACTGGCTTCAAAATATTTCCATCGAAGATCTTAAAAAAATGTGGGAGCCCGGTGCTCAAGGAAAAATTATGACTTGGGACCAAGTCAATGCGGCCTGGCCCAAAGAAAAATTAAAACTTTACGGAGCCGGATCTGATTCTGGGACTTTCGATTATTTTACCGAAGCGATCGTTGGTAAAGCGAAATCCAGCCGAGGAGATTATTCGGCCAGTGAAAATGATAACACTTTGGTGACGGGAATCAGCGGGGATAAATTTTCTTTAGGTTATTTACCTTTGGCCTACTACGAAGAAAATAAATCCAAGTTGAAAGTCGTTGGAGTGATCAATCCCAACTTGAAAAAACCAGTATCGCCTTCCAGAGCCACCGTTGAAAGTGGAGATTATGCTCCCTTATCTCGACCCGTTTTTATTTATGTGAGTGAAACTGCCATGAAAAAACCCGAGGTGCGTGAATTCGTGGAATTTACAAATAAGAATTTAGCGAAGATTGTGCCGATGGTAAAATATGTTCCACTGCCTGAAAAAATTTATGAAATTTCTCGAGAGCATATTAAGAAAAATAAATTGGGAACATCTTTTGGTGGACACTCGAGCATGGGTTTAAAAATGGACCAATTGATGAATCGTGAGAAAAAACTCTGATGAGTCAAAAACTTGTTCTGACCCGTTTTTCAGCTCCTGGCAGTCGCGCTCGCCGCTGGCGTCGCTTCCGCGAAAAATTTGTCGAGCTCATTTTATTTTTGGCGGCAACTTCTTCTGTTCTGGTCACGGTGGGAATTGTTTGGACTTTGATTTCGGAATCTATTCCTTTCTTTAAGCACGTGAACCTTTGGAATTTTATTACGGGAACGGAATGGACTCCCACTTTTGAAAATGCCAAGTTTGGAATTTTGCCTTTACTCTGCGGAACTTTTCTTTCGACTTTCATCGGTTTAGTTGTCGCTATTCCGATGGGAACCGTAGCAGCAGCTTATCTCAGTGAGTACGTTAAGCCCGGCACTCGTGAAATTGTAAAACCTCTTCTAGAGCTTTTAGCTGCAGTCCCCACCGTCGTGTACGGTTACTTTGCCTTGCTCTTTGTCACGCCACTCTTGCAAAAAATATTTCCGCAGATTCAGGGCTTTAATATTTTGGCAGCGGGAATCGTTATTGGTTTTATGATTGTGCCTTATGTAAGTTCTTTGAGCGAAGATGCCATGCGCGCAGTTCCGAATCATTTTCGTGAGGCTTCGGCGGCCCTGGGAGCTTCGCCCTTGCAAACTACTTTTCGCGTCGTTATTCCCAGTGCCTTTTCAGGAATGACTTCAGCTTATATTTTGGCAATCTCGCGGGCTTTAGGTGAAACCATGGTGGTGGCTATTGCTGGGGGGAATCAGCCTCAGATGACCTTTGATCCGACTCAACCCGCAGCAACAATCACCGCTTTTATTGTGCAGATTTCTCAAGGGGATTTGCCCCATGGGTCAATTGGTTATCAGTCCATTTATGTTGCTGGATTGACCTTGTTTGTGATTACTTTGTCTTTCAATATTTTTGGTCTTTGGATCCGAAAAAGGTTCCAAGAAAAAGAATAGGGCAGAGACAGTATGGAAGCCTCGATCACAACAAATTCAACTTCGCCTGAGCTTTTAGCCATTGATAAAAATCAATTGCACCGACGGCAGTTGGTGAACAGTTTGTTTTTGGTTTTGGGTATGCTGACACTTTTTTTTTCGATTTTGGTTTTGCTCGCGCTGATTTGGGATTTGGCTTCCAGTGGAGTGCCAAGACTTAACAAAGATTTTTTCACTCACTTTCCTTCGCGATGGCCTGAAAAAGCGGGGATTCTTTCGGCTTGGGTGGGTTCTTTCTGTGTGATGGGTGTGACAGCACTGTGCACGATTCCTTTGGGAATTGCGGCCGGAGTTTATCTCGAAGAGTATGCCCGTAAAAGTTGGTTCAGCAGTTTGATTGAGCTCAATATTATTAATCTTGCGGGAGTTCCATCAATTATTTTTGGATTGATGGCCTTAGGATTTTTTGTGCAAAAGTTGGATTTTGGGCAAAGCATTTTGACTGCAGGTTTAACACTTGGACTAATGGTTTTACCCATCGTCATTGTCACAACTCGAGAAGCCATCCGCACAATTCCGAACGCGATTCGCGAAGCTGCTTACGCTTTGGGCGCCAGCCAATGGCAGACGATTAAGCATCATATTCTGCCCTACAGTTCGGGGGGGATTTTAACAGGAATTATTATTTCCTTAAGCCGCGCTATTGGTGAAACAGCTCCGCTCATTACTATTGGAGCTTTGACTTTTATTGCGTTTTTGCCGACTCCGCCGGTGCAAGAAATTTGGCCCTTCATCAGTTTCCAATGGCTTAAAGACCCTTTCACTGTTATGCCCATTCAGATGTTCAATTGGATTTCAAAACCTGAATCAGAATTTCACGTCAATGCCGCAGCGACGGGCATTGTTTTATTGGGCATGACTTTGCTGATGAACGCGGTGGCGATTTTTATTCGCTACCGTTTCCGCGCCAAGATGAAGTGGTGAGCTGATGGAAAATCTAAGAGCTCAAGTCAAAAATTTATCTTTTGCTTACGGTGAAAAAAAAGTTTTAAAGTCCATCGATTTGCCCATTCACGAAAAAAAAATCACCGCGATGATTGGTCCTTCAGGCTGTGGCAAGACCACTCTGTTACGTTGCTTCAATCGCATGCATGATTTGTACACTCAGGCGATTCACTATGAGGGCGAAATTTTACTTTACCCCGAAGGAAAAAATATTTTGGGATCTGACATTGATCCCATGGAAGTGCGCATGCGCATCGGAATGGTTTTTCAAAAACCAAATCCATTTCCTAAAAGCATTTTCGAAAATGTCGCCTACGGCTTAAAAGTTCGCGGAGTGAAAAAACGCAGCTTCATCGAAGATCGTGTCGAAAGATCACTGATCCAAGCGGGAATTTGGGACGAGGTCAAAGATCGTCTGGAAGGCCCAGCAACTTCGCTTTCGGGTGGGCAACAGCAGCGAGTCTGCATCGCGAGGGCTTTGGCGACGGATCCTGAGATTTTATTATTGGATGAACCTACCTCAGCATTGGATCCTATTTCAACCGCGCATATTGAAGAGCTGATCAATGAATTGAAAGAAGATGTGACGATCCTTATTGTGACTCACAATCTTCATCAGGCAGCTCGATGTTCTGATTACACGGCCTTTATGTATATGGGAGATTTGATCGAGTTTGGTTTAAGCGATAAAATCTTCACGACTCCGAAAGATCAGAGGACCGAGAATTACATTACGGGCCGGTTTGGGTAAATCATGATTAAAGAAGATTTAAAATTCGGTACCAGTGGAGTGCGCGGTCGAGTTATTGATTTTACTTTTGCGAACTGTCGCAATTACGCTTTGGGCTTTGTTGAACTTTTGCGTAAACAATATCCTGCTGTCCGTGAAATTTATATGGCTAGGGATTTGCGAACGAGCAGCCCCGAGATTCAATGGTACTTCGCAAAATCTTTCGAAGAGTCAGGTTATAAAGTTATTTCTTTGGGTGGGGTGCCGACACCGGCCTTAGCTTATTTTGCGCTATCTCGTCAGGCCGCTTCAGTGATGGTGACGGGCAGTCATATTCCTGCGGATCGCAACGGAGTTAAGTTCTATACTCCTGACGGGGAGATCACGAAAGATGATGAGCTGGAAATCCGTCGAGGTTTCGAGAGAGAGAATGAGCGTCTTAAGACAAGCGCGGTCGGTGCAGCTCCAGCTTTAGCTGATTTCCCCAATGAGTCTGCAAATCAACTTCAAGCCGAAGAATTTTACACTCAAAGATATTTGAAAGCGTTCGGTCCTGATTTTTTAGCGGGGACTCGGGTACTTTTCTACCAGCACTCAACGGTCGGTCGAGATCTTCTGCCGAAAATCTTGCGCGAGTTGGGAGCTGACGTCAAGTTAACGGGCTTTTCTGAAAAGTTCATTCCTGTTGATACAGAAAATATTGATAATCTCCAAGCGCTTCAAGAGGTGATGTTTGAAAACGACATTGAAATTTTGATAAGCGCTGACGGTGATGCGGATCGCCCCTTAGTGGTGCAGCATCGCTATGGTCAAATCACGGGTGATGTTTTAGGAATGATTACGGCGCACTTTTTGGGAATGGATGCGGTGGCGACGCCGGTCAGTTGCACAAGTTTGATCGAAGAATCGACTTGGTTTTCTAAAGTAGCCCGCACAAAGATCGGTTCTCCCTTCGTGGTCTCCGAAATGAAAAATCTTTCGGGAGCGGCATCTTCGGTAGCTGGTTTTGAAGCGAACGGTGGATTCTTACTAGGTTCAGATGCGAAAGATTTGGCGGCACTGCCAACAAGGGATGCGCTTCTGCCAATGATTGTATACTTAAAACAATCTATTTCTGGCTGGCTCAAAAAGCATCAAGATTTTCTTTTCTCTAGAGTAAATTTGAGCGGATTATTGAAAGAGTTTCCCTTGCCCATCTCAAAAAGAATTTTAGAAGATGTTACGGAGAATCCCCAACGATTGCTGGAGTTTTCCAGTACGCTTCGGCGTTACTTTTCTTCAGTGAAAGAAATTAATAAAGTGGATGGGATCAAAATTATTTCCAATGGGGGTCAAACGGTTCATTTGCGACCTTCGGGGAATGCACCTGAATTTCGTATCTATGTCGAGGCTAAAGATCGCACCGCTGCCGGCGAGATTTTAAAAGACGCGATGATTTTTTGCGACGGGTATCGGGGTTAGTTTAGACTGTAAGTCATTGCTTTTCGAGGAATGCGTTGAATTCGCTTAATTCGAAATTTAAAAATAACCCACAGGAACATAAAAGGATCGCGGAAAGCTCGAACTTTTTTTCCCTTTTCAAAACCACGAGACGAGTAAGAAATAGGAACTTCCAAAGGAATATAACCCAGACGAATTAATTTCGCGACCAATTCAAAGTCAAAATCAAAACGGTTTGATTCGAAAGCGACACCATCAATGCATTTTTTCAGAAAAACCTTATACATGGTTGTAGGGTCAGTGAGTTTAACTTGGTAAAGAATGTTGAACAAAGTATGGAAAAACATTCCACCTAAATTCATGTAGAAAGCTGTCATCGGGCTTTGCTCAAACTTACGGATCTTCCATCCACCAGCAGATAAATGTCGTGATCCTAAAACAAAGTCGACGTGGCCATCGATGAGAGGTTGAAGCAGCAGTGGGTAATCAGTAACACTGTACTCAAGATCGCCGTCTTGAATCAAGATGATGTCGCCGGTTGCTTTTTGTATTCCTTGCCGAACGGCATGACCTTTTCCCCTGGGTGTTTCTTCAAGAATTAGCTCAATTTTCACTGGAGAATTTCCAGCATTTTCCTGAACAAATTTTTGCACAAGTTCACGAGTCCCATCCGTTGAATTGGACTCGATGATAATCATCTCTTTTTGAAGATCACCTGGTAAAGGCTGTGCCATGACGCTTTTTAAAAGTGCAAGGGCAGTATCACCTTCATTAAAAATAGGAATAATTAAGCTGACCTTGCTGATCAAGGTTTAGTGCTTTCCCATTTTGTTTGTTTCACTTTCAAAGCAGGGTGTGAAACCAACAGATGCCAAACAACGGCCGCAAGGCCCTCTGTATGGGGAGTAATTCTCTCGGAAAATTTGGGTGGAATGACCACGCAAGCTTGAGATGTTTTTTTAGTGAAACCACCATCTTTACCAACGATGCCAGTCACAGTTGCGCCAACTTCTTTGGCAACTTCAAGAGCGCGCACTAAATTCATGGAAACATTTTTTTCTTGGTTTCCACCGCCAACAGAAAAAACAAGAACAGCGTCTTTTCCAGTAATGCGTGAGCCTTTCAGCCACTCTGAAAAACAGCTCTCCCATCCTTCGTCATTGATTCGCGCCGTCAGTTCAGAAACATTGTCGGTTGGAGCGTAAGCTTCGAATCCGCAGATTTTACGGAAGTCATTAACAGCATGGCTAGCGTGACCCGCAGATCCGCCAACACCCAAAATAAATAATCGACCGCCATTATCACGAACTTTACCTAAGGACGTTGCTAAAGCATCGATTTCTGTAGGATTGAGTTCTTGAAGAATTTGAATCGTTTCATCGAGAAAAGATTTTGAAAAGCTGTCGGTCATCATAATTTGTACCCCGCAGCTTCAGCGTCTGTTTTAAACATGCGAACTGTTTCAAGACTCAATTGAGTTAAATCTTTGTTGAACATGGAAGTTTTTTTAATCAAATCAGGTGCTGCCGTAATGATGTGGCAATCTGTTTGTTCCGCTTGAACAATGTTGAAAGCTTCACGGCTTGAAGCCCAAAGCAATTCAATGTTTGGATCAGTGCCACGGCAAAGAGCAGCAGCTGCGCTCATGATAGGCATAGGATCACGGCCTGTATCAGCGATTCGTCCTGCGAAAACAGACACGATGGAAGGAGCTCCACCTTTCAATGCCAGTACTGTTTCAGTCACTTGCTGCATTGTTAAGATTGCAGTTACATTTAATTTTACTCCGGCTTTGGTCAATTCTTTGATCAAAGGAATTGTCGATTGTCCTTCAGAGTTTGTGATTGGAATTTTAACGTAAACATTTTTACCCCAAGTGTTGATCTCGTTCCCTTGGCGTTTCATATCGGTGATATCATCTGTAAAAACTTCGAAAGAAAGGGGTTTGTCTTTGATGTGAGTTAAAATATCTAAACAAAAACTTTTGTAATCACTGACGCCAGCTTTTTTCATCAGGCTGGGATTTGTAGTTAGGCCTTTGATCAGGGGATTTTTTGCCATTTCTAGCATGGAAGCTTTATCAGCACCATCAGAGTAAATTTTAACTTTGTTTGCAAATGGACTGGGAGTGTTCATTTTTTACCTTTCGTGACGAATTTAGCGATGAATTAGGAATACTAAATTTTAGCTATAAAAGCACTAGCTTTATGAATGAAATTTGGCTTGAAACTCGGCCAAGGCTTCGGGAGAGCCAATCTCCCAAAAACGTTCTTTCACAGGGTAACCGGCGATTTGTTTCTTATAAGAAGCTAGGGATAAAGGCAGAGCAAGGTCCAGAGGGCTTTCTTTCGGAAAAGACTCGATCAGCGAGCGTTTAAGAATCATAAAGCCGTAATCAATATATTGCCACTGAGGCTTAGGATTTATTTTATCGTAGATGACGTAAGGGGATTCCCAATGAATATTGCAAACATGACCAGGGACTTCGTTTTTATAAATGGTCATAAGACCTTGGACTTTTTGCTGGTGAAAATTTTCAAGAAGCTGATCCAGCTGAAGATTAAGCAATGTGTCACCATAGGTAACAGCAAGTTCGCTATAATCTAAGGCCAGGGAATTTCTAACAGCTCCTCCGGTGCCTACGAGCTGTGGCCCATCTTCGAGATAATAAATATTTAAATCCCAACGTGAGCCGTCTTCACAGTGATCCCGAATTTGTTCTCCGAGGTGACCGATACTCAGGAAGACTTTGTTAAATCCTAAAGACTTCAGCCATTTTAAATGAACATCAGCAAAATTCTGCTGCGAATCCACCGGCATTAAATATTTGGGAAGATCTTTCGAAAGTTCCTTAAGGCGAGTCGCTCGTCCACCAGCTAAAACCAGAATAGGTGGGACGGGCGATGTTTGCACTTAAGGTTGTCTCCACCATAAAGGATGATTGGTGTTTCCTTGAAGAGCTTTCGACTTTTCATAAATATCTTCAACGAAGCCCAGGCATTTCAAGGCGTCTTGAAAGCCTCCATAAGGGGGAGCTTTTCCCAAAACAGCCTGTTGAAACTGAGTGTTTTCATTTTTCCAACTGAGATCGTCGCCGGGGTAACTGCGCTCTTCGTAATCGGGAGGACCCATCTCGGGTTTCATTTTATAGATGTGTAACTTTTCAGGTCCATAAGATCGACCTAATCCCAACCACTGGTACTTTCTTTTTCGAGTGTAAACTTCGAAGCGAAATTCATTTTTCCATTCGCTGGAAGAAACATGGAAAGTGAAAGTCGCGCCACTCTTATCGGCAAGAATGGCCCAGGAGTTATCGTCCACTTTCATATCCCAATAATGAGTTTTGCAATAACCCGTAATCACTTTCATGTCGGGCAAAAGAACAGAAGCTAAATCCAAAACGTGAACGCCTTGATCCAGCAATTCACCGCCGCCGGCGATTTCAACGTTGGATCTCCATTCGCGATCGAAACCAACGCGGGCTCCGTTTCCATACTGGGCACGAATGAACATAATGGGATCATCGGGATTATTTTTAATTTCATTCACAAGATCATAAAATGCGGGATGAAAACGATGATTGAAACCCACTTTAATCACGGATTTTTTAGGATTCAATGTCGAGAGCTCGGAATGGCTGCGAGCCGCTGGTTTTTCCACGAGCACATGCAGACCACGATCCACAGCTTTTTGAATAAGACCAACAAGAGATGAGTTGATCGCCGCAATCACGACAGCAGTCAGACCTTCGGTCTTAAAAACTTCATCTTCATTCTTCGCAATTTGCGCCTCAGTCAGTTGAGAAATCTTTTCCGTGCGAGCCGCAACAGGATCATAACAGCTAACAAGTTTTACTCCCTCGGGAAGAGCCGCGGCTCTTCGTTCGCCGATCACTCCGCAGCCGATTAAACCCCACTTCATACTGGAACTCCTTCAAATAAGAACGAATTTTCCTTAAGGTACTTCACGGTGTCGCGCACGCCTTGTTCTAAACTGCGTTCCGCTTTCCAACCGAGAGTTTTTAATTTGGTGCAATCCAATTGGATGCGGGGACTGTCGCCAATCCAACCCCGTTCGCCACCGGTGTAATTGTATTTAGGCGAAATTTTTAACTCATCCACGATGTAAGAAACGCTGCGATCGACGGTGAGGGCATCATCGTGACCAATATTAAAAACTTGAAAGCCCTTAGGCTCAGCATCGATGACTTTCCAAAGTCCGTTCATTAAATCAAAGACGTGCAGATAAGATTTCAATTGTTTCCCGTTGCCAAGAATTTTTAATTGAGTTGGATCTTGTCGCAGTCGGTGAGTGAAATCAAAAACATGTCCATGTGAATATCGGGGTCCAAGGATGGAAACAAAACGAAAGACCGTGTTGTTCATTCCGTAACCGTGAGAGTAAGCCGAAAGAATTGCTTCCCCCGCGCACTTTGAAGCCCCGTACAAAGAAGTTTGCTCGGGGAAAGGACAAGTTTCGGGGGTAGGAAATATTTTCGGCTCGCCATAAACAGAGCCTGTTGAGCTAAACAGAATACGAGAGCATCCCGAGCGTCGAGCCGCTTCGGCCACATTCCAAGTTCCCGTCGTGTTGTAATCTAAATCCCGTCGAGGTCGATCCAGACCTTGTCTGACATCGGCATTCGCCGCAAAGTGAATGACCCAGTCGGGACGAAATTCTTGCGCTGCTTTGGAGAGTTGTTCCAGTTCGCGAATGTCGCCCTCAAGCAATTGAAACTTTGAATTTTTAAGCGCGTCTGTCAGAAATATTTTATTTCCGGTTTCTAAGTTATCATAAGCAAGAACTTGATGACCTCGCGATAAAGCAGCATCACAAAAATGGGATCCGATAAAGCCAGCCCCACCAGTCACTAAAAATTTAGCCATTACTATTCCTCACTATTTGCTGCGAGTGTTGCCTTGATTGTCCACAACTCTTCGCACTTGATAGATATCGCTTTGACTCATTTTTTCCAGATTGGTGAAATCTTTGTAAGGATCCCAAACTGCAGAAAGAGTTTTTCCGTAAAGCCCGGTTGATTTTTCAGAGAGCAAATACAGCGCAAGCTCTGCCGATTTCGCAGGAGAAGTTCCGCCTTGTTCTCGTTGAGCCAAAGATTTTTCGTAAAATTCTTTTCCAACGCGATCGGGACCAGCTTCCAGCAATTCATCCAACAATTTTGTGTTTACGGCACCAGGGGCGATCGAATTCAAGAAAATATTTCTTTGAGCAAGCTCAGCTCCAAAAGTTTCAGTCATGCGCCAAACTCCACCTTTGCTGATCGCATAAGCCGAAAAGTTTGGAAGTGGGCCTTGGCCTCCACCTGAAAATAGAATCACTCTTCCAGAAGCGCTTTTATCAAAATAAGGAGCTGCGGTGTGAACGGAGAGAGCAGTTCCTTTCAAATTAATATCGAGGGCCTTTTCCCATTCTTCAAAAGTGCTTTCAAGGAAAGGGCCGATATGTCCATAAACACCAGCGGCGCAGATCAGCCCGTAAAGTGGACCAAGATCTTTCTGCACTTTTTCAAAGAACGCTTTGGTTTCGCTTTCACTGGTGACGTCGCACTTGAAAGCTAAACAAGGAAGCTCGTTGATTTTTTTAAGTTCAGCTAAAGTTTCATCAAGTTCTTTTTGCGAACGAGCGCAAATGGCTACTTTGTAGCCTTCTTTTTTGCAGGCTTCAGCTAAAGACTTACCGATGCCTCGACCAGCGCCGGTGATGGCGATCACTCTATTTTTAAGCATGAGCTTCTCCCGCAGAAGTTTTAGCCGGAGACCACAGTGACTTAAAAGTGCAGCCCGATTTTAAAGGTGCCGCCGCATTTAAGAAATTCTGAGTGTCGAGAACAAGAATCTTTTCCGGGGATTTGGATTTTGCCGTGATTTTTTTCCAATCCAATTCTTGAAATGCAGGTCGAGAAGTCATCAACAAAACAACAGAAGTTTCTGCGGGAACAGTATCTAAGGAATCAAAATGTTTAATTTTTCCATTAAGTGCTGAAAGGTCTTTTCCATTCATTACAGGATCATAACCAGAGACGTTCATTCCATGGTCAGCAAGTTCTTCGGCAAGATCTAAAGAAAGCGATCGGCGTAATGTGTCTGTGTCTGGTTTGTAAGTGTAACCTAAAATCAATACTGATTTAGGTAAATTATTTTTTGAAATATGAGTTAGAACAATTTCCGAAATCGCTTTAGTGGTGTTTTCATTCACCCGTAAAACAGAGTCGATAATATCCATAGGAATATTTTGTTCTTTACCCAATTTTTGAAGAACACGAAGGTCACGTGGCAATGTCCCGCCCGCAAAACCTAAACCGGGAATAACGTAAGCTGCTTTGCCAATACGTTTGTCCATCTTTAATGCTTTACCGACTAGAACGCTATCGACATTGAACTTTTCACCCAATCGAGCGAGCTCGTTAGAAAAGCTAATGCTCATGGCAAGGAATGCATTGTTCGCATGCTTGACCATTTCGGAAGTGATGGCATTGCAAAGGAGAAATTCAGTTTTGAATCCAGACAGCAAAGATTTAATATCTTCGGCAACGGCCATGCTGTTGCAACCAATGACGGTTCGATCAGCTTGATAAAAAGTTTCAATGCCTTTTCCTAAGCGCAGATTTTCAGGAATATAAGCGACAGGAAGTCCCGTGCGTTTTTCCAATTCAGCACAAAAGCCCATAGGAATTTGTGAACTCACTATCAAAGCTTTTGGTTTTTTCTTCAATAAAGCAATTTGATCGGCAATGACTAAAAGAGGTTCTAGCTGAGGCTCATCATTTTCATTCACAGGAGTATCAACCGCAAGCCAAATGTAATCGGCCGTCAGATCGGCGGAGACTCCATTTTTATAATCCAATCGACCCGCCGAGGTGTTTTTAGAAATCATCTCTTGCAGGCCGGGTTCCATAACAGGAATGTCAGGGAACTTCGTCCATTCTGTTGCATTTAAATTCAGTGGTTTGACGAAATTGACCTTGTGGCCCACATCGGCCAACACCGATGCCGTAACAAAAGCTAAATGCCAATCTCCGATAACAGCGATTTGTTTAGTCATGAAGAACCACCTGTGCTCCCAAAGTATCAAAGCGGAAAGGAACGTCTTGCAAGCCAGCTTCGCGCATGGTTTTTCTAAGTCGACGTTTATCATCAGCTAAGAACATCAAGAAACCACCACCACCAGCGCCAATTAATTTTCCACCGAGGGCACCGTTTTTCATCGCTAGACTGTACCATTCGTCAATGCGACCTGTAGACATACTTTTTGAACGTTTCTTTTTAAATTCCCAGTGAGTGTTCATTAACTGACCGAACTCTGTAAGATTTCCTTTTTCCAAAGCGTAACCAATTTTTGTTCCAAGCTCTTTGGTGAAATGTAAGTTTTCAATCATTTCGTTGCTTGGCGCAGCTGATGAAGCCGAAGTCGGGCCTTGGGCTTCTTTAGTTTTGTTATCTTGTTCGCGCAGAAGTTCATTAGCTGATCGAGAGTAACCGGTGAAAAATAAAAGCAAATGTTCTTCCAGATCCGTGCGAGAATGCTGATCCATTTCAAGCGGTCGGGAAGTCACAATCCCTTTTTTGTCGATATGAAAACGGGTCAAGCCACCGACAGAAGAAATGTACTGATCCTGTTTTCCAATGGGCGCACCTAGTTTTTCAATTTCAATGCGACAGGCATCTTCAGCCAAAGTCATGTTGTTGTGATTAATGTTTTTTAGAGTGTAAAGGGCTTTCAATAAAGCCACGGTGAAAGTACCTGATGAACCTAATCCTGTTCCTGATGGAATGTCAGCAAATGACGAAATTTCAAGGGCCGAGTTAATACCTGTTAACTTTAAAGCTTCGCGCACGATGGGATGTTTAATTTGATCCACCGATTTTACTTTTTCCATTTCCGAATATTTTAAAATGATATCTTCGATGAAGATGGGGTGGACTGAAATGTAGATGTATTTGTTGATGGCTGCGCTGATGAAGGTGGACTCGAAATGCTTGTAGTAAGAAGGAAGATCTGTTCCGCCGCCACCAATAGAGATGCGTAAAGGTGCTTTTACGATAATCATCATTAACCCCTGGGTTTTGTGAAGGATTATGGATATCGCGAGGGGAGTAAGTTGTCTATGGAAAATGATGGCTATGGGATAGAAATTACTCGAGTTCGCCTGAAAGTCTCAGCGGTTCTAACCACAGGTCTTCAGGTAACATTACGCCACTTTTCAGCAAACAGAAAAGAGCATGAAATATTCAAATTAAGCTATTAAGTTAACTACCAAACTTTGTTCACTCCTATATGCGCTTTTCGACGGTCTGCATCCCTTAGGAAGCGTGACAACTTGAAGTCGCTTGCGTTACTTTGCAAGGTATGGATCACACACAATGGAATGAAGCTTGGACACGTTATCGCGAATTTAATTACGTGAAACTCACAGACATTTACAATCGAACAGGTATCGATGAGTTATCACGTAAGGCTAAAATCTTGGATCTCGGTTGCGGGAGCGGAGAATTTATTAAGATTTTAAAAGAGCGTGGTTTTACTTCTGTTGAAGGTTGGGAGCCTCAACAAGATCTTGTTAAGCAATCAGGATTCGACTGTATTCGGCAGGGTAATTGTCTTTCAATTCCTGAACCGCCACCACAATACGATGCAGTTGTAATCTTAGGAGTACTTCATCATCTAAGCTCTTTCGATGAAGTCACCGAAGCATTGAAAAATGTGAAGCGGCTCCTGAAGCCAGGAGGAAGGTTTTATTCGGTTGAGCCGCGCAATACATTAGCACGAACAGTGATGACCCGTTTAATGTTTGCCATACCAATGGCCCTATTGCCAGCACGGGTAAAGATTGATCGTTTCTTAGTTGCAGAAGAAGAAGTCGAGCTCAATCGTTGGCTCGCTTACGAATTCAAAATGACCAAGCGTGCAGAATCTGTTGGCCTTGTGAGTGTGCGAAAGTCTGCAGATTGGAAATCGTCCTATCAAATCTTTGAAAACAGAGTCCACTGAATCTCATAATTTGCTTACAATTTTTATATCCGCTTTAAAAGTGCGGTAACAACGTAATTTGTAAAAAAATAAGTTGATTTAGAAACAGATAGCTTTTCAATATTCCTATACACATTCCATCTTTGTCGAGCGGTTCGGAAAAACGAACGAGATAAAGAATTATTTGTAATCCTATATCTCACTAGATCTTCCTGATATCCGTGACATTTAATTCCTTTTTTTCCTGTGATCTCAAGCCACAAAATGTAATCTTCGCCCGGGAAATTTTGCATAACCAAAGGGGCTATTTTTGTTTGATCAAGCATGACTGTTCCACAGCATATGACATTATTTTTTAATAAATCATGATGGCCTATTAATTTTGGCGGCATATAAATTCGTTCATAAATATTTCCATCGTTCGACATTCTTCTGTACCCTGTGCAACTAAAGCTATGGCCATTTTTTTCCATGAATTGAGACTGTAGTGATAATTTTTTAGGCAGCCAGATGTCATCGGCATCTAAAAAAGCAATATACTTTCCATTAGCATGTTTAAATCCTAAGGTTCTGGCAGGCCCGCAACCAGTGTTATTCTCCATTTCAATGAGCTTAATTCGTGGATCATTTTGTGAAAATTTAATAATAATTTCCCGAGAATTATCTACTGTGCCCTTATCAACAATGCAGATCATTTCCCAGTTTTGATAATCTTGTTCCAACAAACTGTGTATAGTCTCGGCGAGGGTGGTAGCACTGTTATAAACGGGTGTGATGACTGAAATAAGGTGTAGGTGCGAAGACTGGAGGGAAATGTCTGAAAAAGTCATTAGGAAATTTTATTTGATATTGCTGAAAACAACAAACAATTATTAGCTTTCCAGAAATTGGGATTCACAAATTTAAGAATACCAGATATGACTCAAGAGCTAAGAGGCGCACATTGGAAATATACCGGCTGGGTACCACTGCAAAAAAATATGGGGGTACCATATACGAGGAAATGGTTGATCAGGCAATTGCCGAAAGGCATGATCTTAAAGTTTTAAGATATCAGTATCGCTGGCGTAAACCATTTCGTTATTTTGAAATCATTAATTTATTCTTTTTCTATCTAAAGTCGAATAATCAGAATGGCATAATTATCCGCAATCTTGAGACCTGTATGTGGCCATCACGAAAACCAACCATCTACTTAGTTTTTCATGTAGATTGGAATTACAGCGGGCTTTTCTCTAAATTTATTCAAATGTGGACTTGGTTCGTGTTTGGGACTTTGACTCCCAAAAATCAACCCGTAGTTGTGATTTCACAATTTTGGAAAGATTTTTTGATTCAAAAAGGTTTCACTAATGTTCATCTGATTTATTGTGCTTTCGACGAGCAGGAGTACAATGTTACCGAAACTGAAGTTAACGACTTTCTTGTTCGGAAGAATTTACAAAATAAAAAAATTATATATATCGGAAATCCTCAAAAGAAAAAAGGTGTTGATATCGCCTACAATGCTTTGAAGGAGCTAAAGGTTGAACTCGTCTGTTCAGGCGAAGGAGATATAGAGTTACCCGTTCGCTACTTAAAACTAAATTTTAAAGATTATCTGTGCTTGTTAAGGGCTTCAACAGTAGTAATGACTTTATCTCGATTTAAAGAAGGTTGGAATAGGGTAGCTCATGAAGCTCTTCTTATGGGAACCCCTGTAATTGGCTCGGGCCGAGGTGGAATGGGGGAGCTATTACGTCAAACAGATCAGAAAATAATTAATGATGAGAACTTGATTGAAATAAAAAGTACGGTGCAAGAGTATATGGGCTTGAAGCCTGTGGTTAAGGAACAACACTTACAATACTTGAAATCATTTAATCGAATTCGGTTTAGAAAAGCATGGTTGACACTCATTGAAAATATTCAGCAAAGTAAGGGGTAAATGGCAAAAAAAAGAATATTTATAGATTGCTCCGCTACTGTTTATAGCGGCGTAAATACGGGAATTCAGCGAGTGGTTCGCAATGTAGTGCAGTGGTCATGCAGCTCAACTCTTAATGAATCGATAGAGGTTATACCTGTCGTTGTGCTCTTTGGGTTTGTTTTCTACATTCGTCCAGACCTTGTTCAAATTAACAAATCCAAACTGATCAGCTTTGGTTCACAGGCAAAGTTAACAGTTGAATCCACTCGGGTAAAAATTAGGAAACGACTAAGTAAATACAAATACTTTGGCTGGTTCTTTGTTTCTTTTTTTGAACAATGGGACCGGCTGCTTCGATTTTTGTACAAGATTCTTAAGTACAGTCGTGTATCTTCTTTCGTGATTTTATCAGGATTTGTCCGGTTTAAGCCAAATTCAGAAGATACATTTGTATTTTTAGATTCATTTTGGCTGTTAGATTTGCCAGTGGTGTTTAAGAGAAGTTTATCTTCTTGTGGCTCCATACAAGCGGTTATCTACGATATTATACCTCTGCTACATCCAGAAATTGTTGAAGTAGTTGGGTGTCGCGCATTTTCACGGTCATTTCATTTCTTAATGGGTAAGGTAGATAAAGTATTAGCTATATCAAAGAGTGTTGCACACGATGTTGAATCGTATCTGAGAAGTCATAAGTATGATTTGGAAAAAATGGAAATTAAACATTTTTACTTGGGTGCTGACTTTAAACCAACTCAGAAAGAAACTAATATTCCAACTTCAGCTGCTTTAAAGAGTATCTTTCAGGGGCAAGTTTGGTTGATGGTTGGAACTATCGAACCTCGAAAAAATCATCTCTGTGTTATAGATGCCCTTGATGAGATTTGGCAGCAGAGAACAGATGTGAAGCTAATTATTGTTGGGCGCATTGGATGGAAATGTGAAGACATTTTGGATCGTATTCAGAGTCACCCACATTTTGGGAAAAATCTTATATATCTTAAAGACTGTGCCGACGAAGAGTTAAAATATTGTTATCAAAAAGCCAGTGGGCTTATTTTTGCCTCGCTGTCAGAAGGTTTTGGTTTGCCCTTAGTTGAAGCGATGTTTTACAACATGCCTGTGCTTTGTTCAGATATTTCAGTTTTCCGCGAAGTTGGCGGTGAATATCCTGTTTATTTTGACCCTAAAAACCCCAAAAGTCTCTCTGAAAAGCTGCGTAATTTTTCGCCGCAGCGTATGGGAAAAAGGCAGATTGAAG
Source organism: Pseudobdellovibrionaceae bacterium (assembly GCA_021731025.1). Taxonomy (GTDB): domain Bacteria; phylum Bdellovibrionota; class Bdellovibrionia; order Bdellovibrionales; family Bdellovibrionaceae; genus UBA5009. The sequence goes on along the minus strand of JAKFYD010000024.1, from coordinate 29,106 downwards.
TTCTCACTTGGAAAGAAGCCACTGAAAAACTTCTAACTCAAATATCTTCTAAAAAAGCACCTATAAGTGATTTGACGTCCTGAGATCTTTTGGCAGTCCAATTGTAATCTTTAGAAAATTTCGTACTGTCTCCTAAAATTATCTTAGGATCATGACTTCTGAATAAAGATTTATCAACGTTAAGCTCGAATTGAACACCCAGTCGATGCGCAATTTCCCCAATCATATCGGATAACTTTTTAGGTTTGCTCGAGCAAATATTGTAGATTTGAAAATGTGAACTGTTCGAAGGCAGTCTGATAAGAACTTCGAAGACTTCAAGTAAGTCTTGAATAGCACTAAAGTCCCTCAACAAGCTGACATCTCCAATACGTAATTGAGCTTTTCGACTTTCATTTTTAGCATTTAATAATTGTTGATAAACGCTAGCTAGGAAAAAGTCGACAGTTTGACTTTTATGTGCATGAGTAAAAAGTCTTAAGATCGTCGAGCGAAAATCATATTTTTTTGCATAAGTTTGAATTATATTTTCGGCCATCAATTTTGTTTGCGAATAAAAGTTTTTCGGTTCAGCAAGTGAAGTCTCTTTAGCTGCTTCTTCGGAAGAAGAATAGATCTGACCTGTCGAGGGAAAGATAAAGCAAAACTTATTATTTATCTTTAACAATGAGTTGATCAGATTGTGGGTACCAACCACATTGACTTCAAAGGCCTCGTTAGGTCTGTCTTCGCAAACTTTTACAGTACTGTAGCCTGCTAAGTGAATGACGCAGTCGAAAGGCTTTTGTTGGCTTAAGAAATTATCGATATCACCTGGTTTTGTAATGTCAAATGTTGAACAAAACACATCATAGTTCTGAGAAGTAAGTTTTTTAGACAAATGTTTTCCTAAAAAACCTTCCGAGCCAGTAATGAGAATTTTTTTTGATGTACTCATTGGTAGAATCAAAATTAAAGTAAATTTTGTTTGGCTTTAATTTCCGCTGCTAGTTTTAAATCATTATCAACCATCATATGCACAAGTTTTTTAAAGCTTGTTTTGGGCTCCCACTTAAGATGTTTTTTGGCCTTCGCATAGTCGCCGATAAGCAAATCGACTTCTGCCGGCCGATAAAATTTTTCGTCATTAACGACGTATTTTTTCCAGTCTAAGTCGGCCTGAGCAAAAGCCAGTTCGACGAATTCCTTTACGGAGTGTGTTTCGTTTGTGGCGATAACATAATCATCTGGTTTGTCTTGTTGAAGCATGGCCCACATAGCTTCAACGTAGTCTCCAGCAAAGCCCCAATCCCTTTGGGCATCAAGATTTCCTAGTTTTAGTTCATTGATAAGGCCATGTTTAATCAAGCCAACATTATAGCTGATTTTTCGGGTAACAAATTCGATTCCACGGCGAGGGGACTCGTGATTGAACAAGATCCCGCTTGAAGCGTGCATATTGTATGATTCACGGTAATTAATAGTAATCCAATGCCCGTAAAGCTTAGCTACTCCGTATGGAGAACGAGGATAGAAAGAAGTGTTTTCGGTTTGAGGTACGCTTTGCACCTTTCCAAACATTTCACTGCTGGAAGCCTGGTAGAAACGCGCTTTAGGGCAAACTTTTCTCATCGCTTCCAAAATACGAGTAACGCCAACAGCAGTAAATTCAGCAGTTAGTACAGGCTGATTCCATGAAGTGTGAACGAAACTTTGGGCTGCTAAGTTGTAGATTTCATCTGGTTTTGACTCTTCTAGCGCTTCGATGAGAGAAGGTTGGTCGAGAAGATCGCCATTAATAAGATTTATCTTATGGACAATATGATTAATACGGTCGGTAACAGGGTTGCTGGATCTTCGGGTCAAACCATAAACTTTGTATCCCTTAGTAAGAAGGAATTCTGCTAAATAAGAGCCGTCCTGACCGGTAACTCCAGTGATCAATGCTGTTCTCATATACACCCGACTTTTGTTATTAAAGAGAGAAATCTATACAATTATTTGTTGTTGTTTGCAAATCTTTGACTGTTTTCCTAGGGAAATGAAAATGATGCAACGTGTGAACGGCAGCTAAGATTACTGTTTTGCCGCTAGTTTCCTCTCTGATAGAGAGAGTGACCATGCTTCTGAAACCTTTTTTGAAAAGGTGGTTTTAGTTCAATATCAGCTGTAACTATCCACTGACCTGTAGCTATTTTATCGAGTGAACTGATATCCAAAGTGTGAGCTTTAAGATAGTCCCCGTGATCTGGGCGAAAATACCAAAAGTTAATTTTGAACGAGTCCATGGAATTTTTATTGAGAAAATAAACGTCTTTTAGATCTATTTTATTTTCAATAAAATATTTAAGTGCCGTGCTGTCTCCTTCTGCAGTGCTGGCGAGAATTCGAATATATTCTTTGTTTTCAGTGGAAGCATAAAAGACAAAGGTTATAAGTAAGCACAAGAGTAATACTGTTTTTTGTTTTTGTAACAAATAGAAAAAAGCAATGCTGCTTAAGAACAGCAGTAGGGGAATCGTTATTTTTCCAGCATTAAAAAGAGATTGGGCATGGCTGGGTTGCCAGGGGAAAACATCAGAAAGGTAAAGACGAGCCACAAACATTACATCAGGGGAATTTACGACCCCCATAGAGTAAGCAGACAGCAAAGGTGAGAAACAAGCGACGAGTAAGCTTGCAGCAACCGAACCGATAAGAAAAAAAGCACGCTTGATAGGAGTATTTAGAAAAGAATGATTAATGGCCCAGAAAGAAACAAGAATAAATGGGGGATAGAGTGGACCTAAGTACCTTCCATTAGCCAAGGTGTAATCATTTGGGATGTGATAAGTTTTTTCGAATAGGTTAAAGAATACACTGATTAAAGTTGACACTCCTATAAGCGAAGCGAGAATTGTAATTGCAAACCTCACCTGAATCACATTCAAATTTCTAAAACTAAAAACAAGTAAAATTGGCACAATAAGGAACACGGCATACAGTGAAAATGTGAAATAACTTATTTGGTGCAAGAAAGAATTATAAAAGCCGAAATTGTCGAGCAGATCCGCAAGGTCATTCACAGTGATTTTTTCAGTTGCATAACCAATGGCAGTCGATTTAGAGACGAACCAATTGTATGAGATGTATCCGAGTAATCCTGTAAGTAAAGGTGCTAAAAAGAATAAAAGACAAGCAAGTGATGATTTTCTATTAGCGTTTTCTGAATTACTCGGGAAAAAAAGAAATAAGGCTTGAGTGAGTAAGAAACTAATACCCGGAATAAGCCCTGCGGGCTTTGTTAAAAATAGACAGCTGATTAGAAGGCCACAAAGAAAAAAATCTTGTCTTTGATTTGTGTGAAAAGCTTTAGCGCAAAAATACCAAACCCAGGCATAAATAAAGAAATAGAAAGGTTCCGCCCAAATTAATGTAGTTAAAGTGCTCAAAGGGGCAAAGACGAACAGTGCGCAAAGAAGTAGCCTAACAATTTTTTCTTCAACAAAAAAACCAGAGAGTAGGTACCAAGGGATAATGGATAGGCAGAAAATTAAAATATTAAATGTTTTAATGGCAAAATAACTGAAAATAACATGATCTTTGTCGAATAAAAACGAACCTATAAAAGGATAAAGTGGACCATACTGGCCTCCATTAAACCTCCCAAAAACCGCAATATCATGGATAAGATTAAAGTAGCTGCTTTCATCACCAAAAATAAATGGCGACACAACCGGTTCAAACCAACGATGGATAATAAAAAATGCAACTGTGATCATGAAAATAATCAGGTATTTAATATTAAGGCTATTAAGCCATAATTTAAGATGGCCCAGGAATTTTATCTTCTGAAAAATCATAGTTTTCCTTGTAATAAAGTGAGCCTACCGACGAGTATGCAATTAGGCTAGCAGAATATTCCGCGGGGCAACATTGAGCTGAAGAGAAGAAATATACAATTTTACTTTCCCGTGCAAAATTATCTAAATAATATTTTCTATGAAAGCATCCATGAAAAAACTTCTTTATTTTAGTCCACTTCCTCCGCACAAAAGCGGCATAGCTGATTACTCGATGGCCTTGATTGCTGGCTTGGCCGAGCATTTTGACATAACTATTGCGGTTGAGCCTATTCGAATTATTAATCCTGGTCTTTATAACGTTGATGAAAAAGATCTTTTTCGGCACTACAGTCCTGAACTTTATGAAAAATATAAAGTTAAGCAGGTAGGCTGGGATGAAATCAATTTTAATGATTATGATTACCGAATCTATAATCTTGGAAATAATCCTTATTATCATTCATACATGTATGACTATGCTCTTCATTACCCTGGCCTAGTTATTCTTCATGATTATGTTCTTTTTTACTTAGTTGTCGGACGTTATTGGGGTGATAAACAAAGATTTTTTAAAAAAGTATTTAAGATTGGCGGGTTAAAAGGTTTGGTGCTTATTGGCAAACTGTTATTGCGTCGACGCCATCCTCTTCATTGCGAATACGATCGCGTTCAGTCTTTTAATTTTGAAATTTTAAATAGCAAAAATAAAATTATGGTTCATTCAAATTTTGCTAAACAAAAAATACTCAATGAGTTCCCTCAGAAGGAAAATGAAATACATATTGTAAATATGATTTCAGATCCACAAGATGAAACTGAAACGAGCAGTGAAGAAATTAAGAAAAAATTTAATATAGGTGCCGACGATATAATAATATCTAGTTTTGGCCATATTGCCGAAACCAAGTTAAACCATGTCGTGTGTAAAATCATAAAAGCCTTGTCTAAAGACTACTCTCGCTTGCGTTACATAATGGTTGGCGAAGGTGGGTATATCGATCATTATCTTGATGGAAAAGTAATTAGGAAAACAGGCTACGTTGACCTTAGGGACTTTGTTGGGTTTATTAAGGCTAGTGATCTTGTCATTAATCTAAGAAACCCAAGTATGGGTGAAACTAGTGCTGCCGTTATTAGAATTCTGCGCGAAGGAAAGCCTTGTGTTGTCAGTGACGATGCCTGGTTTTCTGAGCTACCGAGCAATACCGTGATTAAAATTTCAAATGCAAGAGTCGAGGAAGAGCTTAATTCTGTTATTTTAGATTTCTTAAAATCACGTGATAAGTTTCAGCATTTTGGCGAACGCGCACGCCAAATGATAAAGGATGATTATTCATCAAAATCAGTTTCTTTGAAAATTAAAAATCTTTTAGAGAATTCTTAGTGGATTAGCGGGGCTTGCCTGTTATAAATGAAAGAGGTAGGTTAACTCGATGATACGCAGACTAAACTCATTGTCGTCTAAGCTCGATAATTCTTGGATTTTACAAATGTTTTCGCTTATCTTTTTTTATGTTCTGATCGTAATTATTTTTAAAAATAGATATGAGCATGTTTACGGGCCATCAATTTTTGGGGATGAGACAAGCTATCTAAAACATATTCTAAATTTTCATCATAAAAAAATGTTCGAACCTTCTCAATATGGCCCACTATATCCCTTCCTAGCAGCGATGTTTGGAAATTTTTCTGACAGGATCAGTCTGTTTCAATCGCTTTTAACTTTCAATTTCGCAATATTTTCCACGGGTTTATTTTCTACGTATTTTCTTTTGAGAAAATTTTCAGTCAATTCTATCTATTCCCTGTTGCTTGCTATAGCATTGCTTTTTACAGGGTGGAATTCAACCATCATCGGCATTTGGGCTGAGCCTTTGTATTATTCATTGTCATCCTTGACCTGGTTGCTTTTGCTTAATTTGATGGATTTTAAAACAGCAAAGTCTGCCATTTTCCTTGGATTTAGCGTAGGTTTACTTTTTTTAACAAAAATGGTAGGAGCTTCCATTTTAATTGTGGCAATTGTGAGTTCACTCGCAATTTATATGTACACAGCTTGCAAAGAAGAAAGAACGATTTTTTTTAAGTTGTCCAGTTGGCTTCTAGGAGCCTTTCTATTGGTGGTGCTTCCTTATATTATTTATACCAAAATGCAGACTCAGAATGCTCTTGGATACGCCCCCGCGACAAATGCAGCGGCCAAAAATATCTTCGTTCTTCTAGGGGTTCCAGAATTTTATAAGAATATTTTTCATCAGATAAGTTACCTTATTGCTGGAACATTTATTTTTATTTCATTAGGTATTTGGCGTTTTACTAAAAACATAAAGCAAAACGGAACTCCTTTAAACTTTGTTTTTTGCGTAAGTGTTTTAATGATTTTGGGATTGTCTATTGTACTTTCAATCTTTAATAATACACTGATCCAATCTTACCAAGTGGATAATTTACCTGATTTTCAAATTGGACGTTATATGGCCGTTCTATTGCCATCATTTTTTGCGGTAGGAATAAATGGCTTAGACTTACAGTCTAAAAATCCACTTCCTTTGCTAAAAACTCTTCCAGTCTGTGGTGGCTTTATTCTTCTGCTAGGTGTTTGCAGTCCCTTAAATACGCTTTGGTCTCATGGAGAATTTAATGCTCCAGATATTCAGTATCTCATTCGATTTATTGGTCAAAGTATGCCGCCGTGGAGTCACAGCGATGCCATTGAAAATGCCAAGCTGTATGCCTGGAACATAGCTGCTGGTTCTGTTCTTCTGAGTTTATTGGTTTTTTCTTTAATTAGATGGTCGAAGCTGAATAAGCTGGGGCATTGGTTAGTCATCTTTTTTTGTATTTTCTCAGGAGACCACAGCTCAAGATTTGTATTAATTATGGTTGATATGAATAAAAACGAAAATATGCTCTACCGAAAAATCATCAGCTTGAAGATCCCTGCAGAGGATATTCGCGTTGAAAATTTTCAAAAATTAAATCCATTCATGGCTGAATTTTGGTTAGAGGAAGGCTACATTTTCAAATTGAAAAATAGTAGCAAAGCTACAACCTATAAATATCTAATCACTGAAAAAGAAATTTCTACCCGTGCAGAAAACTTACTTGAAGCTGGCCGTCTTAAACTTTATCGCCTTTCTTCTGAAGCGCAGGACGAGATGTAGGGAGAAGATATATGGAGCCAAGAGTTTGCATTGTTGTAGGTTCTGGTCCAGCTGGAGTAAGCTGTGCCATGGGGCTGCTTGAGAACAATTGCAATGTGATCATGTTAGATATTGGCCTTGAATTGTCTGCAGAAACGCAAAACGCTGTTGAAAACTTGCGAAACACACCTAGCAAGGAATGGACTGCAAAAAATTTAGAAGTAATTAAAGAAAAAATTAATGTTGATACCCAATCAGTACCCCAGAAACGTCATTTCGGTGAAGCTTACGCCATCGGTGGAAGCTTTGCTAAGCTAACACTTCGTCTTAAAAATTTCTTCCCATCGTACTCTATGGCTCGTGGCGGACTTTCCCAAATTTGGGGTAGTGCTTGCCTCCCGGCGAACAAGATTGAAAGTCAAAAGATGTTTGGTGAGGACATGACTCTGTATTATAAAAAAATTGAAAAAGCCATCTCAATTGCCGGAGAGCCAGATGATCTTGATAATTTCTACAAGAATATTTTTTCTATGTCGATTAAATCTTTTCTCAGTGAAGTATTTCATTATTTTAATTCGAAATATGAGGACAAAAAATTATTCTTGAATAGACAAGGAGTTTACTGGGGAGCACCTCGGCTAGCGATCGATACTCGAGATTCGGAAAGAGGTTGCAAAAGTTGTGGTTTATGTATGTATGGTTGCCCTTATGGTTCTATTTTCTCTTCTAGCCAGCTTCTGAATCAACTGATAAAAAATAAAAAATTTGATTACCAGAAAAATGCTGAAGTTATTTCTTATTCTGAAAACAATGGGCAAGTACAGGTTGAATATATTGATAGGGTTTCAAACGAGGTTAAAATTTTGAAAGGGGATAAGCTTTTTTTAGCAGCAGGCGCTTTACCGACAACAGCAATTGTCTTGAAGTCAGAAAAACTACCAGTGAATCACCTATCAATACTTGAAAATCAAATTTTTCTGGCGCCATTGTTTTTATTTAAAAAAATCAATTATAGCTCACCCAAAATTACTCTTTCGTGTGGATTTATAGGTGTAAAAAATAAAGTAACAGATAATCAACTTATTCATTTACAGGTTTATCCAGCAAGTGACTATATCGAGAAGGCTCTACGAACAATACTTCCAAAAAAGCTGGTATCTGCAAGCTGGTTTAAATCACTTTTTTTAGACCGACTGGCTATTGTTCAAATTTTCTATCCATCGAGTTTATCTTCCTCAGGGATTGCGGAGCTAACTAAAGATAAAGCCCACCCTGTAGTCGAGATCACTGGACACAGCAAAAATCCTGAATATTCCGAATTCAGTTCAATTCGTTTTTTTCTATTCCTTTCTAAAATATTTTTTAAATTAGGTGCTGTGTTTTTTCCAGTTGTTAAGCGAGGACAGCCAGGAAATAGCTTTCATATTGGCGGAACATTGCCAATGAAAAATCAGCCAAAAGCATATGAAACTGATTTGAATGGAAAGTTGTTTGGTCGCGATTGTGTATGGGTGGTTGATGCTTCTATACTTCCTTACTTACCAGCTTCAACTATTACGTTTTCAATAATGGCGAATGCATATAGAATAGGGTTTTCTCAAGGAAGAGTAGTCTGATGAAAACTGTGATGATAACTGGCGCTACAGGTGGTTTGGGAAAGGCCCTTACTGCTGACTTTAAAAGGCATGGTTGTAAAGTTATTCGTCTCATTAGAAAAGCTGATTGTTCCGGAGATGTAGAATTCAAACTCTCTCAAAAAGATATTCAGTGGCCTGAGGTAGAACCAACGGTATTGATCCATTGCGCCTACGATTTCACAGATAAGAATTCCAATATTAAAAAAAATCTAAATTTCACTGGAACTCTTAATCTCTTTCATTCATATAGAAAAAAATATGGAAGTTCAGCTAAGTTTTTATTTATATCGTCACTGGCAGCCTTTGCTGAAGCAAAAAGTACTTACGGGCAGGTTAAGTATCAAACTGAGCGTGAGTTACTGCCGCAGGAAACCTACGTCATTCGTGTTGGATTAATCCACGATACATCCAGTGGTATTGTTCCATCAATGAAGAAACTTGCAGCGAAGTTTTCAATCATACCGCTAATCAATGGTGGTAGAGACCCTGTGTATCCGGTTAGCTCAAACGAAATCTACGCAGTCATTATGCAAATTTTAACGTCTGGAAAGCCGGCGGCTGACAAAGTTATACTTTTTTTACCAAATGAAGCGGTCACATTTCGTAAATTTTTTAATGATTGGATTGGTACAAAAGGTGTGCGTTATTTAATTGTGCCAGTCTACTGGAAAATTTTATGGTATTGTGCCCAAATTTTAGAATGCGTAAACTTAAAAAGCCCAATCAGATCTGACAGCATATTGAGCTTTACGAATCAGAACCCTGATCTATTTAAGGAAGTCATCGATCACAAGAGGTATTTAAATGATTAAAGCGATTGTTGCAAATTTGAAAGAAAATTCCATCGTAAATCTTGAGCCTGGACATCCTGATTTTTTTCTCACGCAAAGACAGTTTATCAAAAACAAAGCTTTGTTATTTCGTAGTTATCGCATGTTTTATGATCATTTTTTAAAAATAATTCATTCACAAAAATGTGAAGGAATCATCTTAGAGCTCGGAAGCGGAGGAAGTTTGTTAAAGGATTTTCTTCCTGATGTTACAACGTCTGACGTGACCGAAGGTGTCGCTGATCTTAAAGTCGATGCACAGAAATTACCGTTCAAGGATCAAAGTTTACGTGCCATTTTTATGTCGAGCGTTTTGCATCACATTCCAAACTGTGAGCTTTTTTTTAAAGAGGTTGATCGCTGTCTAATCAATAATGGCGTTTGTGTTATGGTAGAGCCTACAAGTAATTTTTTAGGTCGATTTTTTTATAAACACTTTCATCACGAGCCTCATCATCCAGAATTGCAAGAGTGGATCTTTGATCAATCTAATTCTATGTTAGACACGAATCAGGCTCTATCTTGGATAGTTTTTGAACGGGATATCAAAAAATTCCAACAAAAATTTCCAAATCTTAATGTTGAATGTAAAGAATTTGTTCCAACATGGGGATATATTTTAAGTGGTGGCGTGAACTATCGACCGTTGATACCGAAATTTTTAAATTTTATAGTGCCTGCTGTAGAGTTTATTCTAAGTCCTCTTGACCGATATCTTTCCTTAGCTTGGATTATTACTATTCGTAAAACCTAATAGACTGTTAACAGTGTGATCCCAGCTGACATTCCGTGCTTGGATTAGCTTCAGGCCAGCTGCGCCCATCTTTTCTGCGAGTGTTAGGTTCAAAGAGAGTTCATCCATCTTTTCAGCCAAAATTTTTGCTTGTGCAGGAATAATATATCCAGATTCATTATTTCTAACAAATTCGGTAGGGCAACCTGCATCTTCAAAGACAATAAGTGGCTTTGCGCTTAAAAGCGCTTCAAGAGATATGTAACCATAATCCTCGTCATAACATCCAAAAAAGACCGCACGTGCGCGCGCATAAAGAAGAATTTTATCTTCTTCGCTGACTCTTCCAAGAAGCTGAACCCTGTTTTCAAGATTATTTTCTTTAATCATTTTTTTAAGAAACTCTGTTTCCGTAGGGTCGCCGGATCCAGCAATAATGATTTTGATATCCGATTTGAGATATTTTGCGGCTTCAACCAAAAGTCGCTGTCTTTTCATAAGATCAATGCGACTGGGATAAAATATATAGTTTTCGAAGCGGTCACAAAAAAGCTTTTCGTAATTGATTGGCGGATGATAAAGCGCTTCAGAGGAGAGATTATTATTTTTTAGCAAACGATCGCTGACGTTTTTCGATATGGTGTATCTGCGATTGTAGATGGCCAGAAATTTATCATCACTTTGGACTAAAAACTCTCTTGCTCTTCTGCCTTCAGCAGTTTGATGTAAATCTCCATACTTAGTCTTATAGAGATCATAAGCCTGACGATGTTGATGAATGAGCCATAAAACTTTGTTAGGATGTTTAGCGAAATAAGCTGGAAACTTTAACCCGATCATAAGATCAATTTTTTGGTAAGCTGCTTCTGAAATTTCAATCAGATTTCCCATAACCATGCTATCAATTAATAACTGCGGAGGGTACCAGCGAAAGGGAATTGTTATGATGACAGGATCGTGTCCGTGTAGCCTAAGTTGTTGAAAAAGTTGTTCTGTGAGAATCTCTGCTCCACCGGAAATATAAGGAACCTGCACAGTGAGCAAAGCAATTTTCATTGGAGAATTCCTTCGGATGATAAAGTTTTAATAAAAAGTTCTTCAATTTTTGGACGATTAAATCGCGCCATATAATTCAATTTTCCTTTTTGTAAATTTTCATCGCGCAATTTTTTATTTGAAATGAGCCTGACTAACGCTTCTGTAAATTCAAAAAAATTATCTTTAATAAGAAAATCGCTTGAGCCAATCGTTTCGCGGACCGCAGGAATATCGAGCGCTATTATTGGCGTTTGCAAAAACTGAGCTTCAATGATCGGGACACAAAATCCTTCATGTTGGCTCATAGAAACAAAAGCATCAGCCGTTGTGTAATGAAAGTATAAATCTTTATTGTTTACCTCGTTAACGAAATGAACACAGTCATCCATTTCCAATTGTTTTGTTAATTCTTTCAAGAAGGACAAGTATTTAGGAGTATATGATTTTCCAATAAGATAAAGTGACATGGGTTGAGATAGCGTGATTTTTGCTGCATGAAGCATTTGTATAAGTCGGTGTTGCGCTTTGTTGGGAGCAAGGCGACCAACAAATATTAATTTGATTTCTTTCCTTAAGGATTTCTCTGCAGAATTATTGTTCGGGTTAAAATCATTCCAAGTATGAATGTTATGGAATGGCGGTATTGTCATTTTTCTTTTTACCAAATTGAGATCAGTCTGATTAAACTGAGAGTCTGTTAGCCAAAGATGTTCACTAAAATTCTGAGCAAGTCGGTAAGTTTGTTGTTGGCCTAGATCTGAGTTCTTTTTCGAAGAGGTGCAGTAAGATTCAAAAAAAGAAGGTGGTGTAACATTATGGTATTTAAAAACAATTTTACATTTACTCTTTTTAAGAAGGTTTTCGCCTTCAGGCCAATAAATGCTGTGATGATAAATCAAGATATTCTTTGGATCAGAAATGAAAGACAAAGCTTCAGTATAAGTGATGGATGGTATTTTCGTATAATTATGGATAGAATAGATTTCAACTTGGCCAAAACGTGAAAGAGAACTCATCATTCCGGCAATGTCGTTTCCGATTGCGTCGTGAGGAACAAAGCTTCCGTGAGCGATTAAAAACTTCATTATTTTCTCGCTATTATAGCATAGTCTCTTTCGAGATTAGCCCTGTATACTAGATTTTTAATAGCCTCATGAGACAAACCTTCAGATGGTAGAATATTGTAAGGATTGAGCTTAATAACCTGTACATTCTTAAAGCCAATAGTGCTGATCCAGAATTGAAGAGTCTGACTTGGGTAAGGGCGCACGTGAGTCGGGTCGATCCAAAACTCGAAGGAGCCAACAAGTAGATTTTCTGGGTTTGGAGTTTCAATAATTAAACCCCCACCCGGGACGAGAGCATCGTAGCTTGAGCGCAGGAAATCAAGTAAAACGTCAAAAGACAAATGTTCAACCACATGAAACGCAGTCACAAGTCCGAAAGAATTATTCTTTTGGGTTTTCAGCCAGTCGGAAGCTGCGCCATTGACAGCATTAAAACCTTTGCTAATGGCTCTCTGGACTAAGTCAGGATCGATATCAACGCCTAAGCTGGGGATGCCTTCGTCGCGCAAGAGTGAAAGCCATTCGCACCGGCCAAAACCTACGTCCAGGGCTAATGCTTTATCAAGGTTTTGGTAGATGTTCTTCAAATGCGGAATGTAAAAGCTTAGACGCTCTCTAACCAATTCTTCACTGCCACGAAATAAATTTTCAAACTCAAAGTAGCCTGAAGTACTAGTTTGTGAGATTGGGCTCGGTGTCGTTTTAGTCACCGAAGGAGCGCGTGAATTCAGATTGCCCGGGTGGCTGTCCTTCGCACTCAGGAGATCTCTTCTGAGATCCTTTATTTGTTTCGTCTGGTAGAGCATAAAGGACTGGTTTAATAAAACTTGGAATTGGCTTTTGGATTGAAATAGAAAAGGTAGTATTAAATCGCAGAGGAAAAGGCAAAATCTTGAAATTTTTAGAATAGTAAGTCGAATTAATTTTAGCCATGGATCTGCTTTTCGTGAGCAGTTGTAGTTAAGAAAGAAGAAATACTCGTTTTTTTCCAAAGATTTCAAGGTTGATGTGCTAAAGAATGTTAATAGTTTTTTTTTAATCCATCCTCGAATTGTGAGCTGGGAAAATACCGAAAACAAGATTTTGTTTTTTAGCCTGAATAGTCTGTAATAAACAGGATGGGCTTCGTACATTCCAATAAAATTAAGAGTTCGATTTTTTGCAAAAAATTCTGGTGTTAAGAGAATAAAATCTAAGAATGAAGTTTTGCCTTCATTATTTGAAGGATTAAACTTCAAGCCATGAAGAATCTCTTCTGGAGTGGGGCTTCGCTCGAGTATCTTTTGATAGCAATAGAATATAAAAGAGTCTCTCTCAAGACTGAGGAAGTCATATATAAAAAAAGTATTTGTTCCAACGTGGCCAAATATGTTTGCGATGTATTTAATCCAAAACTCGTCAGAATTCATTTGTTGAGAGTTCAATCGAATATTTTCAGTTAGAGATTCGACATCCACTGACATATTTTATCCTTTTTTATATTTGGTTATGTTTATCAAATGAGCAAATTAGTTCGCAAGCTTAAAGGAGTAAATGCTTAATAATATTGCAGAATATAAAATGCTAACTTAGATCTGAGTGAATGATTTGCGGTTTAACCCCGTTCGGGCTATATCACAATTTGCAAGAGGCGCAGAGTGGAAGTTACTACAAAATCAAGTCAACAAGCAAAATACAAACGTTACCACATGGTTCTAATATCTTGTCTATTTATTGGGACTTCGTTCCTGACGCAGTTTTTTTATGTTTCGGGAGAGTTGCGGGGCGTTTTTAATCACTACATGCTGACGTCAGCCCTTTTTGGTGTGCCCCCATACCTCTTAGAGAAAGGAATTTCGCCACACACTCAGGGAATGCAAAATACGGGATGGGACGGACAGTTTTATTTTTATATTTCTAATGATCCACTAGATCAACTAGCGACTTCCAAAAACATAGATGCTCCGGCTTATCGTTACCAAAGGATTGGAATGCCATTGGTTGCATTTATGTTTTCGCGTATTTTAATATTAGATTGGGTTCCCCCTTGGCTATTTTATTTAACCAACTTTTTGTTTATACTTCTCGCTTTAGTACTGTTAGCAGACCATTTGGCAAAAGCAGGTATTTCACCTTATTGGTCCCTTTTATGGGGAATAGGGGTAGGCACGCAGCTCACACTATCGCGGGGATTGCCGGATGCATTCGCCGATGCAATGCTTATTGTTGGCCTTATTATGTTTTTTCGAAATCGAATTGCGCTCTCGGTAGTAGCTATCTTATTTTCAGCCTTGTCCCGAGAGATTTATTTGGTCATACCTTTACTCATATGGGCACATCAAAATTATTTTCTATTCAAGAAAACAAACCTTCGGAGGGTGCTGTTTTCCAAAATAAATTTGTATCTTTTAGTTCCAATGATTTTTTTCGCTTGGCAAAGTTGGCTAAAAGTTCACTTCGGTCAAAGTGCCTCCCAAGCTGCGCTTTCAGGAGGCATTTTGGATCTAGTGCCCTTGAGAACCTGGTTTAAAATGTTTCTGGGGTCGTATAGAGGCGGACATCCTTTGGGGGATAGTTATGAGTGGAAGCTTTTACTTTCATTTGTTGCTCTCTATCTTGCCACTTTATTCAGTGTTTTAAATTATTTGAGGAGAAAAAATTTTCTTGGTGAAAAACTTTGGGCTTTAAATTTTGCTTTTTTGCCAATCATCGGACTCTACGCGTGCTTTGGTCAAACCGTTATGCATCACTATAGCGGGTATTTTAAGGCCATAACAATTTTCTATGTTATTGTTTTATTTAATTTAAATTTCGTTTGTCAAAAGTTGAGGAAATGGGCTTTATTTGTACTTCTGGTTTCAGCCTTATTGCCGTTTAGAATTCAGTTTGCAATGGCGAGAAGTTATCCCGGATCTGCCTTCTATGAATATGGTGCTTATTTTGACAATGAAGTGCGAAAAAAAAACCAAGAATGCTTAAAACCTAAGTTTGAATATCGTTTAGTCAGTAAAAGTTTATTCAATAAACTTCCTTGGACTGAAAGACTATTGGGGCGGCCAAATTCTTATTTATTAACTATTGAGGTCATTAACCATGATCGTCTGAAAATTGATAAAGTCGATGAAAATGGGAAAGCTCTATTTCAGTTTGTTAGGAAAGACGATAAAGGAAATATTATTGAAAAAGGCAGCCCAGTTGTTTTGCAAAAGCCTATTCTCGGCAGTTCCCTGTTTAATATCGAAATGCCAGTCCAGACCCTGTGGGATGATAAAAATCTGGCCATATCCTTTAGCCAAATCGGTTGTGAAAAAGAAATTATAGAAGAGTTAAAGGTAGATTGAGTTACCTATTTTGTATTGGCTTTCAATTTTAAATTTGTTAAATTTCAAGCCTATTTTTAAATTTCTAAAATTTCACAAGGTAGCGAATTATGGGGCGTATCATTAGACTTCGATTTTTACGTTCAGGTCTTTTTATAGTAGGGCTTTATTTTTTTCTTATCGGTGCCTATATAACTTTGACCTACGGTTTACTACCAGTGACTGGAGATGAGCCTCGACTTCTCTATTATGGAGTTAGTTTTTTTAAAGGAGAGTTTCTAACCTTAGATCATTCTGTTTGGGGTGAGTTTTTAAAAAGTTGGCACTTTACATACCAAGCTCCAACTCATTTCCTTCGCAAAGATTATGTAATGAGCGATTTGAAAGCGCTCGGCGGTATTGTCCCATCAATCATAGCTTCAATAGGTTTAATCATAGGTGGCCCCGTTGGCGGTCGGGTGGTGAGTATGTTATGCGGTTTAGTCGGAATTGCCTTTTTATTAAAAAATATGGAACGTTTTTATCGAAAAGAAGTGGTTTGGGCGAGCACTGTACTGACTTTAACCTGCGTGACATTTCTATCTCATTTTCTGATTGTAAACCTAGATATATATTTATTTACATTTGCTTCCATATCTCTTTATTTTCTTTTTGAACCAAAACTAGAAAACCTTTCATTGGTTCTGCTTCCGCTAACCATTTGTGTAATTCCACTCATGCACACTAGAGGCTGCTATGTGGCTGGTTGGCTTATGCTCGTTTATTACACTAGAGTTTGGATGATTGGAAAAAGCGCAAATTGGAAACCTGTTGTATTGAGTACTGCAGTCGGCGCCATGGTATTTTTTTTGATTCACTGGTTTATGTACGGAAGATTGAGCAATATGAGAAGTGTGGTTTTTGAGATAAAAGCTTGGACGATACCAACGCGAATATTACTTGAATGGCTTTGGTATCGACATGGATTATTTATTAATGCGCCAATAGCTATTATTGGTTTAATCGGACTGATATATGGATCTATTCGCAAAGATTGGCGCGCTTTTGTCGGTCTTGTTGCTTTTTTAATTTATTCACCTACAATTATTATTCAAGATGCCAATGAGTCTTTTCCGGCACGGCTTTGGGTTTTTTTACTGCCTTTTTTTGTATTTGGAACTTGTGTTTTTATTGAGAGATGTCGTCAAAGTAAAATCTTTCAACAGCCAGGATGGATTCTTCTTTCAGTTATGGTGTATGTTCAGTTCTTATTAGTAATGCTGTTTTTAAAAGACCCGTCTGTATTCATAATGAATAGAGCTTATTCGTTTCCTTATGATGCCATTTTTCGTGATGGTCGTGGTTTTAACTTTGCTATCTTTTTACCGGTTAAACTTCATTTGGATGATTTTAACTTTTCTGCTGAAAATCAGTTTCGCACGCAATTTATTTTTGGTTTATTGTTTCTGGTAGGATCCTCTTGGCTGGTTTGGGCATTAGCGCAAAAGAAGAAAATTCAAAGATTGGCCGCCACTGTTTGCATTATGACTTTGGTGTTAATTTTTGATCTAAGTAGTTTCTCATACACACATATAGAGGATAAAAGTTGCAACAGAGCGATTGATGAAAATGGATTAAAGTCACAGAGTTTCCAATTGGACCCCAGTATATCTGTGGCTACATTCGGGGTAGGAGATGAAGCTCGTTATTGGCTTTCCGGCGCAAGTCCCGACTATCCAAAAGAATTATCTTGGAAGGCCACATTGTCAGAAGGAGCTGTGCTTACAGGTCAAATGCGACTTTTCCCAATTTTGTTTTGGAAAAGTATCAAAAATATTTCAGAGATTACTTTTACAGAAGTTGCGAAATCTAAAGCTGACTGGCAAAACGATTGTGGATATGTATTTATAGATCAATCTTACGTGCGAAAGCTAGTACGAGCTTTTTAAGTTACTGCCCATTCAACTCTTTGTTCTTGAGCATCAAGTATAAATTGTTGTAGGTCTTTTTCAGTATTAACTTTTTTCTCTGAATAAAAATCACTGTACCACGCGATTGTTTTTTCTATTGAATACTTGGTATTCCAAATTGGCTTCCATCCGAGCAAGCTATGCGCTTTTTCACAATTCAGAGATAGAGTTTTGGCCTCGTGAAAAAGTTTTGGATTAACTTCGGTAGAATATTCAATTTTAGGCCAACCGAGTTTAAGTAACTTTATGACATCGAGAACTGACCAGTTGTATTCTTTGGGCCCAAAATTCCAACTGCCTGAATATTCAGATTGCTCTGATAAAAGTTTTTGGCCTAATTGAAGATAGCCAGAAATTGGATCCAGAACATGTTGCCAAGGTCGAGTTGAACTTGGACTTCTTAGCGAAACTTTTTCAGAATTTGTTGTTGCTCGAATGATGTCAGGAATGAGTCGCTGGGCCGCCCAATCGCCACCGCCAATGACATTTCCTGCTCTAGCCGTTGCTAACAGTATGTTATGTTTTAACTTATACTGTTCTATATTAAGGAAAGAATTGCGATAGGAAGTTGACATGATTTCTACGCATGCTTTTGAAGAACTATAGGGGTCATAGCCGCCCAAGGTGTCTTTTTCGGTAAAAGCCTTATTGAGTTCATCATTCTGATAAACCTTATCTGAGGTAATGCTGACTATGGCTTTGCAAGAATCAGATTTCCGAGCGACTTCATAAATATTTAATGTTCCCATTAAATTCGAGGAATAAGTTTCTATTGGATCTTCGTAGGCAGGTAAGACAAGAGCTTGTGCCGCCAGATGAAAAACAATATCAGGTTTAACCTCGGAAAAAACTTTTTGCAGATGTGGAAGATTGCGAATGTCTCCGCGAATATCGCCATCTTTTTCCAAAATGGAATCATTGAAGCTATTTTTTAGGATGTCCCAATGATTTGGTTTTGATTGCGGATTTAAAGAATATCCCCAGACTTTTGCTCCGAGACGATTCAGCCAAAATGAAAGCCATGAACCTTTGAATCCGGTGTGACCAGTTACGAGAACTTTTTTTCCAAAATAAGTATTTCCAAACAATCCAACTGAATTTTGCAGAGAAGAGCTTGTGGGTTTACTCAAAGTTAATTCGCTCACGTTCAATCACAAGAGGTTTTCGTCTGACTTGGTTGTATATTGCTAAAATATATTCTCCAAGAACTCCCAAGAAAAACATTTGAACACCACCAAAGAAAAATAAAGCAATGATGATTGTAGGTGTCCCTGCTTGAGAATTAACCCGACCACTCAGAGTAAGAAAAAGAACACTGATTGCATAAATGATGCTGGCGATGGAGGTGAAAAGCCCAAGAACTAAGGCTAAGCGTACAGGTGCTCCGCTAAATCCAATAATCCCATTTAATCCTTGGTCAAAAAGATGAAGTATTCGGTTTGCAGATTTTCCAACTTTTCGAGCTCTCCATGTGTAGCGAACTCCAATAGACTTAAAACCGCAATCAAAGGTCATCAGGCGCATAAAGGGTTGAGCATCGTCAATGCGTTTCATGCTATCGAGAACTTTACGATCCACAAGCTGATAGTCACCAACATCTGGAGGGTAATCAACATAGGTTAATGCGCTTAACAGGCGATAGTAGGCTTTACGAGCCATAGCCATGAAAAAATTTTCTTCCCGCTTTCCACGAATCCCATAGACAATTTCATAACCTTCTTCCCAATGTTTGATGAAAGTAGGAATAAGTTCTGGAGGATCTTGAAGATCTACAGGCATAAATAAAATAGTAGCGTCGCCTGAAGCATTCAGAACCCCATTATAGGTATTTTTTAAAATTCCAAAGTTTCGAGAATTAACTATGATTTTTACTCGGGGGTCTTTTGCAGCAATTTCTTTAAGTACTTTTACGGTATTATCAGTTGAGCAATTGTCGCAAAAAATATGCTCATAGGTATAATGACTTAGTTCAGTTTCAATGACCTTTTTAATCGTCTCATAGCATTCTGCGACACTTGCTTGTTCATTGTAGCAGGGGGTTATAATGCTAATTAGTTTTTTAGCCATTTGTGGATATTACATTTTTATAGATACGAATCAACTCTTTTAACCTTCGGAATAAGCTAGAACAAGTAGTCCATTTCGTTTGTATTCATTATATTTTTACAAACTCATCTTTCTGTTCGATCAGAGCCCAAAGGGTATTCGTATCTGTATATATTTGAGTAAAATCCTTCTGTTTATCCAGCGGCAATAGACAGTGTTTTACAAGGTAAGTCACTCGACGGTCGAAAACGGGCATAGAGAGATCATTGTCTTCGATTTTAGGAACATCCAAGGGGTCTTTTTGAATAATGAAGTTTTGGTAGTGTTGGTGTGTGTCAGCTTTTTGATCGATTGAAAATTGCGTTTTTGGTGAACGGCTATCAATGTAAATTTCAATATCAGGAAGTTTTGGTCCCGATAGACAGGCATGCCATCTTTCAATTTCATCTTTATTAAAGCCATAAGTTTTTGAACTTGCAACTTGTCCATATCCTAACTCGGCCAAAAAAGCGATCAGGTGAATCCCGTAAAAACGAATGACCCCACCACCGAAATGGTGAGAGCGTTTCCAATTATGTAAATTATTTTTAAAGTGATGAGCTTGAAAAAACCAGTTAAATCGCAGGGTAGAGCTTTCGTTGAGCCGATAGAATTTTTCAACAAATTCCCTGGCCCATGTTGTTTGTCGAAAAAGATATCCAATTCGAAATTCTTTTCCAGACTGGATGATTTCATTAAGTATATTTTGAGAGCTTTCAGGCGTGTTGCTTAAGGGCTTTTCTAAAAATAGAAGTTTGATTTGTTTTAATGGTAGAATTTTTTTCAGATATGTCAATTGATCTTCAGGGGATAGCGCCAGGACAGCGCCGTCAGCAAGTTCTAATGCCTCAAGTTCAGTGGGAGCAAAGTGAATATGTGGAAGTAATAATTTAAGTTCTGGTCGACTTAAAAGCTTTTTTCTTGAACGTTCTGGCAGCACTACCTTCTGTGAACACCCTTGGACTAAGGCTGGTAAATATCCGTATAAGCCAAAACCAGTTCCTAAAATGCAAATCACTGATTGTTAGCACCCATGAAGTCATCATTGCTAACGATGTCGATGACCTGTCCCTGTTGCCCATGCTCAGACAAGTATTTACGTATTTCTGTGGGTATGTGCCAAGCTAAATTTAAAAATGGTTTGCTCTTATCGTCCTCTGAGAAGAATTGTTCGTCTGAATGAATAGGAATACGAGTCCCTGGAACATAATGGCCTACTTTAAGGGATCCAGGTTTTTCATAGACTGCTGAAATAACTGATTCATTTAAATTTAACAATTTTATAAGTATAGCAGCTCGTCCAGGGAAAGCCTTTGCTCTGAGTTTACCAGTTTTTTTAAAAAGATTTTGAATCTCTTTGTGTTTAGATTCTCTCCAATGATTCAACATCAGGCTCATACGCTGAAAGTCTTTAAAGATACGTGACTCGCGTTCTGTTATGTTTTGAAGACTTGCCGGATTTTGTGTAGGGCCATGGATCTTTGATGACCCCATGGTGACACGAATATTGCCACCATATCGAGAAGGGAATTCAACGTCTAGTAAGTTCAATCCTAAAGATTCTGCCATATAAACAAAAGATTTATAGCTGTAGGTGCGGGGATGTTCGTGATAAAATGTATCAAACTGATTGGTATCAAGTACCGAGCCGAGATAGTGATTTTCAATAATGATCACTGTTTTAGGGTTCAACAAAATCTTTAAAGATTGAAGAACTTCCTTTAGGTTCTCGATGTGGGCAAACACATTCGTAAAAGTGATAATATCAGGCGGGCCATTCGCTTTAACAAATCGGGTAGAAATGCTTTCGGATAAAAAATCATTAATTACAGAATGGCTTTTTTGTGCATCTGAAGCTGCGCCAGTAGGTTCGATACCAAAAGTGACGGCGCCTTTAGCTTTGAAAAAATTCAGCAAGCTACCATCATTACAACCAATATCGAGAACTTTTTTATCACGAATTGATCCGAAGCGATTTTCACAGGAGTCGACAAGATTTGACATTCCATTTAGTACATCCGCAGTGAATCGAGCACGGTAATGATAAGTTGAAGGGAACAATTCACGTTTTGGAACCTGAAAGCGCTGATGAGCTGTGCAGCAGTTTTCACAAAGTAAAATTTCGATAGGATACTCATGGCAAATTCGATTGTTATTGATGGGAACTAGATCATCACACAAAGGATGTAATCCCAAATTAAGAACTGGAGTTAATTTTTGATTTTCACAGACTTCACAAGATGTGATTTCTTTAACCTCTTGAGACATATATTTTCCTTTATTTACCATATCTTCCATGGTGCTTGGCCATTTTGCCAGAGGGAATCGAGCTTCATTTTATCGCGTAAAGTGTCCATCGGTTGCCAGAATCCCTCATGATAAAAAGCAGATAATTTTTTTTCTCGAGCTAAATTTTCAAGGGGTTCTCTTTCCCAGAGTGTAGCGTCTCCATCAATATATTTGAGAACAAGCGGTGACAAAACGAAAAAACCGCCATTAATCCATCCGCCATCGCCCAAAGGTTTCTCATTGAAGCTACTTACGCGATTTCCATCAAGATTTAAAGCGCCAAAGCGCCCTGGGGATTGGGTGGCTGTTACTGTGGCTAATGTACCCTCTTTTTTGTGAAACTCGATCAGTTGCTTGATATTAACATCGGCAACTCCATCTCCATAAGTAAAACAAAAGTCTTCGTTACCGATGTAGTTCGCAACTCTCTTCAATCGACCGCCAGTTTGCGTGTTTTCGCCAGTATCTACTAAGGTGACTTTCCATGGTTCAACTTGTTTCTGATGGAAAAGGATTTTATTTTCGGCAAGATCGATTGTGATATCTGAATTATGAAGCGAGTAATTCGAAAAGTATTCCTTAATTATGTAGCCCTTATACCCACAGCAGATGATAAAATCATTAATTCCATAGCTGGAGAAGATCTTCATGATGTGCCACAAAATGGGCTTACCACCAATTTCAACCATAGGTTTTGGTCGCAAAGAGGTTTCTTCGCTCAGACGCGTACCTAAGCCACCAGCCAATATAACTGCCTTCATGCACTGGTTTTAAAACTAAGGATTGATTAAATCAAAGAAAAAGGTAAGGTCATATTCTTTTTTGGTGATTTATCCGCTAATCTTTTTGGATAAATGCTTAATGGAGTGAGTAAGCTTAATGCAAAAGATTAAGAAGATTTTCGGTCTGACACTTTTCAATCCGGCCACTTTAAAACTTTTAATGAATTTAATTTTTCGCAGAAAGCTGTCTTCGGCTGAAGCTGCTGACTATTGGAATCGTCTCAAAAGCAGCAATAACCCATTTTTTGACTTTATAGCTCAGGAGATGAGTGGTTCTTTGGGCCTTTATTATTCCGAAGAAAGAGCCCGAGAGAATCATCTCTATTATATTCATTCAGCGCGTTTAAAAGCAGTCAAAGTCTTACTACCACCAGCAAAAAGAATTCTCGATATTGGTGGTGCAAATAGTCCACTTTACGATATGGGTTATCCCTATGAATTTGACTATATGTGCATGTTAGATTTGCCCATAGATGAACGCCACAAAGAATTCAAAAAAGAATGGCAACGAGGTAAAGGGAAGGTCGAAGTCAGATATTCTAATATGACTGATCTATCATTTTTCTCAGATAATAGCTTTGATCTCATTTGGATGGGCCAGGTCATTGAACATATCACTCAGGCAGAAGCGAAGCAGACCCTTAAAGAAGTTTTCCGTGTGTTGGCAAAGGGTGGTCGTTTAATCCTTGATACGCCAAACCGTGCAATGACAATTTTGCATGTTAAAAGCGAAGGTAGCGATAGCTTTATCCACCCGGATCACAAACATGAATACACGGCTAATGAGCTAGAAAGACTCATCCAAGGCGAAGGCTTTCAAATCAGTTCACGTCTGGGAATTTGTGAATTACCACTGACTAAAAGAACGAATTCATTTCATTATAAGGACTTTGTTTTAGGTGCAACTTGGACAAGTGATATCGAGAATTCGTACATTCTTTATTATGACTGTGTAAAATAAGCTCAGGTCTGAGCTTCAGGAAAACCTTCTTGATAAACCTTAACCCCAAATTTTGGGTCGCCATCGAAGACAATCTTTTTATTATCAAAAACAACGCAGCGGTTACAATACTCTTCAATTTGGGTCGGGTTGTGAGTGACTAGGACAATTGTTCGGCCGCTTTTATAAAGGTCGTTAATTCTATTGAGACATTTGATTTGGAAGCCAAGATCACCCACAGCTAAAATTTCATCAAAAAGCAAAATAGGCGCGTCCATATTAGTTGCAATGGCAAAACCTAACCTTACCAACATACCTGACGAAAAGTTCTTTACGGGCATAAAAATCTTATCGCCCAGTTCACTGAACTCAATAATTTCGTCGACCTTTTTTAAAGTTTCAGCACGGTTATATCCAAGAATGGCTGCATTTAAAAAAATATTTTCATGACCGGATAATTCTGGCGCAAAACCTGCTCCAAGTTCTAGCAAAGGAGCAATCTTTCCATGAATGCGAACTTCGCCATTTGTTGGTGAATAAACAGCGGATATAATTTTTAAAAGGGTACTTTTGCCGACCCCATTCCGTCCCATAATGCCTACAAATTCGCCTTCATGAATTTTTAAACTAACATCATCAAGTACGGTAAGGACATGGGATTTTCCTTTGGAAAAATTGAATTTAGAAAAGTCAGCAAGTATTGTTTTAATGCTCGAGCGACTGTTTTCCCAATAGGTAAACTTTTTTGAGACACGATCCAGCTCGATAAGTAATTTTTTGGATGAAGTCATAGATATTCAACCACGGTTCGTTGATTTTTGCGAAGTACAAAGAACGAAAGCAAAAATACAAAAAAGGTCCATCCAGTTGAAACGGCTAAAGTTTCCACGGGTGGCCAGCGATTAAAAACAATAACATCATGGATCCCTGAAAAAATAAAGAATACGGGATTAAGGAACTTGAAGAAAGCGAGCTCCGCAGGGATCATCTTTTCTTCATAAATAATCGGAGTTATATAAAACCAAACTTGGATAATAATTACTAGGACATGCCTTAAGTCTCTGAGGTAAACAAAATAGATGCCTAAAAGAATGGCATAGGCATAGGATTGGAAGAAAAGCAGGAGCATAAAGAAGGGAAACAGAACGGCCGTAAACGACAGAGTTGCATTTGTTACCAAGGCCACAATCAGCAGAACTGGTAATGACAAAGCAAAATTAATTAGGCCCGTGGCTGTTTCTGCTAAAGGTAATGAATGTATGGGTAGAGGAATTTTATTGAGTAAACTTTGGTTCATGACCAAGGATTCAAGTCCGTTGTTTAAACTGGTTACAAAAAATGTCCAGGGTAAGAGTCCTATTAACAAAAAAAGCAAATAGTTAGGTATACCGACCTTCATGACGAACTTAAAAATTAAAAAATAAATAACAGCGCTCAATCCTGGGGCAAGCATTGTCCAAAACATACCTAAAATGGATTTGCGGTACTTGAGCTTAAGGTTTCTGGTAACCAAGTTAAACAATAAGAATTTATGGTAAGGACAGAACATGTCCCAAAGTGTGCTTACTCTCATGAGTTTTGTATCCTAGAGCAGTTTAAGGCATTGGACAAGTTACAAGAGTCAATAATAGTGCCATTTACCTTAACATTGCGATGAGTTATATAAGCTCGTTTAATCCATAATTAACAGATGACACAGGGGTTGGCCTAATAGAAAAATTCACTTATGCATTTCGATTCCTATTTGTTTTTTTTGTTTCTGCTAATTGTATTGCCAATTTATTATTGGATACGAAATCTAGCGATAAAAAAAATGTTTATTCTGGTATGCTCGCTTGTTTTTTATAGTGTATGGGATGTCAGATTTGTTTTTTTAATTTTTGCAAGTACAGCGATCGATCTATTTGCGGGACGGAAAATATTAGCTAACAAAAGCCCGAAGTTTTACTTGATACTAAGTTTGGCGATCAATCTTTTAATTTTATTTTTCTTCAAATATTTTAACTTTGCGACAGGGGAAATTAGGTCTTTCTTATTAGGCCGAGGAATTTACTGGTCGCCGATAGATGTGCCGTTACCGATAGGCCTTTCCTTCTATACTTTTCAAGCCATGAGCTTCACTATTGACTGTTATCGCAGGCAAATAACACAGGTCCCGAGTCGGCTCGATTTCTTTACTTATATCACTTTTTTCCCTCATCTTGTTGCGGGGCCTATAGTCAGAGGAGCCAGTTTTCTTCCTCAACTAAGAACCTTCCAAACCTTCGATTGGAAGAACTTAAATTTCGGGTTTTATAGAATTTCCATAGGCCTTATGAAAAAGCTTGTTATATCGTCTTATTTTGCTCAGATAAGTGACTCATTATTTTTGCGATCTTCGTTGTTGTCATCCTTTGACGTGCTCCTCGCAGGTATAACATTTGGCATGCAGATCTATTTTGATTTCAGTGCTTATAGTGACATTGCGATTGGTACCGCGCGCCTTTTTGGATACGAATTTCATGAAAATTTTAATTTCCCATATGCTGCGCAAAACCCGTCAGATTTTTGGAAGCGATGGCATATTTCCTTATCATCGTGGCTCAGAGATTATCTTTATATCCCGTTAGGAGGAAGCCGTGGCCCAGTTACGAAAAAGTATATTAACTCTTTAATCACTATGCTTTTGGGTGGCCTTTGGCATGGAGCAAATTGGACATTTCTTATATGGGGTTTTATTCACGGAATTTATCTTAATATCTTTTATTTCATTGGTGGCTCTAAAAAAGATGAAGTCAATGTATCGTCGGAAGGGATAAATTTCATAAAATGTCTTGTTTTTTTCTTTTTGATATCAATTTCCTGGCTTCCATTCCGAGCCGAAAACTTTACAATGTTGTCTGTTTTGATAAGTCAGTTTTGTAAAGCATCTTTCTTTACAGAGAATTCGATAAATTATTTTTATTTTTTAAGCGCGCTGATATTGGGGCCAATTTTCCAGTTTTTTGCAGTTCGCATTAACTTCATTGAGCGAATTGAAGCCAGACCGAGACTAATTATATTAACTGCTTTTTTAGCTTTACTGATAACTTACTTTTTTCATGGTGATGGTCGTGAATTTATCTACTTTCAGTTCTAAATTTTTAGCTTTCAAAGTCGTAATACTTTTATTGATATTTTTATCATTAACTGAACTCGCCCTGCGCGCTGTTGGGACGAAACCAAAAGTTTGGTTTGGAAAGACACCTGAACAATATTTGAGTCTAGTTAACCGGGCGAAAAGGGATCAGGATCTTGGTAAGAAAGTTCTAGTCGTTACTGGCGACTCAAGAATTGAATGGTCACTCAGTCCCGAGAAAATGCAAGAATATTTGGGCAATGACTATCAAGTTTATAATTTGGCATATCCAGGGGCAGCTGTTCGCCCGATTCTGGATCGTTTTATAGAGTATAATTTCTTCCCCGATGTACTTGTTGTTGGCTACTCGCATTTGTCGGTCATTTGGAGTACTGCAACTTTTTTTCCTATTGTTCCGACTTCATTTGAAACAACATTCAACTCGGCTATATTTTCATGGTTATCAGAAAACCTAGTCAGTTTTTCACCCAAAAATTGGACTGCAAATAAAGCTAATGAAGTCGATTGGATTGATAAAAGATCGATTTCTGAAAAGGGCCAAGCCCATATCGTTTACCGTCTAAACAAAAATGAAGCTGTCGATGAACAAAAGAAGTGGTACTCGATGATGTATTCTAAAAAAATCGAAAAGAAAGAATTAGATTTCATCACTTATCAATTTGAAAAAGCGATTGATGTTTTTAAGGGTCATGGAACTAAAGTTATTCTTCTGCGAATGCCAGTTGGTCAGTGGGCACTTGAGCAAGAAACAAAAAATGATCCTATTTCATTGTCGATGATTGCAAAAGACCTAAAAATACCAGTCTTAGACTTCAATTTAAATCCGGATAGATTGAACTGGAATTACTATGACGATATTCACGTCGCTCCCCCTGATGACATCACTGTTTCGGCCGTTGTAAGCCAGTTTATTCAGCAGTCCCTATCTTCAAATTTATTCGAAAGTTCAACTAACCTGATTGAACCCAATATACAATTTCAATCGGGCTGGGCCTCTCCTGAACGGTCAAGATCATGGAGTCAAAAGTCTCAGGCATTTGTTCGAATTCGACCCCAGAATTATTCGCAGCTTGAAGTGACTTTGCACACCGTACGCCCCCGGAAAATTGCAATTTTTATGGACGGTGCTTGGGTTAGAACACTGAAGCTTAAAACCCAGGACTTTCAGAAAACAATTTTAAAATTAGAGCCCGGCGAAAATTTAAAAGAGCTGAAGTTTATAACGGATGAACCCGCATCTCATGCTTTAAATGGAGACCCTCAGCCTTATACATTCTTTGTAGACCTTGAGCTCAAATAAATTGAATAATTTCATCAGGCACTTGAGACTCTATAAAACATTTTGCGCGAGAACCTTCATTAAATAAAAGATCCAGAATAGATAGGCCGGGAATGAACTCACCCTGAAGTTGTGAATAGGGTGGGTAGGAATAGGACTTGTAACGTAATTCGATGTCTTCGGTTTTAAACTTTTCGATTTGGATATAATCTCGTGCTGCTGGCCCAGAAATATAAATTGTTGCCTTTGATTTTTTCAAAAGATCTAACAAACGGTCTGTTTTTGCGCCTGTACCACAGTATGTTCGTGCTTGCGTAATAGGCGTGTAAATTTCCATTTCTCTGCACACCCACCGAATGAGTTCTTCATTGAGATTTGAAATTGTCCGATGTTTCTTTTTTAAGATTTGGATGAATGCAGAGTAATACAGGTCAAAATTGGGGCTGCGTTTGTAGCAGTGTTTAATTAGATCCTCGATGGGTTTTATCCATTCAACTGAATGATTTATCAGTGTTTCATCAATAATTGTTGGAGTGGAGCGAGAAAAAATAACCGGAACATTAATCCACTTAAACCCCTGATCAGTTCGCAATCTATTGCGATTTCGCCAATCCCGCTCGGTATATTGAACATCATCGAATAGAATAAATTCATCGCAACTTTTAATGAAGTCGAAATACCCCTGCCAGGGTACAAAATTAGATTGGACTATTCCAACAATTTTACGTTTTTTCATGCTGACTTGAATGATGTATGACTTCCTCGATAACATAGGCAGGACGAGGACGAACTTGTTCTAAAATGCGCCAAAGGTACTCAGAAATTATCCCTAATGAAATGAGAATAATTCCGCCAATAAAAGAACTTATAATGGCTAGACTTGTCCAACCCGTATATGGATTTCCAAAAAGAAGATAACTGATGAACACAAATGCCGAGAAAAGAAAACTTACGATTGAAATGGTGATACCCATAAATGTAATAAAAGGGCTTGTCCCACCTAGTCGTTAGGGTTTGAAAGTCGGGTTCCCCAGGATAAGATCCTGGAACGACAAAATTCTCTCCAAAAACGGAGAAAGGAACCCAGATGAAGAAAACCAATATTACGAATGTA
>JAKFYD010000056.1 GCA_021731025.1 Pseudobdellovibrionaceae bacterium | reverse complement strand
GCTTGGCTACGCCGATACTAAAGAAGAGCTTGAAGAAAATTTGAAACCAAAACCTGCACGTCAGTCAACGAAGACAGGTGCCTTACGCTAATGATTTCTAGAGAAAATTTTTCTTTCCAAAAACCCTTCATCCTGAAGCTGAGCTGCTTCTCAAAAGTAAACTTGTGAGAAGCAGCAAATAATTTAAAAATCAAGCTCCATAAATTTCAAGGTCCAAAATCTCCACCCCAGGGAAGCAAGGAAAATATTTTTTGGTTGCTTGGTCAAATACATGAGCTTTTTGTTCAGTGAAAACCAAAAAAATGCGGCTCCATTTCTGGAGCCGCGTAAAAACGAAAATAAATCAATCATAAGTTTCGTAAACAATGCCTCCCTGAATTTGTCTGACATTTTCACGAGCTTCCGATTCAAGCTTTTCTTGAACCCTTGCCACCGTTTCCGTTGATAAATTCATGGTCTTCATTTGCTCAACCGTTTTTTCAATTCCACTTTCCTTCATTTCATTTGTTATTTTCTTAAGCTTTTCGCTTTCAGCATCCGATTTCTTTTTCAGCCATTCTTTTTTCTGGGCGCTTACGCTCCCATGACTACATTTAGAAATTTTCGCAATCTCCCTGAAAGAGAGACCGGCCTCGAGGAGATTTTCAATAAGCATTGAATTTCGTTTCCGGACTCTTCCGATTCGTACGCCTTTTGCCTTAGCATTTTTCATTCCTGCACGAACACGCTCGACTATCATTTCACGTTCTAGTTGAGCTAAGGCGCCCAAAATGGTGTAAAGTGCAACGCCCAAAGGAGAATTTGTATCAATGGATTCCGTAATACTTATAAAACGAGTATCACATTCCTTAAAAGTTTTTAAGCCTTTAAGTAAATGACTTGTCGATCTTGCAAAACGGGAAAAAGAAAACACAATCACTTGCTCCACTTCCCTATTTTCAACCATAGTCATTAATCTGTTCAGAGCTGGTCGACTTTCTTTTGCTCCAGAGATACCCTCGTCCGTGAAAAGCTCATACTCTTCAATTTGATTACGAACACACCAATCTTTAAGAGCACGTATTTGGGATTCAAGGCCTCCCTGTTGAAGGTCAGTCGAAACACGGCAATAAAGGCAAACTTTACGTTTTTGCATGAAAACACTCCTAAATTATTTGTTGAGTGTCTTTTTGAAATTGAGCTTTAAACTATGCGTTTACTAAAAAAATTTATTCCATACTTTTTAGAATTGAATGGATTGCTCTTCTTGACCACTGGCCTCCTCGCTTTGTCGGTAAATTTAAACCTTGAAGCAGATCCGCAATGTTTTGGTTACTTAGCCCCTGATTTTTAAGGCCTTTGATTTTACTCATCAGTTCCATTTCCTTTTGATGAGTGACGATATGACCGTTCACTTTTCTTTCACCGTAGGCTAGTCGTCCTAAGCGATGCTCTTCATTACGGATTGGGATTTCAGCTTTCCGCAAATGCCTTATGACCGTTGATCTGGAGGACATTGTAAGAACGGCAATTTGGTTAATTGTGAGCCTCTCATCGAGGTATTTCTTCTGGAGGAAACTCTTAATTTTAAGCAAGGAAATATGCTTAATATACGTAATCACTTGGATTTGCTCTGGAGGACAAAATACAGTGTTACACGCACTCTGGTGCACCAGAATAAACCCCTCAAAATCCTTCGGACATGCGGTTTGGCACGTGCTTGCGGAGCAAGCCCGCGCCAAATCCAAAGGTTTTTTCTCTGGATTCTTTTGTTATGCGATTGGAATTTAGACTTAGGTTAAAAACCAGGGTTATTGGACATCATTAATCATTAGGAGAAAGAGATTTTCGTCGATGAACGAGTTGTCTTTCTTTGAAAAACAAGCTTTGGTTTTAATTACCTTAGGTCCATCATGAATTTCGAGAAAGTAGGGCTTTGCATCAAGATTATGACAGGCTCATGGAATAATTCCAACTACTTCCGTGATATCGTCTTTACTCCGAATTGAGGCACCATAAACTTTTCAGGGCGTCGCTACCAGGCGACGCTCTTCTCTAATCACCAAATCGTAACTTAAATATAGAAATTCTTATGGAATAAACAATTTTATGTTTTCATTTTATCCCAGATTGGGACATCCCGATCAATTCTAGATATATCTTGAAGCAATCCGAAAAGATGAAATTCTTTTATATTTAAATTGCTGTTAAACTTAACTTAGAAGTTAACTTCACTGAGGTTTAGATTGAATAAAACGAATAGTTACTTTTTAGTCCTTTCCTTTTTCATGACCTCAGAGTTAGCTTATGCAGCTTGTGACCAAACACTGAGTCCCGGTGCTAATGTCGCCTCTTCAGTTGCTGCTGCGCCAGCAGGAACTACAATTTGTTTAAATTCTGGAAGTTATGGAACTGTCTCACTTGGGACGTTTACTAAAAATCCTCGCGTGATTGTTCATTCGGTGACCGCTTTAGGCGCCACCATGGGACTACAAATTCAAAATGGCGCAAATGGTGTTACCTTTGATGGAATTAGATTTAGTGGTGGCGGGTTCATTTCGAAAGCAGCCACAAAAAATATTACCATTCAAAACAGTGATTTCGGCACAAGTCAGCTGGTGATTTTGACCGCTAACCTTAACAACAACAATATTTTGATCGACAATAATAAATTTGGCGCATTTAACGCCGTTGGTGGCTGGGAAGGGCGTTTGCAAATTTCCAGAGGAGGAGATCCGCAGACAGTACCAATAGCTGTGTCAGGTGTTGTCGTATCAAATAACACTTTCGGCCCTGGTGGATGTTCTGACGGGATTCAAATTGGTGCTCATGGAGTGAAAGTTGGACCTGGAAATACTTTTACAGGAATTCGACAAGGTAGTTGTACCGCTCACGTGGACGCAATTCAAGGTTATGGACAAAGTTCGACTGTTATAGATGGGAACTATTTCGTTGGTAATACCATCCATGTTGGTTTTTACGATGGTGGCTCGTCAGAAACTATTACGAACAATGTGTTCGGACCGCCGGGAGACAATGTTCAAAACCTTCAATTGGGTGCCGTTCGAGGAATGCGATTAGCTCATAACAGCTTTCGTAACACAATTGCAGCCTATGGAAGTAAAGCCGGGAACAGTCCAAATTCAGGATGGATCATTGAAAATAACCTTCTTGTAAATAGTGACTTTAATGCCGGAGGCGATCAACCAGGCTGTGGTTCTGACTGCATCATGCGCTATAACCTTAAGGACTCTCAAAGTAGCTCTAATCCAACCGGAACAAACTCTGTCCTTGGTTCACCTACATTTGTTGGAGGTAGTGCTCCCACAACTTATCAAGGCTATCAGTTAGCGCCAGGTTCTCCGGGTAAAAATGCCGCCAATGATGGAAAAGATATTGGCGCTCTGTTAACTGATGCCGTCACTACTCCACCCCTCTTTTCTCCCAAGGCCCCAAAAAACCTTCGAGCCCGATAAACTTTTTTCTGTTTATTATATAGACAATGGTCAAGTGAGAAGCGAAAGCTTTTCGAATCTCAACGATTTGCAATTCTCAAAATTAAATGGCGAAGAAATATTATTGTGATTTCTTCAAGCCGAATTAAAAGCCACTTCAATTTTAATCGACTTCATCGACAGATTAGGCAATTTTCGCACTTAAAAATTTCATTCTGAGACGTCGATATAAACAACATCTTGTTTTGATACAGGACTAAAAATAGTTCATTAGTGAATTAAGTAATTATCCTTTCTTGATCCAAATCTTATCACAGAACTTGGACCGGGTTAAGCCGGTCAGGTCAGTTTATTGGGAAATTCTTCCGTGGTCAGTAATGCCATGGTATTAGCCCAAACCTCCACCGTGACATCTCCAACACCGACTCCGACACCGACTCCTGTACCTGCTCCAACGGCATCAGCCGAGATGGCCGCGTTCTCAAGCATAAAAAAAGCAAGTGTAGTGGGAAATTCAATTCAAAAAACGTCGGGTTGTGCGGGCTGTGCCGATTCAGGAGCAATAACACAACAGCGGCTCCTCGCTAACGGATCTTATGTTGAATTCACACTCACAGATGCAACTAAACAACTTGTTGTCGGCTTGAATACTGGGCAAACAATTACAAAGCCGAATTCAAACTTATATGCATTCTCTGTTAATGGTTCGGGACAAGTTGAAGTACGTGAAAAAGGCGCTTATCGCTCTGAATTTTCATTTTCTACGAGCACGGTGTTTAGAATTGCGATCGAAAGCCATCGAGTAAAATATTATGCAAACGGAAACCTTCTTTACACAAGCGCAACGATACCGGTATATCCGTTAATAATTAATATTTCGCTTTTAGGCCAAAGTGCGAAGGTAAATAACATCATGGTTTTAATGGGCGGTGGCTAACTAGCCACCCTTATTGATTGTTATATCTTTTCAAAAGTTCAGCGGTCAGTTCGGAGAAATTCAGTGGTCTTTGATTAGGACAAAGTTCATCACTGGTGGATTTGCGCATTTGCGAAACGGCTTGTCCTAAACGACGAGGCTCAAGTTCTTGACCTGTGATTTTTTTGGAATTTTCAATGATGGCTAGAAATACTGGATAAGAATTTCCAAAGAGAAGGCGTTCGCTGGAAGCGTTGGATATATGTTCCGCTAAATTCAAATCTAATTTTTGTTTGATTTCTTCGACTTGTTTTTGCTTTTCAGATGAAAGTTTTGGAGCTGGCTGTTGATAAGGATCGTTCACCATGCCGTCCCGTGCGGCTCCCAGAGCCAGGGCCTCTCCGCAAAACAAGACAGGGGCCACGGCACCAGCGCCGCCAGTAGCGATGGCAAAGCCAGCAGCAATCGGACAAAGTAAGGCGCCAGTAAGGATTCCTGCATTGGTTTTTTCTAATTTATTTTCGTTAAAATCCTTACCGGTTAACTGACGATAATGATCCAATAAGGCTCTTCTCTCAGAGAGAGTTCTTTCATAATTTTGAAAGTAAATCTGTTGGCAGGGACTGGTTTTTGTAAAAAGTCCTGCAAAAACAGACTGTGAAGCTAAAAGTAAAATGGGCAAAAATAGAGTTTTCATAAATAGAGTACTCCTAATAGCATATTTCTTAAGCTGCGATGCTTATGCCATATTCAAAGTGAAATCTCCTTACGGCCAAGGAGATTTCCTGTCTAAAGATTATACAGCAAGCCGAAAATTCGTCGTGCTAGGCCCATTGTTTTGATTTAATATCTTTGAAATTTTCATCTCAGAATGAGATAGAATTTAACCCACTGGTCACGACCCTGGACCAGTTCTCTCTTGAATCGATACATTTTTTTTCTTTAAAATCACTAAATTCACGATAAGAAGTCTGTTGTCTCGCTATCTTGTAAATACAAGTGCATGGAATTAAGATAATGAGTGAGGGGAACTCATGGGAAAATTACGTCGTCTGTTCGTTCTTTGTGGCATCTCTTTGCTCACAGTTACTTACAGTAACTGTTCGGGTTTTAATTCAATGCAAATGTTAAGCGCGATGGATTCGGCCTTCAATGGGTCATCTTTGAATCCAAGTAAAGCTTGTCCTGCACCTAAGATTGGGCATACAACCATTCGGAAATTAAACAATGTTGAGCTCACAAATTCAGTGAACGATCTTTTAGGAATTAGCACCACTGTTGCTGCTGATCTTCCTCCCGATGCAGCCAGCGCTGGTGGTTTTACTAATAACGGAGATTTTTTAAAAACAACGACTGAATATATGACCTTACTTATGCCCGCTGTTGAAAAGGCTCTTAATGCGGCTTTGACTGCAAAAAGTCCCGTCTTTGCCTGTTCGACAGCAACGAAAGATGATAATTGCGCGCGAGCTTTGATTCAAACTTTTGCAAACAGAGCTTTTCGCAAAAAACTTTCCTCGGCAGAGTTAGCTGAATTTTATTCTTTTTATAATGCGCAAAAAACTGCAGGCTTTGATCAAGGTCTTATTGCCGTTTACGAAAGAGTTTTACTTTCGCCCAATTTTTTATTCATCACTTCATTTGAAGGTACTACCATCAATGGCATTGCTTCGCTGTCAAATTATGAAGTGGCTACACGCCTGTCCTATTTTTTGTGGAATTCCGTGCCCGACGATAAACTGCTGAATGTTGCTGAGAGTAATCAAATTTTTGACGAAGCTGTTTTACGTACAGAAATTGATCGCATGTTAAAAGACCCAAGAGCGAAACGCTTTGTTGACGTCTTCCTTGGCCAGTGGTTAGGGATCTATAAAATTTTATCTTCAACGAGCATCAGTCGCGAGGGTTTAACTGACGAACTTCGCCAAGATATGATTACCGAAGCAAAAATGTTTTTTTCTTATGTCTTGTTACAGGGGAAAAGTGTTCAGGATTTAGTAGCAGGAGAGTACACATTTATTAATCAGCGTTTGGCTGAACATTATGGTATTCCCGGTGTTATTGGAAATGAATTTCGCATGGTCAGTTTAAAGGGCACACTTCGTCGTGGGTTACTGACTCAAGGTGCTTTTCTAACTATGTTAGCTAAAACCAGTGAAAGTAACCCCATCAGCCGTGGACTTAAAATTCTGCAAGCGATTACTTGCACACCACCTCCGCCCTTTGAAGGCGGTATTACGGTGACCGAACTGGCAGAAACTCAGGACCCCAACATGACTATTCGTGAACGTATGGAAATTCACCGAGCCTCTCCCATGTGCGCAGGCTGCCATAGAGAAATGGATCCTATCGGCTTAGGTTTAGAACGTTTCAATCATTTGGGAAAAGATCGTACAACTTATGCAACTGGAAGAACTATTGCTACCGAAGGTACATTGAACGATATGCCTTTCAGTAATTCTTCAGAATTGTTGGAAATGATCATTCGCCAGCAAAACTACAAACGCTGTTTTTCACAATACGTGATGGGTTATGCGATTGGACGTGCAACCACAAATGATGACAAATGCATGCAACAGCAAATTGGTAATATTGCGGTACAACCTGACAAAACTTTTACGGATTTAGTGATGTCTTTAGTGATGAGTCCGCAATTTCGATATAACAGTATGAATGAATAGGGAGAAATCATGGGTTTCCAACCTTTAAATCGAAGAACGTTTTTACGCGGAACAGGAGCCTGCATAGCTCTTCCATTCCTCGAAGCCATGTTGCCAATTCGTGCCTCCGCTGCTGTTGGAGGCGCTCCGCAAAGATTTGTAGGAATGATGTTTCCCAATGGAGTCATGATTTCACCGACGCATAACAATTGGGAATGTTCAGGTTCAGGTGCGAACTACACTTTATCCGCGGCCATGCAACCTTTGGCTCCGTTTAAAAGTTACGTTTCTCCTTTGCACAATTTAACAAACGGCGCCTACGAAAAAGCTTATCAAATGGAGAGTGGACAGTCGCACTGGTATGCAGCGACATCCTTTTTAACGGGGCAACCTTTAGACTGGCGCGCGCGCACATCCATTGGTCCTAAGTTATTAAATCCCGGAGCAAGTTTAGATCAAATGATTGGTAACTTAAAACCGACACCGGTAAAACCTTTAGTTATGGGTATCGAGTTAGCTAACGGAGCCTACAACGATGCCTTTTTTGGCAGTGATCACATTGCGACACAGGTTTCTTTCTCTTCGCAAACAGAAATGCCGAATCGAATGGATACAGCCGCTCAAGTTTTTAAATATCTGTTCGGAGGAGTGACATCTCAACCGGGTGGTGGTTCAACTTCAGGTAATCGTCAATCAAACATTTTAGATTTAGTTAAAACAGATATTGATCGATTAATGAAAAAATTGGGGGCTCGCGATAAAGCAAAAATGGACGAATTTTTAACATCCGTCGAAACTCTACGAAGAAATGTAGCTTCAGACACTCCACCACCAACTGGTGGAGGTAGTTGTTCGACGGCTCCTTCAGGCTCTGCTTATTTGTCAGACACCAGCCCCACTGTTGGCAGCCTAGGCGTGCGAGCTAAAAATATGATGGATATGTTAGTCATTGCCTTCCAATGTGATTTGACTCGAGCTTGTTCTTTGATGTTGGGAAACGAAAATACCTACATTCCACTTCGAAGCTTAGATCCTTCTCTGCCTGACCTTGATCATCATGGAGTCAGCCACTATCATAGTAAAGACTATCTTGCAGTTGCATTTCGTC
This sequence comes from Pseudobdellovibrionaceae bacterium, assembly GCA_021731025.1. Taxonomy (GTDB): domain Bacteria; phylum Bdellovibrionota; class Bdellovibrionia; order Bdellovibrionales; family Bdellovibrionaceae; genus UBA5009. The sequence continues at coordinate 73,352 of JAKFYD010000056.1, read as the reverse complement.
AGGTCAATTTGTGGCAAACTGGGCAACTCGCTTACTTGCTTGGAAAACTTCAAAATACTTCTGATGCCTTCGGACCACTGATTGAAAATACCCTTGTTCTCTTTGGCAGCGGCATGAGTGATGGTGAGCATTTGACTTACAATATGGACGGTCAAATTGTTGCAAACTGGAACAAAATTCCATTGATCCTTGCAGGCCGTGGTGGTGGACATCGCTCGGGAATCTCATACAATTTCGGTCGTGCCGACCATGCGAATCTCTTAGCAGCGATCGCTCAAGCCTATGGCGCGGGTTCTAAAGTGGGAAATAGCACAAGTCCACTCACAGGATTGTTTTAATAGGAAAGCCAAGATGACTTCGACTTCCGAAGTCATCTCAAGTTAAGAACTTTGTAATTAGTGTCGAACTTCTTGTAAGAAAAATAAAGTTTAGTCGATGTTAATAAAAACGCCTTCAAAGATTCCGCGCACTTAGTCTGTCTCATAATGAGAGCCTTCCAGTAATGTTAATACAAATCAAAAGTTTACGCGCTAACTTGTGCGCACTTGAAGAGAACACTAAAATAAAAGCATATGAAAAATATAAAATTCAGTTTAAAAGTTTTAGCTGTATCCAACGCCCTGGTCTTTGGTCTTGGATGTAACAAGAGCAACGATTCTTTCTCGCTACTCTCTTCAGGGCAAACCTTCGAACAGTCATCATCCACCCTGAATAACAAAGTTGATATTCTGTGGTTGGTGGATGGCTCAGGCACAATGGCCAATCACCAAACTAACTTAGCGAATAATTTTTCTTCATTTATTAATGATTTTAGAGCAAAGAATTTCGATTTCCATATGGCCGTGGCGTCGACAGATGCCTGGGTTAGAGAAGTTAACTATAACGGTGGAAGTTGCGTGGCTAATCCCAATCCGAGTCAAAGTCCAAACACCACCTATGTTTCCAGTGCCGACTGTGCAAACACATTGGCTAAATATGGTCAGTTAACTCACTTCCGCGATGGCGATATCTATGGCTCAGCTTCAGGCATCCCCGGTGCACGAAGCGGGACTTACCTGATTACAAGTTTGATGTCTCCAGCAAGCCTCCTGAGCACCTTTGCGACGAATATCAAAACGGGAACCCGAGGTGATGGCGCCCACGAAGCTGGTTTCCAAAGTTTACGTGCTGTCCTTCGAAGAAATGCTGATGGCTCAATTGGATACAGTGGTGAGACTCACACAAGTCTTGCTCAGTTCCGACGCAACGATGCTTTCTTCGCTGTGATTATGGTCACTGATGAAGAAGATCAATCAACAAAGGCCAATGGTGCCAGTTATAACACCACTCAAGACTACGTAGATTCCTTCAAATTATTTATGGATAACTACACCGGCAGCGTTACCGGAAATCGCAAATACAATGTTTCCAGTATTGTGATGGTTGATATTAACAATTGCTCTTACGGTTTACACCCTCAAGCCACTGAAGGTGACCGATACGTTGCAATCTCGAATGCTTCCGAAGGCGTTGTAGCTAGCATTTGTAGCTCCAACTTTTCTACTCAGCTGTCACAAATTTCAAATCAGATCTTAACGCTTTCGACGCGCTTTCAGTTGAATCGCGAACCTATTCCATCGACGCTCTTTGTACAGGTGAATGGAACAACCATTCCCGAAAGTACAACCAATGGCTGGACTTATTTAAATGAGGGTGGATTTTATTTTATCGAGTTCCGCGGAAGCGCAATCCCTCCGCAAGGAGCGTCAATATCAGTCCTCTTTGATCCAGTGACCATCAATCAATAATGGACATTCTTGTTTGGTTTCATTTACACTAAACAAGAATGAACCAAGCTAACCAAGAAATTTTTAACAAAGTCAGCTCAGCCAAAGAAAAGGAAAAAATCTTTTCGGATCTTATAAAATCCAGAACTGAACTTTTTTGCAAGGGACCTGGCGATGAAGTCTTTAAACTGTCTTGTGAACGAGTCAGCCCCGATAATAGAATGGTTTGTCTGTTCGTTAAAACCGAAAATCATTTTGATCCCACTGTTCCTCTATCTGTGATTTGTCAGTTTAATCTGGGTGGAGAAAAGTATTTCTTTAAGTCCACCCTAGATTTTAGAATTAAAAGCTACACATTGGATCTCAGTAGCGATCTCTTTCAACTGCAACGACGACAAAGTTACCGCATACGTATCCCTTCTAGCACTCGTTCCAATGCCGAGGTTATTCACCAAGACACCAAAGAGATGATTAAAGCCGTGCCTGCGGATCTGAGCACGGGCGGATGTTGTGTTATTTTTAAACAAAATCAGACGTCCTGGAAACCCGGAGATAAAATTCAACTTCATTTAAAAATTAGCCACCGCGATCCTTTACAACTACCGGGTGTCGTAAGACATGTGCGACCAAGCACACCCCCAGAAACCGGTCTTAACATTGGTCTTCAGTTCGAAGGAATTTCTTTAGCCGTTGAAAAAGAACTTTTCTCGATCACCATGGAACTTTACCGCGAATTCTTTTCGCGAATCGAATAATTTACTTTCCGGATTCTAAAGGCGTCGTGGGTTTTGATTGAGCTTCTTGAAAAGCTCTCTCTAAGTCCTCTTTTGTAATTCCGTAAGTTGAAGGTGCCACTGTTTTTACGGAAGGTCCCTGTGAAGCAGAGCTGGTGAGTATTGCGTTTCTAGAACTTCCGGCAGAGATCGATTTCTTTTCGTCTTCTTTTTCTTTTTTGAAATCTTGATAGCGTTTGCTGTAAGCCCGATGTTCTTGAGTAAAATCGTTGTTTTTTTCACGAGCGTAGTCTTCAAAATTTTTTCTTTGCGCTCGAATTTCCGATTCAAACTGTTCCCGCTTTTCTCTTTGAGCGAGATAGAAATCTTTTCGTTTCGCTTCGATTTTTTCGCTGAATTCTTTTCTTTGATCTGATGAAAGCTTCTTACCCCGTATATCTTTGCGTTCGGATTCAATCTCTTTAGCGAATTTATCGCGTTCTTGCTTTTCAGATTTGGCGAAATCTTCGCGGTACTTTTTCATATCCTTATTAAAAAGATCCCGTTTTTTTCGGATGGCTGTATTGAATTTTTCACGAACCTCGGTGGGAGTTAAACGCAGCTCTGACATCAAGCCCAAAGTAAAAGCCACTTCGTCATTTTCTTTTCTTTTTTCTTCGGGAATTTGCTCGCGATGTTTCGAGAGCTCTTCCCGGTCTTTCGACAAGCGATACTGGTCATCCACCAAAGGCTTTTCATTCTTTTGCTCTACACCAAAGGCCACTAGACTAAAGAATAAAAAGAGAAAAATAATTTTTACGAACTCGAGTGCGAAATAATTCGATTTAGACTTCTTCATACACTCATTTTATTGAATTTAATCCGCGAGAACAACAGAATGTCTTCAACTGACAGGCTTACGTCTTAAGAGAATTTAAGTGATGGCGGGCTAAAGCCGACAAGTGACTATGATCTATCAATCTCGACGATGGCCAAATCGCCAAAAACATCACCGACAAAGTCGTCGGAATCATCCTTTCTTGATCTCGCAGACTAAAAATACCTTTTTAGTTTGTATTATGATCGGCGCCGCCTGTTTGATGTTCTTTTTACCTACAGTGTATTTTCTTGAGCAAAACTATTCCGTTTTTCGTGAGCTCGCTTTCGATCTTCAACCGCAATTGGTAAGACATCTTGAGCGCGAAATCCTGTGGCTGAAAACTTTTATGGGCCTTAGTTTAGTTGTTTTGACTGTCATCACTTATTTTTTCATTAAAAAAATCACTCACAACATGATGCGGACGTTAGTTGAAATGGAAGAACATATGCGCCACCTGCTCAGTGGCCAGTGGAATGTCCCCCACTTTGAAGCTCACAATGACGATGACATTAAAGAACTCTCGATGACCTATGACTATCTTTATCGTTCTCTTCGAGTGAACACCGAGACGGAATTAAAACTTCTGGAAAAGATCAACGTAGATCCTAATAATCGCGAGGCCTATGCAGCTTGGAAAAATTTGATGGAATTGAAGCGGCAACGTCTAGGCCAAAACGATCCCCACTCCCGCGTAATTAATCTTCGCCCTAAAGGAAAAACGGAAGATAAGAAGGCCACCGAGCCTTCACGGAAAGTTTCTTAGATTTATGGAGTTACTGCCAGTGGCGGTGGGGTATTTTTCTTCGCGTTGAATAATAATTTTTGAGAATGTTCTTGACCAGTGTTTTGGTTTCGCTGTGTTCGTGTAATTAGGATTTTGTTTAGAGTTCACGATTCTTCTTGGTTGAATGTTTTTATTTCAATGTTGGTCTTTTGTGAGCGTCTGAGCTGCGTTTTTTAGTTTAGTTTATTTTCCTCTTTCATTCTTAATTTCTATCTGAAATTGGCTTTTAAATTGTATGGTATAAGTTCTGTGAGGTGAATATGATTTCAAAATTAAATAATAAAGAGTTGGATCAAAAGATTAAATCTTTAGCTCGAGCTGAGAATAGACTTTTATCTCTAGTGATAGAACACATCAAGGAGGCAGATCGAAGAAAACTTTACTTGGATTTCAATTATCCAAATCTCTATGATTATCTGGTTAAGGAATGCGGATATCCTGGAGGGTCAGCTCAGCGCCGTATTGATGCGGCAAGGCTGCTGGCTATTGAGCCAATGCTTAAAGCTAAAATAGAATCAGGAGAGATTAATTTATCTCAGACAACACTGCTACAGAAAGCCTTTCGAGAGAAGAGTGGAACTACCCTAGAACAAAAACGAAGTTTAATTGCAAAGATCAGTGATATGACAGTAGCTGAAACTCAAGTTCATATATCTAAAGCGTTAAATATTAAAATTAAAGAACAAACCAAAGTTACTCATCAAAAAGATGAAAGCGTAAGACTAGAATTCACTCTCACCAAGGAACAATGGGAATCCCTTCAAAAAGCAAAAGACCTTGCCTCAAATGCCACGCAATCAAATGACTTAGGTACTCTTATCAAATATCTTTCAGATAGATTCATTAAACAAAAAGAAGGATCCACTGCCACCGTGGCAGTTAAGAAGAAAGTTCTGCAAAGAGATCAGAGTTGCCAGTATAAAGATCATAAAACTCAAACACTTTGCGGAAGCAGGTGGAATCTCCACATCGATCATATCAAACCCAAATGGGCTGGCGGTACGGATGAGATCGAAAACCTCAGAGTTCTCTGCCAAAAACACAATCATCATGTTTATCATCAGCAAGCTGGGATAAAAATGATGTCGAGCTGACCTTACCGGCTTCGGCGGACCGTATCTCGCAATTGAGAAGCAATTTCTTTTTTCTTGATGCTTTCTCGTTTATCGTGGGTTTTTCGTCCTTTGACCAAAGCCACTTCCAGTTTGGCTCGTCCTTTTTTGAAATAAATTTTCAAGGGAATGCAGGTGTAGCCTTTTTCTCTTAAGGCTCCAAAAATGCGACTCAGCTCGATGCGATTCATCAACAATTTTCGCAAACGTTCGGGCTCGTGATTGTTATAACTGCTGGATTTGTAGGGAGCAATGTGAGCATTTTGCAGAAAAGCTTCATTCCCGACAAAGCTGACATAAGAGTCTTTTAACTGAACATTTTTATCGCGCAGGGATTTCACTTCACTGCCCGTCAATGCCAAGCCCGCCTCGAAAGTCTCGATGATTTCATAATCAAAGCGAGCTTTGCGATTTTCATGAATAAGTAATATTCCTGGGGTCGACTTCTTTTCCATGGCTTGATTTATTCGAGCTGAAAATGAAAGTAAAGGTCTTTCATGTCGTCAGGGCTTAACTCTTCTCCCCTTACGGTCAATGGCAACTTACGCGACTCTAACCATTGAGGCAGCAAGGTTGGGCTCTTGTTTTGCCATTCCGTATCGCTGAGCAAATTGGATTTAAGCTGTTTTCGTCGTTGAGCAAAAGCAGCCTTAGCAAACTTTAAAAACTTTTTTCGATCTTTAATCAGAGAATCTTTTTTCTTAAAAGCGAGGACCCGACTGGCGACTCGTGGAGCCGGAGAAAAATCTCGGGGACCAGCATCGCAGACCGTTTGAATTTCCCAAAAATTTTGCGCAATTACACTGAGGAGCCCATAGGCGTCTGACGATTTCTTCGCCATGATTCGTTGAGCGACTTCTTTTTGAAACATCAACACCATGGCCCGCAGCCCATCCTTATCAAGACTTCGGTCAATCACTAGCGAAGATGAAATTTGGTAAGGCAAATTGCTGACCAAAACTAACTTTTCATTTTTCATGAGCGGTGACCAATCAATTTGTAAAGCATCGGCCTCGATGACCTCACAACCCATTTCGCGCCAATGTTGGGCCAAGTGATGATCCAATTCAATAAGCTTAAGAGGCAAATTCCACGAGAGCAAATGATCCGTGAGCGCTCCAGGACCGGGACCAATTTCAATAAGCTCCACAGGGGAAAAGGATTTCGCTGCATCCAATATTTTTTCGACAACATGATCACTGACCAAAAAGTTTTGGCCTAAAGATTTTTTCGCTTCCAAAGGAAGTTTTTCGAAAAATAATTTTAAACGATCACGAGTCGAAATCATTTTTGCCTTAAATCTTTGAAATCATCAGGCCACAATTGAGGTGACGGACCTAAATTCATATCTGAAAATTCACCACGGTTCATTCGGAGAGCTCCGACATAACCAATCATCGCCGCATTATCCGTGCAGTAGCGCAGCGGAGGAATAACTAACTGGTAAGATTTCTTCTGGGCCATTTCCATGGCTCTGTCGCGCAGACGACTGTTGGCGCTCACTCCCCCGGTTAAGATCAATTTTTTGATTTTATAATGTTTTGCGGCCCGATCTAATTTGTGCAGTAGCACATCGACGATAGCTTCCTGATAAGAAGCGCACAGATCAGACAAGTGCAACTGCACTTTTTCTTTTCCCCACTCATCAACAAGCCTTTGCGCTGAAGATTTCAATCCCGAAAAGCTCATGTCAAAGCTCTCTTCATGAATAAGACTGCGGGGGAAATCGTGAAATTTTTCATTTCCTTTTTTGGATTCCTGATCCACGCGCACACCACCAGGAAAACCAAGCCCCACCATTTTTGCAAATTTATCAAAGGCTTCTCCGGCCGCATCGTCTTTGGTCGCTCCAATCACCTCATAGCGACCAAGTCCATGAATCAAGTATAAACTGGTGTGCCCACCACTGATCGCTAAACCTAAATAGGGATAATCAAAATCAGGAGGAGGACTAAAAGTCGAATCCCGCAAAAAAGGTGCTAGCAGGTGACCTTCAAGATGGTTAACTCCAATGTAAGGCAGCCCTCGAATTTGCGAAATTGTTTTAGCTGTCACTAACCCTACAATCAATGCACCAATCAAACCCGGCCTGTTGGTGACAGCAATTCCGTGAATGTCCTTCCAAGTTTTATTGGATTTTTTAAGAGCTTCTTCAATGAGGGGAAGTAAAGCAAGACTGTGATTGCGACTAGCGATTTCGGGAACGATCCCCCCGTAGGGTTCGTGCGCTAAATCCTGACTGGCAGAAACAACCGAATGCACCCAACCGCTCTTATCAACGATGGCGACTGAAGTGTCATCACAACTGGTTTCAATGGCCAGGACGTTTTCAATCACTTCAATCCTTTAAGGCGTGCTTTTGCTTTTTTGGATTCATCCGCATTTGGAAAGCTGGCAATCACTTCTTGGTAAAAAGTTTTAGCATCATCTTTCAAACCGAGCTCCTGAAAACAAACACCTATTTTATAAGTGGCTTCTGCCACGTGTTTCCCTTTTGGATTTTTATCACGATATTTTTGATACTCAATAATGGCGCTTTGCCAGTCTTTTTGTTTAAAAAGATCCTGGGCCGTCGCGAAGCTATCTTTTTTTGAATCTTTTGAACTTCGTGAACTTTCTTTCGCTCCCCGTTGAGCCATTTCTGCTTTTAGGCTAGCCACCTCGGCCGCATACTGTTGGGTTTGCGCTTCAAGCTTTGAAAGTGCATCTTGATAGATCAACATCTTTTTGTTTGATTCCTGCAAGAGCTCGCTATTAGATCTTTCTTTTTTTTCATTCTCTGCCGTCAAACGAGCCAACCTGGCTTCGGCGGTTTCTAAGCGACCATTAGCATAGCGAAGTTGCTCTTCAAGTTCGGAGAATCGGGAACTTGAATCCGCCGTGTTTTTTTGCAAGTCGACCATTTGTTTATGCAAAACCTGCTTTGTTTCAATTTCTTTGACGTCATTGCGAGTCTTCAGACAGCCCGTAAAAATAAAAATAAGAAGTCCAAACAAAATAAACTTTAGACTCATAAAACTTCTCCTGTTTTTTGACGAATCAATCTCGCCGCATTTTCCGCCTTTTCAGCAGACAAACGGGCTTTTAAAAAATTCTCTTTCGATTTTTCCCAATCTTTATCACGGTAATAAATTTGGCCCTTGCGGTAAGCATTTTCGGCTTGATGCCAATGACCTGGAGAATGGCGTGGAGCTTGGACCGCACGAGCCGCATCCATCGCAGCTCGAGCTAAAGCATAATCTTCCAGTGGCATGGGTACAGTTTGACAAGAAATAAGGAACAAAAGAGGGAGGATAAAAAGAATTCTGATCAACGAATTAATCCTCCCAAGAATTTACTGCTACTGAGTAACGGGAACGAAATTCGCGCGACGATTTTTAGCCCACGCTCTATCGTTGTCCGCAGGATCAACCGGCTTTTCTTTTCCGTAGCTGATGACAGAAAGTCTTTCACTGGCAACACCCAAGCTCGTTAAATAATTCTTCACCGCGTTCGCACGACGTTCGCCCAAAGCGACATTGTATTCGATCGAACCGCGCGCATCACAATGACCTTCAATTTGTACTTTAGCACGAGGATTATTTTTAATCCACTCTGCATTTCCTTGAAGTTTCTTTCTTGCGTCGGCTGAAATTGATGATTTGTCGTAATCGAAATTGACTGTAGCTAGACCTGGGATTTTGCCGCTGTCAGAGCCTTCAGCTCCATACTCCATCGGAGTTTGAGTAATTCCAGGTTCTGTTGGTGTTCCGGTCCCAACATTTTCTGTCACTTCATTTTTAGGTTTAGATTTACATCCCGCAATTGCGAGAACAAGTAGTGTGGTCGTGATCAATTTGCGAAACATGGTGGCTCCTTAAAAGTGTTAAAAAATCTACTTCCAAACTTTATTGCATGGCAGCCAGTTGTCAAACAGGTTTGATGTTGCAATGCTTTAAGGCTATCAAATTTATATGCAAATTTTTTGGTCTCTTTCTAAAAAAAATTTTACTTTGCCTCTGCTTTTTTTTTCTTTCTTTGTTCATGCTGCAGAAGTTAAGCCCACCGACTCCTTTGTGACCATTGACTCTCCTCACTTTGAAGTGATTATTAATGCTAAGCAGCAGGCTCTGGGTCAGTACTATGCCCAGAAGCTAGAAACCTCCTTCGGCCTGCTGAAAGAATTCTTCTCGACCCTTCCCGAAAAAACCATCGTTATCATCAATGACAAAACCGATGTGACTAATGGTTATGCAACTCGAATCCCCTATTCTCACATCATGATTTTCCCTGTATTGCCGGGGCCTACAGAAAGCTTGGGCGAGTTTGGAGATTGGAATCTTGAACTTCTTTCCCATGAATACACTCACGTTTTAAATTTTGAACCTGCCTTGGGAGTCATGAGCTACATTCGGCCTGTCTTCGGCTCTATCGTTGCTCCCAATTTGCTTTTACCAAATTGGTGGAAGGAAGGTCTAGCTGTTCACATTGAAACCGCGATTGGCTCAAAGGGCCGCTTGCGATCCATCTATCAGGATTCGATTTTGCGCTCTTTCGTTCTGAAAGAAAATTTAATGGATTTCAACATTGCTGAGATCAATGAAGTGATCCCCACTTGGCCTGAAGGCATGCGCTCTTACATCTTTGGCTCCTTAGCATGGAGCCAGATGACCGCAGAAAAAGGTTCCAGAATCGCGGACGATCTCAATCAACGACATGCTCGACGCGTTCCTTATTTTATTGAGACACCAGCGAAGGAACACCTAGGACTTTCTTACGAAGATCTTTATGATGTGACCTTGCATTGGGTTCAGGACAAAGCCCTGGAACAAATTTTTACTTTGCGTACATTGAAACCAACTCCGACCCAAAAATTTCCTACAGGAACCCAAACTTCTGGGGGAGCGACCATCAGCCCTAACGGAAAATTTTTGGCGATGATCACCGTCAGCGACACTGATAGACGCTTAGTTAAAATCTACGAGCGCCAACCCGGAGCAAATTTTCTTTCCGCAAAACCTTGGGGAGCTGTTGAAACTTTAAGCGAACCAACCGCTCCAACAAAACTCTTAGATGGCCCGCCCACTGGAAGCATCCAAAGAATCAGTTGGTTCCCTGATTCCGCAAGAATCATTTATGATCGCATTGATGCCGTGAACTCGACGGAAACATTTTCCGATCTGCACATTTACAATTTAACCACGGATAAAACGACTCAACTGACCCGCGCTTTGCGAGCCCGAGAGCCTGCCGTATCTCCTTCAGGGAATTTGATTGCCTTTATCAAGTTATCAGCTGCGAAAACAAGCTTAGCCGTGCTGAACATGCAAACAAAAAAATATGAGATCATTCGGCACTCTCAGATCGGTGAACGCTTTTCGATTCCTGTTTTTTTAGATGAATCTCGACTCTTAATTTCATCAAGAAATTCCGAAGGCCAAGAACATCTTTTTATGGTGGATCTCAAATCGAAAAGTTGGCAGCCCGTCTTAGCGAAGTACCCAGACTCTCGTTTCCCTTTAGTCACAGCCAATGAAGTTTATTTCACTTCTTCTTGGAATGGCACTCACAACATTTACGTGACCTCAAAAGACTTCCGTGAGGCTCGCCCTGTGAGTCACACCTTAACTTCACTCATGGCTCCGGCTTATGATCCTGAAAAAAAAGATTTGTACGCAACGGAAATCACCGTTGATGGACCAGCGGTTGTTCTCTTGGAAAAGAAAGATCAAGTTGCTCCAAAAACTTCGCTTCCTGTCATCCATCCCCTCGCAGCCGAAAGATATCCTGTAAAACTGAAACCAGCTGCAGCAGCTCAGCCCGAGAATTTTCCTGTCAGTGAATACTCGTCAGCTTCACACCTGTGGCCTCATTACTGGATTCCGTTTTTTGCAAGCTCAACCAGCAGCAACGGGGTTGTCATTCAAGCTATGACTTCAGGCTTTGATCCGTTAAAGAAAAACATGTATCAGTTGGCAGCCTCTTGGGACAGCGCCGTGAATAAAGGGTCTTTTGAGGGCACTTACATCAACAATATGACTTCGAACAGCTATCTTCTGCAAGCTTACCAAACAAGCACTTATTTAGTCTCTGGAAGCAACCCTTTGACAAATTCGGGGGCTGTGGTCGGAATATCGCCAGATCTTTGGAGCTTTAATCGTTACACGACGGGAATGCTGTCGTGGCGCTATCTGAACACTGAATTTAGTTCTAACAGCAAAATTAAACGGACTGGTCCTGCTCTGTCCTTGTCGTATTCGAATTTCTCGATGTCAGGAACAGAAATCTCTCCAGAAACTGGAACTAGCGCCTATCTGAGCGCCGTGAATTACATCGAAAGCCGCGGCTATGTGGGTCACTCGCAATTTTTTGGTGGTGGAAATTATTACTTTTCAAAATGGTTGCCGGCGCGACATGCATTGGCCCTTAAACTGAACGGTGTTTATACGCCACAAAAAATTTCTTCGATCTTGGGTGTCTCGACCACTTCACTGATGCCTTATCAAGATAGCATCAATCCCAGTTACGTCATGCGCGGCTATCTGAACGGTCAATTTTTGGGTCGCACTCTCGTGAATACCAATATTGAATACCGTTTTCCCATTCGCGATGTTTATTATGGCTCTGGAACTAATCCTATTTTCTTGCGTCGACTTCATGGGGCTTTCGTCGTCGACGGCGTCGCTTTGGATGGACACGCCTACAATCCTTCCTATGAAGATCCCACCATTGATCCTTTTGACCCAGTGGTTATCACTAACAGGTCCTTTTGGAGTGTCGGCGCCGAGGTGCGATTAGAAACCACAGTAGGTTATGTTCTTCCCCTGACATTTGTGCTTGGGCTTTACAATCCCGTCGGTGGTATGTACGGAAGCGGCGCTCAGCTCGGAATGACTCTGCAACTGGGCGGAGGTTTATAAACAGTTTGTCTAAAACTTTAAAGATCAAGGCCGCACGACTGAAGGCGACTGAGGCCTACTTCCTGTAGGTCGCAGGGAGCCTGAAGGAGGAGAACGCAGAGATTTAAAGTTTTAGACAAACTGCAACGCCCTTGACAATGATAGCCCTGCCCCCAAAACTATTTACCAGGGGGATCTGTGGAAAAAATGGAAAAGGTCGATTGGATCAAGGCGCTTGTTAGCTCTGAACAAAAAGTAGAAGATACTGGCATTATCGATTTAAGTCCCCACGATGATCAACAGCGCGTTTTAGCCATCGAAAGTTTACAATTCCTTTTGAATTTAAAAATCGAATTCTACGATGCTGCAAATATTTTCAACGAACTTAAAACTTCGCCTTTGGGCCGAGTGAAAGTTTACGGAGTGGCTCACACTCACGCGGATTTCATGTTGTTCCGCAATGGTTATAAAATGCTTTTCACCATCAAAGCTCCCGGAGTGATTTCTATTCGCATGAACTTTATCGGCGGAAATTTGGTTTCTCCGGGTCCTCTTGAAAATACCTCGTCATCAGCAACCAATGTTATGGATGAAACAGTTTTAGAAGCTCAATTGGGCCCCTTCAATGAAGTCATTTGGACTTACCAAGGGAAAGCATTTCAGTCCTCGAATCTGGTGCGCCACTATATGAGTTTTTTCTTAAGACAAAGCGTCGGTCAGTAGACCTTTTACGGCGCCTGTCTAAGATTTCGACGTCCCTAAAGTCTGTAGAGAAAAGAAATGCTTTAACACCGAGATTTGAATTTGCAGGAATCCTTAGCAAGGAGTCCTGTATGAAAAAGGTTCTATGTGCTTTTCTAATGTCAATTTTCACAAGCCATTCTGCAATGGCCGCTAAGGTCCAAATCAATTGCGATCTACGTCTTCTTAACGCCGAAAGGGAATTGGACAAAACGGTTGAATCCCCTTTGGTGGAAAAATATTTAATTCTTGAAGAGAAATCAGAAAAAGAAATTGAAAAAGACAACACTTTCACCAACGTCACGGAAAAAGGCTCGGGCTGTTTTGTTCATGGCCGCGTTGGTTGGAAAATGGTTTACGATGAAGACAACAACATTCAGCTGACCGTAATTAACCCTCAAGGCTATCAGCAACTTTGTGCTGTTGATGACCGCGATAGACAGCTTGCTGGCCGTACAGCTTTCAAAGTTTCAACCCAAATCCAAATGAAAAATCCACCGGACCGGTTTCTTCTCAATTTACCGACACCCACAGGTATCAACGCTAAAGGTGTTAACAATATTTCCGAAGGAAAAAACGTTCGGTTTATTCATTTGCAGTGTCACCGAGTACAATAAATTGACTCGCAGTCTGTGCGCCGCCTAGACTGGGCGCGGAGACTGCGAATTGAAAATCATTAATTCCATCAAATCTTTTTTTTCATCATCCTGGAGTGAGCTGCAAGCCTACGCTCCTGATCTGGCTCACCCAGGATTATGGGGAAAAGGCTTTCTGCTTTTCACAGCGGTTTCGGCTTTACTGATCCAATTCTCAACTTACTCGGCTGTTTTGTTTAACACCTCAGAAGTGCGCCCCATTGTCGCCACGGTTGATGATGACACCCAAGAAGCCATCCGGCTGGCCGAGAAAACCTTTCTCTTCAACGACAATGGCGCCCGTGCCTATGGCCCTACTTACTATCGGGGGGTATCGGTCACTCGATTTTTTGGCGCTAATCCCTTTTATGAATTTTCCTTGAGCCCCTCGGAACAGCGGGAAAGATCATCTCACTTTTCATTGATGACTCTCAATCTGTTGTCGATCTTCGCCTATTGTTTTTTATTAGCCTCTTTGGTTCATTCAGCGCTTTACGTGCGCCTTGGGCTGACAGTCGGTTTAGTTCATCTGTTTTTACAAAATGAATTGAGAGCTACCTTAACTTTTATGGGGAAGCCCGATCATCTGCTTGTCCTTTTTATATCTTTAGCCTTTTTGCAAAGCTGGAAGTGGCTCCAAGATTTTGAAAGCAAGAATCGCATTTTGAAGGTTGCTGCCGCATGGGCCCTGGCGGCCACGACGAAATTAAGTGTTCTGTTTTTTGCTCCTGGATTTATTGCATTTTGGCTCGGAAGAAAATGGCTTTCAGTTCGGTGGACTTTCATGTCTTTCGTGAAATGGATCGTAATCTTCTATTTTCTGATCGGTTTTCCGCAGACCTTGGATGTTCCGGGCTATCTGAGCTACCTGATTCATCAAAATTCTTACACCAGCCTTGTCACCTGGGAATTTTTCACCGGGCGATGGCTGGCGCTTTTTAGCGAAGACCTGAAACGAGTTTTCCCATTTTTGTTGGTTCTCGTCCCGGTGTTTCATCCCCGATGGAGTCGTTCGACTTCCAACGCGGGCTATGCTCCTCTGGCAAACTATTTCCGACTTATTTTATTTTGTCTCTTGGGATTTATTTTTATCACCCATAAAAAAACTACAGCGCCCTTCGAGTGGTACACTTTTCCTTTAACGAATATTTTGCTCATGACTTTTGTTTTGTCTTACCAAAGAATTTTGGATCCCGTTATTCGGTTCATTGTGGATGGCATCACCCGATGGGGAAAGGGTGACCGATACCCCAAATTAACGGCGCTGACCTCGGTTCCCGTGCGCTACTTCGTTGTGCTCGCATTAATGCCCAGCTTAAGTGGCGGTTACTCGGACGTGTTTTATTCTGAGTTTAAAAAATTTCAAAGCTGTCGTCCTGAAGCCCGAGCTTTTAAGAAGCAAGTGGACGCGCGCGCCGCCACCGGAGCTATGATCCTTGCAGATTCGACTGCGCCTTACGATCATCAATATCACGATAAAAATATCCATATGACCTACGAGATGAAAACTTCAGATCTGCAAAAGTTCCAACCGAAGTTTTTAGCGCTCAAGAAATCCTACTATTCCATCTACCTCCCCCGCGCCGAGGGAGGCCAAGAGGTACCGGTCACCCACATCACCAACATGGAAGACACCAGAAACTTTTACCGTACTTTCTTCAACAAAACCAAAGGCACCGATGTCTTTGGTCAATCCTGGAAATTGGTTTATACCGACGCTTGCACTTTTGAATTGTGGGAGCGTCCGTAAGCTTCTAATTTTGTCAGCTGTCAAAAAGTTGCACAAGAGCCCATTTACTAAACACCCTATAAAAGAATTAAGACGGAACGTTTATCGCATCAAAGGGCGAGACAGGTCGTTTATTGATACTCTCCGAAAGAAGGTCAGTAATTCTTATGATCAAGAAAGCGCAGATCAATTTTATTTTGGCAGGTTTGCTGGTTGTCCTTGGAAACATGGCGACAGCTGCAAACATTCCATTGAAATTGATACGCGCAGGTTCCAATTCCTGGGAACAGATGCAATACAAGAATTTCATCGGGCAGACCCAAAGTGTCCTTCCTGAATCTTTCAAAAATGTTTTGCAAGATGAAGATATTGAAATTGAGTTTGATCCGCTTTCGAATAAAATTCAAAGCATCTCGCAAATCGATGTTACTTGCCTCAAACAGCAAAAGAATGACGGAGAAGAAAGTTCACTTAAAGAAAGAATTTTTACTGCCGGGACAACAAGCCAACTTCCCTTTTCCAAGCGAAAGATACTTTTAAATTCTTTACTGTGGACAGAAATCTTAAGAGGGCCTACCGAAAGTCATCAGTACAGCTGTGGACATCGCACGGGATACCGCTTGGCGATGGCTACCTTGATCCATGAATTAGGACATGCTTACGATGATGAGCGCAAGATTTCCACTGACCGGCGTTTTATGCATCTGATGACCTTCTCTCCCGGGATTCTAGGAGCCACACAAAAGAATGATCACGCTTATCGAAGTGCTGATCTGTATGAATTGACTAGCCCCAAAGAAGCTTTCGCTGTTAATCTTGAATACTTTATTATGGATCCCGAGTTCAAATGCCGGCGTCCTGTACTTTATCAGTATTATAAAGAAAAAATTAAGTTTGAGCCTTACAAAAACAAAGCCTGCGCCATTGATCGCAACGTCATCGTCACAGGTTTTGAGCAACGAAAAGCTTCCTTGGATGAAACTCGTCTTTATCGCATCGATTACCTTTTGGCCGACAAAGGCAGCGCCTTCGAAAGTAAATTTGGGCACAGCATGCTGCGATTGGTGTTCTGTGCTCCAGGAAAACCAAAGTCGAATGCTTGCTTAACCGATGCGGCCCATCATGTCGTCGTAAGCTTTCGCGCTAATCCTACGGAAAATCGAAAAGCTGATGTTAAAGAAACCGAAGCTTCAATTTGGGATCGAGCTACTTATGCTTTAAAAGGTTTGGGCATCTATGGACGATTTCCTTCCGAGATGTTTTTGCTTTCGATGCCCATGGTTGTTACGGAATACAATCAATTCGACTTTCGAGATTTAGTCAGCAGTCCACTCAATTTGACCGAGCTTGAAAAGCGTGATTTTTTGAATCGTGTCCTTGAAATTTACTGGGGCTACTCGGGATCCTATAAATTCTTTACGAACAATTGCCGTACTGAAACCGAAGATTTACTTAAAGCAATCATCCGCAGTGAAAATATCGAGAATGTTAATGCAACAACTCCGGTTGGTTTGCGTGAAGAGCTTTATGATAATGGCTTTGCTTTTGACAATGCTGAGAATAAGGAATTAAGGCATCGCTCAATTCACTATTACACTCGCGAGACTCTAACTGATATCGCGAATATTTTTGATGATCATGGCCGGCCGGTAGATCCCGCGGGAATTACCACCTATCTATCTAAAGCCGATCCCGACGATCGGAAAACATTGGAAACCTACGCCAATGAATTTTCTGCCGATCAAAGACGCTTGTTTATTTTGTCTTTGAAAAATCATTACGATGCAAAAAAGTTTGAGCATCTTTCGGTTAAAAAATACACGCGATTATTGAATAATGTTATTTCGATCGAGCTTGCAGCTTTTGCCTATCAGCGCATGAAAACTTACTTTTATCGCGGTTCATTTTATAATCATCTGTTCCGAGGCGATCCCAAAGCTTTCTCATCGTATTTAAAACCGAATGAGTTCGAAAAATTTTCTAAAGAGCTCGAAAAATTTAAACACATCCTTCTTTTGCGTCAGCAAGGCCAATCAGAATTAACTGCTGGCTATGGCATTCCTTTGCGTAAAGACTGGACACGCCCAAATACGGCTTTAATTCCTGAGCTCGGTTTCGAGCTACAAACGGACATCAAAGTTGAAAAGAAAAAATCAGCTTCGTCTTTTGAGCTTCAGATTTTGGATCTGTTAGAAGAAGTCACTGGTGATGAAGTTGTGCAATTTGAAACCGACAGAGAGAATTTACGTCTATTAAGAGATATTTCAACAATCGCTCGTAAAAATATCCTGATTCCAGCTGCCGACGGGTCATTGAAAATTCTGTTGGCATTATCAGAAGATGAAAGAACTAAAATCTACAACCAAGATGTCAATGTTCAAAAAGCCTTTGATCTGCTGAGTAGCGAAGGCTTTAAAGGAACCAGTTTTGATTTTGCAAAGAAAGTTTTAAGTGAAGCTAAATAGAAAAAAGAAATTTTAAACCCTATTAAACAAGGAGATATCTATGAAAAAATTGACCGCATTAATGCTGTTTGGAAGCTTGCTTTCATTCAACACCTCTGCTGAAGAGTACAAACCTTTAGAGTATTGCAAAAATCCGTTCATGACTGACGGCCCCTTCCAAACCTCAGCGGCGACAACCATTTGTGGCATCGGCTCAACTTCAAGATTTTCTGATGCAACAACAGATGTCTCTGCCGCTGTAGCTCGCAAAAATATTTTAGAGCAAGGCGCCCAGGGAGCTCAACAAATTTTGTTAGCCTCATCAGATGCAGCTAGAGTTAATATTTACAATGGAGATGCGAATGTTCAAGTGGGCTTCGCACAACTAGCTAGCGAAGGATTTCAGGGTTCTGCTTTGGATTTCGCGAACAAACTTTTAAACGAAATTGAAAAAGATTAAGGCTAAGACGAAATTTTAGAAGTGACTCAATAAAATTTCCGTCTAGCCCAAGTTTCTATCGAGATCGATTTTTTTAAACTGCATGGGTCGAATCGTCGCTGTTTTACCATTGGTCATAGTGATTGATTCGACCTGGTCTTGCGCTGCGGCCGCTGATTTAACTGCAGAGGCAGTGATCGCTGCTTTCGATTTTGAAGGCAAGGCAGCCTCAACCGGTTTTGCTATTTCTTGCTGAAATTTTTCACCGATCTGACGAAGAGCCTCTTTTTTATCAGCGGACATCATGTTCGCAGAGCCCAGAGGTTGTTCCTGCGCAGTCAGGTTAAAACCCGAAGAATTGTTTTCAATCCATTCCACTTCGTCTAAGACAGTCTCTTCGTGCTTTGGCGCTTCTTGAGCCCACTCAGGTAGTTCTTCTTCGCTGAACATCAGTTGGTTTTTGTTCACCTTAGCAATAAATTCCACTTCAGCCGGAGAGATATTCACCTGACGACAAATTTCTTGAACACTGTATCCTTGGTTAGCCAAACGTGCGGCTTTCACGTATTTCGCCGTATTTTGTCGTTCAAGAATTTCTTTATGGGGAATTCGATCCTCAAACAGTTTTGCCATTTCTTTGGATTTACCTAAGCTCACATCGATCTTTTGGATACAGCGATCAACATCCAACATTTTTTCTTGCAACTCTTTAGATTTTTTTTCGATCAGCAAATTCAATTGTTGCACTTGCGTGTCTGTACGATCGGCCAGATCTTCGAGCACGGCGATTTTACTTTGCAGAAGCTGTAAGCCTTTGCTTAAACGGGGATCATCTTTCGGCGGACGTAAATTTCGCACCCACAAAGCCACTAGACCTGCGGCCACCATCAATAACACCATCCATTGTGACAGTTGTGCAAAACCCAAGAGAACTCCCTTTCGTTGAATAAATTTATTTTCACTCGAGAAAGCCCTTGTCTCAAGTCGAGATTTGATTAAGCGGTGTCGTCGTAAGATTTACTAGACTATTGTCTTCCTTTAGGTTGTGATAGCCTAAATTATGGGAGTGAATGAATGACGAAGTTTATATTTATCAGCGCTCTAATTTTGCTTTCATTAGGCTGTGGCCAAGTTAAATTTTCTGGAAGTGATGTCTCAACGGATCCTAATGCGAATCCTAACGGTGATCCGAATGTCAATCCCACTCAAGTTCGCGATGTTGTCTACAAGGGAAATGTTGATCCTAAAAATTCCAAAGTTGATATTCTTTTGGTCATCGATGATTCCAATTCCATGCTGGAAGACAATAAAAAATTAGCCGCACGGCTTTCTGGTTTCGTGAATGCTTTGCAGAATTCTCAAATTGATTGGCAGATGTGCGTGACCTTAACTCGGCGATTAACCATCAATAATAATTTGCACTGGGGCGCTTCGGTCAATTGGACCAATTACACTCCCAAGGCCGGCGGCCAAAATTGGATTTTGACCCATGATACTCAAAATCTGAATGCAATTTTTAACGCCACCATTGATACCATTGGAGCAGGCTGGGCCGGCACTGATGACGAGCGTGGAATCATGTCTGCTTATTGGCATGTTGGAAACTCTCAATACAATAATTGTTATCGGCCTGAAGCCGCGATGAGTGTCATCATGATTTCTGATGAGGATGTTCGCAGCGTTGGCGGCGATAAGGCGATTGAATATTACAAAGACGAATTCAAAGAGCTCGACGCTTTAGATCTTCCGGAAAATTTTGTGGCCCAAGTTAAAAGCGTTTTTGGCAATCAAAAACGTTTCACGGTGAATTCCATCATCGTTAAAGATAATGATGCCAGCTGCATGCAAGCTCAGGACAACTCAGGATCAAAAAGTCATTACGGAAAAAAATATCAAGAGTTAGCGACTACGACCGGCGGAGGCGTCGCTAGTATTTGCGACACTGATTACACCGAAAGCCTGAATTACTTCAAAGATATTATTCAAAGTTCCTTAGCTTCAGTTCCGCTGGAGTGTCCCCCTGTGAATGGCAATATCACTGTGATTATCACCCCTCCGATGGGGAATGTGACAAGCTCAGTGCAGGGAATGAATCTGGTTTTTACGCCTGAAATCACAGCTGGCCATTCGATTGATTTAAGTTACAAATGCAGCGTTCCTTCCAGCAAAGCTCGTCGCCCGAGCTCGGAAGCACCAAAAGGATTTTGGGCTAAAGTTTATACATGGGTGGTCGAACCTGTGTTGAACTTTTTTAAATAACTCTCGAAATTGAACTAAGCCGCATTTAATCCATCAACTGCTTCATCAAAAAAATATTCTGCAGCGAAAGATAAAATGATTTTTGCTTTAAGTCTGCGGCGGCGCCATGTCCACCTTCGCGATTTTCATAGTACAGATAAGGGAAATTATTTTTTTCGAAGAGTGCAGCCATCTTTCGTGCATGTCCCGGGTGAACCCGATCGTCTTTGGTCGAAGTTGTAAAAAACACGTACGGATATTTTTTATCAGATTTTAAATTTTGATAAGGAGAATACTTTTCAATATAGGCTCTTTCGTCTGGCAAGTCGGGATTTCCATATTCGGCCATCCAACTGGCTCCGGCCAAGAGCTGATGAAATTTTAACATATCTAACAAAGGAACTTCGCAAATGGCCGAGTGAAACAATTCAGGTCTTTGCGTAAGTGCAACGCCCACAAGAAGGCCGCCATTACTTCCGCCCCTTATAGCTAGCTTACTGGAAGAAGTGATTTTTCTGCGGATAAGATCTTCCGCGACACTGTAGAAATCATCAAAGGCAATTTGTCGATTTTGCTTAAGTGCGGCTTGATGCCAATTCGGCCCGAACTCACCACCACCACGGATATTCGCAAGCACATACACGCCACCTTTCTCGAGCCAAGTTTTACCAACAATCGGAGCGTAATCGGGTTCCATGGAAACCTGGAATCCTCCGTAGGCATAAAGCAGGGTTGGGTTCTGAGAATTGTAAGGAAGCGATTTTTTATGAATCAAGAAATAAGGAATTTTTGTTCCGTCTTTACCGAGGGAATCAAACTGTTTGACAACTAAATCCTTGGCGTCGAATTGTTGCGGTAATGATTTCAATTTTTGAATTCTTTGTTGGTCCGAAAAATAAAGTGTCGATGGAACCAAAAAATTTGAATAAAGAATAAAAATTTTATCGTCAAACTTACCTCCAGCAACAATTGAAGCTGTCCAATTTTTGGTAAGCTCAGACGCCGCAAAGTTAAATCTCTATTGAGCTCCAACACTGACGAATTTACATTGCGTGAAATCTCCAGCCAGACTTTAGTTCGCGTCACCACAACATTGTTAAGACTACTGCGCTTATCGGGTTGAAAAATAAGCTGACTTTCAGTTTTGCCGTTTTTTAAAAATTCCTTAAGGTCAAATTGCAGCAGTGATCCAGAAGTGAACCTTTGCTTTCCATCTTGCCAGTCCTCGTGAATTGAAAAATAAATTTTTTCATTTAAAACACCATTGATGTCTGCCTTTTTAGGTATGGGCAATAAGACTAATTCGTCACTTTTTTTCAAATAATATATCTGGCTCTCAAAAAAATTAAGACTTCGTGTAACAAATGTATAGTTTTTTTCCGGCCGAAAAATATTAAATGAATTGACGCCAACATCATTCTCATTTCCTTCGAACAACAACTTGGCTTCAGTTAAAGGCTGGCCGCGTTTCCATATTTTAACAATTCTTGGGTAACCTGACTTTGTCATCGTTGCAGGACCAAAATCTGTGCCGACATGAAGTGTATTTTCATCTATCCACGCGACATCTGATTTCGCTTCTGGGATAAAAAAACCTTCCTTAATGAAAGTCTTTTTCTCGAGATCAAATTCACGAATCTCACGGGCGTCTTTGCCACCCCGAGAAAGACTGACGAGAGCTCTTTTATAATCGGGCGGCAACAGCTGAGCTCCCTTGAACACCCAGCTCACATTTTCCGCTTTCCCCAACTGATCGACATCAATGACGATCTCCCAGTTCGGCTTTGCTTTTTTGTACTCTTGTAAAGTGCAACGCCTCCATAGACCTCGAGGATTTTTTTCATCGGTCCAATGGTTGTAGATCATTGGGCCAGCAATTGTCGGAAATGGAATGCGATTTTTATCTGCAAGAATTTTTTCGATGGATTTTTGGGTCTCTGGAAACCGTGGGTCACTCTTTAAAAATTCAAGGCTTTTTTGATTTTGAGCATCCACCCATTTTAAAGCACGATCACCTTCGACCTCTTCAAGCCAAGAAAATTCGTCGCTCTTCATCAAGTCTGAATTTTTATTTTTCGAAACACACGCCGACATATAAATACCAATAAGCAACAAAAGCAGAGCTGAGATCCGCATGGTTAACTCCAACACTTATGTTAAATAAATTTTCTCTTCTAAAACCTTAAAGTTAAGTTAATTGAGAAACAAACTCCTTCATTCTTGCCACCGCAGCTACAATATTCTCTTCGTTGGTCGCAAAGCTGATGCGCAGGTAACCGTTGTTACCACACTCTAATCCAGGCACCGTTGCGACGTAAAACTGGGTCAGCAAAATCTCGGCGAAGTCTTTGTCGGTTTCAATTTTTTGGGATTTATAAGTTTTTCCAAGGAAGGACTTAATGTTTATCCACAGGTAAAACGCTCCATCGGGATTGCTGATTTTCAACTGCGGAATTTTTTTAAACTCTTCCATGGCAGCCACTTTACGTTTGTTCAGAATTTTTAAAACATTTTTAATATCAGGTTCGCAACTGTTCAAGGCCGCCAGTACCGCATGTTGAGCAATGCTGGAAGCGGCTCCGGTTGTTTGGCTTTGGTAGTCTCCCATCGCTTTGATCAAGCGCTGTGGACCTGCCGCCCAACCAATTCTCCAGCCCGTCATCGAATAGGCTTTCGAGCCCCCGTTGATGGCGACCAAGCGATCTTTTAAATCCGGCGCCACGTGCAACAAATTCGGAGCAATTCCCGAATCATCCAACACAAGGCTGTTGTAAATATCGTCAGATAAAATCACGATGCGGGGATATTTACGCAAAACTTCGGCGAAAGCTTTTAGTTCTTCTTTCGTGTACATCAATCCTGTGGGATTGCTGGGCGAACAAAATAAAAATCCTTTTGTATTAGGAGTAATGGCTTTTTCTAACTGGTCGGCCGTCATTTTAAAATTTTCTTTTTCATCGCAGAAAACGATTTTTGGTATTCCACCGGCCAATTCAACCATTGTGGGGTAACTGACCCAGTAAGGAGAATGTAAAATCACTTCATCACCAGGATCTAAAATCATCGCCAAAGCGGCAAAAATAATAAACTTTGCACCAGATCCTACGGTCACTTCATTCGCGGTGTAAGTAATGCCCAAATCTCTTTTGTATTTTTCAGCAATAGCTTTGCGCAATTCAACAGTGCCATTCGCAGCGGTGTACTTCGTAATATTTTTCTGAATGGCTTCAATCCCTGCCTGCGCTGGAATAGAAAATGTGGGCCAATCAGGTTCACCGACAGTGAGCGAAATCACTGGGTGTCCTTGCGCTTGTAATTCTTTGGCTCGGGCAACTAGAAATAATGTTGGAGATGTTTTTAAATTTTCGGCGACTTTAGAAAGCATATATTCTCCTCGTCATTTTATGGGCGTAATTTTTTTTTCAAAGGTTCAATCACTCCCGGCGGAACAAGTCCCTCTAGGGGTCCACCGTTCACAGCCACTTCCTTCACCGCGCGGGAGGAAATAAAATAATATTCAGGACTGGCAAAAACCAAAAGAGTTTCCACTTCGGGAGCAATTTTGCGATTGATGTTGGCCATTGTCAGTTCGTATTCGTAATCCACCACAGCTCGCAATCCACGCACGATTAAAGAAATATTATTTTTTTTCATGTAATCCGTCGTCAAGCCCGCGAAACTGTCGACCTGAAAATTTTTTGGACCAAGTAAGGATTTTTGGATGAGTTCTTTTCGCTCTTCAATCGAAAAAAGGGAATGCTTTTGCGATGACTGCGCTATCAGAATCACCACTTCGTCGAAAGTGCGACAAAGTCGTTCGATAATATCAACATGACCTAAGGTGATAGGATCAAAACTTCCCGGGTAAACAACTCTTTTACTCATTGATCGTGTTATCTTCTTTTTTTGAAAAGAAGGAAAGGATTTTGTCGCCGAATTCCCGTGAATCATAGCGCTGTAAATCCCCATAACGGTCTTCGATACGTTCTTTGCGTTGGGATTCAATCGTGATCAAAGTTTGCGGCCCAAAAGCCACACTCTGGGACAAAGCCTCCATGACCTCGTGGGCCATTTTTTCAGTGAAGGGAGGATCAATAAAGATCAAATCAAAGGCATCGCCCTTATAAACCTTTAAGAATTTAAGAACGTCTTCATTGTGAATGCGGAATTGGTCGCGGGGAATTTTTAATTTCTCGATATTTTTTTGGGTGATCTGCAAGCTCTGCTTACTAGCATCAACAAAGATCACATGTTGAGCGCCTCGAGACAATGCTTCCAAACCCAGATTGCCCGTTCCGCAGAAAAGATCCAGAACTCTTGCCTCTTCGGTATAGCCCATTAATTTATTGAACTGAGTTTCTTTGACCCGATCCGTAGTGGGCCGCACATGATCCGCTTTGAAAGCGACCAAGGGATGCCCTTTGTATTTTCCCGAGATAATCCTCATTTCATCAATTCCATAGCTTGATCATAAACTTCAAATACACTTTCAAAAGGTTTCGCTAAAAATAAATCAGCCCCTAATCCTTGGGGATCAATCATTTGTTTATCACCAGTAAAGGCCGACATCAAAATCACTTTGGCTAAAGTTGCCGTCTGATTTGATTTTCCAGAATCTTCTCGGTAATTTTTCAGAACTTCGGGTCCACTGAGTCCAGGCATCAACACATCCAAAAAAATCAGATCTGGTTGAAATTCTTTCCACCGCTTAAGTCCTTCGATGCCGTTTTCGGCCACTTCCACCTGGTGTTCCCGCGATAAAAAAAGTCTTTCTAAAGAGCGACGCACTAAAGGTTCGTCATCAATAATTAAAACCTTCATGTTTTTGTCTCCGCTTTCGCCACAGGCAGATGCACGAAAAATTCAGTTCCCTGCCCCATTTCCGATCGAAAAGAAAGTTCGCCCTTGAATTTTTCAATGATGGATTTTGAAAGGCTTAAACCTAAACCTGTGCCAAAACCTTCTTGTTTCGTTGTAAAAAACGGTTCAAAAATACGGCTTTGGATTTCGAGAGGGATTCCTTCGCCTTCATCCTTCAACGAAAGCTCGACCAATCCTTTTTCAGGAACCATCCGCGTTGATAAGGTCACAGTTCCATTTTGCTTCATGGCCTGCGAAGCATTGTTTAACAAATTAAAGACCACCTGCTGTAAAAGTTGAGGTTCCGCAAAAACCTGCGCCCCCTCGGCTTGTAAATCCAAATGCAAATTGTGTCGGCGCAAAGCTGTTTTCATCATGGGTAAAGTGCGATCAACAATCTCATCCAAGGAAACAAGAGTCCATTCCCCACGCTCCTCTTTGACGAATTCGATCAGATTGCGAATGATTTTTTGGGAACGTAAGGTCGCCTTTTCAATTTCTTCAAGATCCTTGCGCAAATTTGAATCTAAATTTTTATCGAGTAATAAAATTTCAACTAAGGAACGAATTCCCGTAAACGGGTTATTCAGTTCATGAGCCAAATGCCCCGCCAAAGACCCTAATGCGCCCATCTTTTCACTTTGAACCATTCGCAAATAAAGATGACGAGAGACCGTAATGTCCTGGTAGTGATGAACAAAAGTTGTTGGTTGCTCGGAAATTTTTGTGCGCACCGGAAAACTCGAAACACGAAATGTTTTTCCTTGAATCTGCACCTGAGCACTTTCGGGTTGCCCCAGAGCTTTGGATTTTTCAAGAGGACAATTTTCACAAGGTTTATCACGACGGGCAAAGACCTCGTAACAGTGAGTAGCCACGAAACGATCGGAAAATTTCTTGTTCGAGCGGATCACTTCGTAGTCGATATTCAGAATGGCGACAGGATCACGGATTCCATCAAATGTCTTTTCCCAACGGTAAGAAAACAGATTCAACTTTTTTTCAGACTGCAATCGATCCAAAGCCATATTCATAACGGGCCATCGCTCAATGATCAGCTCTTGAAAGTGATGCAATTCTTCTTCGCTTAAATTATGTTCAAGAGCCAGCACGGAGCCCCCTTGCGAAAAAGGAATCAGAATTGTTTTAATAAAAGGACGTCCAAACAGATTCGCTAAGGTTTGTGAAAACTCTTTATTGTTAAGCTCGATCTCTTCGGGAAAATTCAGATGAGTGTTCAGATCATGCTCAACAAAGGATCCGTTTTCGATACTCATGATTGAAATCTTTTCGTTGATACGAATGAACAAATAAGGGTCGCCTAACTTATGAAGCTTACGGAACTCACGGCGCAAGATCTGCAAGAATTCTTCGAAGTTACCTTGAAAAGCCATTTCGTTGATAAAACGGATCAGGCTTCTTTCCTTTTGCAGCTTAACGGACTCTTCGACGTGGGATTTCTCGATGTGGCCTGTGCGCTCTTCAACAATTTTTTCTAAACTTTGAGTTAATTTTTCGAGTTCTTTTTTTTGTTCCGAGAGTTCTCTTCGCAGTTGACGACTGGTTAACCAATCCGAATGTTTTGCGCGAAGTTCAGCCAGCAACTTCAGCAAATCTTTTTCGGCAAATTGCTTTTCCAAAAAGTCGAAAGCACGCCATTGGTTAATGCCGTCCTTTAAAGATTTTTCGGTTAATTTGTCGTAAACTAAAATTCGAGGTGAATCCGAATCGATGGGGCCTAAATTGCGCAAAAAGGACACCGCTTCAGGGTGATCCATCTCAATAAAATAACCCCAGGGTCCTTCTTTGCGAATTGTTTCTAAAGCTTCATCGAAAGTGCAAAAAATAATTTCTTCCCGCGCTTCTGCAGGAAGTTTTCTTTCAGTTGTCTTGTCTTTGGTGACCCAAGCGAGGGGTGTTTTCAACATCCTTGTTTGCACTTTCTTGGACAGCGGGAAGGACATCATGAAGGCCTCGATGCCAACTTTGTAAGGCTGTCGTCAATTCGTACTCTATGATATCTGCCAGAAGAACAAAATCCTTTTTTTCCAAAGCTATTATGGCTTCGGATAAGGCTTTACGCGTTTCTTCCTCGGCTTGAACCATAGAAGCTAGACCCGCTGCAACAGAATCGCCCATAAGGGATTTTATCGGAATTAAACTGTCGACCAAAAACTCGCAGTTCTCGATCATGTCGAGGACAGTGGCCCTAGACTTTTTACTAGCTTCGAACCTTAATTCTCCGGCCAATTTCTCGATCTGCTGAACGAATTCGGGCAATGCTGTAATCCAAGTGCGAACCACATCTTCAACCAAGTGAGACACGCCAGCTGAAAGATATTCCAAAGTTTGCACCTGAGACAAATCCCAGCCGGAAAAGACAACTTCGTCTTCTTCTTCAACTTTATTTCCATTAACGATATATTGGCAGACCACTCGGTTTTGTGACTTCAGGTCCGATTCGATATCTGAAAAGACCTGAGCTAACTTGGTCGACTGATTGTAAAACTTTACAAGTTCATAGCCATTAATTTTATACCTTTGCATAATTAATCCTTTTTTAAGGAGGTCAAATCATTGTCATTCCACAAATAAACTTTAAGCACGGATCTAAATTCTAAATGAATTTTTAAATAGTCGTTGATAATGTCACTTTGCGAACCTGGAGAAACCTTAATTTTTTTCCCACGATACCATCGCAACATCACCGCAATGGCTGGATGAAATCGCGCCACCGACATCATGGTATTTTCCGTTTGGTTTAAAATCATCTGGGCGTGGGTAAAACTCTTTTTTTGAATTTTCTTTAAGCTATCAATAAAGATTTCGTTGAGCTGATGAACTTTTTCAATGCATTCACAAAACAGAATCTCTTCAGCTACGGGAAAAGATTCATTGGTGTAAAGGGCTTGCATCAACTGCCATTGAAAATCCTGCTCCGGCGAACTGAGACCATGATAGCGAGGCAATGATTTTTGAACCGAGAAAACTCCTGCAATGTTTTCCCCGCGTGCGAACTTAACCCATTTCTCGGCAATTTCTAAAGTGTTCACATATTCTGGTGCTTCAGCTTGATAAACCACAGAGCCCGGAGCCAAAGGCCCAGTCTCCCAAAAATTGACTGATTTAAAACTGAGATTAAAACAAGGAGTTTGGGTGAGGTCCGCCATGTGCAGAGCCATGCTGTCACAGGCCATCAGAGAATGGGAATTTTTTAAAAGATCAAAAACTTCGGAAACTTTTGTTTTACCCACGTAAGAGACAATTTTTGTGTCGGGATTGTGAGCTTGAATCTCTTCAGCGAGATAACTTTCGTCGGGTGAACCAATAAGCGCAATTTCAAATTCAGGAGCCATCTGTAAAAATGATTTTATAATTCGGCCCCACTGAAATCCTGCTAAAGCCTTTTTCTTTTGGCTAGCACCCACATGCACCAACAGAGTTCGCTGAGGATGACAGGTGTGAGGATAGTTGAAGTTAGGAACAGTCGCCGTGAAATCGGCATCAATCAGATCCACATCCACCATGGCCGCCAAAAGGTCAGTCACGTGGTACCGATTTGATCGATCCTCACCAACTTGGTCGTAAAAGTAAGAACTGATTGAATCCGAACACTGAAAACTGCCATCAGAAAAGCGAGAGTAGCCAAAGGCTTCAACTCCATTTCGTGCGATTGCATGAGTTAAGTAACTTGAAACGGGTGAAAAGGAAGTGTTAACAACCTTATCATATTTTTCAGCCTTTAAATGCTCCAGAAATTGATCCAGCAAAGTCACCGATTGGGAAAAATCAGTAGAGTCTTGTGAAGCCTCATCGATCAGAGACTTTGCCCACTCTTGTGTTGGCAGTTCAATGACTTTATCAAGACTGTCTAAACCCACCAAAGCTTCGGAAAATCTTTTCCGAACTAATATATGGATTTCACCTTGTGGGTAAAGACGCTTTAAGGCCCTGATCATGGGCCAAGTCATATAAATGTCGCCGAATCTAGCGAGTTGCAGAACGAGTATTTTCATTTTCAACTTGTTCCTTAACGAATTCAGCAAGGATCTTTAACTTTTCTGACTCTGCATTGTAGTCAGCGCTTTTTAAAACTTTTTCGTAAGCCATCTCTAACTTTTTAAGGGCTAGTGATAAATAGTTTTCCGTTTCTTTCGACATGAGTTCCTCCTGAACCATAAAATGTTGAATTTTCATTTGTTATTTTTTTAAGTTGTCGATGAACTCGCCCGTGGATAAGATCCATCACGGCAAGATGCAAATCATTAGGACTCAAATCTTTTGCACAATACTGCGCTGGCTGAGAACAATCCTTCGAGTGAGAACAAGGCCAACACGAAGTTCGAGGAGAAAAGTGGTAGAACTCTTCGGCCCATGGGCCCGTTTTACTAGGCTGGGCACTGCCAAAAGCCAATTCTAAAACGCGAACACCTTCATGGACGGCCAAATGTTTGATGGCTGTATCGACCGAAATCAGTAAGTCAGCTTGGCGTAACAGCTGCGCCACTTCGGGCAAAGTAAGAATTTGTAAATTCTCTGCAGGAAATACCACAGACAATTGTTCTTTTTCATTGGGTGCACCAAAGAAAACAATTTTATCCTGAGGCCGCTCGCGTTGATGAAAATCCAGCCATTGGCGAAAGCGATTCAATTCCCAGTTTTTCTTGATATCACTAGTCAGGGCTTGAACACAAATCAGATTTTCTTTTTTGGGATGCAAGCTTTCGCGAACACGCAGTGGACGCGGCAATGGCAATTGAAAAATGGCCGAGAGATGTTCAAGATAATGAGGCCCGCGATTATCTAAATTTGTAAATGTGTCATTAAAGTTCTTCAACTCTTTAGGCCCATTGATTTTTATTCGTCCTTGTTCGGACTGCAATCCCCTTTTTTCCTGAGCTTGAATAAGCTCCATCAAATAAGCGCTTCCACTTTGATGAGTCCAATTCCAAACCATATCAAATTTTTGGGAATTCAAGGTTTGAATTAAAGTTCCCAATGACTTAACGGGCTTTAATAGCGGAACTTCAACCTGGTTGATCCACCGAGACCACTCTTGGCGTTCAAAAAAATGGAATGCTTTGACCTCGGGCAAAAAGCTTTCAACCATTTGAAACTCGCGATGAATTAAAAAATGAATTTCACATCCTGGGTATTTTTGCTGCATACTTTTCAGCAAAGGTTTCTGCATCAAAATATCACCCAAGCGTAAAAGAGAAATAACAAGTATCTTCAAATCCACAACTCCCGTAAAACTGAAATTTTTAGGGCTTCTTCGTTGTCAAAGTCTTGCAGCGATTCGTACAAGTTTTTTAAATGCAGCAGATTTTTTTCAGCCGAGAGTCTTGAGATATCAAAAACATTGTTTTGAATTTCACGCTTCAGTGAGCGCTCGATCATTTGTAAATTTCTAAAAGTTAAAGAGGCAAAGAGATCAGCAAAAAAGCTTTCGTGATTTTTCCATGCAGGACGAAAACACAAAATGGTTGGCTGCACGTCTTCCACAAAATTAAATATGCGGTCATCCATCTCATCCCCCTGATGGATGCAAAAAAATTGAACTCGATCCGAAATCAAAGGCCGATGGGATTCAAAAATTTCGATCAGCTGAGGACGATGATCAAGAACACTGATACGGGTTTCTGGAGCTTGCTTTAAAATTTCTTCAACATGGTGACCAGCACCTAAACCCAGAATCAGCACTTGCTCCATTCTCGCTGGCATCACTCTTTGCACCCAAGCCGAAGCTTCCTGCAAAGGATCATAAGTTGAGCACAAGGCGCTTTCTTTTTCTTTGACGATCAAGGCCCCTGTTTTACTGACTTGTGTTTCGATCATGCGGACTCCTGTAGACTTTCAGTTGAAACTCCATTTATCTTTTCTTTGATCTGTTGATACAGACGATGGAAATGCTCATTTTTAGGTGACCATAAGCACAGTTTCAGCGCTTCACTTTCAGCGTGATGCAACTGATTCAGCTGAGTGTAAATGTGAACCAAATGAAGTGTGACATCTTCATCGAATTCATGACGGCTTAAAAATATTCGGTGATATTCTAAGGCCACCTTGATTTTTTCTTCACTTAAACCCCAATGTCCCATCAACAAAATCGCTGTTCGATTAAAAGTATCGATATCCAAGGCTTTAATTAAATTTCCCCAAGCTAATTCTCGATCACCAAAATGATTGTGAACTAAAGCTAAACCAATCCAAGCTTTGTCATTGTTAGAGTTCACATCGATGGCTTTGCGGAAACAAAAGAGCGCTTTATCAAAGTCTTCGCGTTGAACTTCCAAAGTTCCAAAGTTAATCAGCAGAACATCCGAGTCCGGGTTGATGGTGTAAGCTTTATTATAGGCTTCTTCAGCAGCTTCAAAGTCCCGACGTCTGACAAAGATGTTTCCCATGTTTTTATAAAGCTCGAAGAGATTGGATTCTTCCTCTTGAAGGTGAGAAAGAGCCTCGTAATAGGTATTCAGAGCGGCTTCATCTTCATTCAGCATGTAATGACAATGGGCTTTTTTATACGAGAACAGAAAATTGTTGAACTGTCTGTAGAGCTCGACATAAACAATTTTCGCTTCTGTCCACTTCGAAAGATTTTCCAAAGTTTGACCCAAACTTTTTAAAATTTCAGGATGTTTAGAGTTTAAATTACAAGCCTGTCGCAAAAGATTTAATGCGAGATGATGTTCACCGTGCTTCACCAGCACATTGGCGTTCATCATCAGGGTCATAATTTTTTCATCAACACCGACGACAGCCTTTTTGACCTGCGTTTTCGTCGTAGCGATGGACCTAGGGTCTGGACTTTTAACAGACCTTTGGTCTTTAATTTTAGAGACGTGACTTAAGTGATTGTGAGAGAGGTCGAGCATCCGGGCAACTCCTTATGCTTTTTCTAAAAGCAACCAGAGTGCCAGCGATGAGATCAATCAGAAATCGTTTATAAGAAAATTCAGACAAGACTTTGACTCTTGAGCTGTACTTTTCGCCCTGGTTTCGCGTCAGAGCTTTGACACTTAAAATTCTTCATCCAAGTTAGGCGCATAATTTTTGCTTTTATAACCACCGACCGCTTTTTTGCCCCGGTTTAATTGCTGAAGCTCGCGAATGATCGAGTTTTTGGCGCTTTCGATACAAGAAAGGATTTCCACATCTTGTTGCACAATTTTTTCGACATAAAGATTCTTCACTTTGAATGATTCAGAAATCTTCCGCTTCATCATGTTCAATGTCGGTGAATTCAGATTCACTTCTTCGACTTGCACTTTGTCAATTTCGTTGTCGATGTATTTGATTATTCCCAGAATTTTTTCCCTGGTCTCGTAAAAGCTTTCGATAGAATCAAAATTACCAACCAAGAAATTGCTGAGCTCTTTTTCATTCAGAGCATAAAACTTTTCAAGATAGTGGTTCTTCTGATTCAACAAAGTCAGTATTCTTGTCATAGTGTTCCCCTTTTATTTTACATTCGAGTCAGATTCTTTTTTTAACTTTTCAATAGCTTGGACCCAGCCGTCGTACAAAGTCTCCAGCACTTTCAGCGCTGCTTTTAAGGACGCAGGATCCCCGCTGATATTCGCTTTCGTGTACTGATCCATCATAAAAATATAAAGTCGCTCCAGATTCTTAGAAATTTCGCCACCCACTTTGTGATCGAGAGTGTTGTTCAGCTCTAAAACAATGTCGTAAGCTCGACCAATGTTGTAACCGCGATCTGCGATCCTCTTCTCTTCACAAGCTTGAATCGCCGTCTTTGTGAATCGAATCGCTCCTTCATAAAGCATAAGCAGTATTTTTTCCCGGCTTGCCGTCTGCACGGACGTCGTTTTGTACTTCTGATACGCGTTTTTCATGGACTACTTATCCCCCATTTTTTCCACCTGAATTAAGAGCTCCAAGCCCAGCCACTGCGGCCCCTTGCCCTTGAAGTCTCGACATTTTACTTTCTAAATCTGCAAACTTTTTTGTTAAGAATTCTTGTTTCTTTTCAATCTGCTTTTCTTTTCTTTCAATTTGATCGTTCACCCGATCAATTCGGCTTTGAATCCCTTTTTTTCGATTGGCTAAAGGACCAAATTGAGCGTTTTGCAAATTCGAAATTTCTCTTTTCAGGGTCGTGATAAATCCTGTTTGAAAACCATCGCCACGAAAAAAGTTAGCAACGCCCACAGGGTTAGAATTAAGAACTTTATTGAATTTTTCCTGACTGAAATTCAAGGTTCCATTTCGATTAAATTCAATTCCCAAGTCATTGACTCGAGTAATCGGACTCTGCACTCCCATTTGCGGATTAATGATGACCCGCCTTAATGCGCTTTCCACATTTCGCATTAAAGAATCTCCCCCTAAGGGCCCCAAAGATTCTTTCCCATTCTGACCTTTTTGCAATTTGCTTTGGCCCTGGATAAAACCCAAAGCTCCATTGTATGCGTCAACGAAAGTTTTAATCTTGCCACCAATGGCTTCGAGATTTTCCTTAACGTTAATGCGAATTTCCCGACCAGGTGCTGCCGCTTTCAAATTAAGGCTCACCCCCGGAATCAAGTCATTGACTTGATTTTCTGGCACTTCGACTTCGAAGCCATCCAATTTAACTTTTGCATTTTGCGAGGGACGAGATTGATCAAAATACATATCTTGATCTCCGTCCAAAAGATAAATGTGGGGAAATGAAATTTGCTTTTCGTCTCCGGTGTTCAAACCTGTCACTAAAAGTCGGTAAGGCGATCCTTTATCTTTGCGATCTTCAATAACACTAGCACGAACTCCGACATTGGCTTTATTGATTTGTGCGGCGACTCCCTCAAGAGTAGAACTTTCTCCGTTGATGTAAACTTCTTTCGCCCCATCAGCAGTGTCGAATTTAATATAGCCCACGCCCATTTGAGTTTCATTTTTATCAGGGAAACCGTTAGAGATCGCTCCCGCTTTTTGAGCCAGTTGTAAAACTTCGATGCTGTAATCACCTGTGACTGAAGCATTGGGATCAACACTTCCTTCAACAACATTGGGATCACCGCTGATCAATTTGGTGTCGGTGAAGCCTCGTGTGCTGAGCAATTCTCCAAGTGATTTTGTAATCTCGGAAACTTTTCCGTCGAGATCGGTAATCAGTTTTAAAACATCTTCTTGTTTGACTTTTTTGCCTTCGAGTTGTTTCAAAGGAATGCGCTCGGCTTCGACCAATTGGTCGACGATGTTAGGCGGTAAGCCCGAAGCCATCCCTGTGATTCTCACTCCAGTCAAAGTTCTCTCTCCTGAAAAATTAGCGTTTACTTATTTATTTTCTCAAATTTCACGGCCGACCGTGAGTCAATGAGTTGACAAAGGCAAAATCTGGATGGTCTTGAATTGACTGTTTTAAGATGTTCGACGAGGGGATTTTTTGACAGGTCTAGGAAAAGAATAAATAGTGAGACTTAAACGATAAAATTAATTGTTAGAACTCATAAATTCTGTCGGGGTTTTTCCAAAACGTTGGCGAAACGCTTTACTAAAAGCGCTGAAATTGCTGTAACCAACAAGCATGGCAACATCTCCGATGGTGTAGTCTTTGCTTTTCAGAAGATTTAAGGCCTCGTCAAGGCGACGTTTTTTGATGTATTCATAGGGCGTTGTCTTTAGCTGACTTTTAAAAAGCCGAAGCAATGTGGATTTGCTCATCTTTCCCGTTCGGGCAATCATTTCTAAATCGATGTCTTCAAATAGATTGCTTTCAATAAAACGAAGTGCAATGTGACCAAGTTCTTCTTCGAAATTTTCAGAGCTGGTTTCTTTCTTACGACTTTTTTTCTTTTCTCCAAATACAATGTGCACAAATTCATTCAGAATTTGTTTTTCTAGAAAGAAGGTGCAGCCGGGAGGAGAATGTCGATTGAGAACTCTTTCGTAAAAGTAGCGATTCAGAACTTCGTCCAACCAAGACGATTTTTTAAAAAGAACAAGTTCGGTTTCAAGAGATTTTCTATCGGTCGAAACTAAGCCATTGTCTTTAATGAGGCTGTTGAAGTACTCATCATTCGGGAACAAAGCTAAGGTGTCGTAAATTGAACTTCGAGCCTGGTCGTTATGCTCGACTCCCTTGGGAACCCAAAGTATTTTTGTGTTATCAATTTTGTAGATTTTTTTATCGCGAAGATCTTGAACCGTCATACGACAGGGTCCCCTTGGACAAACCAACATGTGACTTTCATGATCGTGAAAATCTTTTTCAAAACCAATCCCCCGCTCGTAAGCCAAAGCCATCGGCGACTCGAAATCGAGTATTTGTTTCAAAAGCGTTCCCAAGGGAGGCTTCTCAAAACCTCTTTGTTTTGTGCTCATAAGATATGACGATTTTAACACAATGGCTGATCCTTCAACAACAGCAATAGATTTTCCGCGAGTTTATACAGGGATCACTCGACCGAAGTCGAAAGAGAATTAAACTTTAAGGAGGTCTTTATGAAATCAAAAATCTTAGCTCTTACCCTGGTCAGCCTTTTCCAATTTGCAGCCTGGGCGCAAAACTATCAAACAGCCCTTGTCTGTGATGGTGGCGCCGCCGTCGTTGATGTCGATCTCAACGAGCGAAAAAACCTTCAACTGGTTATTCGTCATCCCGGCATCGTTCAATTCCTTTACCAAAAGGGAATTTACGATCAAAGTCACGTGCGCCAAAACTGCACGCAACAAGGAGGACGAATTCATTGCGATCCTCCTCGCGAAATTATTATTCGCGGTCAGAACCGCATCTTAAGAGGAAGCCAACATGACCCTGGAAATTTACCAGGCTATCCCTTTATATTGGGTGTTTTTAGCAAAGATCAAATTGCCAGCGTCGACGCAGGAAGCGGATTAGGCAGCCGCCCCACCTTAAGATTCCAACGCCAAGGCCGAGGATTAAAGGTCGCTGGATTTGGCTTCAACCAAGGTCACTGCGATGGATTCATTTCTCCTTCGACAGGGCAATGTCAAGGTCGTGTTGTTCCTGGCTTCGAATTTGAAATCGGCAACTGGTTTTTTCAGTCTTGCCAGTAATTCTGAGTCGACAAAAATCCGGCGGGAGCTGATCTCGCCAGGTTTTTTACGGTCTAGGAAATATACTGATCCACATACCTGTGATGTTGTTGACAGAGAAGTCTTAAGTTTTCTTCTATAGTTCTCCCTCCTTTTGAAATTGGAACTTTGTGATCAATTTGGAGTAAATGCTTCGATTCGCATCGGTGCTTTGATTGCTGGCTTATGTAAGTGCACTGATGATTATCCCGCTTAAAGATTCTTTGCTTAAGCTGAACTGAGATATATCTTGGGTTTTTAGGTTCTTTAATGGGTTTAGCATTAATCTTTGGCTGAAGCTTTTTTAAAACATACTCACACATATCTTCGATAAGCTCTGAGTAATTCATACTAGGGTTTTTATGAGCTCTTAGGCTTTTAATTTGATCTAGTTTTTTTAATGTATCTTTTGAAAGATTCACGTGAAGTGAGGCTTCTTTACCTGAAGTAAATCTAAGGGATTCTTTAGGTTTAATTTTACTTGGGAAATGTGTGGCTAAAATCTCTTTAACCTCTCGTTTAGAGCAATTCTCCATTTCTTTTAGAACTTCTTTCTTTTTTTCAGGAGTTGCGCTGGAGATTAAGCTATGCGCCATAGACAGGGTGGTTAAATTTAAGCTCCCGCGATCAAGCTTTTCTTTGATTTCTGGAAGTTCCTTAGCCATTTCCACAACAGCAAGTCTTCGGTAAGCACAGTGCTCTGAATAGCCAAGAGCTTTGATGCAGTACTGATAGAGATTAGCGTAACCCATTTCAAGGTATAGACCTGTATCAAAGTTCTTTTGTAAGTTATTTATCACAAGACTTGTAAACCGGCTTTCTTCTTTAACAAAGAAAACTGTTTCTTCATGCAGATTCATCACTTCACCTCCCTAGTGAAAAAACTTATATCATAGGTTTTTCAGAGGTAAATGTAGAGCAATCCAGAGGCCACTCTCAAAGCATTTTTAAATTTAAATAATAGGCCAACATTCATTGATCATAAACAAATTCATGTTTTTAAAATATTTAATGAAATTCACTCAACCAAGCTCAAAATAAGAAGCAGAAAATCACGTCAATAATAATTTCACAGATTATCATTTGTTGCTTAGCTCCAAATGATAATGGATTTGCTTCATCAAATAATTATTGTTCAGGGTTCATAAATTAACGAATTCGTATTGGAAAAAGTTCATCATCCTTATTGCAAACAATTCGTAAATTCAAGTTCGCTATCACCAAATCCACTGAAGCGCCAGGTGTGACGAACAGAATAGTCGTAATTAAATTTTTTTTCTGTGTATCATCAACAGTCATAAGGATATTGTTTGAAATTTCATCTTTATGAACTTGGACTGCTGTGTTGCCGTGTTCATATAAAGTTCTTTGATCGCGACCATTAATCGTTGCATCTCCCTTGCCTTTGAATTCACCCACCCACAATTTTTGAAGCGGCCTGATCCAATTAGTAGCATCAAGAGACAAAATCCCGCACCGATCCTCAACTTTTTTCGGCTGTAGAGAAACGCAAGAACACAAGAAGAGAACTAAATAAAAATAGAATATAGTTTTTATTGATTGCTTAACAGAAAACACTTCTAAGCCGTCTTCTTCAACAATTGCCCGCGAGGATCATCCAGGTCCGTCGGCAAAGTCCAAAGATCTGCTTCAGGAAATTTACGAATCAATTGGCCGCTTGAGTCCATAACCAAAACGAAACGTCGTCCTTCGACTTCGGCTAACTCGATGATCCAATTGTTTTCTTTAACGGCAGGAAGATTTCGTAGGTGCTCGAGACATTTTTCGATTTGCTCTTCACCCATGGGTTCGCGGTGCTTCTTTTGGTCATCGAACATTTGCTGTCCGTTGGCATCGCGATCTTGAGTGCTGTCGGATTTAATAGCGCGATCCAGTTTATCTACTGGCCGAACCGGAATCGTAGGAATGTTTCCAACAAGACTTTTGATATTCATAACAGTTACCCGTCGGTCGAACTTGCCCAAAACATAAACACTTCGCGCGAATCTGGCCTTAGGTCTTGCAACTTACATCCAACTTTCAAACTCGCACTTCGAAAACCACTCACACTGAACCAACCCTTAATCGCTCACCACTTACAAGGTCTGCCTCCGAAATACCCCAGAGAATGTTTCCATTCTCTGGATAGGTTGGTATCAGGGGAACCGGAGGTGCACTCCCCTTCAATCTTTTCAACAATACTAAACTAAAATCAATTTACATACTTGGATAAATTAATTAACCAATCAATTTCAAGGCTAAACCTGGCAATTGATTCGCTTGCGCCAAAGTTGCAGTGCTTGCTTGAAGCAAGACATTGTTTCTTGTCATCTCTGAAGATGCCGATGCAACGTCAGTGTCACGAATTCGTGAATTAGCTGCCGTTAAGTTCTCGTACTGAGTCGATGTGTTTTCCACAGTTGACTGCATACGATTTTGCAAAGCTCCTAAGTTCGCACGGAAGCCGCTCACTTTAGTTTGTGCATCATCTAAAACCGAAAGTGCATCTTGAGCCCCTTCTTTGCTTGAGAAATCAAAGCCGTCGACACCCAATGAGCTCGCCGTTGCATTCGCTTCGCTGGCATCGAAAGAAATTCGATCTTCGTTGGAGTTGTTATAAATACCCACTTGGAAGTCGTAAGTCGCACCCGTTCCATCGAGCAGATGTTGAGTTCCAAATTTTGTGGTCTTCGCAATACGCTCGACCTCTGCAGTCAGTTGTTGAGTTTCACGATTGATCAAGACTCGCTCACGATCTGCAACAGTGTCAGAAGATGATTGAATACCGAGCTCTCTCAATCGAGTTAAGATATTAGATATTTCACCAAGACCACCCTCAGCCACTTGAATCAACGAAATGCCATCATTCGCATTTCTTCCGGCTTGCAGTAAACTGCGTGTTTGTGATTTCAAGTTTTCACTGATAGCTAATCCAGCAGCATCATCTGCTGACTTGGTGATGCGAGATCCTGAAGCCAATTGTGTCATCGACTTTTGTATTTCGCGTTGGCTGCCCACCATATTTTTTTGCGCACTGATGGCTGCCATATTTGTTGTAATTCTCATTCCCATAAACCCCTCCTGCTGCACCTGTGAGGTGCATTGTTAGAGCGATCCCTATACCTATTTCAGGACCGCTTTTTTTGAACACGTTGGGACTTCACTTTTTGTTTCCACTCCTGCGGGCGAAAAACTTTTGGCAGTCACTCCAGAAAGTCTCTCTCAGAGAGGATTCATCCAGTGTTGTCGTTTGCTTCTGACAATCCTTTCGGCCAGGTCGAGGAAGCCTTTAGTCGAGTCGAGTGAAACTGGACCTTTGTCAGATAGGAACTGGACTAACGTCTTAGCTTTTCCTAGACCTTGGGCTTGAAAACTAGCCCTCAATCGAGGATTAAACTGAGAAACTGCAGATCAAGGTCGGGGTTTTATTTTCGTGGGACCGAAGTCGAGTCTTGCTAGACCAAGACTATGGGTGGGGAATGCAATTTCTTTATAATTTCAATTGGATCTTAATTATAAGATTGTTGGAATAGATATTATGAAAATTATATTTCTATTCTTTACACTCGTTTCCACTGTAAAAGCTGATACGTGTGATGATTGGTTCAACAAGCTAGAATTAAAAGATAAAAATTGCGTAACCAACTGCGCTTTAGCAGCCGTGGATATGGCGACCGTTAGCTGTACTCTTAAATGCGACGCCCTCTGCAAGCGCTCTAAAGAAGATGATTCTAATTTCTATGGGCTTACTTCAGATGAAATAGAATTTTGCAATGACAATAAGATTAAGTGTCTAAACGCTTATAAACTATCATGGTCAGCAGAAAAGCTATGTTTAAAAATCTACCCGGCAAGCAGAACAAATGATGAAAGTGATGCTTGCAGGCATTATATCTGGGCATTTCTCCTCATTAAAGAGTTTAACCTGGATTTTACCCAAAAAATATTAGAGGCTCACGAAAGTAAGCCCAAGGAGCCCGAAGAAGAACGAAAAATGGATATTTTTAATAACACATTAGCAATAAACATTTTTAAAAATTTAGGAAAGAATAAAAATCTTTCTGAAGAAGAAATCCTTCGATCATTTAAGGACCAATTAAAAAATAAAAAATTAATGATCATAAAACCTAGATATAAAAACAATGGAGGCTTACCGTGAAAAAATATTTTTTTGTAATACTGATAAGCCTTGCAACAGCAATATCTATTGGATCTATCGCCAAATCAATTTGGCAAGGCAAAACGCTTTCTTCGAGTGAAGTCAAAAAAAGATGGGGATCAGAAACTTTAGATTTTAGAAAATTCAAGAATGGATCATTAAAAGATAAGTCATCAATGACCTATTCTATTTTAACAAATAAAGATTTAATTGGAAAACCTGTGGAATACATCCGAGAAAACTTTGGCTCACCTGATGGATTCTATTTTATTGATGCTTACCCAGCTTACATTATTCAGGAAGGTGCCAATCACCGAGAAGAGACTTGGCAAATTGTCTTTAAATTAAATAATAAATATCAAGTTAAGGAAATTCTTATTCACAAAAATTGCTGTGAATAAGCTATCTAGCCTTGAATTGCACTGGAGATTAATCATTGCGTTATCACTCTATTCATTTGAAAAACTTAAAACTTAAAAGTTAGAGTTCCTTATCTTAAAGGAGACTCTATGAAAATCACTCATGCAATCACTTGTTCAGCTCTAATCTTTTCAACATTTGCGGCCAATGCCAGTGTTGTCATCCAACTTGAAAATAGAACTGATTCTAGCAATCAAGCTGTAACTTTTTGCGATCAAATATCCCAAACTATTTTGTTAGGTGGAAAACTGAAAGTTATGTCGAATGGATGTTCTTTTTCTGTAACTAAAAAAGTTTCTGAAGAAGCTGGTTATACTTTGGGTGAATTACAAAAGCTTATTTTAGATTATTCAAAAAATGATAATTATGAAGTTCGCATAGTGCCTTTAGTTAAAGATGAAGTTATTTCTATCGGTGTAAATACAATCGCTAAGAAATAATTTCTGCAAGAAGGAATCGAAATTG
This sequence comes from Pseudobdellovibrionaceae bacterium, assembly GCA_021731025.1. Taxonomy (GTDB): domain Bacteria; phylum Bdellovibrionota; class Bdellovibrionia; order Bdellovibrionales; family Bdellovibrionaceae; genus UBA5009. The sequence goes on along the minus strand of JAKFYD010000056.1, from coordinate 32,046 downwards.
AACCAGGCGCTCGTTATCAATTACTTAGATTTCGAAAAATTAAGAATGGATCATTCAATTTTAAAATATTAAGGAGAAGACTGATGACTTTCAGTAATCAGTTTTGAACTCCAAACTTTGACTTTATTCAAACCAAAATCTACCTCTCAGTTGATTAAAAAATCACAAGGAGATTTTATGGATATGAATGGATTGAAACTATCGAGCTTCGCATTTTCAGCGCTGCTTTTAACATTTTCGGCAACTGCTTCCGCTGTTAATTGCACACTCACTTGCCAAGTGAGTGAAGATGCGATCGTTGCTGAGGGAGACAGCAGTGCTGAGTTCACAGCTTATTGCAAAGGGCTTGGTGGTCGTGTTGTATTCAGTGGAGGAGCTAAAGTTACATGTGTTGTCTTTCGACGACATTTAGAAACATCATATGGATCAGGAAATAACAGTTACGAGGCTAGCCGAGCAGCTAATTATGCTTGCTACCAATACAATTGCAGCAGGAATTGCCCACCACCTTTTGTTATGAGAACTGGCGTGCCAGGCTCACCAAAGTGTTCTTCAAAATAAAAAACCCCGGAAAGCACTATGCTCACCGGGGCGGGCTTAAGAGTAGCGTTTTGTGTGGGCGACTACTCATAAAACTCTTAAATAAATAAACAGTTTTCAATTGGGAGCTCGAGGACCCCGAGCTCCCTGTTCAAAACTGGATGTATCAAGTTGCAAATCGCCAGATGAGTTAAATTTTTAATTAGCCAATAAGTTTCAAAGCCACACCAGGAAATTGGTTGGCTTGAGCCAATACAGAGACGGCCGCTTGTTGTAACACTTGCGCCGAGGCCAACTCTGAAGACTCTTTCGCGATGTCGGCATCAGAGATGCGCGATTTCGCTGCTGATAAGTTTTCAATTTGGTTATCTAAGTTTGAAGTCGTGATTTCCAAACGATTTTGGATCGCACCAAAGTTCGCTCGCATTCCACCGACTTTTTGTAAAGCTTCATCGACTGTGCTCAAAAGATCGCGGGCATCTTCTTTACTTTCCATCGATAAACCATCAATTCCTAAATTAGAAGCGGTCGCATCGGTTGAAAGATCATAAGTGATTTGATTCTCTTCGCCAGCGAAAGCACCGACTTGATAGGTTTGTTTACCACCCGATCCATCGAGCAATCGTTTATCACCAAACACTGTGGTTTTAGCGATACGATCGGCTTCTTCGATGATGCTTTTTGCTTCGAGATTCAGGAACTCTCTCTCTTTATCTCCGATATTGTCCGAAGCGGCTTGGATGCCCAGCTCCCTCAATCGAATCAAGATGTTTGAAACTTCGTTCAAGCCTCCCTCAGAAACCTGAATCGCACTGACGGCATTGAACGAGTTCATACGCGCCATGCTCATCCCGCGAACTTGACCGCGGATGTTCTCTGAGATCGCTAATCCTGCGGCATCATCACCGGCACGAACGATACGAGTTCCACTGGCTAAAGCTTGCGAGGCATGCTCGGCCCGTGTCTGTTGCTTGCCCATCACCTTCTGCGCACTGAGCGAAGCCATGTTGGTTTGAATTCTTAAGCCCATAATTTTCCTCCTTAAGGAAAAGCGCTCCCAATAGACATGGCTCAACAAAGACCTGCAGATCGCCACACTGGTGCTGCAAATCAACCACGCCCATCACGAGCTGTTTGTTATTCTTTTTTTAAAATCAAAAATCTGTTTTATATGGTGGAGTTATTCCGCCTGCGAGAGAGGTGACTGGTCTCTCTCGCAAGGGAACCTGACCTTGAGGAGGGTTGCTTGTTCGGTTTGACTGCTGAACAAGGTCCTTTTAGGGTTGCTCCAACGTGTTCACAGATCTTCTCGGCCTTGGTCCAGGAAACTTTAGGGCTTTGGTCTAGGTCTTTTTAGACGCGACGCGTCTTGTATATGAAACTGCTAAGTATTGGACATAAAAATATTTTTTAAAAACACAGCCTTAGGTCTAGTTGGGGCTAGACCTTTGGATCTTGAAGGCAGGTTTAGACTTTGACATTGCGCGCATTTTCCCTCATGAATGCCCCCTGGAGGCCCCAATGAGAGCAATAGTTTTAGCGATTTTGATGTGTTCATTAAATGTTTACGCCAAAGATAATTCAGGCTGTGAAACTCACAAAGTCACCTTCTCGGTCCCCAATTCCAGCTCAAGCGTTTGTCGAAATATAAAACTGGTTGGCACTCATAACCTCAAAGTTTGTGAAAATAAAAAAGGCACTTTAACGGTTGCCGGTGGACGCAGTTATTTTATTTTTGCAGCAAAAAATCTTTGGAAATTTCATGAAGAGCTATATGACTTTTCAAGCTTAACCGTAGAGACAGAATCTTTATCTCTCGATTTAGAAAATAAATCTTTCAACTACGTCACCGAGAAAAGAAAAAAAGATGGGACAGTTCTTAAGAAAACTGTCTGTGATGGAATTCTTGAAGTTAAGAATTAGTTCTAAGCAATCAATCGCAATAAATTTTGATTAGAATCATTCGCTGCCGCAAGCATGGCCGCTTGATACTGCATCATCACTTGGCCGCGACGCACATCCGTTAAGGCTCGCGGAATATCAGCATCAGCCATGCGCGAATGAGCCTCTGATAAATTCACTTCCTGTGAATCAATGTGATTGATGACGGACTCCATCCGACTGTGAATAGAGCCCAATTTAGCTCGGGCGCCATTGATGGACGTCAACGCTCCATCAATATCTTCGAGACTGTCACGAGCGTCGTCGATATCGCCGATTGAAAGACCATCGATATCCAAATTCGAAGACGTTGTATCTGTATCATTGTTAAATCGAATGATGTTTTCGGGTCCTTTGTTTACACCCACCTGAAATTCATATTCTTTCGCACTTCCATCGAGCAAAGGTTGAGATCCAAATTTTGTCGTGCGCGCAATGCGATCGAATTCCTGACTGAGTTGTTGGAATTCATAATCCAAATACTCCCGCTCTTTATCAGAGAAAGTGTCACTGGCGGCCTGAATCGCTAATTCCCGCTGCCGAATTAAAATATTATTTTGTTCATTGAGAGCGCCTTCGGCCAATTGCACGAAGCTGGTTGCATTTTCCGCATTCATTTTCGCCGAACCATAACCACGGATTTGCGCTCGCATATTTTCCGCGATGGCGTATCCCGCAGCATCGGAACCTGCGGTGCTAAAACGCGTCCCGCTGGCCAACTCTTGCATGGCTTTTTCAGTGAATCTTTGGGTTTGACCTAAAACACGTTGCGCAGTCAACGACGCAAGATTGGAAGAGATTCTCATCAGAGCAACCCTTTCTTTGCGCCCACACGTTTTGATGAGTTCAGCTTGCCCGCCCGCGAGACAGGACTTCAGTCACGAAGCCCTGTCCCGTTTTGAAACTCATCTGGACCTTAGTTCAGCAGTCAGCCTATCTATCGACGCATTGCGTTATTACTTGAGAGGTATTTTTATGTTGTTGGAATTAATAGGGAATTATTGGACTCTAGAAATGAACCGCTGCTATTAATCCTGATTTGCACTGGAGATTAATTACTGCGTCAAAGTCGCCTTTATCTCTTAAATGTATCAGTTTAAAACGTTAATTTTGGTTTGAATTAATGGAGGCCTCAATTAAGGATAATGGAATGTCTGTAGGAAAAATTGGTCTCTATATTTCACTACCAGAAATTGAGCTTTTGAAAAAGGGCCGACGTACTTACTGCCAGCCTAAAGATAGAACTGAGCGCATTGGCGGCGCTGATTCAATTCAAAAAAGAATCGACTCTATTGGGCAAATTTTTGATGTAGCGGATATGGAAGGAAATATTCATGGGTGCGCTCGTTTAGTCGACGCTTTCGTGACGACCTATGGGAATCCCGATTCCCGCTTACTCGAGGGTTACGGATTCCGTCAAGACACACAAAAGTTTCAACAGGCCTATCGCGCATTCTGGGAAAAAACATTTACCGAGGTCACCTTAGAGGATAAAACCGAGCTCTTCGCTTTCACTTACGAATCATTACCGGAGGCCACATGAATTCTAAAGAAAACTCCTTAGAGAAAAAGAAAAGTAAATTAAATCCATTAGAATGGATGTTGAGTGCTGAGTTTTTTATAGGTCTTGCGGTTATTTTATTAACTGCTGCTGGATTTGTTTTTAAAAGGATTTAGTTTTTTTCCAACTTAAATAGTCACCCAACCGATTCAATAATCCGTCCCTGCTTCAAGGTGCTGACCTTATCCGCCAGATTTTCGACATCGCGGCGATCATGAGTGATCAAAACAGCGGGGATTTTCTCTTCAGCCAAAAGAGCTTTCACCAGCTCGCGGCTTTCCTGTCGGAGATTTTCATCTAAGGAAGAAAAAGGTTCATCCAATAACAGCAATCGTGGTTCGCCAATCAAGGCGCGCACTAAAGCGACTCGTTGTTTTTCACCACCAGATAAAGTTGCTGCCGACTGATCAATGAATTTTTTCATCTGCAGCACTTCAATCCAATGATTCAATTTCTTTTCGCACTTTTCTTCATCAACATGACGAGCTTCTGCTGCGAATAGAATATTTCGCCGGGCGCTCATATGGGGAAAGAGCTCCAAAGTTTGAAAGACAACGCCGAGTTTTTTTTCGGGAACACTGAGGCGAGCTAAGTCCAGCCCCTGAAAATCCCAATTCAATCGCGGGCATTTTTCGAGACCAATTAAAACTCGTAAAATGGTGGTCTTTCCCTCGCCGGAAGCACCCCAGAGAACTGTTGTTCCCTGGTCTAAAATTTCCCATCGGGGAATATTCAGCTGGAAGGTCTCGTACTCATAAACTAAATTTTCGACTAAGGACACGTCCCGCTCCAATGAAGAAAATAAAAAGCGCTACTCCAACTAAAAAAACAAAAAAGCTCAGCACCGAGGCCTGACTGATTCTATAGCTTGAAAGTAAGCTCTCGGTCATCATCGCTAAGCTTAAATCTTTCGAAGCCAATATCCGCGACACCGCAAAGTCCCCCGCGGTCCACAAGGCCACGAGAGCCGCAAGAAAACTGGCTCTGGGAATCAATTGAGGAACTTCAATCTCGCGAAAAATTTGCCAAGGTTTTGCTCCTAAAACAAGGGCCATCGCTCGCTGGGATTGCAGATTTTGGATCGAGCTTTCCCAGCTCATACGAAATAGGCTGCTCATGCTCAGCAAAACAATCGCTAAGGGAATTTTTATCCAAGGGCCAAGGCCATAATTAGGACCAAGAACTAAAAAAGCAAAGCCTGTCAGTGCTGTGCTAGGGGCTAAATAAGAGCGCAGGAATTTTTCGAACCAAGCTTCGGGACGTGCCCAGACAATGCAGAAGAGCAAAATAAAAGTTAAAGCTCCAGCCAGCAAACCCAACACTAAAGTTCCAAAGAATTGCTTAATGACGGCGAATCTCAATTCATAAAAGAAACTCATGTGTGAAAAGCCGTCGGCCAAGCCTTGGGTGTAGCCCAGAAAAAAAGCAGAAAGCAAGCAGATGAAAAGCAGTAATCCCAACCGTGATCGCAACCAATAAAAAGAAACTTTTTGACTGGAAAGACTGGCGTGTCCTCGATAAGAATTCCAACTGATCCCGAAGACCAGCACGCTTTGCACGAAACTCAGGAAGACGGCGGCTCCCCAGTCTGTCGACAATCTCATCTTTTCATAAATTAAAACTTCCAGAGTTGTCCCGCGTCCCCCACCCGCAACTAAGGGAACAGAAAAGCTGGTGAAGCACAAAACAAAGATAAATAGAAAAATCCCCAGCAATTCCTTTTTCATCAGCGGAAAAAAAACATGAAGATAAAATTTCCACTGAGGGATTCCATCAACCCAGGCTTGCTCGACCAAGCCACCTAAACGATTTTCGATTTGATTAGCTAATAAAACAGCCACTAAGCCAAAATAAATAAAGACGTGCACAATAACGATACCCAAAATCCCTGAAGGAAAAGGATCAACGAAATTAAATACGGCAACCAAGGTGAAAAGCACAGGCAGAAAATTCGGCAAGAGTGCTAAAATTTCCAAAACAGCGCGCAACAACTTTTTTTTTAAACAAAAAAATCCCAAGGCCACGACAAAACCAATCAGCACTGAAAAAAGCGAAGAGAAAAAAGCCTGAGCCACAGAATTTTTCAGGGCCCACCAAAGCTCGGCGGCTGAAAGATCAAAGCGAAAACGAAAAAAGAAAATAAGAATGCAAAAAGGAAAAGTTAGAAAAGCCACTAGCCCAATTCGGAATCGGTCTAAGGGCTGAATGCGATCCAGAGTGATCAATTTTTTTCGCCCCGACGCAATTCAGACCAGCGCTTGAGCAATCGTTCAATGTCTGTGTTGGAAGGAATTTCAAAGGGCAATAGATTTTTATCTTTTATCATTTGCTCACTCACGGCTTGGAAAGAAGTTCCTTTGCGCACATCTTTCAGAACTGGGAACATGAAATTGGATTCCATGATGATTTTCTGACCTTCCGGTGAAAGCATCAAATTTACGAATTGCTCGGCCAGAGCGCACTGTTTGCAGAAATCAGGAATTCCTAAAAATTCATACTGAACAGCTAAAGGTTCCATGAAAGGCAAAGCTTCGTAGTTGGTGTCCTTTTCGATCATCTCGTGGTACAAAGGCGAAGTTAAATAGGAATAAACAAGTGAGGCTTTCTTCTTTTGAAAAAGCCCGTAAGCCATCGACCAGGATGGAGAATAACTATGAACCTGATCAAACATTCTTTGGATAAAACGCAAGCCCTCTTCTTCCCCCTTGGTGCGAATCACCCAAAAAAGAAATTGCATACCCGGGGACGAGGATCGTGGATCTTGCAGTGCAATCTTACGCGCGAATTCGGGATTTAAGAGATCATCCAATTTCGCAGGCACATTTTTAAGTTCATTCTTGCGAGTGATAAATCCCAACACGCCCCAGTCGTAAGGGACAAAATAACTGTTGGCTAAAGCAGGCTTAACTTCAGGTTCAATATTAAGATTCGAAAAATCCAATTTGCGCCATTTGTATTCGCTCAGGGCTTTCTGCAAATCATACTGATCAAATCCAATCACAAGATCGGCGCCTAAACTTTCACTCTCGAGCTTCAATCGTTGCAAAAGCATTCCGGCATCATTGCCATCCACGAATTCCAAACGACAATTGCAGGTTTTCTCGAAAAGCTCTTTCAGCTTTGGACCAGGACCCGTCAAGCTGGTGAAAGACGAGTAAGCAAAAATTCGCACATTGTTTGTATTATCGAAGCCTTCTTTTTTTTGTTGCCGATTCAACACCGCCAAAAAAAGGACCAAGTAAACTAAAGTGAGGTAAATAATTACATGTCGCAATTTACCACCAGATCCCGCGGCGGCGTTTAAAGAAATAATAATCCATCCCTAAACAGCGACCAGCACCCACCCAAGCCAATACAAAATGAATGGCTAAAAAAGTTTTGAAAAGATCTTCTTGGGCTGAACCGGAAATAAATAACATGTTCGCGCAGAAAAAAACGGCCAGCAAAGCCATGGGTCTAACCACGTAACCAAAAATATAAGAAAGTGCCAAAGCAAATTCGAAACCCGTAATTAAAAAGGCTAATCCCTGCCAGTGAGGAATAAATTGAGACGTAATAAAAAATCGGTACCATTCGGGTGCATGACTCAAAGGCAAGAATTCAGAAATTTGTTCGGCGATCTGGGGGCGAACTAAAAAATCACTTTTAAAATGAGCAAAGGCTTGCTGAAAATAATAATATCCCAAGAAAATTCTAAGGAACGAGATGGGCACAAGATGCCCGGTGTATTTAACTGATTCAAGAAAGGCCACCAACATATAGCGATTAAACCCCATTCTTCGGGCAATGGTCAAAAAGAAAGCAACGATGACATGCGGGGGATCGCGCGGTACAAATTTGTCGCCCATGAAAAATAACAAGATGGGAAATTCTAATCCAATCTTCTTCCGGAAAAAGCTCCATAAGATCTTTTTCGATTTGAACAGGATCGGTGAATTTGCTCCAACCCAGGCGATAACTCAAGCGGCCCACATGAGTGTCCACAGCAATGCCTGTTTTTAAACCAAAGCTATTGCCCAGGACGACGTTCGCTGTTTTACGCCCTACACCTGCTAAAGTTGTCATTTCCTCTACCGTGCGCGGCAGTTCGCCATCAAACTCTTTCACTAAGGTTTGAGCGCATGAAATGAGATTTTTAGATTTGTTGTGATAGAAACCAACTGTGCGAATTAAATTTTCAACAACTTTGATATCCGCTTTTGCCAAAGCATAAACTGTGGGAAATTTTGCAAATAAATCCGGCGTGACTTTGTTGACTCTTTCGTCTGTGCACTGAGCAGATAGAATTGTGGCGACTAAAAGTTCGAAAGAATTTTTATGTTTCAAGGCACAGTGAGCATCAGGATAATACTTCTGCAATTTTTTTAAGACGATCGGGGCATGCTCACGATTAAAGATAAATTTTTTAGATTTTTTGAGAGCGGTTTTACTCGCCTTTGCTACCGAAATCGCCGATGGCTTCGACGGGACATCCTTCCATGGCTTCCTTGCAGGCAGCTTCTTCTTCGGGAGTTTCCGGCTGTTTTGCAACATAGGCGTGACCGTCCTCTTCATGCATTGAAAAGTTTTTGGGAGCCGAAAGAACACAGGCATCGCAAGCAATGCAAGATTGATCAACAAACATCTTGCCGGGTTTATTGTCTTTCCACTTTTGCGAAAGATCTGCCATTCACGCCTCCAGAGCTGGTCAAACTATAATTTTCCTCTCCTTAAGTCAAACTGGACTCAAGACCTAAGACGCATTTTAGGCCTTTTTAAGAATCGAGACTGGGAAGAGCCCTGAAAAAAGCTAAAATTAAGAGAGTAAAAAAAGATTAGGAGAGTACCATGGAAGGACCTCGTCCCCCCGCAGAGGCTGAATGGCCACAATTGCTTGAATTCCTGAACAAAAACTTACGTTCGGGTAAGTCGTGGTCCATCAACAGCGAATACCCAACAGCGCTGACACTGCAGAATTTACACAACATTCGTATTTTCAAGAATAACGACAACGTTATATCTCACGCCGTGGTTAAACCTCTGGTCGTCAAAAGCCCTCACGTGATCTTCAAAGTCGCTGCAATTGGCTCCGTCGTTACAGACGAAGCCCATCGGGACCAAGGCCTCAGTCGTCAGATCATTACCGAATGTGTGCAATTGGCTGAACAACAAAATTGCGATGTGGCGATTTTGTGGACAAACCTTTTCGATTTCTATCGCAAAATGAATTTTGAACTGGCGGGCTCGGAGCTCAGTTTTATTATCGATAAACCTGTTGGCGAAGCCCAACCGGGAGTTCGCTTTTCTACTGACGCAAAGATTGCTCCCGAAGCGGTGCTTCGACTTTATTCCCAGCACAGTGTCGCATCGGCTCGCACTCTTGAAGAGACTCGAAAATTTTTGAGCATTCCCGAAACTAAAGTTTTCACGGCTTGGGATGCTAACAACCAACTCGTGGCATATGCCATTGAGGGTAAAGGCGCTGATCTGAGTGGCTACATCCATGAATGGGGGGGGTCCGTCACTCATCTTTTGTCCCTGTTGAGTTACATTTACAAAACAACTCAGCAAACAAAAACTCTTATAGTGCCCCGACACTCTTCGAATTTAATTCAAAAGTTACAAGCGCAAAAATTAGTTATGAATGATGGCTTTTTAGGAATGATCCGAATTCTCCAATTCGATCAGCTCTCGGCAAAAATCAAAAGGGCCTTTCGTTCAGAGGCTTGCCCCGATGTTGTTTTGGAAAAACGAAACGGCGTTTACTGGTTCGGTGCAGGTTCTGAAATTGTGACTGTCTCTGCGGAGGCGGATATGACCCGATTGATCTTCGGTCCCGTCGATTACAAAGCTTTAGATATGTTTTCGCCAGCCACACTGGCTAAACTGGAAAAAGTTTTACCTCTTCCTTTGTGGATCTGGGGCTGGGATTCCGTATGAGTTTTTTCAAAACACTGGCGCTGACAGGAGTCTTGCTTGTAGCAAACACGTCCTGCATGAAGATTCCTAAAATGGAAGAAGATCTTGGGGCGCCACTGCAAGCTGAAGAGATCGCCGAAAAGATGATCACATCTTGGGGAAATACCAGTCTCGAGCAAGTGCAAAAGGACGATTTTCTAGCGACCGAAAAATCCATCAAGATCAGTAGCCTTGATCCGCGAGTGACTTTAAGAAAAGGCTTCACCGTCACTCAGCTCGAGGACGTTGTGTTAGAAGATCAATCCCCGGCTCGCTACATTCATATGTTGGTGCAAGCTGAAGAGATTGTTGAAGGCCAGCAATCTCGCCTGTCCACTCGCGAAAAAAAATTAGGTTACCGTAAAGAAACGGCCAGTCGTGAAACAAATTCTGAGTCCACGGTTTCGACCCATGTGCTCAGTGAAATGACCAAAGACCTCGAGATCCGTCGCCCTTTCTCGGATCAAGTTCAAACAAAAGACACTGAAGATGAAATCCAGTTAAGCCCCTACGAGATGTTTCGGGGAATCGTTTTCCTTTGCGGCCAACAAGGCATCGAATGTTTTAAATTGGAAAGTGAAATTATCGAAGAAGATGTGCCCTCAGAAATTCGCGCTGATGCTTCTTGTCGCGGAATTCCTGGCTGCCGATGGAAATTAACTCGAGTGCAATTGGTGGCTTTTATCAGCGCTGTGGACCCCGAAACCAACACGGAAAGTAAATCCAAAGCCATTATCAAACTGAAAATTTCCAATGATCTTCCTTTTTTGTCTCGCCTTGTCGAGTATTGTTACGAGGGAATTACGACTTACCAATCTCAAAAATTTCCTGTTAGTGTATGTCATAAGCTGAAGGATTTCCGTCGAGGAACCCCCGCAGCCCCTTAGACGATTTAGGACTACTTCCTAAATTAAGTCGAGTGAGGAAGTTTATGATCAAAGTCCAAAAAAAAATTGCACTTATTCTGTCTGGCTGCGGTCATCGCGACGGCAGCGAAATCGCAGAAGCCGTAAGTTTAATGATCAGTCTTGGCCAAGCCGGAGCTGACTTTTTTTGTTTTGCTCCCGATATGAATATTACACCCATCGATCATTTAACCGGCGAACCCCTGACGAACGGTGAAAAAAGAAATCTACTTCAAGAATCAGCACGCATCGCTCGAGGCCAAGTGAAAGACTTGACTGAACTGAAAGTCAGCGACTTTGATGGTTTAGCTATTGCTGGTGGTAGGGGCGCAGCCACTCATTTATCGAATTGGTCCAGCGCCGGCGCAAAGGCCACTGTCCTTCCCGAAATAAAACGCATCATCACTGAATTTTACGAAGCTGAAAAACCCATTGGTGCGGTTTGCATAGCGCCTACGCTGTTAGCTTGTGTTTTAGGAAAAAAACGAATCACGCTAACAGTAGGAACAGACTCTGAAGCTGTTGCAGAAGTGCAAAAGACAGGAGCTCAACATGTCCCTTGCCCCGCCGATGATTTTATTACGGATCGCGATCACAAAATTATAACGACACCGGCGTACATGGGCCCAGCCAAACCTTTTGAAATTTTTAAAGGAATTTCTGGATTGGCGAATGAATTGGTCGAAATGTCCTAGGAAGGAAAAATTTATGAATCAAGTTGTACTTCTTTTTGGTGGAACTTCCGATGAGAAGTTGGTTTCCACGGCCTCGGCGCAAAATATCGTCCAGTATTTATATAACCCTGTCGCCTGGTTTATCGCACCCACTGGTGAAGTTTATGATGTCAGTATCAATGAACTTCAACATCACCCAGAGCCTTTTAAAAATTTACTGCAACCAAAAAATCCCCCGCTCGCAAAAAGTTTGCCCCAGGCCCTGCCCCTTCTTAAAAACAAAACTGTGTTTATAGGCCTTCACGGCACCGAGGGCGAAGACGGGAAATTTCAAAAGCTTTTCGAGGAAAATCACGTTCCTTTCACAGGATCAGGTTCAGCTTCGAGCGCTTTATGCTTTAACAAGTTGCTGACCAAAGAGAAAGCTCGACAAGCGCGTATTCCCCTAGCCAATCAATTGGAACTGGATCTTGCAAACACGCCCGAAGCTCTTTCCCTGCAAGAAAAAAAATTGCTGGATTTTTTCCAGCAGAAAAAAAAGATTGTCGTCAAACCGGTAGCCAGTGGTTCGAGCTTTGGCCTTCACATCGTAACAAACAGCATGCAATTGGAAAATGCCTTTAAAGATTTACAGAGATGGGACATGTTAGCTGAAGAATTCGTCGAAGGTCGCGAGCTGACTGTCGGTGTCTTTGATTTTCATGGAGAGCTTCGCGCTTTACCTGCTTCAGAGGTGATTCTCGAGCTGGGAAGCAACTTCGATTATGAAGGAAAATACTTGGGCCGTGGATCCAAAGAGATTACTCCAGCTGAATTAAGTCCCGATGAAATGAAGCAATGTCAGCAATTGGCGCTGCAATCTCACAGAACTTTTTCCTGCTACGGTTACTCGCGCACAGATATGATTCTGACCGCAAGAGGACCTGTATTTTTGGAAACGAACACTTTGCCTGGAATGACCAAAGCTTCTTTTTTTCCGCAGCAACTTGAAGTCGAAAAAATTTCGATGAAAACCTTTGTGGATGAAATGATTATGCTCGCTGAAAATCGATATCGATGAAAATTCTTTTTTTTGATGGCCATTGTTCGCTTTGTAACCGTTGGATCGATCTTATGATGCGACTTGATCACAAACAGCACATCAAATTTGCTTCCCTGCAGGGAGAATCCGCTAAAAAATATTTACCAGCTTCACGTCTAGGTTCAACTCACGATCTAGAAACCGTAGTGTATTTCCACGACGGCCAAATTGATGATCGCTCGACAGGTGCACTGAAATGTTTGCAAGACGTCGGTGGCCTGTGGGGAGCCTTTGCGAGCATTCTACTTATGATTCCTCGCCCGCTGCGAGATTGGGTTTACCGAGGAATAGCTCGATATCGTTACAGTTTGTTTGGTCGTCGCGACACCTGTCGCCTTCCTACACCCGAAGAGAAAGACCGAATCCTCAACTAAGATCCAGGGAATCAGTTTTGCATTGAATAGCTCCACAACGTGAGGTCAAGTCATGCAAAATTCTAGCGCTCAATCCGGCCAGCTCAGATACTTCGAAAAAATCGATCATCCTAAACAGCAAGAGTTTATAAATTCCCAAAACAATTGCGCCCTTTGCGGCAGCGAGCTAGAGCTCAGCCATTTGCGCTCGGAAGAGCAAGGTCAAATTAAAGAAGAAGCTTATTGCGGCCAATGCGAGATGAGAACTCGCGCCAAAATTTTTTCACTGAACTAAAAACCGACAAGAAATTTACAGGTCCAGTCAAAAAATCAGAGTCTGCTCTGAAAAGAAATTTCCATTCCATCGATAGTCCGTGCTTCCATAGCGCGATGATTTTTGGGCCGTGAACTCATGAGCCGAACTGATTTTCCATTTATTGATGAATACTTGCCCGACGTGAAGTTTCTGTCCTAAGACGCGGGCTTTATCGGTAGGCCCCCAAATGACAGCGCTGTGACCGTAACTTCCCGTATTGGTCCACTTCGCAATCTCGTGGCTGTACTTCACCGAAGTCACAATAAAAAAGGGCAGACGCAAGTCCTCTTGCTGCCAGGCCGAACAGTTGGGCAGATCCAGCGAGAATAATGGCTGAACAAAAAAACCATTTTGATCTTTTTCTTGAAGCCTTTCCCCGCCCCAAAAAACTTTTCCTTCTTCTTGGGGAATTCTCTCGCGCACATTTTTCAGTTGCTGAATTCTTTCCGAGTTAACCACTGGCCACAGACTGAGCTCGGGTGAGTTTTCATTTTCAGCCGGGCGCAATGTTTCTAAAGCTATTTTCAATTTGTTCAAAAAACTTTCGCGGAAAGATTCTAAAATGAAAATGCGCTGAGTGTTCCAGGCGGTTTGCCCTTGCCCGACTAAACAAGGTTTTAATTGGCGCAAAAGATCCTCAGGTGTCGGCGGATCTTCCAAAAATATTAAGCTGTTTTTAGCACTTAAATTTAACTGAATTTTTTTACCGGTGCTTAAAGACGGCTGAACAACTTTCTCTCGGTGCTTTTCATGGCCCACGTAACTGAGAGCATTGATACCTGGATGTCCTGCCAGAACAGGAACCAATTCCGCTCGAGAACCAAAGAGAATTTGTAAACTTCCCGTTGGCCATTCTGCCTTTTGCACAAGCTCTACCAACATTCTAGCTAAGGGTGAAGGTTCGCTCAGATGAAGAATCACAGAATTGCCGGCAAGGAATGCGGGAACGATTCTTTCTATAGCCAACAAAAAGCTGTGACACCAGGGGATTGAAATTGCGACCACCCCGGTAGGTCTGAAAAAACCGGTTGTGTGGCTGTGATTTTGGATAAGTTTCTTAATTAAATTCGTCGTGCCTAGAAAAATTTCATCTTTCAAAAAATTTGCAGGCATGCCTTCAAAACGCGCTGATTCTTGCGCCCATAATGCAGCATTGCGAATAATAATGTCTGCCCAAAGATTCAGTTTTTCTGCGCGCTTTTCTAAATGAATTTTTTCCATTTCACCAAGCGCATTTTTGGCACCCTGAAGGGCTCCAACTAAATCAATGACCGTTGATGAAAGCGCAGATCCTATGGATTTCCCTGTAAAAGGATCAAACTTTTCCATAGCAACTTCGGAGTTAGCTTTAACAAATTGACCATTAATAAAATTAAGAAATTCCATAAGTGATAACTATCCTATCTTGTTCTTTTAAGCTCGTGAAGAATTTATACCAACTCATTCTTAACAAAAAGGAGATTGACACTTTTTAACCTCTTGATAGGTTGCCTTTGGGGACACCACAGCAAAGGATGGGACCTTTGCTCAAAACCGGGGGAAAAATGAAAAAGATTTTATTAGTTTTGTTAATGGGATCATTGGCACAAGCACAGATTGTGAAGGAAACAAGTAAGGAAACGAGCACAGGAGATATTAGTTCTGGTCCAAGCAATTCCACTTCAGTTGGATCTGCATCAGGAAGCAACACGGCTTCACTTGAAACTTCAATCCAAACGGCAAAACCATTCACCTTTAAAATTATTTCAGAAAACGGAGCAACAATTGGCTCATTAAAGGACAACAGTGAAGGTGGATTCAGCCAAAACTCTTTTGGCTTAGGTTATAAAATTAATGATTCACATGCCGTTGAAGTACGAGCTATCACATTCACGGAATTCAATAAGACCGCCGAAGATAAAATTTCAAAATCACACATTACGAATATGGCTGACCCTACCATTCACTATAACTACACCAGCAGTCTTTCACTCTTGGGTTCAGAGAAGATGGTCTTCGCAAACCGATATTATGTCCCAGTTTCAAAAAGTTCAGTTGAGAAAAAATCGAATGGCGTTATCCGAAGCCAAACAGGTCTCGAATGGAGTCTTAATCCGCGCGTCAGTGTTGGCTGGGAAGCTCAGGCACGATTAATATTGAATAAACCTGAAGCTGAAACTTCGGATGCAGCGCTGCGAATATTCACGGGGCCGAAAGCTGCTTATAACTTCAATGATAAAGTGAGCGCTTACTACACACCTTATATCGAAACAGTATCCAGCAATTTCTCTCGTGGGAACTTCACCGCCGATAAAGCTAATAACTTAATCCACGAAGCAGGAATGAGCATCAAAGTTGCTAACATTGAAATCAATCCTGCAATCCTGACGGTAACTGATGGAAAAGGCAAATCTTCCTACGATGGCTTCGGCGGTGACAAGAATACCGAATACGATCTGAACATCGTCGCTGTTTTTTAATAAAAAATTCGATATCAAGAAACAAAAAAGCCGCAACATCAATGCGGCTTTTTTTATTTCCTCAACTCAACTTACCCATTACTTAATGAACTGAATGATCTCTTTCTGAATTCGCGTCATTTCTTCGGCAGGAAGGCGTTTTGCCTTTTTGAAATCCAGATCAGCCATCGACCAAGCCGGAATCAAGTGCAAGTGAAAATGCGGAACTTCGAAACCCACAGTTGCTGTTAAGACCCGCTGACTTTTGGTGGCCTGATGAATAGCCTGTCCAATCTTCAAAGCATTCTGATGCACACGAAGATATTCCGCTTCAGAAACTTCAAACCAGTGGTTCACTTCTTTCTTAGGAATAATCAAAGTATGACCCGGGTTGATCTGATCTAAGGCTAAAAAGGAAAAGGTCAAATCGTCTTCAAATATTTTATAACAGGGAAGTTCTCCCTGTATGATTTTCGTGAAAATAGACATAGGAACTCCTGAAGTTTAAGATCTTTGGTCAGCCGGTTTCCAAACTAAACCTGAAGGCCCGGTCCACTGACTGCGAGGGCGATAGATGCGATTGTTCGCATACTGTTCCATCGCGTGAGCCACCCAGCCACTGACTCGAGAGGCCGCAAAGATCGGTGTGTAAATATCAACGGGGATTCCCAAAGCATAATAGACTGTTGCTGAATAAAAATCCACGTTGGGCATTAAGCCTTTTTCTTTGTACATAGTATCGTCAATCAAAGTTGAAATTTGATACCACTGAGGCTCACCCATTTTTTTTGTGAGCTCTTCACTGAGCTTTCTAAGGATCGCTGCTCGCGGATCACCATTTTTGTACACGCGGTGACCGATACCCATAACTTTTTCTTTGGCGCTGAGAGCGTCTTTAACAAACTGCTGCGCATTTTCTATCGTGCCAATTTTTTTCAGCATGATCATCACTTGTTCATTGGCCCCACCGTGCAATGGTCCTTTCAAAGCACCAATTGCCGAAACAACAGCAGAGTGCATGTCACTCAAAGAAGAAGCCGTCACGCGAGTCGCAAAAGCAGAACAATTGAGCTCGTGATCCGCATGAAGAATCAAACAGGTATCGAAAATTTTCACGTCATCACTTTTAGGCTCTTGACCATTTTTTAGCATGTACATGAAATTCCAAGCTGCTGATTTCCCGGTCTTGGGAGCAATTACATCCCGACCTTTGCGAATGGCTTCAAAGGCACAAACTAAAGTTCCCATTTTTGCTGTTAACCTTAGAGCTTTACGAGAATTGGCTGCTGGCGAATTGTCATTAGCATCGGCATCCCAATGAGACATCAATGAAACGGCTGTGCGCAGCCAACTCATCGGGTGAACTCCTTCAGTCGGAATCGTTTTTAAAACTTTTATAAAATTGGGATCCAAAGACATTTGGCTTTCAAACTCTTTTTTAAACTGGCTCAGTTCACTGGCATTAGGCATGCGAGCATTCCACAAAAGATAAGTGACTTCTTCGAAAGTAGAGTGAGCCGCTAAATCTTCGATGGTGTAGCCTCGAAAATTCAAAGTCGATCCAACAATGGAAGAAATCGCTGTTTTACAAGCAACAACTCCTTCGAGTCCTTTATCGATCGCACCTTCGTAATTTTGAACTTCACCCGCCATGACTACCTTCTTTCTCGAAAAGACAACTTTCTAAAACTATCAAACTCGCCGAGCTCGATCAATTTTTATCATGGATTTTTCAAGAGTTGTTAACCTATTGTCGAGCCAATTTTATGACTCGGTCCTTAACTTCGACCACAATGACGGTGCTGTCCCGTAATGGATCCACCCGCCCCGAGAATTTCTCGACCTGATAAAGAATTTCGTTGCGAAGTTCATGAACTCCCTGTTTTGGCGCAGAGCAAATGCTGTGTTTATATCTATCTATGCCGTAGACCTGATCCTGCGAATTTGTCTCTTGCAAGAGACCTTCACTGCAAAGCACCCATCGGTCGCGGGGATTGAGTTGCACCGTAAGACTTTGAGGCTCAGTGTTAAAATCTTTAGTCAGCCGAGGTCCACAGGGATCCAGAGAAACCAAAGAGTCCTGACCAAAAACTTGTAAGAAAGCCTGAATATTACCGACGCAGCTGTATCTTAATTCATAACTGCGCTTATCGACGATGCCATAAAAAAGGCTCACTTGATCTTTGGCCTGCATTTGAGGAATCATTTCTTTAGCAATGAGAGCAAGTGTCTGGTGGGGCTCAAGCCCTTTACGAGCCTCAACCTTCGAAGAAATCTTTATAAGAATCGACAAGAAAAGCGCTGACATGGTGTAACCCGAGCAACTGGATAGGACCATACCGAATTTCATTTTATCTTCATGTTCGAAGATATCGAAATAGTCTCCCCCGGATTGACTGCCAGGCAAAAATTTCGTGCTGAAATCAAAACCCTGAATGCGTGGGATTTCCGTTGGTGAAAGAATTTTCTGAATCTGCGCTGCCATTTGAACTTCATGATTGATTTGCGCAATGATTCTTTCCAACTGCTGATTTGTCTGGCTCACTTCAATGCGATAGCGATCTAATTCATCCGCTTTTCTTTGAAGTTGATCTTCTAAATCTTTAATTCGTTCTTTAAGAGACTCATTTTCATCTGACATAAACTCAGTTTAGATGGAAAATCGTTGCTTGAAAATGCTTTTCACAATCTCGACTTTTGAACAGTCTTAAAATGCCCCCAAATCATTAAACCGGCAAACAGAGGAAACACAATCATCGACCATGACAAGACAAGGGCCATAATCTTCTGTTCCTGTGGATTTTCAAAATGAAATAGGGTCAAAGCTTCTTTGGTAAAGCCAAAGATCGTAAATCCCAGAAGAGCCATAAATAGAGCTAAAATCACTCCCTCCCATTTCATTCTCTTAATGGACCGAGATTGCACATTCTTTTGGAACAACTGAACTAAGAAAGTGCCCATGATTCCACTCAGAAAGAAGGCAACGGCTCCGTTCAATGACAACTGCCCACTCACGTACAACAGAATAGACCAAAGCCAGTACCAAGCTTCGTAAGGGATAAGAACTGAAAAAACCAAACCCAGAAGAATAATTTGCAGCAAGTTTTCGAAACGTCCATCAGCAAGAAAAAAACTAAAGCCATTCTGAGTTCCCCAAGTTTGAAAAAGCGAAGTCCATCGCAAGGTGAATTCAAAACTTAGACTGATTAAAGCAAAATAAATAAGAATTCGAGCGAAAGCATGTAAAGGCTCTGAAAAACGCAAGCGAGTCATCGGAATTAAAAAAAGAATTTGCGCGATCAGTACCAATATAAAACCAAAACCTAAAATAAGAATGCTGTTCACTGAAAAAAATGTCAGCGCGAACAAAAGAACGGGCCACAAGGTGAGAATTGTTAAAGCGAAAGAAAGCAATGAAGTGCGAATTTTTTGCGGCTGAAGTTCCCATTCTTGCAAAACTTTATGCAAATAAACTCGGGGCAAAGGCAAACTGATGGCTAATAATGCCCGTGAAACCAGAAGCAATACAAATTGATTTTCGGGGACTGGCTTAGCCATTAGATTTCTTCGCAAGGGTCGACAAAAATGTCGAACAGCTTCCAGAAATTCCTGGGTGATAAAAAGTGAAAAGCCTAAAATTCCAAAAATAACTAAATCATTCATTTTTTCCCCGGACGTAAACTTGATACTGAACCGTAGTTCCCTCTAAGTTGTGAAAAGTGTACCCTTCTCTGGTATATTCTTGAAGCGGAAGTTTTAAGGGGCGCTTAATGACGAAACGACGAATCCCTGATTCAAGCCCAGCCTGAATCACTTTTTCTGCATCTTGATCTGCTCCGACAAGGGATCGGAAGGCCTGCATCTCTTTTCTCGGTAAGGCCGACTTTTTTTTCTCGGGGTACATTGGGTCATAATAAATCACATCAAATTCGTTGGAAATTTCCAGCAAATTCTCCTGCAAAAAATCATTGGCATCTTTCGATAAGAAACGAATGGCCTTGATCTCTGATCGCTGGGTTCGAAGTTGAGCTTGCCGTAGCAAAAACCACAGAACTGGGTTGCGCTCTAAGCTTGTCACTTGACACCCCATGCTGGCCAAGTGGACTGCATCGATTCCTAGCCCTGCCGTCAAATCCAGCACTCGCCACAGTGAAGATTTAAATCCCACGGCACGAATCAGAATGTCTTTTTTAGAAATATTTTTTCGATGATAGTCGACCTTATTTTTATCGAAATCGATTTCCAACTTCATGCCGTTAGCTGTTTGTAATCTCCAATGCTGGTCTTTCTCTTCAAGAACATACTCAAAGGACGAAAGCTCGCTCGGATTTAATTTCAGATCGAATTTTTTTTGAAATTCCTGGGTCTCTTCCGATGGAGATTTTGTTATAAGAGCCAATCGGGATAAATCCATCAATGATTAAATTCCTTTGAGGGCTGCGCTAAATAAACCTGAGACGAAGTATTCAAATAAGATTTGCGTGCTCCACAGCAGAACAAGCAGATTGAATAAAACCAAACCTAGTTTTTGCACTTCCCCCATGTGTGAACCCACCGGGGACGCCAACTGATTCAACTTTTGAATAAAAGGACGGCTCATCCACAATAAGATAATGGCACTTCCACACCAAACAAAAAAACTGGAGGTAAAAATTTGAAACAGTAAAAACCCGACGACACTGGCAAACCACCACCAGATGATTAATTTTTTGGATCCATCAAAACCAAAGTAATTGACCATATTTTTGATTCCGGCTTGCGAGGACGTCAGTAAGTTTTCAAAATTCTGTAAGTGCAATCGGAAAAGCACGAAGGCTCCCCAGACACAGCCGAATGAAAATGTTTTTAAGGTCATCTGGCCCGCTATGGAAACTTCGTAACCCAAAGCCAACAAGGGTCCCACTAAAACGCCAAAGGCTAACTCTCCGACCGAAGAATTTTTAAACGAAGAATGTCCTCGGAATAAACTCCAAAAAATAAGAGCCGCAGCTGCCGTCATGACAAAAATAACTTTAGGAAAAATAAATAAAACGGGCCAGGACCCGACAAAAGAAATTCCCGCAAAGATCCAAGAAAGTTTTCGCACGGATTCAGCCGTGATCCATCCCCGTTGAATTGCCGGCGATGAAGGTTCTGAAGTGATACGATCCAAACCGTTGAGATGATCGTGATAGTCATTTCGCATTTGAATAGCGGCATACAGAAAAAGAAGTCCACAGGTGCTTGAAAATAAAATCAAGGGATCACGCAAGCCCTGATGACGAAGGCTTTCAAAGAGCACATAAAAAAGTGGAAAAAGCACAAACAGAAATCTTCGCACGCGAACAGTCTTTAAAAAAATAAGACTTAACGAGGGCCGGTGAATCTGAGCTTTGGGCACCAAACGAAAACTGACGGTTTCCAATTGGGTGTTCACATTCAAAGATTTGATAGGCAATGCCCTGTGCGTTTTAGAAAAGGTGCCGCGCAAGTACTTTTCAAAGTCCGGTGAGCTTTTCGAAAGTGTTACGATCTCGCTCACGAAGGTTTCTTTCTCCAGTAAAGAAGATCAGTCAATGGGGAGAGCACTTTAATCAAAGGCCGCTCGCCTGGATTTAATTTTTCTTCAAGTTGGCGCAGATGATGTTGATACATGCTGATGAGCTCTTGGTTCATTCTATCGAATTCGACCACCCGCTGTTGGAAAAGTTCGGGTCCACCCAAGCTTTTCACAAAATCATCCATATCTTGGCTTTTGATTAACTGATCGATTTGTTGGCGTGGTAAACCTTTGGTGACGTAGGCTCCGAATGAATTCAGATAACCTGATTTTAAATCTCCAAGGATAGCTTTACCTTCGCCATTGCGAATGTTGTAATCCAGAAGGTCATCACTGCGTTGAAATAATTGACCTAACAGAGTTCCCATTTCTTCCAGCGTGCGATGCAATTCAACATCGTATCTTTCAAGAGCTAAAAAAGGAGCACGCAAACACCATTTGAAAAGCGATGCCGTTTTTAAATTGTGAATTCGATCCAACTGTTCGAGACTTATAAAAAAATCACCCACCACAGAGTCCTGTAACCATTCGCCTTCGAGCAAATCAGAAATAACTTCCGCCGTGTACTGAACCAAACGAATATTTCCGTGGGCGGAAAGGTTCACCATGACCCGAGCCAAAAGATAATCACCCGAAAGAACCGCGTATTCAGGAGTGTATTTGAGCCAAGCTGCGGGCTTTCCCCGACGCAAAGTCGAGCGATCCACCAGATCATCGTGAAGCAAAGAGGCGTTGTGAATGAACTCGATGGTTTGACGTAAAAGCCGTTCGGTTTCTTTTTTTAAACTGAGCGGCCCTGAAAGACCACGAATCAATTGAGCCCGAAAGCCCTTGCCTGAAGAGAAGAGCTCATCGTAAAGTGAATTAAGCTTTGGCAGATAAGCTGGAAAGTCCTGTGGGCTGAAAATTTTGTGATTTTCGTCCATTCTGATTTTTTGCAAGCGGGCTCCTCGAAACCCCCAAGATTTCAAATAGAAGAGCTTCAGTCAAGCCTGAGTTAATTTTTAAAGGGAATCTATGAGCCAAAGTAAAAAAGAAAAATGGTGGAAAGAAGGTTTGCGTTTCCAGTGTCAGGGTTCTGGCAAATGCTGCACCTCTCATGGCGAGTTCGGTTTCGTTTATTTGACTCCTGATGATCAAAAAAACATGGCTAACTTTTTAGGCATGACCAGAGCAGCTTTCACCCGAAAGCACTGCCAAAAGACCCAAGGAGTTCTTCATTTGAAGGAAGACTCACAAAATCCTGACTGTCAGTTTTTAAAGGGAAAATCCTGCTCTGTCTATGAAGCCCGCCCTACCCAATGCCGCACATGGCCCTTTTGGCCCGAAGTGATGAACGCTAAATCTTGGGCCAAGGACGTCGCCGAGTTTTGCCCGGGAGTAGGCAAAGGCCCTTTAATTTCTGCTGAAACTATCGAAAAAACTTTAGCTGAACAGGTTCTTGCCGAGAAACAAATTTTGAACGAAGTCAAAAGCTAACTTCGTCGATCGATTCGGTTCTTTGCTGAATGACTTTGCCATCATCAAGAACTAACAGTTTTAGATCCAATAGGCGCGTTCCTCCACAGAACCCCATTGCGGGTGACGGCAATTGATTTGACGTAATGCTCATGTGGATATTTTTTCCGGGACCTATACGAAAAACTTGTCCCCGAAACTTTTCCAGTTCGTTTTTCATCGACAGAGGATTGTATTCAACTCTTCGACAAATAACAGTTCCGGTACTGAGTGTTGTTTTTTTATTTGCCTTCACAAGCTGACCGCTCTTCATTTTTATCTGACCTAAAGCAAAAACATGAGTCGTATTTTGGTCTTGTTCTAAATTACACTCTATTTTGAGTTCAGATGCAGCGCCTTCCCACATCTTCATCAGATCAGGATGTAAATTCATTTCAATCGCCTGGGCTTCGACCACCGGCTTCTGGGTGAGCCTTGATACTCCAAGACTGAGTTTTATTTTTTCAAACGGGTTTTCAGTGACCAGCGGACCTCGATAATCAGAAATTCGTGAATCCTTCCCTTGTACAAATTCAGAAGTGTAAATTAATTCAGCTCGAGTATGATCAATGTGCGAAATTGTTCTTCTTTTGATGGTACTCAGCTCATGAGCTTGCCCCAGATCTTTGAAATTAATTTTAAATTTTTGCCCGACACGAAGTTCTGGATCGATTCGCAAAAGATCTTGAGGTTGCCCAATTTGCCAACAACCCTTTTTGTAGGCTTCCAGGTAAAATTCTTTGAGACTAACTTTATCTTTGTGGGTATTCCATATTAATCCGGTCTTTTCCAAAGAGAGCACACCTGCAACATCATTGATCAAAGGCCCTAAGCTTTTCACTTCAATAATTTGTTGGTCTTTTCTTCTCAGTTCTTTTTCGGCATCAGAGCTTGAGTCTTGACTCTGCTCTGACGACTTTGAACACCCCTGAAAAGAAATAGCTGCAATAATTAACGGTGATAAAATCAAAATTTTCCGAAGTCCCACGCATCCCCCACTTGTCCTTCGTTCGCTAGGGATTCTATGCGGGAGCTCAGAAATTTTCCAATTTATTCGGGTAAAGTTAAATTTTCAGAGGGAAATTCGGTAGAGTTTTCTCGAGTGTCAAAAAAATTGACAGGTAAAATTTGTATCGGAGTGAATCACTTTGATCAAATATATTGAAGCAAACCTTTTTTCGCGATACTCTAAAAAGAGTAGGGAAACTGACATGAAAACTATGCCCTCTAAAAAATTCGTTCTTTCAGTCCTCTCATTGTCACTCGTATTCATGGTGACTTTCTCTTACAACGCTTGCTCTAAATTTAATTCTCGAGATCAATATTCTTACACTAATGATACGCTGTCGGATTCTTCATCAGTAGATGACCCAAAGAATATGCAACCCTCTCCTCTTCCCACACCCATGCAGCCACAACCTCAACCTAATCCAGTCCCCTTGCCTGGTGGGAATGCATCTTGGGCCAATGAGCCTGGCAATTTGAAAACACTCATTGACTGCGCATTCAATTCAACGACCTGCGATGGGAAATTAGGGGATCCTTATCAAACTTCGGGAAGAACAGTTAATATAGTTCAAGATGCTTCAGCTCCTTTTTCGGGCACAAATGTTTTACGCTCAACCAGATTTGCGAACGTGGCTGCCGGCGGAACACAGCTGGAATACTATTTACCCACTGGAAATAAAGAAATTTATGTCGGCATGTACTGGAGAACGAGCACTCAATTTGAAGGTAAAAATCACGGCGGCAATAAACTCTTTTTCATTCGCGGTCAGGGGCCAGGAACAAATGGTGTTTTTATGTACATCTGTCCCAATCGCGATTGCAGCAAGGGGTATATACTTTGGACAACTCAACTGACTTACAACTTGGATCAATGTGGGGGTTTAGATATTGATTCTTGTAAACCCAATGTGAACAATGTGCTTATCAAACCTGGAACTTGGTATAAGATCGAAGTTTATATGAAAGCCAGCTCTTGCGCCACTTGCCATGACGGGACTGTTAAATGGTGGATCAATGGAACTTTAGCAGGAAGTTATAACAACTTTGCCTACGGCCCAGCAGTTGATACCTGGTTGTGGAGTGAAACTTGGGATGGCTCAGGAGCTGTTAACGAATGGGTCACAGAAGGTTACCACCACCTCGATCATCTTTATATCAGTGGTTCTAAATAATTTTAAGCTTATGATTTACTGACCTCCTCACAAGGAGTGCAGTATATATGCTGCACTTCTTGTGAGTCCTAGTTCCCTCGCTCTTTGAGCCAGCCTTGAGCAAAATCTTGCAGAGCCTTCGGTTCTTCTTCCGGATTAAAGACTAAAAACTGCGACTTCTCCCCCTGCGGAGTTTTCTCGAGTAACAAAACCGTTTGCTCGCCCTCGGGGCAAAGGCCCAAACAACTGCTGGTCATGACTCGCAGGTTTTTCGCCAGGCCTTTTTCTTTCATTTCTTTTTTAAGAGCTATTTTAGTTTGTTCGGCCCATTCGGGGGTCCACGTTTTTCTGGCTTCACCAGTGACACCTCTTGCCCCACATTTCGTGCAGATCATCAGGGCGCCATCTGCCCATCCTGTCATTTCTGTTTTCATTCTTTTTCCTTTTCTAAAACTTCAGCGCGCAGCTGGTTCACCAAAATTTTTCCCAACTCGGAACGAGGAAATCGTTCGACTTTCACCCAGCGCTTAACTCTCTGAAAGGGTAAAACCCTTTGGTTGTATTTTTCAATTAAAGATTGCAGCTCATTTTTAGTTTCTATTTCCTGACTGACTAAGACAATTTCATTTTCCACTCGAGGATGGGGCAAATCAATTAAATAGGTCGACGCGGACTTTTCTGCAGCGATATCTTCCCAACTTCTTCGAAGTTGGCTTAACGACACTAACTCGCCTGAAATTTTTATCAGCTCTTGAAGCCGTCCTAAATACTCGAAGACCTCGCCATCCCAGAGACCAAAATCTTGGGTGCGCAATTCGCTTCCTTCGGTAAATGCGGTTAAGCTTGGTTCCGCCGTGAGTGGTGATTTTAAATCCACCACCAATTCATAACTGAGCAAACCAGGGGCTCGCAAGAAAACGCGACGATCATCATCTGTACGGAAAGCCACCCCATGCAGAGGAAAAAATTTTAAGGGCAAATCCCTTTGCCACCTCTCAGAATATTTTTGACTGGCGATCATCGATGAAGTTTCCGTCATCCCGTAAGAACAAAGCAGGGGCCACCCCAAAGCGACAGCTTGGTTTCGCAGCTGTGTTCCCAATGCAGCACCACCGACGAAAACTGTATCGACGGACTTGGGTGCATGAATTCCTGCAGCCACTAAATCAAAAACTTGGGTCGGCACCAAGGAAACTCTGGTGGCCTTTTTTTCGCTCATCACATGCACAAAGTCCTGTGGCTCCCATTTTTCAGAGGTGAAATCGATCACTCGGGCCTTTGCTAAAAAAGCTCGAGCATAAAGAGCTAACCCACCAACGTGAAATGTTGGTAGAGCCCGCAAAAATAGATCTCTGTCAGTGATAGAGAAAAAAGAGTTGAAAGAGCGAGCTGCCGCCAAAAAGTTTTCTTTCTTAATAAACTTCAGCTGCACTTGATGATTTCCAGCAGCCTGCGAAGTGCCCGAAGAGGCCAAAACCAAAAATCCCGTTGGTGAAGAAATTTGGGATAAGGCCGAAATGGCTGCACGACTTAAATTTTCAAAGTCCTGTTTTGGCCAACGTGGATTTAAAAAAATAAAATGATCTGAGTTTTCCCAATTTATTTCTGAAGGTGGAAGGTTTACGTGGCTTCCAGCCATGGAACTTCCTTCAATAGCTCATCAAAACCTAAACCGCTTCCTGAGGGATGCAGATTTTCAGGCCCAGGTCCTTCGATCATCTTCGAAAAAGCCGTCGGCTCGAAAAGAAATAAAGTTCGCAGTCCACAGACATTCAATCGTTCGGCCTCGGCGGGATGAGCGTATTTTTTTAAGTCCAAAACTTTTTGTAAAGTGGCAGCAACGCCCAAGGGATGATCCATAAAGCTAGTCACAGTCACCTTTAACTTTTTATTGCAGGACCAGCGCCAAGCTCGAGCCAAATCCTGAAGAGCTGGTTTGATGATAAGATGTCGAAAGCTCAACTGCTGAAAAGAATTGTCATCAGCGCTATTCCACTTTTCATCCCAAGGCCACAGAGGACCTGACCACGCTTGATCCAAAGCCAAAGGAACTTTTTTATTGAGTTTGCTCCAAGAGGGCAAATCATAAGCACAGGGGTCTTCAACATATTCTATCTGGGCAAGCTCTTTCGAATCCAAGCGATCCAAGAAGTCTTGGACCTGAAGAGGTTTTAATAGTGCATTAAAATCCAATCTCCATTGAGCTCCTTTTCCAAAAGCTAAAGCTTCCCTCAGTAACAGAACTTCATCTTTGGGATTTCGCCCTACTTTAACTTTAAAAGTTCTAAAACCTAAATCTAAGGCCTCTTCCACTTTTTTAAGGAGTTCCTCGCGACCGAGGCTAACGACATCAGTAAACAAATAGTTATTTACAACACGAGTGTTTGAAAATTCCGCCCAAGCTGATTTGCCTTGACGTCGCCACTCGAGATCCTGTTGGGCGTTGGCTAAAGAAATCTTTCCTTGGACGCTGGATAAGTCCATGGGCCACTGATGTAAATCGGCGTAACCTTGATTTCCCGACGGGTCAGTTATTCGCAACAAAGCACCTTTGCGAATTTGTGAATCGGATTTGAGTTCATAAGGACTAAAATGAATCGAGTTCATAAAAGAAATCCCAAGCCCATCAATAAACCAAACAACAAGTGCAGGGCAGCTCCCTGGGCTAAAATCGTATTATAAATCGGACCAGGTTCATGTTCGATCACATTGTTTACAATTTTGATCGCTAAAGGAATCGTCAACAGCGGTAATAGAAATGCTCTTTCGGGTCCTTGAACAAACCAGTAACTGCCCACAAAGTAAGGCATCACGCACAGAAAAACAATTTCGGCCCGAGCTCCATTTTTCCCTAAACGCACGGCCAATGTTTTTTTATGAACGGCGCGGTCACCCTCGATATCGCGTAAATTATTAACGGCGATCATGATTGTCGCCAACAAACCAATTTGCAATCCAGCAACAAAGGCCGGCATCGTCCATTGAGTCGAGTACAAAAAATTCATTCCCATGACTGCGACTAAACCAAAAAACAAAATAACAAAAAGATCGCCAAGGCCTCGATAAGCCAAAGGGTAAGGCCCTGCCGTATAGGCATAGCCCATCAAGATGGAAATGATTCCGATTGCAACGATCGCTAATCCCCCGTGAATCACCAAAGGAATGCCAAAGAGCAAAGCCACGATGAAACTCACGGTTCCCAAAGCCAAAACTGTTTTGTAATGCAAAATTCCCGCTTGAGTAATTCTTTGCGGCCCTAATCTTTTTTCAGTGTCAGCACCTTTTTTGAAATCGACAGCATCGTTCACTAGGTTCGTTCCAATTTGAATAAACACACTGGCAAAAAGCGCGCTCAGCAAAATCCACAGCGCAAAATTTTTCGATTCATAATAAGCTAAAGCCGATCCCACCAAACAGGGCACTAGCGCCGCCGTTAAGGTCTTTGGGCGAAAAGCTAAAACAATGCTACGAAGGGAGCCGGCTGAAGAGTTCATCATTACGGCAATCTTGGGAATTTTGAAAAGTCTGGTTCGCGCTTACCAACGTAAGCATCTCGCCCCTCTTGAGCTTCTTCAGACATGTAATATAACAAGGTTGCGTTGCCTGCTAAATCCAACAAACCCATCTGGCCATCACAATCGGCATTCAAACAAGATTTCAAACAACGCAAAGCCATTGGTGAATGACGAAGCATATCTCGACACCACTTCATCGTCTCAATTTCCAAATCTTTCAAGGGAACGACGGTGTTCACTAAACCCATATCCAGAGCTTGCTTTGCATCGTATTGACGGCAGAGATACCAAATTTCGCGCGCTTTCTTTTGACCCACAATGCGTGCTAAATAACTGGAGCCTAAACCTCCATCGAAAGATCCTACTCTAGGTCCCGTTTGTCCAAAGCGAGCATTATCCGCAGCAACTGTCAGATCACACACAACGTGAAGAACATGTCCTCCACCCACAGCGTAACCAGCGACCATCGCCACGACAGGTTTAGGCAATTGACGAATTTGTTTTTGCACATCCAAAATATTTAATCGAGGAACTCCATCCTGACCAACGTAACCAGCTTCACCGCGCACTCGTTGATCTCCTCCCGAACAAAAGGCCAAGGGCCCTTCTCCAGTCAAAATAACAACGCCGACGGATTGATCTTCACGAGCAAGATTGAAAGCATCTTGCAACTCAAAAACAGTTTTAGGGCGAAAGGCATTGCGCACTTCGGGACGGTTGATCGTGATCTTTGCAACACCATCTTCCGTTTTTTCATAGCGCAAATCTTCGTACTTTTTGATGGTGATCCATTTTTCATTGGAGGTGATTCTCAGCTCTGTATCTTGATTCTCTTTGTTGAGTTCCATGTCTTCCCCTGTCGCAAGGCGTTTGAGTGATTTGAGCGGGCAAATTAACAAAAGATAAGCCCGAAGAACAAGAAAAAAACAAAGGCGACCGAGGCCAAGATTGATCTTTCTTCAGGCTTTAAAGTAAAGTAAAGCTATCATCCCCACATCTGTCATCCCGGAGGCCCACAATGCAAAATTTCATCTTCTTGCTGGTGTTCATTGCCGGATCGGCTTTGGGGCTTTTTCTTGGCTTCTGGGTCATGAAAATTCGTCAGAAAGCTTTGGCAGGACAGCTGGAGTTCTACCAAAAGCAAATGGGCCTTCAGGAGCAAAAGGAAAAGGACTTAAACCAGCAGTTGTCTCAACAGTTCGAAAATTTAGCTCATCGAATCTTTGACGAAAAAACGACTAAATTTTCAGATATGAGCCAAAAAAGTCTCGCAAATCTAATCGATCCTCTGAAAGAAAAATTAAAGGATTTTGAGCAAAAGGTGGAAAACACTTACTCCCAAGAGCGTGCTGAACGAGGCGTCTTGCGTGGTGAATTGGGCAAGCTGCTCGAACTCAATCAGATCATGAGTCAAGAGGCCAACAATCTCACCCGCGCCCTAAAGGGTGAATCCAAAACTCAAGGTCATTGGGGCGAACTGATTTTGGACAATATTCTGGAAAGATCGGGCCTTCGCAAAAACGAAGAGTACACCGTGCAAGGAATTGATCTCGATTTAAAAAATGATATGGGTCAACGGCAACAACCCGACGTGATCGTGCATCTTCCTGGCAATAAACACATCATCGTTGACGCCAAAGTCAGTCTCAAAGCCTTCGAGGCTTGCGTCTCCGCAACGTCTCCCGACGATCGAGAGCGCCACGCAAAAGCTCACGTGCGTTCCCTCGAGGATCACATTCAAGGTCTCAGTCAGAAAAAATATCATCAGCTTTCCAATTTAGTCAGCCCTGATTTCGTGATTTTATTTATGCCCATGGAGCCTGCATTTTCACTGGCCTTTCAATACAAGCCTGACATTTTCACCTTAGCTTGGGAAAAAAATATCGCCATCGTCAGTCCAACGACTTTGTTGACCACTTTGCGAACCGTTTCGGCTTTATGGAAGCAAGAACGGCAGCAGAAGAACGCTTTGGACATTGCACGCCGGGGCGGCTTGCTCTACGAAAAATTTGCGGGGCTACTAAGAGACTTCAATGAAATGGGACAAAAGATAGAGTCCTCTCTACTATGTCACAATGAAATTAAAAAGAAACTCGGTGAAGGCCGTGGAAATTTAATTTCTCAGGTGGAAGAATTAAAAGAGCTCGGGGCAAAGACCGAGAAAGTTTTGCCCGAGTTGAATGAGACGAAGTTGGTTTTGTAGCTTACTGCCACTCTGGGGCTGTGTTGAAAAGATAAGTTAAGTATTGAAGATGATTGTCAAATTTTATCTAGATCATTCATGCTAAAGGGGCATGGATGCAATAAAGAAAAGTAAAATAAAAAAGAAGAAAAAAAAGAAAAGTGTTCGTTCTCGAACAATTACAAAATCTCCGGTCACACTTGCAAAGCTTGCGCTTAAGCAAGCTGAAAGTGCGATGCCGGAGTATTCGACCGAAAAATCTCGACAGGATTTTACACAAAGCCAGATCTTTGCCATTCTGGTTTTAAAAGCCTTCTTCAGAACTGATTATCGTGGAATCATTGAGTTTCTTGAGGAGCTATCTGACTTAAGAAAAGCCCTTAAACTTAAAAAACTTCCTCATTACTCAACGCTTTGTTACGCTGAAGAGCGCCTTCTAAAAAAAACTCCTTCAGACTTCTTCACAGATCCCTCCTTGATCGATCCAAGGATCTGGGACTTATTGAAGAAAAGTCAGACGCCATCGTGGACTCATCAGGATTCGAAACTCGGTATGCTTCTAGACATTATCGGTTTAGAGTAAAAGATCCTTTTCAAAGAGACTTTACTCGTGGATGGCCCAAGGTTGTTATTGCTTGTGACCGATACTCTCATTTGGTTATAGGATCATACATTACTCCTGGCCCTTCAGCAGATTTTGGAGATTTTGCGTAACCCATCAACCTACCCCACATTTTCAAATTAAAAAGATCTGATAAAACTAGATGTACACAAACAAGGAGGTTTCGTGTGGATTTAGAAGTTTTAAAAAAGAGGATCAGCAGTTATCGAACACCGAGAGGAAGGATCACTCGTCTACCAGATGAGCTGCTTTGCGAGATTCTAGTTGCCTGGGAACAATGGACTGGCCCCAGCAGTGGATTTTATTCTGCAATCGGTGCCGACCATCGAAAAATGGCAAGTCTGATTGGGCGAGCAAAGAAATTAAAACGAGAGGGACATTTTCCAGAAGATGCATTTAAAGAAATCAAACTTCAGGAATCTCCCCCAGGTGGGGCTTCTTTTGCAAGTGGTCCGTGTCTTGGGGTTGAGATTCTGTGGGACAACGGGAAGTTGATCCGGTTTCAATAGGTTGAGCAGCTCGTGGATTTTTTGAAAAAAGTTTCCTGAAAGGAATAGATGTTAAATTTTAATCGCAGAACAAAAATTTTTGTATCGAAAGAGCCCGCAGACATGCGGGCTTCGTACGACACTTTATTTTCCAAAGCTCGTGGCGTATTAAGAGCCTATCCGAAAACACCGGCTGCTTTAAAAGCAATGACTGCAGACACAAGGTGGAGGCAGGCCTCGTAATTGGCTGCCTTCTTTTCCCATCGCACCAACAGTCTACGGAACTTGTTGAACCAAG